>JAFTDE010000016.1 GCA_017454335.1 Bacteroidales bacterium | reverse complement strand
CCGGAACGAACTTCCTGACCATCACCAAGTACTCCGGCCTGGATCCGGAAATCGGTATCTCCACCCTGACCCCTGGATTTGACAGCGCTTCCTACCCGCGTCCGATCACTGTCACCGCCGGTCTCAGCGTCACTTTCTAATGTAAAAGCTTATTTAGCAATATGAAAAAGTTAATTTACATCCTCGCCTCTGCTGCAGTGCTCCTGGCAACGGCCAGTGCCTGCAAGACTGACTTCCTCGAGACCAGTAACCCGGGTATCGTGGACAAGGAGTTCGTGTTCTCCAGCGTCAACAACACCAAGGCTGCCATGAACCGGGTCTATGCCCAGTGGATCAGCGTGGCCGACGGCAGTTTCCTCGGCAACGGTCTGTACTATGCCCTGAACCTGCCCGGCGGCGACGACAGCCGTCACCCGGAGGGATACGGCAACCAGCTCCAGCGTCACGTTCCCGAGTCCTTCTACGAGAACGGAGCCGGCGCCGGTGCCTACAATATCGACCAGATGGGCGGCCCCGGATCCTATTATACCGCAATCGCCTATGCGAACAACGTGATCAACGCCATGGAAGGATCCGAGGCATACAAGGAATACATGGCCCCGGGTGCCGAGCCTACCGAGCTCAGCCAGCTGTACGGCGAGGCCGTCTGCGCCCGCGCTTCCATGTATGTCATGGCCATCCGCTACTTCGGTGACATTCCTTTCGCCATCGAGTCCGGTGTCGCCGCTTCCGGTCTGACCGCCCGCGATTCGATCTACGACTTCGTGATCGCCGACCTCGAGCGTGTCATCCCGCACATGTTCCGCAGCGGCTCCGTCCCGGGATACGGTGAGGACAAGAACGCCTTCTCCCGCACCTTCGCCGAGGCGATGGCCGGTATCGCCTGCCTCGACGCAGCCGGTTACCAGACCCGTCGTCCGGACATCAACTACGTGGACGGTGACGGCAACAAGCTGAGCTTCGAGAATCTCGGTACGACCAACACCGCCGCCGGCAACGCATTCTACGCCCGCCGCAGCGACTACAAGAAGTACTACGAGAAAGCCGTCACCTTCTTCAAGGCTGTCATCGACAACCCCGGCAACGTCAAGTTCTACGATACGGATCCCCGTGCTGCGACCGCTGCAGGCCAGCAGTTCGGCAACCCGTTCCAGTACTTCTTCGCCCAGATGATGGGTGACGAGAGCAACCACGCCTATGCCGACGAGTCCATCTTCGAGTATGCGCTGACCTGGAACGTCTCCAACGGCGAGCGTCCGTACTCCAACGGCCGCGTCTCCAACGGCGGCGGTTCCAACGCCTTCCCTTGCAAGGCTTACGGCCAGGGCCGTATCAACCCGGCTTACTACTGGGGCGTGTTCGACCCGAAGGATATGCGCCGTGATGTCACGGCCAGCGTCACCGGTCACAGCGGCGGCGGCCAGGAAATCATCATCCCCTTCACTCCGAACTCCAAGGCCAGCGGCGGCGGTCTGTCGAACAACAAGTTCGACGAGGCCCGTCAGGACATCCCGAACGTGCTGAAGCAGCGCCGTTCCGGCATCAACGGTCCGTACCTCCGCATGTCCGAAGTGCTTCTGGGCTATGCCGAGGCTTGCGCCCAGACCGGCAAGGATGCCGAGGCCAAGAAATATCTTGCCAAAGTGCGCGAGCGTTCCTTCCCGAAGGGCCAGGCCAACACCGATGCCTTCATCGCCAGCTGCGGCAGCCTCGTGAAGGCCGTCCTGCAGGAGCGTGACTTCGAGTTCGCCGGCGAGGGTGAGCACCGCTGGACCATGATCCGCAGCGGTCTCGTCTTCGAGAAGGTCAAGAGAGTCAAGGAACTGCAGGCCGCGATGATCGCAGGCGTCGAGTCCCAGGGCTACTACAAGTTCGAGAACGGCAACGAGTTCCCGGCTTACATCTGGACCAAGAACGTCGATGCGAAGGCCCTGTACGGATACCGCCTGACGACCCAGTGCCCGGACGAGAGCGATCCCGTCCTGTACCCGGGCTGGAGAGGTGAGAACGACGACTGGGAGGCCGCCGGTACGGCTGCCGGTTGCACCAACTTCAAGAACCTGAAGTTCGGCGGCGCAGGCATGAACCAGAACACCAACCTGGCCATCAAGGGTCTGTTCAAGCACATCGATCCGGATTCCGCCGAGGCCAAGGCACTTGAGGCCGACGGTTACAAGAAGGTTGAGTACGGTCTGAACCTCGCGAAGAGCAAGACGGAGTATGTCGACAACCTCTTCAAGAACTTCGACTACACCTCCGCTCCGATCTACCTGGTTCCGTTCACTCACAACAACCTGAAGACCATGAACGGTGTGACCAACGGATACGGCTTCACCAACGAGGCCCTGTAAGGATCACCTTTCTGTAAAATTATCCCGCGACGGTTTTCCCGCCGCGGGATTTTTTGTATCTTTATCCATTCAATAATCCTTCCGTATGAAACGTATCCTTCCCCTGATCGCCCTGCTGTGCGCCCTCTGCATTCCTGCAGGCGCCGCCCGCAAGCTCACGGACAAAGATGTCCTGCAAACCATGAAAGCCGCCACGACCTTCATGGTCGAAAAAGTCTCCTTGAACGGCAGTTACCTGTGGAACTACTCGCCCGATTTCAGCCGTGTCTGGGGCGAACTGGAGTGCAAGCCCACGATGATGTGGATCGAGCGCGGTACGCCCGCCATGGGGGATGTCTTTCTGGACGCGTACCACGCGACCGGCGACAGCTATTATCTCGAGGCTGCGCGGGCGGCCGCCAATGCCATCATCTGGGCCCAGCTGCCCTGCGGGGGCTGGAACTACATGGCGGATTTCGCAGGCGAAGCGTCGCTGGCGGACTGGTACGAGCGGGTCGCCGCCGGGTACACCTACTGCGCCCAGGAGCACCTGCACTATGCCGGCAACGCCACCTTTGACGACGGCACCATCGACGCGGCCAACTTCCTGCTGCGCATGTACATGGAGGACATGGATCCCATGTACCGTCCCGCCATCGACAAGGCGATCGACTTCATGCTGGAGAGCCAGTATCCGGTCGGCGGATGGCCGCAACGCTACCCGCTCAAATACGATTTCATCCGCAACGGCAAGGCGGACTACAGCTCGTTCATCACCATCAACGACGGCGTCCACACCAACAACATCCGCTTCCTGCTGCGCTGCTACAAGTTGCTCGGGGACAAGCGCCTGCTGGAACCGATCATCCGCGCGATGTCCTGCGTCCAGGTCCTCCAGGGCGGCAAGCCGCAGGCGGGCTGGGCCATGCAGCACCAGCTGGACCTGACTTATTCCCCGGGCCACGCCCGCGACTTCGAGCCGCGCGGTTACGCTTCGACCGCCACGGCCGAAATGATCGGCAACCTGATGATGTTCTACCGCTGGACCGGGGACAGCAAGTTCCTCGCCCGCATTCCGGACGCCTTCGAATTCCTGGAGACCATCAAATACAGCCCGGAGGAAGTGGCTTTCTTCCAGGTCACCCTGCGCGAAGGCCAGATCCTCTGCCCGACCTTCGCCGAAGTCGGCACCAACCGCCCGCTGTACCTGCACCGCGGGAACGGGAAGTACTGGGTGGATTACGACCGCAACAACCTGATCACCCACTACCGCTCCACGCGGACCATCAACATCGGTCCCCTGCGTGAGGAATATCAGCGTCTGACGTCCATTCCCGTCGAAGAAGCGACCGTCGGTTCGCCGCTGCTGAGCGACGACAACAGCGAGGCGGCCTTCGGAAAGTACAACGTCGCCTCCATCGGACGCGCCCCCAGCGCCGAGATGATCGCTGGCCTGATCGACATGCTGAAGGACAAGCCCTACTGGCCTGGACGCCCGCCGGGGGTCTCCGGCGAGAATCCCGGATTCTCCGACGCCCCGCGCCCCGAGGAAGTCATCTCGACCCAGACCTACATGCAGAACATGACCCAGCTCATCAATTACCTGATCAACAAATAATCATGAGAAGAACGCTTTTCACCCTTGCGCTCATCCTCTCCGCCGCAGCGTGGAGCGCAGCGCAGACACCAAAACCCGCTGAACAGGACGCCGCTCCGATTACGGTGTACCTGCTGGGCGATTCCACAATGGCTGAAAAAGACCTGACCAAGGGATCGCCGGAACGCGGCTGGGGAACGATGCTGCAGAATTTCTTCGACAAGGAGGTCCGGGTCGCCAATTACGCCCTGAACGGACGCAGTACGACCAGCATCATCCACGAGGGCATCTGGGCCAAGGTCCGGGACAACATCAAGAAGGGTGACTACGTCTTCATCCAGTTTGGGCACAACGACTCCAAGGCCGGCGAGCACCGCTTCGCCGGGGCTTTCGAGGGCTACCAGGACAACCTGTCCCGTTTCATCGATACGGTCCGGGTCAAGGGCGGCATCCCGGTCATCCTGACCCCGGTCACCCGCCGCACCTACAACGACGGCGTGCTGGCCGAGAACACCGTCCAGGAGTACCCCGCAGCCGCCCGGCAGATCGCCGCCCGCAAGAAGACCGTCTGCATCGACATGTACACGGCCACCTACAACTGGGTCAAGCAGCTGGGCGACGAGGCCTCCCGGCCCTACTACATGTGGCTGGAGCCGGGCCAGTACGCCTCGCACCCCAACGGCAGCAAGGACAACACCCACACCCAGGCCTCCGGGGCGCTGGCCATCTGCACCATGTTCGTCGATTCGCTGCGGGTCCGCATTCCCGCCCTGCGCAAACACATCGCGCGCCAGCGTGTCGAACTCTACACGAATCCGATCATCAATGCGGATTATTCCGATCCGGATGTCATCGCGGTGAACGGCGAGTACTGGATGACGGCCTCGTCTTTCGACCAGATCCCGGGGCTTCCCATCCTGCATTCCACGGATCTCGTGAACTGGGAGATCGTCGGTGCCGGCCTGCGCAGGCAGGTTCCCGAAGAAGTCTTCAACCAGGTCCAGCACGGAAACGGCGTCTGGGCCCCCGCCATCCGCTACCACGACGGCATGTACTATATTTTCTGGGGTGATCCGGACTTCGGCGCCTACCAGATCCACACCCGCGACCCGCGCGGGACCTGGAGCGATCCCATCCTGGTCATTCCCGGCCAGGGCATCATCGACACCTGCCCGCTGTGGGACGATGACGGACGCGTGTACCTGGTCCACGGCTGGGCCGGCAGCCGGGCCGGATTCAAGTCCGTGCTGAGCGTATGCGAACTCGATGCGGACTGCACCCACGCCATCGGCGAGCAGGTCTGCGTCTTCAACGGCGACAAATACGGAGACACGACCGTCGAAGGTCCCAAGTTCTACAAGCGCAACGGATGGTACTGGATCTTCGCGCCGGCGGGCGGCGTCTCGACCGGTTGGCAGCTGGCCATGCGTTCGCGCAGCCCCTACGGCCCCTACGAGCGCCGCAAGGTGCTGCAGCAGGGCAACGGACAGACCCGCGCCCCGCACCAGGGCGGCTGGCTGACCGATGCGGCCGGGGACGACTGGTTCATCCACTTCGAAGACCGCGGCGTCTACGGCCGCGTCGTGCACCTCCAGCCGATGTGGTGGGGTCCGGACGACTGGTGCTATTTCGGCCGCGACACCAATTTCGACGGCATCGGCGAACCGGTGACCGAATACCGCCGTCCTGCCTTGAAATCCCAGCCGCTGACGGGCGTGCCCGCAGCGAGCATGGCGACGGATTTCACGCATCCCTACATCCCGCTGAACTGGCAGTGGCAGGCCAATCCCCAGGTCAACTGGGCCATGCCGAACCCCACGGAGGGCAGTCTGCGCCTGAACTGCGTCAAAAAGCAGGAAGGATGGAGCAATCTCTGGCAGACGCCCAACGTGCTGTCCACCAAGGTCGGCGACGACGCCTTCACCTTCGATACGCGGATGGTCTTCCACCCCGGGCACCCGGGTGAGCGGGTGGGCCTCATCGTGCTGGGCCAGTCCTACAGCACCATCGAGATGGAGCACAGGGACGGCCGGGTCGTGCTGCGGCGCCGCAGCTGCGCCAACGCCGAGCGCGGAACTGAAAAACTGGAGGAAACCCCCGAAGTCATCCTGCCGCAGGCGGCGTTCACCCCGGTGTTCTTCCGCGTGCAGTGGGAGAAGGGCGGCATGTGCCATTTCTTCTACAGCCTGGACGGAAAGGAGTACAACGAATTCGGCCCCGGATTCCAGGCCCGCGGCGGGCGTTGGATCGGAGCCAAAATCGGATTCTTCGCCGTCTCCGATGTCCGTCAGAGCGGCGGCGGATACGTCGAAGTGTTCTAAGGCATCGGCTGCAGTCCTTCCCAGCGCACATCCCAGCCTCCATCCTTCGGGAAGCCGGGATTCTCGACCTCGCAGCCGTCCCAGCCCGCGCACATCATCGCAACGGCCAGCAGCAGGCCTCCGTTGCCCGGCAGGTACATCCGCAGGGTCTCGGAGCGGTAGTTGTTGCCGCTGGGCAGCAGCAGGTCGCTGCGGTCATTCATCGTGATGGCGCGCACGGCGATGTCGGGCCGCAGCAGGCGGGTGGCGTTCATCGCAAAGGAAGGATAGTTCCAGCTCCAGTTGCCCCGGGTCCAACCCCAGCGTTCGTTGGCCCGGTCCAGGGTCTTCTGCATGTTCTCTTCGGTGAACAGCGGACAGGCGGGCAGCATGCCGAAGGCCAGGAGATTCTCCGTGGAAGTGGCACCGGGACTATAGCGGGACGCGTCGAAGGGTACGACCTGTGCAGTGGTCCGGCCGCGCTGGCCGTCCTTGTATCCGCCCGCCGGAGCCGGCGGAGCGATCACGCGCAACATGGTATTGTTCTCGAAATCCGGGATGCCGGAGCCCTTCTCGGCCGGCAGGTAGATGCCGTCCGGCGTGGCGGCCAGCGGGGATAACTTTTGGAGGATCTCGTCCCAGGCGGCCACACGCTCCTCGCCCATGCGCTCGCGCCACTGCTGGGCAACGCTCAGGCCGAAGTGCCAGTAGGACAGTTCGAAGGACGGGTTGACGGTATAGTCTTCACTGAGAGACTCGGTGGCGGCGCAGGCGCCCTCGATGACATAGCGGTCCTTTCCGGCGTCATAGTTCACGAAGCCCGCCATGAATTCCGCCGTCTGCTGGACCATGTCGTAGTACTCCGCGAGGAATACCTGCGAAGGCTCGGCCCGGTAGATCAGTTCGGCCATGTAGATGGGATGCGGCTGCTGCCAGATGATGTAGGATCCGATGTCGGAGGGGGCTTCCGTGCCGGACGGGTCCGTCATCTTCATCCAGCGCACGCCCGGGAATCCCTGGCGCCGGGCGATTTCCGACGCGATGGGCTGGACTCCCTTGTACCAGGCCAGCTGGCGGCGGAGCAGTTCGGGCTGGTTCCAGACCGCCCACTGGAAACTGTGCCACATCACCATTTCCAGGTGGAACTTGCCGTGCCAGGAGTTGTAGGTCATGCCGGTCTCAGCCGGCGGGAAATGCTGGGCCTCCTGCACGCGCATGAGGTATTGGGACAGCACGACACGCCGTTCCAGCAGGGCGGCGCGCGGGTCGGCGCAGTGCGAGAAATCGATCACGCCCGAGCTCTTCCAGTATCCGTTCCACAGGCGCCGGGCGGATGCGGCGGCCGCCGCGAAAGCGGGTGCGGGCTGCTGCGGCCGGTCGGGACTGAAACGGACGCAGAACGACCAGTTCCCGGTCTGCGGCTTGAGTTCGAGGCGGTTGGGGCCGGTCCGGTCCAGCGTGGCGCGGCCGCTCCAGCTCACGGAGACATAGTACTGCACATCGTCCAGGGTGCGCAGGAGAAGGGCGTGCCCGTCCTCCTGCGAGAGGATCTCGGTGCTGTGCCGTTCATCCGCATCCCAGTCAGACCCGTCATCGGTGTGGACGCCGCTCGGATAGGGGAAGCGGATCACGACAGGCAGGGGCCGCTCCGCCTTGATGCGGGCGGCCAGCAGGTCCTCCCCTTCGTCGCCGCTGACCGTCTCGACCTTCACGGGAAGGCCTTTCCAGCAGAAACTGGAATGGAGCACGCCGTTCCACATGTCCAGCGTCTGGTCCACCTGGTCGATCTCGTCGGGCTGCATCCCGGCAAAGCCGATGTTGCCCAGGTGCAGGCGGTGCGGATTGGCGCGGATCCATGCGGCGGCTTCCTGGCTCCGCGCCGACTGGGCATAGCCCATCTGGACGGAGTAGATGCCGTGCGGATGTCCGGGCAGCGGATGGTCTTCGAGCGTCTCTTCGATGCGGTAGCCTTCGGTATTGGGAAAGGCATGCCAGCCCCACTCGCTGTAGGTGCCGAGCGAAAGGCCGTCCTTGCAGTATTCCGGAAAGGTCTGCAGGCCGGTAGCGTCGAGCGTCAGGGTGAAGCAGCCGTTCCCCAGGTTCAGGGAATGGAGCGGCGCCAGGGAATCGATGTGCGGATTGTTGCGGGTTACCAGGGCCTTGCGGTCAATCCTGGCGGAGGTGCAGGCCACGCAGCACAGCACCAGCAGGAGAAAGACGGGACATCTCATCGGGCTTGGGGGGTTGAAGAATGGACGCGATAAAAGACCATGCCGCTGACCAGGAACCACTCGGCGGCAAGATAGGTGGCCAGGACGAGGGCGTGACGCAGCGGGAAGTCAAAGCCGGAGAATGTATTGAACCCGATCAAGGCATCGGAGAACATGAACAGCAAGCCGCCGATGATAATGCGCCAGCCTTGTTTACGGCCGCGCAGCAGCCACAGCACGCCTGTCGATGTCACTGTCAGCAGGGTCATGGTGTACACGGAGAGGGCTATCCGGATGCCCCCGCTCACATCGAACAACGATACGGCGAAAGGGGTGATGAACACAGGAAGCACCAGACACAGGATCTCTTTCCATCCTTGCAGCCGGCCCATGCCCGAGTACAGCACGGCCAGATAGAAGAAGTGCCCGATCTGGAAGGCGGCCAGGCCGCAGACAAACCAGATGAAAGCCATTCCGTCATACAGCAGGAAGACATCGCCTGCGAAGTGGAAAGTCATACCGATGGCCAGCAGGGTCGTTTCCCGGCCACGGTGCTCGGGCAGCAGGGACAGCAGGGCGGACAACGCAAGCGAGGGCATCAGAAAGGGTTTCACAATGCGATGGACGACGACAAACCCGACGGAGAGGAAATTCACCTCGAGAAACGACAGGAGGAAAAACAGGGCACCTGCTATGCGAGCGGACAGTTTCATGGTTGGTTTCCAACGGATTGTCAGACCAAAGATACAAAAAAATAATGTATATTTGGGCACAAACCCATTCGAATGAGCCTTTCTATGAAAAAAATCGCCATTTTCCTTGCCATGCTGCTGGCCTGCTCCTGCCAGTGCAAGCGGAATGCCGGCTTTCCGCAGGACCAGTTACCCTATGACAACCCCTATGCTTTCGGCCAGGACCTGTCGTTCGTGCTGAGCGCCGAACGGCGCGGCGGCGTCTGGTACGACACGGACGGGACGCAGATGAGTCCCTGGCAGATTTTCCGCAGCCACGGATACAACTGGGGCCGGCTGATGATCTGCAACGAACCTTCCCGCCTGGGCCAGACCCTGGAATACGTACTGGCGGGGGCGCAGAAACTCAAGGAAAACGATATCCACTTCGCCCTGGACTTCATGATGGCGGACGGCTGGTCCAATCCGATGACCCAGCCTACGCCTTCCAGCATGAAGGACATGAGCCACAAAGAGCGCGTGGACGCCTTCTATGACTATGTCCACCATGTCATCACGACCCTTCGCGAGGCCGGCGTCCAGCCGGAACTGGTCCAGGTGGGCAACGAGATCAGCAACGGTGCCTTCTGGCCGACAGGCCGCGTCTATTACGGGGAGGAAAAGCGTGACCAGAGCCACTGGAAGGAATTCACGGACTACCTCAAGGCCGGCATCAAGGCCATCCGGGACGTGGATCCCTCCATCCAGGTGATGCTGCACCTGGACTTCGGCGGCGACCTGCAGATGAGCGAGATCTTCTTCGACAGGATGAAGCAGTACAAGGTCCGCTACGACTGCATCGGATTCTCCTTCTATCCCTGGTCGCACGGTACGCTGATGGACCTGCGGGACAATCTCTACCATGTCATAGAGAAGTACCGCAAGCCCATCTACGTAATCGAGACCGGATTCTACTCCGTTCCGTCCCAGTATTTCGAGCGCAAGGGTGTCCGCGCACCGTTCCCCGAGACGCCGGAAGGGCAGAAGCAGTGGTTCCAGGCCGTCAACGAAATCGTCATGGCCGCACCGCATCACCTCGGCCGCGGCGTGTTCTGGTGGGAGCCGATGCAGCGCGGCCGCGGCTGCTTCGACGACCAGACCCGCGTGGCGAAACCCATCCTGGAGGCCTTCGAGCCCTATGCGTTCCCGCTGGACCGGACCGACGGCAACCCCCGCATCTGGGATTTCGAAGAGGGTGAACGCCCTTAAACGACCTTGATCTTGAAGAGCGCCTTACGGATCACGCCCTCGCCGATCAGCGGGGCGTGAGCCGTATCGGGCTCGAAGGTGATCTGCTCGCCGGGCTGGAGCGTGACGACCTGGTCGTAGCGGTCATGGAACTTCTGGATGTCCTTGACCTCGTTGAACGCATCGACCGGATCCTGGCATTCGCAGCGCGGCTTGACACCGAAAGACTCCGCCTTGGACAGGGGGATCTGGATGTCGATGTAGCGGTTGTGCACCTCCAGCAGCGCCTGCTCGCGGGTCTTCATCGCAGACTCCGAGATGTTCAGCCACAGGTTGTCACCGTCCAGCACATGCTTGCCGTCTTCCAGGGCCGCCAGGTCGTTGTTCCGGATGAATTCCTGCGCCTTGGCGTAGTAGGGATTGTTCTCGAGTGCCATCGTCCTAGAAGTTGAAGTAGTTCTTGGCGTTGTTGTAGCAGATGTCCTTGACCATCTGGCCGATCTGGTCCATCTCGCTGGCCGGCAGCTTGCCCTTCTCGACATCCGTACCGAGCACGTCGCAGAGGATCCTGCGGAAGTATTCGTGGCGCGGGTAGGAGATGAAGCTGCGGGAGTCGGTCAGCATGCCGACGAAGCGGCTGAGCAGGCCCAGGACGCTGAGGGCGTCCATCTGGCGGCGCATGCCGACTTCCTGATCCAGGAACCACCAGCCCGAACCGAACTGCATCTTGCCGGGCACGGTTCCGTCGTTGAAGGTGTAGGCCATGGTCATCATCACCTCGTTGTCCTTGGGATTCAGGCAGTAGAGGATGGTCTTGGCCAGTTTGCCGGCAGCGGTCAGGCGGTCGAAGAACTTGTTGCCGGCCGCGGCGATCTCCAGGTCATGGATGGCGTCGAATCCGGTATCCGGGCCGACGAGGTTGAACATCCTGGAGTTGTTGTTGCGGATGGCTCCGATGTGGAACTGCTGGGCCCAGCCGGCCTCGGCGTCCATGACGGCCTGGTCGAAGAGGAAGGCGCTGCGGAATTTCTCCAGTTCCTTCGGGTTCGGGGCGATGCCCATCAGGACTTTCTTGAAGATCAGTTCGATCTCGATCTCCTTGTAGTCGGCGGCATAGAAATTCTCGATGCCGTGGTCGGACAGCTTGCAGCCCATCGTCGCGAAGAAATCGTGGCGCTTCTGCAGGGCTTCCTGCAGGTCGGCGTAGGAGTCGATCTCCATGTCGGCGGCTTCGCCCAGCTTCTTCAGGTACTCCTTGTAGGTCTTGGGATCCTCGATCGCCATCGCCTTGTCGGGACGCCAGGCGGGAATCACCTTGGTGCCGAACGGATGGTCGGCGATCATCTTGTGCCAGCGCAGGTCGTCGGCCGGATCGTCCGTCGTGCAGACCACCTCGACGTTGAACTTGCGGATCAGGGCCTGGCCGCGGAATTCCGGCGTGGCGAGCTTGGCGTTGCACTCCTCAAAGATCTCGCGGGCCGTCTTGGGGCTCAGGAGCTTGTCGATGCCGAACACGCGGCTGAGTTCCAGGTGCGTCCAGTGATACAGCGGATTGCGCATCGTGTAGGGAACCGTCTCGGCCCACTTCTGGAAGGTCTCCCAGGCGCTGTACTTGCCACCGGTCAGGTAATCTTCGCTGACACCGTTGCCGCGCATTGCGCGCCATTTGTAATGGTCGCCATAGTGGCCGTCCACCAGCCACAGCTGGGTGATGTCGCGGAACTGGATGTTCTCGGCGATCTGCTGGGGAACCAGGTGGCAATGGTAGTCGATGATGGGCATGCCCTCGGCAAAGCCATGATAGAGTTGCTTGGCTGTGTCGTTGGACAGCATGAAATCAGGATTGATGAATGACATAACTGTTTATTAATTATTGGGTTGATAATATTATTTCCATGCAGCAGGATGTTCGCCGAAGACGGCTTCGACGCTGTAGCGGGCGGCTTCGTCCGCATTCAGTGCGCGGATGCATTTCCATCCCTGGCGGCCGGCCATGTCGGCGCGGACGCCGCTGTTGTTGTATTCCACCAGTTCCAGCGCTTCGCTGTCCGCGGCATAGGGCATGCCCCAGGTGGTGGGCCAGCCGAGCGGATCCAGCATGTCGTCGTACACGGAGTTCAGCACGGCCACCTTGGGGTAATTGTGCCAGGGACGACCCAGGTTGAACGGTTTCCCATTGTCTTCCGGCTTGGGGCTGTTGCCGTCGTAGGTGAAGCGGCAGCCGTTGAAGACCAGTCCGTATTTCTGGTGCAGGGGCGTGGACGGCGCGGTGACCCAGCCGCCGCCCCAGCTGCGGATTTCGCAGCCGTCGAAATAGCCGATGCCGGCGCCGTAGATGTAGTCGGTACGACCGATGATCAGGCACTGGTCGAACCAGGTCCGTTTGCCCAGGGTCCAGAGGTAGACCGTATCCTGGTATCCCTGGATGTTGCAGCGGCGGAAGGTGGTCCGGTCCGCGCAGATGGTGACCGCCTGGCTCATGTATCCGGAGCGGTTGGCGGTGTTTTCGATGGTCAGGTTCTCGGCGAGGAAGCCTTCGCCCACCACCGTCAGCACGGCCGTGGTGCGGTTCACGTCGAATCCGTCGCCGCGGACCTGGGTGACGACGGGCATGTTCGATCCCGCCGCATAGGTGGCGCTGTGGCTGTTGTAGACCAGCCGTACCCCCTCGCGGCTTTCGCCGAGCAGGGTGAGATTGGTCTTGGCGGCGGGAACGAGGAGTTTCTGCTCGTATTCACCGTCCTTGATGAAGATGACGATGCGGTCTTCGCTGCGGTCCGGAGCGGCGTAGATGGCATCCTGGACACTGGTGAAATCCCCGCTGCCGTCGGCTGCCACCACGAAATCGTATCCGGACTTGCCCTCCGCGATCTTCACGCTGACCAGCTGTCCCGCGGTGGTCGGGCAGTCATAGACCCAGGTCTTGCGGAGCCGGGTGCCGGCCAGGCGCGCTTTCTCGCTGACCAGGGGGCGGAGCACCTGCTGGACAGGGAACAGCGGATTGGGATTGGGCGTATCGTCCTTCACCTCTACCAGGCCCTCTCCCTCGAGGGGCCAGTAGGAGCGGATGCGCAGGTTCCCTCCGATGGTGGAGCGGATGTCGGCGCAGCTGATATGGCCGTCGTTCCAAGTGAGTTTCTCGATGGTGAATCCGCCGCGGGCGCGCAGGCCTTTGACGGAACCGTAGGTCCAGGCGTCCGGGATGGCGGGCAGCAGGTGGACGGCGCCGTCATGGCTCTGCAGCATCATCTCGGCGATGCCGGCGGTGCAGCCGAAGTTGCCGTCGATCTGGAAGGGCGGGTGGGCGTCAAAGAGGTTGGGGTAGGTGCCGCCGCCCTGGCCCTTCTGGTTGGCGGGATCCAGGTACATCAGCTGGTTCTTGATCAGCTCGTAGGCGTGGTTTCCGTCCAGCATGCGGGCCCAGAGGCAGACCTTCCAGCCCATGGACCAGCCGGTCGAAGGATCGCCGCGCTGGATCAGCGTATTGCGGACGCCCTCGAACAGCACGGGGGTGCGGTATGGCGAAATCTGGGAGCCCGGGAACAGGCCCCAGAGGTGCGAGACGTGGCGGTGATGGTCGTTCGGATTGTCCCAGTCGTACAGCCATTCCTGCAACTGTCCGTGCCGACCGACCTGCATCGGGGGCAGCTGGGCGCGCATCCGGTCCAGGGTGTCGCAGAACGCGGCGTCGAGTCCCAGGACGTCCGCAGCAAAGTGCACGTTATAGAATAGGTCGGTTACCAGCTGGTTGTCCATCGTGATGCCCGCGTCGGTGCTGGCGTCACGTCCGGTGGGACGGTTCTCCGGCGAATTGGAGGGCGCTACGACCAGGTATCCCGTGTTGGGATCTTCCACCAGGAAGTCCACGAAGAACTCGGCGGCACCCTTCATCAGGGGGTAGACTTCGGCCAGGTAGGCCTTGTCTCCGCTGTACAGGTATCTTTCCCAGAGGTGGTTGCTCACCCAGGCGGCGCCGCCCAGCCAGAGGCCGCTGTAAGCGTAGTCGAAGGGGGCCGTGGCACGCCAGAGGTCGGAGTTGTGATGGAGGATCCATCCCCGGCATCCGTATTGTTTGGCCGCGGTTTCGGCCCCGTGCTCCGCCCATTCCTTGATGGCGTCGATCAGCGGGGTGTGCAGCTCGGAAAGGTTGGTGACCTCCGCCGGCCAGTAGTTCATCTCCGTATTGATGTTCGTGGTGTAGTTCGAGCTCCAGCTGGGATTCGGGCTGGCGTTCCAGATGCCCTGGAGGTTGGCCGGCTGGCATCCGGGCTGCGAACAGCTGATCAGCAGGTACCTGCCGAACTGGAAGTACAGGGCCACGAAATCCGGATCCGGCGAGAGATGGAAATCCCGCAGGCGCTTGTCGGTATTGGCCGTGCTGTCATCCAGGTTTCCCAAGTCGAGCTGTACCCGGTCATACTGGGATTTGTAGTATGCGGTGTGCGCTGCGAGCGCTTTGTCGTAATTCTTGTTCGCATTCTTCAGGTATGCCTTGTTCCGTGCATACGGATCGCCGGAAACGTCCCGGTAGTTCACGAAATTGGTGGCCATGGAAATGTACAGGGTCAGCTCATTGGCCTTCTCCACCCGGAGGGACTGTTCCCCCGCAATCACTTTTCCGCCCTTGTTCACAGCCTTGGTATCGGCGAGGTAGCGGATGGCATCGGGCATCGGGCCGTTTCCGTGGCACATGCCTTCCTCGCGGAGCAGCTTGTCGCGGGTGACGCTGAACGTCACATCCTGCATGGGCGTGGAGTAGGAAAGCTCGCAGTTGATGCTGCCGGGCTTGGACGCCGTGATCCGGATGATGATCAGCTGGTCGGTGAAGGAGGCGAAGGCCTCTTCGGTGAAGGTGACATCACCCACATTGTACCGGACGGTGGTGACGGCGCGCTCGAGATCCAGTTCCCGGGAGTAGCCGCGCACCTGGTCGTGGTCGGCCCAGGCGATGTTCAGCGAACCGAGGGTCTGGTAAGTCTGCTCCCGCCCCGTCGTAGACATGAAATGTGCGTCGCCCAGATCCTGGGCTTCCTGGAATTTGCCTTCGAACAGCAGTTGGCGCATCAGCGGCAGGTACTCCCGGGCTTCGGGGTTGTAATTGCTGTACGGGCTGCCGGTCGAGGCGGTTTCTTCGTTGAGCTGGATCTGTTCGAGGGCGGTACCGCCATACACCATGGCGCCGATGCGGCCGTTGCCGATCGGGAGTGCCTCTTCCCAATGGGTGGCGGGGGTGGAGAACTTCAGCGCCTTGCGGGTATGGTCCCGGTCCGCGTTCTGAGCAAAGGCCTGCGCTACGCACAGCAGCGCGGCCAGCAAGAAGAATAAGCGTCTTTTTATCATTTCAGCGGGTATTTTAGCATATTGAGGAGCAGTTGCTGACCAACGACATTGGCGCCGTTGTCACCGCTCAGGTCAAAAGTCTTCATGGATTCGTCGGCACCGTCAATGTCCTCGGGCCGGTCGAATTCCTTCATGTCTCCCAGACAGGCCGGGATGTCCAGGGTGGTCAGCAGGATCTGTCCGCGGCCGGCCCGGATCAGCAGGGTCGTAGCGTAAACTTCCTTCTTGTGGTCCGCGACGACCGCACCGAGGATCTCGCCGTTTTCGCAGCGCAGGCCAATCCGGCGGCGGTTGTAGGCGGCAAAGCACTGGTACTCCCAGTTGAAGGCGCAATCCTGGGGCAGGCCGTTCCAGATGGGGTGTTCGCGGTTGAAATTGTTGCCGCCATACCAGGTGGTCCCGACCGTTTTGCTGTCACGGTAATCGAGGACTTCCTTGTCCGCTAGGAACTCCGCCCAGCGCACGGAATTGTCCACGACCACCAGCGTGTGCCCCTTGTACACCCATTCCAGGATGTCGCTCATGTTGCTGCCGAACGGCGTCGGCTCGAAATCGCCCACCAGCAGGTAATCGCCCTTCGGGGTTCCGGCACGGTAGCTGTCCGGGTGGATGTCAAACTTGGCCAGGAACTTGGCCAGCTTGCCGCTCCGGTCCGCCAGGCTGCCGTGTGCGGGAATGCCCGAGGCGTCCAGCGCCACGGCGAAGATTTCGTCGGACCCTTCGCAGACCAGCTGGCTGCCCTTCAGCAGGCGGGCCTCGACGCGGCTGTATCCGGCCTTGCGGACCGGGATCTCGAATCCGGAGGCCAGGCACTCCCCGTAGGTGACCCCGCCGCTGACCCAGACCTTCCTGCTGAAGCGCTCCATCACCTCGTCGCCGGCCTTGTACGTCACTTCCAGGGTATAGGAACCCTTGAGGTTCACTTCGTTGATGATGTGGATGTCCGCCAGCGTCGTGCGTCCGACGGGCAGCACCTTGTAATTCAGCTTGACCGAGAGGACCAGCGGCTGGTTGTAGCGGCTGATCAGGCCCGGATCGCCCTTGTGATGGCGGAATTCATCCACGACGCCGGAATGGTTCTCGAGTTTCATGCTCTCCCATCCGTTGATCGCGTATCCGTCCACCGTGTTGTTGATGCGGATGTTCTCGATGATGCGGCCCTGGTAGTAGTAGGAGACATTGCCCATGGCCGTCGTCAGGGCGTCCACGCTGGGGAAGGCCCGGGCGAAACCGCGGGTCTTCAGGAAACGGTCGTAGGCGTCGTACCAGTCCAGGTAGTCGCGCGCCTCCCAGGTATCCGTCTTGCCGCTGGCGAGGATCTCGTCGCGGATCAGCTGCAGCCGGGGCGGGGTTCCGATCGCGCCCTCCTCGCCCCAGTAGACGATCTCCCCGCGGTTGGTGGACCCGCGCAGGTAATTGTCCTTGTCCACGTACAGCGCGTCATGGTACACGCCGGGACCGCCGGCATGGTGGTTGTCCCACCAGCCCACATTGCGGAACGTGGTGTCGTAGGGCATCAGGTGCGTCTTGAAGTGGTCGTTTGGCACGCCTTCGGGGTTGTTGCCGTTGCAGGAGTTGTAAACCAGGATGCGGGTCGGGTCCAGCCGGTGTCCCATCGCCATCTCTTCGTAGTCCTGACGCTGCGGATCCGCGCCGCGCTCGTTGTGCATGTTGTAGATGACCAGGCTCGGATGGCTGCGGTCGCGCCGGATCATCCGGGCGAGTTTCTCGTTGCGCCAGGCCAGGTAGAATTCCGTCTGCATCGAACCGTCATTGAAGCGGTTGGCGCGGTATGAGTTGCCGCCCGGTTCCTCCCAGTACAGCAGTCCCAGCTCGTCCGCCCAGTCCAGCACGTTGCGCTGGCCGATGGTGCGGTGGAAATTCAGGCAGTTCAGCCCCATGGCCTTGGCGGCTTCGATCTGGCGCCGCGCCAGCGCGTCGGAGGGCATGATGCCGTTCATGGGCCAGAAGCCCCAGGAAATGGATGTGCGCAGCACGATACGCTTGCCGTTCAGGTAGAACTGGCGGTCGCCGGCGACATCCCGGACCTCGAACCAGCGGAAGCCGAAGCGGCGGGTGTCTCCGTCGTCCGCCACCCGGGCCTCCAGTTCATAGAGATTCGGCTCCTCGATGCTCCAGAGCTTCGCCTTCGGCACGCTGAGGGCGTACTCCAGGGTGTTCTCCCCGGCCTGCAGGCTGGCCGTATAGCGCTTGGAATAGACCACGGCGCCGTCCTTTTCCCGGATGGTCAGTTCGACCGGCACTGTCCCGGTGCGGTCCGCGACGGCGCAGACCTCGACCCCGATCCTGCGGGGATCGGGCGTGTTCTTCACGAAGATGTCGGACACATAGGTGGCGTCGGTCGCCGTCAGCCGGACCTTGCCGGTCACGCCGCCGAATCCGTGGGTCGGGTTGGTCAGGTAGTCCCCCCAGCTGTACACCTGCGAGTCCTTCCAGTTGAAATTGCCGTTGGGGTCCGTGATGCGGACGCTGATGACGTTTTCCCGCCCGAATTCCAGGTACGGGGAGATGTCGAAGGAGAACGGCGTACTGTTCACCAGGTCATAGCCCGCCAGCCGGTGGTTGACGAAGACCTCGGCCCGGAAGCGGACGGCCTCGAAATCGATCGAAACGCGCCGGCCGGCCCAGTCCGCGGGAATATCCACCCGGGTCTCGAACCACGACACGCCGATGTAGTTGCCGGTCACGCCGAAGGTTTCGCCGTTCCAGCCCCAGAGGTATTCCTCGACGGTGGCGGGAACGCTCACACCCTTCACCTGGGGATGGTCCAGCAGGGACCACCCGCCGGTCGGAATGTTCACCGGAAGGGTCTTGACATCCACGGGCGGGAGATGCAGGGTTTCGTATTCCCAGTCGGCGCCGAAGTCCAGGGTGATGTTCCACCCGTTGTCGGAGATGTCCAGGGTCTCGCGGTGCGCGGGACCGCTCAGGACGGACAGGGCAAGAAAGAGGGCGAGGATTTTCATGCTGTGCGGGGATTATTTGTTCAGGGGATTCCAGACGGCGAACTCACCGGGAGCGGCCATGATCTTCTCGAAGGTATATTCGGCGGCCTCCTCGTCGGTCAGCTGGTGCGCCCAGGCGACACGGCTCTCCGGCTTGGCACCGGGGCCGAAGTTCTTGTATTCCGCGTAGTAGGCGGTCTTCTCCTTGGCGGCGGAGCCCCAGTTGTCCCAGCCGGCGGGACGGATGTGGGCACCGAGTTCGCATTCGAGGTAGACCACCCGGGCATAGTCCTTCCAGGGACGGCCCAGCGATACGTTGTCCACGCCCTCGTCCGCGATGAACTTGCAGTGGCGGAAGACGTATCCGTACTTCTGGCCCTGCAGGGTCGAGGCGGCCGTGACGTGGCTGTTCTTCTTGGACCGGATCAGGCAGTTCTCGAACAGGCCCGTTCCCTGGCCGAAGATGAAGTCCGTCGTGCCCTCGATGTAGCAGTCCAGGAAGTAATAACGGCAGGCGTTGCCGTTGTATCCGTAATGGCCGTGCGTGTAGATGGTGTCCTGGTGGCCCAGGATGCGGCAGCGGTGGAAGAAGACGCGGTCGCCGTTGACGGTCATCGCCAGCGCCTGGCCCACGACCTCACCGCGCCCGGAGGTGTTCGCGATGGTGATGTCCTCGAAGGTGACGTCGTTGGCGTCGATGTACAGGGTCGAAGAGCCGAAGGTGCCCATCTGGTCCTTCGTGTCCGGGTACAGCTTGAGGGCATAGTTGTCATAGCTCAGGACCGTGTTCTCCGCCCCGCAGCCGACGATCTTGAGGTTCGCCTTGCTGGCAGGGATCGTCACACGCTCGTGGTAGACGCCCGGCTTGACCAGGATGGTGTTCTGCTTGCGGGTCAGGTAATCCGGCATGGCGTCGACCGCTTCCTGGATGGTCAGGTAGTCACCGCGTCCCTGCTGGTCCACGACGGCGTCGTAACGGACCAGGTGGGCGGCCAGCTCGGGCAGCTTGACCCGGATGGAATCGCAGACGATGTCGCAGTTGCGGCGGGCGCCGCGCGGATTGGAATGGGTGTTGTCCTGACGCCCCTGCGGATAGGCCGGATTGACGCCGGGATCGATCCACATGAAGTACGGACGGGATGCCATGTCCCCTGCCTCGGCGATCCAGGCGTTCGTGGCCTCGGTCATGTCGATCAGGGTCGTGCCCGTTTCGGCCGCAACGGCGCGCATCGCCGCGGGATAGTCCCCGTGGCTGTCGGGATTGAAGCGGCCCATGTTGAATTCGCGGCGGGCGACCGGCGTCAGCAGTACGGGCGTGGCGCCTTTCTCCCGGGTCTCGCGGATGAAGCGGCGCAAGTTTTCCTGGTAGGCGCCCCAGGGAGCGGCATAACGATCGGGCGAATTCTCCTTCTCGTCGTTGTGGGCGAACTGGACGAAGACATAGTCACCCGCCTGCAGGTTGGCCATCAGGTGGTCCCAAATGCCCTCGTCGATGGCGCTCTTGGTGCTGCGGCCGTTCTTTGCATAGTTGATCACGCGTACCTGCGGATCCACGAAGTTTTCGAAGACCATGCCCCAGCCGCGCTCGGGATTGCCGTTCGCGATGTTCTTGTCCGCCATCGTCGAGTCGCCGAGCAGGTGCACGGTGAATTTGACGGAAGACTCCGGCGCGGAGAGCTTCAGGGTCGGGCCGGCCTGTTTGGTCAGGTTGGGGATGCGGGAAGCGGGAACCGTCGTGTATTTGTACGGGAAAGGCTCGACCGTACCGCCGTCCTCCGGGGTGAATTTTTCCCGGTAGATATTGTTCTTGAAAGCCCAGCCCTTGGCGCCGCTCGTGGAGAAGATGTTCTTGACGCCCTTGGCGAAGTAGCAGCCTTCGACCAGCACCTCCGATCCGGCGCGCGGATTGACGCAGGTCCCGGAGCCCGGGCAGTTGTAATAGTCGTTCAGCAGGTGGATGTTGCCCTGGCGGACCATGGGCATGCGTCCCTGGCATCCGTTGCCCCAGACGCAGTAGGCGAAGGTGACATTCAGGTTGTCCACACCCTGGGAGGGGCTGTCGTTGCTGCCGATCAGGTTGGTCAGGCAGTGGTCATAGGCCTTGTCGGTGTACTGGAAGATGCACCAGCTGACCGTGATGAAGTCGGCGCGGGAATTGATGTCGAAATTGCCGTCCATGCCGTCGGTGAAGCTGCAGTGGTCCACCCAGATGTGCGTGGACCCGTTCGAGACGGTCAGCAGGTCCGCGCCGCCCACGTCGATGGGGCCGGGGCCCTCGAGGGCCAGGTTGCGGATGATGAAATTCTCGCAGCGGCTCAACTGGAACAGGCCCGAGTTCCGGTACAGTTCGCGGCTGTCGCCGGTCTGGTCGATGATGGCCTGGCGGGTATGGGTCTCCCGCTCTTCGCCCACACGGATGCCGTTGGACAGTACGCCGCCGCCACCGCCGGTGCTCATTCCCTTGACGCCGGTGTCGTCCAGGAGTTTCTTCAGTTCAGGCGTGACCTGGAACTGGGTCCGGATGCGGGCGTTGTTGATACCCAGCAAGGTCTTGCTGCGCAGGTTGTCCAGCACCATCAGGCTGGAAACGATGAAGTCTCCCCGGGATCCGTCAAACACGATCACGTCGTAGTCTTTGAGGCTCTTGAGGATATCTTCGCGCATGTCCAGGCCATTGCTCTGGAGAATGACCGTGCGGGCGGGATCGCCGCCGGTCAGTTCGTAGCTGTCCCCGCTGGTCAGCGAGGTGCTGGTCGCCCAGCCGAAGGGGGCATCGGGCATCACTTGCGCCACAGCGGCCGTCAGGACAGCGAGCGCGAGGGTCAAGGTAAGAATGATACGCTTCATATCTAAGGTCATTGGTTTTCGCATTATCCCTTAAAGTTAAGAAGAATCCGGGAGAAACAAAAATCCCACGCCGACTGATCGGCGCGGGATCCTTGCTGTATAAGGTTTACGAATGTGCAGGAACTACAGTTCTTCGTTGGTGAAGCCGTATCCGTTGGTAACACCGGTCATGGTCTTCAGCTGGTTGTGGTTGAAGGCACGCAGATAAACCGGAGCGGAGGTGTAGTCGTAATCCTTGAAGAAGTTGTCGACGTACTCCGTCTTGCTCTTCGCGAGGTTCAGACCGTACTCAACCTTGGTGTAACCGTCGGCTTCGAGGGCCTTGGCCTCGTCGGAGTCCGGATCGATGTGCTTGAACAGACCCTTGATGGCCAGGTTGGTCTTCTGGTCCATGCCTGCGCCGCCATACTTCAGAGCCTTCATATTCGTGCAACCGGCAGCCGCACCGGCGGCCTCCCAGTCGTCGTTCTCACCTCTCCAGCCCGGGTACAGGACGGGATCGCTCTCGTCCGGGCACTGGGTCGTCAGGCGATAGCCGTACATGGCCTTCGCATCGACGTTCTTGGTCCAGATGTAAGCCGGGAACTCGTTGCCGTTCTCGAACTTGTAGTAGCCCTTGGACTCGACGCCCTCAATCATGGCTTTCTGCAGGTCCTTGACCCTCTTGACCTTCTCAGCGACAAGGCCGGTGCGGATCATGGTCCAGCGGTGCTCGCCCTCGCCGGAGAACTCGAAGTCACGCTCCTGCAGGACGGCCTTCAGCAGGCTGCCGCAGCTGGCGATGAAGGCATCGGTGTTGGCCTGGCCTTTCGGGAAGGAACGCTCGCGGATGCGGGCCAGATAGGTCTTCGCCTCGCCGTCCTTGCCGGTCATGGCGCAAGCCTCGGCATAGCCCAGGAAGACCTCGGACATGCGGAGGAACGGACCGTTGATACCGGAACGGCGCTGCTTCAGCACGTTCGGAATGTCCTGACGGGCCTCATCGAACTTGTTGTTCGTCAGACCGCCGCCGCTGGCCTTGGAGTTCGGGGTGAAGGGGATGATGATCTCACGTCCGGCACCGTCATGACCGGTGACGCAGACAGTGACATCACGACGCATATCCTTCGGGTCGAAGATACCCCAGTAGTAAGCCGGGTTGATGCGGCCCTGGCCGTAAGCCTTGCAAGGGAAGGCGTTGGAACCGCCGCCGTTGGAGACGCGGCCGTTGGAGTACGGACGCTCGCCGTTGGAGACGTTCCAGGTCAGTGCATACTCGAAGATGGACTCATCGGCGTAGGCGTGGTTGCTCTCGTCACCCATCATCTGCTGGAAGAAATACTGGAACGGGTTGCCATACTGCTGGCCTGCAGCGGTCGCAGAACGGGGATCCGTATCGTAGAACTTGACGTTACCGGGGTTGTCGATGACAGCCTTGAAGAAGGTGACGGCTTTCTCATAGTACTTCTTGTAGTCGCTGCGGCGGGCGTAGAACGCATTGCCGGCTTTGGCATTGTCCGTGCCGAGTTTCTCGAACTGGATGGGCTTGCCCTCACCGTCCACGTAGTTGACGTCCGGACGACGGGTCTGGTAACCGGCTGCGTCGAGGCAGGTGATTCCGGCCATCGCCTCGGCGAAGGTGCGGGAGAAGACGTTCTTGTCATCGCCGTATCCCGGGACGGAGCCGCTGCGGAACATGTGCGGGATGACACGCTCGAGGTCGGCGATCACGAAATCATAGATCGAGTCGCGCGGGGTCAGACCAGCGGCGGACTCGCCAGCCTTCTTGCTGAACGGGACATCGCCGTGATAACGGATGAGGACCGTGTACAGGGAGGCACGGGCGCAGACGGCCTCGCCGTACATCTGGCTGAGTTCGGTCGGCTCGGCGCCATCGGCCATGAAGGTCTCATAGGCATCGGATCCTTCCATAGCCTCGATGACGTTGTTGGCGTAGGCGATACCCTGATAGAATCCGCCGAGTGCGTTGGACTCATCGATATTGAAGGAACTGGTCGCAGCGCCGTTCTCGTAGAAGGACTCCGGGATGTGACGCTGGAGCTGGTTGCCGTATCCCTCGGGGTGACGGCTGTCGTCGCCACCGGGCAGGTTCATCGCATAGTACAGACCGTTGCCGAGGAAGTTGCCGTCGGCCACGCTGATCCACTGGGCATAGACCCGGTTCATCGCAGCACGCGTATTGGAGGGGCTGGAGAACACGAACTCCTTGTCCACGATACCCGGGTTGCTGGTCTCGAGGAAGTCAGTCTTGCAGGCACTGGCCGTTGCCAGGAGCACTGCAGCAGAGGCGAGGATGTAAATTAACTTTTTCATATTGCCAAATAACAGTAAGCAGATTAGAAAGTGACGCTGAGACCGGCGGTGACAGTGATCGGACGCGGGTAGGAAGCGCTGTCAAATCCAGGGGTCAGGGTGGAGATACCGATTTCCGGATCCAGGCCGGAGTACTTGGTGATGGTCAGGAAGTTCGTTCCGG
>JAFTDE010000015.1 GCA_017454335.1 Bacteroidales bacterium | reverse complement strand
TGGTCTTGGCCGCCTCGCTGATCTCCAGGGGCAGCGAAGACTTGACATGCTTCTTGATTTTGGCAACGTGCTCGGCCACGTTGGCATCGTAAACCATATAGACGGACGAATAGGAGCGCAGGTGCCAGTTCAGGCCCCCGAAGTCATCCTTGACGTAGATTTTCAATTTGTTCATAACGAGCGAAGTTACGCAATTATTTGATATTTTCGCTTTTTTGGACACCTTTGCACCTCGGAAGATTTGACAGAACGTCCTGCCCGACCTGATCGGGCATCTCTTCCGGTCCCCGAGCCCGAGTGGCGGAATAAGGAAGTCCTGTTCAACGGCAAGGACCTGGACGGGTGGGTGTATTTCCTGGCGGATCCGGTGCCGGACGCCGAACCTGTCACGGAACCCACGTTCAGCGTCGTCGACGGCAAGCTGCATGTCAGCGGCAAGCCCAACGGATACATCCGCACCGAGAAGGTCTTCGGCGACTGCACCCTGCGTCTGGAGTGGCGTTGGGTGGACCAGCGGGTGGACGGCGGCATCTATGTCTTCCTGCAGGAAGGCGACCGCGTCTGGCCGACGGGTGTCCAGCTGCAGATCCGCGAGTCCGACTTCGGATTCTTCTTCAGCCGCATCGCCATGGAAGATGTGGATGGACCGACCTACCGCAAGGCTCCGCTCTGCGAGGGAGATCCCGAGCGGCCGGACGGCCAGTGGAACAAGGTGGAAATCCGCTGCAAGGACGGCCAGCTGACGGCCAAGGTCAACGGTGTGCTCGTCAATGAGGCCATGACGGCGGTGCGCGGGGGCTATATCGGTTTCCAGAGCGAGGGCGGCGCCATCGAGTTCCGCAACATCACCGTCGAATACTAATCTTATAGCCCGCAAACAAAAAAGGCATCCGGATTCCGGATGCCTTTTTCGTGCGGCAGGTGAGACTCGAACTCACACAGGCCAACGCCCACTACCCCCTCAAAGTAGCGTGTCTACCATTTCACCACTGCCGCATTGGGACTGCAAAATTAGAGATATTTCTGATTTTCACAAAATAAATTTGGAAAAAGTGTAAAACTTTCCGAACTTTGCCGTCCGCTCTTCGAGCAAGAGCAATTAGGTATTTATTTCATTTTAAAACAACAGATTCACAATGGCTGTTAAAATTCGTCTTCAGCGCCACGGAAAGAAGAATTTCGCATTCTTCCACATTGTAGTGGCGGACTCACGTTCACCGCGTGACGGTCGTTTCATCGAGCAGCTCGGATCCTACAATCCGAACACCAACCCTGCTACCATTATCCTCAACGCCGAGCGGGCTCTCGCTTGGATCAAGGTCGGTGCCGAACCTTCCCTGGTTTGCCGTCGCATCCTGTCCTACGAGGGAGTGCTCCTCCGCCATCACCTCGACGGCGGTGTCGCCAAGGGTGCCCTCACCCAGGCCGAGGCCGACAAGAAGTGGAATGATTGGAAAGCTCAGCGGGACGCCAAGATCGAAGCCAAGAAGTCCGGACTGGTGATGGAGGCTGTCGAGAAGCGCAAAGCCGCCAAGGCCGCCGAGGCCAAGGTCAACGAGGCCCGCGCCGAGGCGATCGCCAAGAAGGCTGCGGAGCTGGCTGCCAAGCAGGCCGCTGAGGCCGCTGAGGCTGCTGCCGCCGAAGCCCCCGCCGAGGAAGCACCGGCCGCAGAGGCCCCTGCCGAGGCGTAATGCGCGCGCTTGCCAAAATTCTCAAGTCTCACGGAACCGATGGCGGCATCCTGATCGGGCTGTACGACATCGACATCCAGGACATCGACAAAACGGAACCGGTATTCATCGAAATCGATGGATTGCCGGTTCCTTTTTTCATTGAATCCCTCCAGCAGCGCGGCAACACCCGCGCCATCGCCCGCCTGACGGATGTGCACGATCTGCGCGATGCCGAGGAACTGGTCGGGCTGGAACTCCTCACCGAAGGCGACGACGAGGAAGAGGAAGAAGCGGATTTCACGGGCTGGACCGTTTACGACGGGGACCGCCGGATCGGAACGGTGAACGACATGGCCCCCATTCCCGGCAACCTCTGCCTGTATGTCCAGACGGTGCACGGCGAAGAAATGATTCCCCTGCACGAGGACCTGGTCCGCGAAGTCGATCCCGATACGCGGACGCTCGTGCTGGAACTGCCGGAAGGTCTGCTGGCAGAATAACTATTTTTCTTTCGGAAAGATTCCGTACAGCGCCGAACCGCTGCCGGACATCGCGGCGTACACGGCCCCCGCGTCGTACAGCTGCTGCTTGACTGCGGCCAGCTGCGGATGCGCGGCGAATACGCGCTCCTCGAAATCGTTGACCAGGCATTCCCGCCACTGGTCCACCGGGCAGGCGAGGGCTTCGCGCAGCGGCATCCCCTCGTGCGGCCGGACACCCCGGTAGGCTTCTGCGGTGCTGATCCGAATGTCGCGGGGCACCTTGATGCGGATGGTGTAGGCGCTGAGGTCGATGTCGAAGGGCTCCAGGATCTCGCCGCGGCCGCTGCCGATCATCGGCTGGTTGTACAGGAAGAAGGGGCAGTCGCTGCCCAGCCGGGCGGCATATTCCGTCAGCTGCTTCATGCCCAGGCCCAGCGAAAACAGTTCGTTGAGCATCATCAGCGCGAAGGCGCCGTCCGCAGAACCGCCGCCCAGTCCCGCCCCGACGGGGATCTGCTTGATCAGGCGGATGTACACCGGAGGCAGGTGGTACGTGCCGGCCAGCAGGCGGTACGCCCGGACCGCAAGGTCGTCCTGCTCGCGCCAGTTCGCCCCGATCCGTGCCCGGAATTCCTCGGCGGGCTGGATTTCCAGCTCGTCGGTGAAGAGGCTGCAGGGGTAGAACAGCGTTTCGATGTCATGGAACCCGTCGCTCCGCTCGCCCAGGATGTGGAGCCCGAGGTTGATTTTGCAGTTGGGTCTGGTAATCATAGCGCGTCCGTGATTTCTTTTTGCAGGTCCTCCGGCAGCCGCTCCAGCACGGGGGACAGGAAGGACAGCATCTGCAGCCGCCGGGCTTCCGCTTCGGGAATGCCGCGCGAGCGCATGTAGAACTGCTCGTCCGGATCCAGGAATCCCGCCGTGGCGCCGTGCGAGCAGACGACGTCGTCGGCATAGATCTCCAGCTGCGGCCGGGCGCTGATGCGCGCCTGGTCCGAGAGGAGGATGGTATGGGCCTCCTGGTAGGCTTCGGTTTTCTGGGCGTCGGGATCGACCCGGATCAGCCCGTCGAAATCCGCCCGCGCCGTGCCGCCGACGATGCCCTTGAACAGCTGCCGCGAATGGCAGAGCCCGGCATGGTGCAGCACGCGGATCTGCAGGCGGACGTTCTCGTCGCCCCGGCACAGGTACAGCCCCGCGAGGTCCACCTGGCACCCCGGCCCGTTCAGGTCGAGGGTCAGCACGCCTTCGCAGCTCACGCCCGGCAGTGCGACCAGGGTCAGCCGCAGCGACTCCCCGCCCCGGAGCGCCAGGCTCCCGGGCAGCGCGTCCCGTCCCAGTATGCAGATCTTATCCATCAATTTCCGAGAATCCTTTTTCTTCGATCAGGTCCACGAGCTCCGGCCCGCCGGTCCGCACGATCCGTCCGTCCTTGAGGATGTGCACCACGTCCGGGACGATGTACTCCAGCAGGCGCTTGTAGTGGGTGATGACGATGGCGGCGTTGTCCGGGCGGCGCAGGCGGTTCACCCCGTCCGCGACGATGCGCAGGGCGTCCACGTCCAGTCCGCTGTCCGTCTCGTCCAGGATCGACAGGGTCGGGTCCAGCATCGCCATCTGGAAAATCTCGTTGCGCTTCTTCTCACCGCCGGAGAATCCGACATTGACGCTTCGCGAGGCGAAATCGCTCTTCATCTGCACGAAGGCCATCTTCTCGCGCAGGAGCCGGAGGAACTCCGCCGGGCTCAGCTCCGGCAGGCCCGCATGCTTGCGCCGTGCGGACAGGGCTGCCTTCATGAAGTTCGTCAGGCTGACCCCCGGAATCTCGATCGGGTACTGGAAGCTCAGGAACAGCCCTTCCCATGACCGCTCTTCGGGGGCCATGGCCAGCAAGTCCTTCCCCCGGTAGCGGACGGATCCCGCCGTCACCGTGTAGTCCGGCCGTCCGGCCAGCACCGCGCCCAGCGTGGATTTTCCCGCGCCGTTCGGCCCCATGATCGCATGCACCTGCCCGGGCCGGACGGCCAGGTCGATCCCCTTGAGGATCTCCCGCTCCGCGATGCCCGCGTGCAAACCGTGTATTTCCAACAAATTCTCCATAAACTTATCCGATTGATCCCTCCAGGGAAACCTGCAGCAGTTTTCTCGCTTCGACGGCGAATTCCATCGGCAGGCGCTGCAGCACTTCCTGCGCATATCCGTTGACGATCAGCCCCACCGCCTCTTCCGGCGGGATGCCCCGCTGGTTGCAGTAGAACAGCTGGTCTTCGCTGATCTTCGAAGTCGTGGCCTCGTGCTCGACGACGGCGGTCGGGTTGGCGCCGAGGATCACCGGGAAGGTGTGGGCGCCGCACTGGCTGCCGATCAGCAGCGAGTCGCACTGGCTGTAGTTCCGCGCCCCGCTCGCACCGGGGTTGATGCGCACCAGGCCGCGGTAGCTGTTCTGGCTGTGCCCGGCCGAAATGCCCTTGCTGACGATGCGGCTGCGGGTCCGGCGGCCGATGTGGATCATCTTGGTGCCGGTGTCCGCCTGCTGCATGTTGTTGGTCAGCGCGACGCTGTAGAATTCCGACGAACTGTCGTCGCCCATCAGGACCGTGCTGGGGTATTTCCAGGTGATGGCGGATCCGGTTTCGACCTGGGTCCAGCTGAGATGCGATCCCGCGCCGCGGCAAAGTCCGCGCTTGGTCACCAGGTTCAGGATGCCGCCGCGGCCCTGGGCGTCGCCGGGATACCAGTTCTGCACCGTGCTGTACTTGACGTCGGCGTCCTTCTCGACGATGATCTCCACGACGGCCGCGTGCAGCTGGTTCTCGTCCCGCATCGGGGCGGTGCAACCTTCCATGTAGCTGAGCTGCGCCCCCTCGTCGGCGACGATCAGCGTCCGCTCGAACTGGCCGGTTCCGCTGGCGTTGATCCGGAAGTAACTGCTGAGCTCCATCGGGCATTTGACGCCCTTGGGAACGTAGCAGAACGATCCGTCGGAGAACACGGCGCTGTTCAGCGCGGCGTAGAAGTTGTCCCCGACGGGCACGACGCTCGCCAGGTACTTGCGCACCAGGTCCGGGTGCTCGTGCACCGCTTCGTTGAATGAACAGAAGATGATGCCTTTCTCGGCGAGGGTCTTGCGGAAGGTGGTGCTGACGGACACCGAATCGAAAACGGCGTCCACCGCGACCTCGCGCTTGTCCTTCACCCCGGCCAGGTACTCGCGTTCGGCGATGGGGATGCCCAGCTTGTCGAAGGTCTCGACCAGCGCCGGATCGATCTCCTTGGGACGGTCCGCATTGCGCTTGGGTGCGGCATAGTAGATGATATCCTGGAAATCGATGGGCGGCAGGGTCAGGTGGCCCCAGGTCGGGGGTGTCATCTGCTGCCATTTGGCGAAGGCGTCCAGGCGGAAGTCCAGCAGCCACTGCGGTTCGTCCTTCAGGCGAGAGATGGTGCGGATGATGTCCTCGTTCAGGCCCTTGGGCACGAACTCCTGCTCGACCTCGGTCACGAAGCCTTCCTTGTATTCCTGAGCGGTCAGCTCTTTGAGCATATCATCCATAGTCTTGCAAAGATAACGATTTCTCCGGCAAGTTTGCTATCTTTGGGTGATGAACACTTTTGGCAGAATATTCCGGGTCGGCATTTTCGGCGAATCGCACGGGCCGGCCATCGGCGTGGTGATCGACGGCGTCCCCGAGGGAATCGCCCTGGGTCCCGCGGACTTTGCGGAGGACATCGCGCGCCGCGCCTCCGGGGCGGCGGGCACGACTCCGCGTCGGGAATCCGACGAACCGCACATCCTCAGCGGTGTCTATGAGGGACACACGACCGGCGCGCCCCTCACCCTTGTTTTCCACAACGAGAATACCCGTTCCGGGGATTACGCGGCTTTCGACGAGATGCCGCGCCCGGGTCATGCGGATTATGTGGCGGCGGTCAAATGGGACTGGGCCAACGATCCGCGGGGCGGGGGACATTTCTCCGGAAGGCTGACCCTGCCCATCGTCGCGGCGGGCGTCGTGGCCAAGAAGATCCTCGACGGAATGGACATCCGGGCCCGGCTGGTCGAAGTCGGCGGTTGTGCGGACAGCACACGCTGGGATGAACTGATCGCTGCTGCTGCGGCGGACGGAGACTCGCTGGGCGGGGTCATCGCGTGCGAAGTCCAGGGGGTTCCGATCGGCCTGGGCGAACCCTTCTTCGACAGCGTCGAATCGCTGATCTCACATGCCGTGTTCTCCATTCCGGGCATCCGCGGCATCGAATTCGGCGACGGATTCCGCGCCAGCGCCATGCGGGGTTCCGAGCACAACGATCCCTTCGGGCCGGACGGGCCTGTCAAGAACGGGGCGGGCGGTGTCAACGGCGGAATCACCAACGGCGCGCCGCTGTGTTTCCGGGTGGCCGTCAAACCGACATCCAGCATCGCCAGGGCCCAGCAGACCTGGAACTTCAAGACCGAATCGACCGGGACGCTGCAGATCAAGGGACGCCATGACTGCTGCTTCGCCCTGCGCACCCCCGTCATCGTCGAGGCCATGACCGCCATCGTCCTGGCGGATTTGGTGTAAGTCGAAACCGCGACTTATTGCCATCTCCCCATAAATGATGATTGCAGTTGTGCTTTTTGGGTCGTATCTTTGCAGATTAACCTGACAAAGTATGACTCTGAATGACTTGCATATCGGAGATGCCGCTGTGGTCATGACGGTCGGGGGCGAAGGTGCCCTGCGACAGCATTTCCTGGACATGGGCCTGATCCCGGGCGCTGAAGCCAAAATGGTGAAGCGCGCCCCCATGGGCGATCCGATAGAAATCCGGATCCACGGCTATGCCCTGTCCCTGCGCTGCGCCGACGCCGCCCGGATTGTGGTCCGACCGATCGAGAGCGTGTCGGAACAGCCTGCGCCGGACCCCGAAGCGGGATACATCAGTTCCCTGCACGATCACAACGCCCATCCGGGTCTGGGAGAGGCGGGCATATATCACTCCAAGGACCACGAAAACCCCCTGCCGAAGGACACCGTGCTGGCCCTGGCCCTGGCCGGCCAGCAGAACTGCGGCAAAACCACCCTGTTCAATGTCCTGACGGGATCGAACCAGCATGTCGGCAACTTTCCGGGGGTCACGGTAGACCGCAAGGAAGGCGTCATCAAGGGTCATCCCGAATCGACGATCACCGACCTGCCCGGCATCTATTCGCTGTCTCCCTACACCGCCGAGGAAATGGTCTCGCGCGAGTTCATCCTGGACGAAGGGACCCGGGGCCTGATCAACATCGTCGATGCCAGCAACATCGAGCGCAACCTGTACCTGACCATCCAGCTGATGGAGCTGGACGTGCCGATGGTGCTGGCGCTGAACATGATGGACGAGGTGCGCGGCAACGGCGGAGCCATCCGTGTCAACGAGATGGAACGTCTGCTGGGCATCCCCGTCGTGCCGATTTCCGCGGCGAACAACGAAGGCGTGGACGAGCTGGTCCAGCACGCCATCCATGTCGCCAGGTACCAGGAGCGCCCGGCCCGCCAGGATTTCTGCGACAAGGATGACCATGGCGGTGCGGTGCACCGCTGCCTGCATGGTGTGATGCACCTGATCGAGGACCATGCCGCCGCGGCCGGCCTGCCGCTGCGCTTTGCGGCCGGCAAGCTGGTCGAAGGCGACAGTTCGGTCGAAGCCGCGCTGGGGCTGGACAAGAACGAAAAGGAGACCATCGAACATATCATACTCCAGATGGAGCAGGAGCGCGGCCTGGACCGCGCCGCAGCCATGGCGGACATGCGCTATTCGTTCATCCACGCGCTCTGCGCCCAGACGGTTGTCAAACCCCGGCAGAGCCGGGAATACCTGCGCAGCCGCCGCATCGACAAGGTGCTGACGGGCAAATGGACAGCCCTGCCGATCTTCGCCGTGACGATCGCCCTGATCCTCTGGCTGACGATCGACGTGCTGGGCGCTCCGCTCCAGGACCTGCTGGACCGGGGAATCGGCTGGCTGGGCGGTGTCGTGGACAGTGCGATGCTGGGCTGGAACGTTTCGCCCGCGGTGCGCTCACTGGTAGTGGACGCCGTGTTCGGGGGTGTCGGTTCGGTCGTGAGCTTTGTCCCGATCATCGTCATCCTCTTCTTCTTCCTGTCGATGCTGGAAGACAGCGGTTACATGGCGCGGGTGGCGTTCGTGACGGACAGCCTGCTGCGCAAGATCGGCCTGTCGGGCCGCAGCATCGTGCCGCTGCTGATCGGCCTGGGATGCTCGGTGCCCGGCGTGATGGCCACGCGCACCCTGCCGTCGGCCCGGGACCGCCGGATGACCGTCCTGCTGACCCCCTTCATGAGCTGTTCGGCGAAGATTCCGATCTACGCCTTCTTTACCAATGCCTTCTTCCCGGGGCACGGGGGGCTGGTGCTGATCTGCCTGTACCTGCTGGCCATCCTGGTCGGCATCGTCGTGGCCCTGGTCAGCAAGCACATCGGCAACCGTTCCGAGGCGGCCCCGTTCGTGATGGAACTGCCGAATTACCGCCTGCCGCAGGCGCGCAATGTCGCCCACCTGCTGTGGGACAAGACCAAGGACTTCCTGCAGCGGGCGTTTACGGTGATCTTCATCGCCACGCTCGTGATCTGGTTCTTCCAGACCTTCGACTTCCATTTCAACATGGTCGAGAACGGCGAAGGCAGCATGCTGGCTGCGATCGCCGGGTTCCTCGCGCCGCTGTTCGGGCCCATCGGCATGGGCGACTGGCGCATCGTGACGGCGCTGATTTCGGGTTTCCTCGCCAAGGAGAGCGTCGTTTCGACGATGGAGGTGCTGGGCGTCGCGTCCGCGCTGACGGTCGCGACCGCCGTGCCGATGCTGGTCTTCTGCCTGCTGTACACGCCCTGCGTCGCCGCGATCGCCACGGTCCGGCGCGAGCAGGGACGCGCCTGTGCCGTTTTCATGGTTGTGTTCCAGTGTGTGCTGGCCTGGATCGTTGCGTTCGCGGCATACCAGATCGCCCTGTTGATTGTCTGATATGAACCTGCCGACCCTCCTCATCCTGCTGTTGGTGCTGGCCGCTGTCGTGCTGGCCCTGGTCAGCCTGCGCCGGAGTGCGCGCAAGAGCGGGTGCAGCTGCGGATGTGCGGGCTGCTCCATGAAGGGGCGCTGCGGGTCGGAGCAAAAAACTTCCGCGCAATGAGACCGGACGTACAGCTCGAAGTCCCGGGCAGCCGGGTGCTGCTGCACTGCTGCTGCGCTCCGTGCAGCGGGGCCGTGGTCGAGTGCCTGGTGGCGAACGGCGTCCGCCCGACGCTGTTTTTCAGCAACGCCAACATCGTCCCGCGCGAAGAGTACGAACTGCGCCGGAGCGAACTGTGCCGCTACGCCGCCCAGTACGGCCTGGAGGTGATCGACGACGAGGACGACCACGCCGCATGGCTGGCCGCCGTGCGCGGGCTGGAGCGGGAACCCGAGCGCGGCGCGCGCTGCCTCCAGTGTTTCCGGTACCGCCTGCTGCGCGCCGCGCGCTACGCCGCCGCCCACGGATATGACGTCCTGGCGACCACCCTCGCCAGCTCCCGCTGGAAGGACCTCGCCCAGGTCGACCAGGCCGGCCGCGAAGCCTGCGAGACCGTCTCGGCGGAGGCTGTCTCGGTCCTGGCGCTTGGTGGTTCCGGTGCGGGGGGTCCTGACGGTGGTGAGGTCCTGGCGCTTGGGGCTGGTCGTCGCGTCGTCTGGTGGGGCCAGAACTGGCGCAAAGGCGGCCTCCAGCCCCGCCGCAGCGAAATCATCCGCGAACAGGGCTTCTACAACCAGACCTGGTGCGGCTGCGAATTCTCCCGTCACGACTGACATCCTCCCCCTTTTCCGTTTTTGTAAAAAGTGAAGCACGCCGACCGGCCTTTCACGGCCCTGTGAGGGGGGTGCTTGTGCTCAGAAGGCCCAGATGGCGCCTCTGAGCACACCGACCCCCTCCAGACACGCCCCCAGGGCATCCTCGCGTGCTTCACTTTCTACAAAAACCCGACGGCCGTCCTGTCCGTCCGGCTGACATCCCGAAAAAACAGCCGGATAATTTGGAGATGTTCCTGAAAAGTCCCACCTTTACACAGGACGAATCATCTGTTGTCATCGCGGTGGTGGCGGGAGTATGAGGCGTAGGATACGATGATGAACAAACATTATTATCATTTGTGCGCCAATGGCGCAGATGTCCGCCATTTTATTCTCAGCGTTGCGGACTACCATGCCGTCTTCAACATCATCGGTGTCTGTGCTGCCAACACGGATGTCGTGGTTGTTTCCTTTTCGATCGAAGACTCCCATCCCCACATCCTTCTGTACGGGACGCTGGCGGACTGCGCGCGTTTCCGGGAAATGTTCGAGAACCTGTACCGCCACTATGCTTACAAGACACGCAAGGGGCAGGTCCCCGTGGTGTTCCGCTGTGATCTGTATTGGATTGACGACATCAATTACCTGCGGAACGTGGCTGTGTATACGATTATCCAGGCGACCAAGGACGGCAAACCCGCCATGCATTACGACTATCGCTGGGGAACGGGATCCCTTTATTTCCGCAGCGGGCGGCCCGCCTCGATCTGGCAAACGGACAGCGAGGGGCTTGTCCACGATCCCGTCCCTTTTTCCTCGCTGACCGTGCGGGCCCGGAGAGCCTTGCTGCATTCCCGGCGGTGGTCGATTCCGGATGACTGGCTGGTATGCAACGGACTGATCCTCCCGGAGAACTATATAGATATCAAACGCTTCGAGCAAATCTACCAGAGCCACAACCGCTTCCGGGTTTTCCTGGCCAGCCCGCGAAAAATCGAACAGGAGATGCTGGAGAAGATGGCGGAAGCACGGGGCGTGGCGTTCGAGGATATGGAAGCCAGGCGCATCTGCGGCGACGAGTGCAAGAAGAAGTACGGCTTCCGGGATCCGCGCAAGCTGGACGGCCGGCGTCGCATTGACCTGGCCCAGTACCTGCGGACGCAATACCGGTTCACCCTGCGGCAGATAGCTTCCCTGGTCTTTCTCCCCGAGTCCGAAGTCCAGCGGTATGTCCGGTAATTGTAGAAAGTGAAGCACGCCGACCGGCCTCTCACGGCCCTGTGAGGGGGGTGCTTGTGCTCAGAAGGCCCAGATGGCGCCTCTGAGCACACCGACCCCCTCCAGACACGCCTCCAAGGCATCCTCGCGTGCTTCACTTTCTACAAAACCCCGCAACGGAGAGCGCGGCGGGTGCCGGCGAAGGGGGCGGGAATGCTTCTCCCTTACTCCCGCATTCCCGCCCCCTCGCCGGGCCCGCGGACACCCATCGCCAATCCCATTCTGTCCCTGCCCAGGACCAGCTCCGCCCGGGCCCGGCGCGAAAATTGCAGAAAAAAACGCGAAAAAATTTGCGGAATAAAAAATAATCCATACCTTTGCAGTGTAATAGTTCAATAGTACGCTATATGCTCATCGAACTCAAAGACGTCAACAAGACATACAACAACGGCCAGCCCCTGCACGTATTGAAAGGAATCAACCTCGGGATCGACCGGGGAGAATTCGTCTCCATCATGGGCGCGTCGGGCTCCGGCAAGTCCACCCTGCTGAACATCCTGGGCATCCTGGACAACTACGACACCGGGGAATACTACATCGACGGCCGGCTGATCAAGAACCTCAGCGAGAAACAGGCTGCGGACTACCGCAACCGCATGATCGGATTCATCTTCCAGTCCTACAACCTCATCGGCTTCAAGACCGCCGTCGAGAACGTGGAACTGCCCCTGTTCTACCAGGGAGTCGCCCGCAGGAAACGCCACCAGATGGCGATGGAATACCTCGACCGCCTCGGCCTGGCCGACTGGGCGAAACACTATCCGAACGAGATGTCCGGCGGACAGAAACAGCGCGTGGCCATCGCGCGGGCCCTGATCACCCGGCCCCAGATCGTCCTGGCGGACGAGCCCACGGGCGCCCTGGACTCGAAAACCTCGGTGGAAATCATGGAACTGCTTCAGCAGCTGAACCGGGAGGACAAGATGACCATCATCGTGGTCACCCACGAGAGCGGCGTCGCCAACGCCACCAACAAGATCGTCCACATCAAGGACGGCATCATCGGGCAGATTGAAGAGAACTTCGGACACCACGCCTCGGTGTTCGGCACCAGCACCATCATGAAATGAGAGACGTTTTCATCGAAATATGGGAGAGCATCCGGCGCAACAAGCTCCGCACCTGCCTCACCGGCTTCGCGGTGTCCTGGGGCATCTTCATGCTGATCGTGCTGCTGGGTGCCGGCAACGGCCTGATGAACTCCTTCATGATGGGCGGCGACGACATCGCGACCAATACGATGCAGGTCGGCGGGGGCTACACTTCCAAACCCTACGACGGCCTCGAAGAAGGCCGGCGCATCGACCTGGATGAACGCGACGTCGCCCTGACCGGCAGCGAGATGTTCTCCGACCACGTCGACCAGGTCATCTCGTCCGTTAGCACGAGCGCCACGGTCAGCTATGGCAAGAGGCATTTCTCCGGCAGCATCGAAGGCAACTTCCCCGCCCGCCAGGAAATGGACAAGATCGAAATCCTCTGCGGCCGTTTCCTCAATGAAAAGGACATCCGGGAGAGCCGCAAGGTCGTGGTCCTGCAGGAGGACCAGGCCGAGAACCTGCTGGGCAATGAAGTCCGGGACCGCGGAATGCGGCTCATGGGCAGGAGACTGGACGACGCCTCCGGCCGGAAGGTCCAGGTCCGGGACCTCATCGGCAAGTACGTCCGCATCGGCGACTTCTCCTTCCGGGTGGTGGGCGTCGCCAAGTCCAACGACGCTTCCAACAGCAACACCGTGTACGCCCCGTACACGACCGTCCGGACCGTTTACGGCAAGGGTCGCGTCGTGGACGATATCACCTTCACCTTCCACGGCCTCGAATCCGAAGAGGAGAACGAAGCCTTTGAAGAGCAGTTCCGCGCCGTGGTGAACCTGCGCCACCGGGCCGCACCGGACGACCGCCGCGCCCTGTGGATCTGGAACCGCTTCACGCAGAACCTCCAGATGAACAAGGGCCGGGGCATCCTCAGCACCGCGCTCTGGATCATCGGCCTGTTCACCCTGCTGGGCGGCATCGTGGGCGTGAGCAACATCATGCTGATCACGGTCAAGGAGCGCACGCATGAATTCGGTATCCGCAAGGCCATCGGCGCCAGCCCCTGGGCCATCATGAAACTGATCCTGGCCGAGAGCGTCACGATCACGGCCTTCTTCGGCTATGTCGGCATGTTCCTCGGCATGATCGCCTGCCAGATCCTGGACAAGACGGTCGGACAGTCCTCCATATCCATCATGGACGCGCAGATCGCGATGTTCGTCAATCCCACCGTGGGACTGGACGTCGCCCTCGAAGCCACGCTCGTCCTGATTGTCGCCGGCTCGATCGCCGGATTGTTCCCGGCCCGCAAGGCCGCCCAGGTCAGACCCATAGAAGCCCTCCGCGCAGAATGAGACTCGATGTAGACAGTTTCCGGGAGATTGCGGATTCGCTGGTCCGCAACAAGAGCAGAAGCCTGCTCACCGGCTTCGGCGTGTTCTGGGGCGTGTTCATGCTGCTGTTCATGCTGGGCGGCGGCGACGGGCTGAAGCAGACGATCATGTCCAATTTCGACGGCTTCGCCACGAACACCTGCATCATGGTCTCCTCGCAGACCAGCGAGCCGTACAAGGGATTCAAGGAGGGCCGCTACTGGGACCTCACCTATACGGACGTCGAGCGGCTGCGGCAGATGATGCCGGACCTGGAGATCGTCACGCCGGTCATCGCCGTCTGGGGCGGGCAGGTGATGTACGGATCCTACTCCTCCAGCTGCAGCGTCAAGGGCATCCAGGCGGATTACGGCAAGATTGAGGAACCCCGCATCAAATACGGGCGCTACCTCAATGAAACCGACATCCTGCAGGAGCGCAAGGTCTGCGTGATCGGCAAGCGCATCTACAAGGAACTGTTCCCCGACGGGGGCGATCCCTGCGGCGAGTTCATCCAGGTGGGGCCGGTCTTCTACCAGATCGTGGGCGTGGACTACAGCAGCGGCAACATCAGCATCAACGGCCGCGCCGACCAGACCGTCAGCATCCCGCTTCCCGTGGCCCAGAAGCTGTACAACCGCGGCAAGGTCGTGGACCTGGTCTGCATGACCGGCCGTTCCGGCGTGCGGATGTCCGGCCAGGAGTCACGCATGCGCGAGATCCTCGCAAGGCAGCACCTCTTCAACCCCAAGGACAAGGAAGCCCTGATCATCATCAACACCGAACAGCTCTTCTCCCTGGTGGACAACCTGTTCCGTGGACTGAACTTCCTGATCCTGCTGATCGGCCTGGGAACCATCCTGGCGGGTGTGATCGGCGTCAGCAACATCATGATGGTCACGGTCCGGGAGCGAACCACCGAGATCGGCATCCGGCGCGCCATCGGCGCCACGCCGCGTGACATCCTCTCGCAGATCATCTTCGAGAGCATCGCCCTGACCCTGGTGGCCGGATCCTTCGGCATCGTGTTCGCCGTCCAGCTGCTGCGCCTGACGGAGAAGATCGCCGTCGCAGCCACCGAAATCCCGGCCAGTTTCCAGATCGGATTCTGGACCGCCGTCCTGTCCGCCCTGATGCTGACCGTGCTGGGCGTGATCGCCGGCCTTGCACCCGCGTCCCGTGCGATGGCCATCAAGCCCGTGGACGCCATGAGAGACGAATAACAAATAAAGAACAACGATATGAAACGCTTTGTCAAGTACATCATTTTTGCGCTGATCGCGGTACTTTTCATCGGAACCTTCCTGTTCCTGTACCGCAAATCCCGCCCGGAGGTCCTCCGCTACGAGGAACTGACGGCGACCGTGATGAATATCGACCGGGCCACGGTGGTCACCGGCAAGGTCGAGCCGCGCAACGAAGTCAACGTCAAGCCGCAGATCAACGGCATCATCGCCGAGCTCTACAAGGAGGCCGGCCAGCAGGTCAAGGAGGGCGAGGTGATCGCCAAGCTCCGCGTCATCCCCGACATGCAGTCCCTGTCCTCGGCCCAGAGTCGTGTGCGCCTGTCCGAAATCAACCTCCGGCAGGCCCAGACCAACTACGACCGCGAGAAGGCCCTGTATGACAAGCAGCTGGTGAGCGCCGAAGAGTACGACCAGGTCTCCCAGGCACTCCAGCAGGCCAAGGAGGAATACGCCGGCGCCAAGGACGCCCTCGAGGTCATCCGGGACGGCGTGTCCAGCACCAACGCCACCGGCAGCTCGACCCTGGTCCGCTCGACCATCACGGGCCTGATCCTGGACATCCCGGTCAAGGTCGGTAACTCCGTCATCCAGGCCAACACCATGAACGACGGTACCACGGTGGCCACGGTCGCCGACATGTCCGACCTGATCTTCGACGGCAACGTGGACGAGACCGAAGTCGGTTCGCTCTCCGAGGGCACGCCCATGAAGATCACCATCGGCGCCCTGCCCGACTACCATTCCGAAGCGACGCTCGAGTACATCTCGCCCAAAGCGGTCGAGAACAACGGCGCCAAGCAATTCGAAATCAAGGCCGCCCTGCAGGGCAGCTCGTCGTACACGATCCGGTCCGGATACAGCGCCAACGCGGAGATCGTCCTGGAAACCGTCGAGAACGTGCTGAGCATCCCCGAGAGCGCCCTGGAATTCGACGGCGACCGCACTTTCGTGATGCGCAAGGGAGATGACGGCAAGTACGTCCGCACCGAAGTCACCACCGGGCTGAGCGACGGCGTCAACATTGAAATCAAGAGCGGCCTGTCCGAAGGGGACATCGTCCGCGGACAACTCATTATCGATACCGAAGAATGAAAGCGCTGATACTGACCCTGATGCTGGCAGCCTCGGGCCCCTGGAGCCTGCAGGACTGCATCCAATACGCCCTGGACAACAACATCCAGGTGCGCCAGAGCGAACTGGCGGTCCAGCAGCGGGAAATCGAGCTGAACACCGCCCGGAACGCGCGCCTGCCCGGCGTGTCGGCCAGCGGATCGCAGAATTTCTCGTTCGGCCGCGGCCTGACGGCGGACAACACCTACGCCAACACCAACACGACGAATACTTCCTTCAGCCTGGGGGCGGACCTCCCGATCTTCCAGGGCTTCCAGATCAACAACCAGATCGCCCTGGGGCAACTGAACCTCGAGGCGGCGACGGCGGACCTGGAGAAGGCGCGCGACGACATCCGTGTCGCCGTGGCCAAGGGCTATGTCCAGATCCTCTACAACCAGGAGATCCTGGCGGTGGCGCAGAACCAGGTTGAGGTGGACGCCGCCCAGCTGGACCGGCTGGAACAGCTGATGGCGAACGGCAAGGCCAGCACCGCCGAAGTGGCGGCGCAGCGGGCCACCCTGGCCCAGAGCCGGCTGAGCGAGACCCAGGCGCAGGGCAACCTGTCCCTGTCGCTGCTGGACCTGAGCCAGCTGCTGGAGCTGCCTTCGCCCGACGGCTTCTCCGTGCTGGCCCCGGACATCCAGGCGCTCGGCATCGGCGCGCTGATGAACCCCGAGGACATCTACGCCGAGGCGGTGGGGGTCAAGCCCACCATCCTGGCCGAGGAGATCCGGCTGGGGAACGCCGAGCGGAACATCGCCCTGGCCAAGGGCGGCTACTATCCTTCGCTGTCGCTCAGCGGGGGGCTCGGTACCAACTACTACACCTCCTCCGGCCGCGAGGCGGCGGCTTTCGGCGAGCAGCTGAAGAACAATTTCAGCCAGTACATCGGCCTGTCGCTGCGCATCCCGATCTTCTCGCGCTTCTCCACCCGCAACCAGGTCCGCAGCGCCCAGCTCAACTACCACAACCAGCTGCTGAGCCTGGAGAACGCCAAGAAAACGCTGTACAAGGAGATCCAGACCGCCTACTACAATGCCGTCAATTCGCAGAGCAAGTACGCCAGCAGCGAAGAGGCCGCCCTCAGCGCCCAGCAGGCCTTCGACCTGACGCGCGAGAAATACGAGAACGGCAAGGCCAACATCACCGAATACAACGAGTCGAAGAACCGCTACCTGCGTGCGGAGTCCGACTTCCTGCAGGCGCGCTACGAATACCTGTACCAGTCCCGCCTGCTGGACTTCTACCGCGGCGCGGAAATCACCTTCTAATCGAAGCAGGTGCAGCACAGGGTCCGGAATGCTTTTCCCAAATCTTCCGCATTCCGGACCCTGTTGCTGTACCCGCCGTGTTGCATTATAGAAATCTATTGTTATATTTGCAATCGGTTAGTTGTTTTCCCTATGTGCAGTTCCTTCGGACGTGACTATCTGAGTGCCCTCTGGTGTTCTTCCGGACATCAGAATAACCAGAACCGCTCCCAGGTCAATTCCTGGTTGGGTGTGTCATGTCCGGCCGGACGGACATAGCGGCAACACGTGTGCAAACCTGTAAAAGACATTCCGGTTCTCTGGGCAGAGGATCGGTTTTTTTTATGCCTATGAAAGCATGTTTAATCCTTGAAGACGGTTCCCGCTTCGAAGGGACGGCATTCGGAAGCCCCAGGAATACGGCTGGGGAGGTGGTGTTCAACACGGCGATGACCGGGTACCCGGAGAGTCTGACCGACCCTTCCTACGCCGGGCAGATCCTGGTGTCGACCTTCCCCCTGATCGGCAATTACGGCGTCCCGCCCCATGTCCGGGAGGAAGACGGACTGGAGGAATTCTTCGAAGGCAGCCACATCTATACGCAGGGTCTTGTGGTGGCGGACTACAGCCGCGAGTACAGCCACTGGGATGCGGAGGAGAGCCTGGACGCCTGGCTGAAGCGTGAAGACATTCCTGCGGTGACCGGCATCGATACCCGCGCCCTGACGAAGATTCTCCGCGAGAAGGGCGTCATGCGCGGCCGTATCGTCATGGAGGGACAGGAGGAGCTCTGTCCGGACGAGGCGGACTACGGCAGCCAGAATTTCGTCGCCGAGGTCTCCTGCCGGCAGGTCATCCACTATCTTCCGGAAGGCGAAGCCAGGAAGAAAGTCATCCTGGTGGACTGCGGGTGCAAGTACAACATCATCCGCTGCCTGCTGGTCCGGGGCATCGAAGTCATCCGGGTTCCCTGGGACTACGATTATACCGGCCTGGATTACGACGGCATCATCCTCAGCAACGGCCCCGGCAACCCCGAACAGTGCCGCGAGACCGTCGCCGTCCTGCGGAAAGTCCTGGACGAGGGGTTTGCGGCCGCGGAGGCGGGCCGTCCCGTCAAACCGGTCATGGGTATTTGTCTGGGCAATCAGTTGCTGGGTATCGCCGCCGGCGCCCGGGTGCACAAACTCAAATACGGTCACCGCGGACACAACCAGCCGGTCCGCCTGGCGGGCACGACGGAATGCTTCATCACCAGCCAGAACCACGGTTACGCCCTGGACGACAGCACGCTGCCGGCCGGGTGGAAACCCCTGCTGGTCAATATGAACGACGGATCGAACGAGGGACTGGAGCACGAAACGATGCCCTGGTTCTCCGTCCAGTTCCACCCTGAGGCCAGCGGCGGCCCGCTGGATACCGAGGTCCTCTTCGACCGCTTCGTCGTCCTGATGGATTCGGCGGAGAATGTCGGCCGCCCTCCGGTCAGCGGCCACCTGTCCCGGGGAGACGCCAGACCGGAGGCGGGAAATATCGCCTCGGTCCTGGTGCTCGGATCCGGCGCCCTGAAAATCGGCGAGGCGGGCGAGTTCGACTATTCCGGATCGCAGGCCCTGAAAGCCCTGCGGGAAGAGGGCGTGCGGACCATCCTCATCAACCCGAACATCGCCACGGTCCAGACCAGCGAAGGCGTCGCGGACAAGATCTACTTCCTGCCCGTGACCCCGGCCTTCGTGGAAAAGGTCATCGCCAAGGAGCGTCCCGACGGGATTTTCCTCTCCTTCGGCGGCCAGACGGCGCTGAACTGCGGCATCGAACTGTACAAGTCCGGCATCCTGGAGAAATACGGCGTCCGTGTGCTGGGCACCCCCGTCCAGACCATCATCGATACGGAAGACCGCGAACTGTTCGTGGAGCGCCTGGACGAGATCGACATCCGGACCATCCGGAGCGAGGCCTGCGCCTCCGTGGAGGCGGCGAAGGCGGCTGCGGCCGAACTGGGATATCCGGTGATTCTCCGCTCGGCCTATGCCCTGGGCGGTCTGGGATCGGGATTCTGCGACGATGAGGACCAGCTGGTCCGCCTCGCGGAGAAGTCCTTCTCCTTCTCGCCGCAGGTTCTGGTCGAGAAGAGCCTCAAGGGCTGGAAGGAAATCGAATACGAAGTCGTCCGCGACGCCTATGACAACTGCATCACGGTCTGCAACATGGAGAATTTCGACCCGCTGGGCATCCATACCGGCGAGAGCATCGTCATCGCTCCGTCGCAGACCCTGACGAACGCCGAGTACCACTTCCTCCGGGAACAGGCCATCCGGATCGTGCGTCACCTGGGCATCGTCGGCGAGTGCAATGTCCAGTACGCCTTCGACCCGGATTCGGAAGACTACCGGGTGATCGAAGTGAACGCCCGGCTCAGCCGTTCCTCGGCCCTGGCTTCGAAGGCGACGGGATATCCCCTGGCCTTCGTGGCGGCCAAGCTCGGTCTGGGCAAGGGCCTCTTCGAGCTCAAGAACAGCGTGACCCGGACCACCTCGGCCTTCTTTGAACCTGCCCTGGATTACGTCGTATGCAAGATTCCCCGCTGGGACCTCGGCAAGTTCCATGGCGTGGACCGCGAGATCGGTTCCAGCATGAAATCCGTGGGAGAGGTGATGGCCATCGGCAGGACCTTCGAAGAAGCCATCCAGAAGGGTCTCCGTATGATCGGCCAGGGGATGCACGGATTCGTGGAGAATGAGCCCCTGCCCCTCGCCGACCTGGACCGTGCCCTGAAGGAACCCACAGACAAACGCATCTTTGCCATCAGCGAGGCCATGCAGGCGGGGTACAGCGTGGACCGCATCCATGAATTGACGCAGATCGACCGCTGGTTCCTGCTGAAACTCCTGAACATCATCCACATCTCGGCCGAGCTCCGCCAGAAGGGGAATGCGCTTCCCCGCGAATTGCTGCGGCGCGCCAAGGTCTACGGCTTCTCCGATTTCCAGATTGCCCGGGCCGTCTCAGGCGGGCGTGCCCCCGCGGATGCGCTCGCAATCCGCGAACGGCGCATCGCCGAGGGCATCGTCCCGGTGGTCAAGCAGATCGACACCCTGGCCGGAGAGTTCCCGGCGTCGACCAATTATCTTTACCTGACCTATCAGGGCACGGCCGGCGATGTCGTCCCGGACGGGGACGGGCGCGAGAGCGTGGTGGTCCTGGGGTCCGGCGCCTACCGCATCGGCTCTTCCGTGGAATTCGACTGGTGCTGCGTCCAGGCGCTCAAGACCATCCGCGACCACGGATACCGCAGCGTCGTGATCAACTACAACCCCGAGACCGTCTCTACCGACTACGACGTATGCGACCGGCTGTATTTCGACGAGCTGTCCTTCGAACGGGTCCTGGATGTCATCGGGATGGAACATCCGAAAGGCGTGGTGGTGTCGACCGGCGGGCAGATCCCGAACAACCTGGCGCTCCGGCTGGCCGCCCGGGGCGTGCCGCTGCTGGGTACGTCCGCTACGGATATCGACAATGCGGAGGACCGCAAGAAGTTCTCCGCCATGCTGGACCGCATCGGCGTGGACCAGCCGGAGTGGGGTGAACTGACCTCGCGCGAGGACATCGCCAACTTCATCGGAAAGGTGGGCTTCCCCGTCCTGGTGCGCCCCTCGTACGTGCTGTCCGGCGCGGCGATGAACGTCTGCTCGAATGAAGAAGAGCTGGAACGCTACCTGCAGATGGCGGCCAAGGTGTCCAAGGAGCATCCGGTCGTGGTCAGCCGCTTCATCGAGAACGCCAAGGAGATCGAGTTCGATGCCGTCGCCGACCACGGCAACATCATCGCCTATGCGATCGGCGAGCATGTGGAGTTCGCCGGCGTGCATTCGGGTGACGCGACGATCCAGTTCCCGCCGCAGAAACTCTATGTCGAAACGGTGCGGCGCATCAAACGCATCAGCCGCAAGATCGCCGCGGAACTGCACATCTCCGGTCCCTTCAACATCCAGTACCTGGCCAAGGACAACGAGGTCAAGGTCATCGAATGCAACCTGCGCGCCAGCCGCAGTTTCCCCTTCGTCAGTAAGGTGCTGAAGATCAATCTGGTAGAGTTGGCGACCAAGGTGATGCTGGGCGAATCCCCGGATCCGCCCTCCAAGGACCTCTTCGACCTGGACTGCGTCGGCATCAAGGCTTCGCAATTCTCGTTCAACCGCCTGCAGAAGGCGGACCCGGTGCTGGGCGTGGACATGGCGTCGACCGGCGAGGTCGGCTGCATCGGCGACGACGTGAACAGCACCATACTCGAATCGATGCTGGCCGTGGGGCAGCGCATCCCCGGGAAGAACATCCTGCTGTCCACGGGTACCGCGGAACAGAAGGCGGAGATGCTGGGCGCGGCGCGCCTGCTGGTCGCGCACGGCTACCGGATCTATGCGACCAGCGGCACTTCCCGTTACCTGACGGGGAACGGGGTGCCCAACACGATGGTGCACTGGCCCAGCGATGCCGGACACAAACCACAGGCGCTGGACCTGCTGCACGGGCATCAGATCGACATGGTGGTCAACATCCCCAAGGACCTTTCGCCCCGCGAACTGTCGAACGGGTACAAGATCCGCCGGGCGGCCATCGACCTCAACATCCCCCTGATCACCAATGCCCGGCTGGCCGTCGCCTTCATCACCGCGTTCTGCACGGTGGACATCGACACGATTCCGGTCAAGAGCTGGGACGAATTCGCATAAGGACCATACACATATCAGGAAATGAACACGAAGTACATTTTCATCACCGGAGGCGTGGCCTCCTCGCTGGGCAAGGGCATCATCGCCTCGTCGCTGGCCAAACTCCTGCAGGCCCGGGGCCTGCGGGTGACCATCCAGAAGTTCGACCCCTACATCAACATCGATCCGGGGACGCTCAATCCGTACGAGCACGGGGAGTGTTATGTCACCGAGGACGGAGCGGAAACCGACCTGGACCTCGGCCATTACGAACGTTTCCTGGGGGTCTATACTTCCAAGGCGAACAACGTCACGACCGGCAAGATCTACCACACCGTCATCACGAAAGAGCGGGAGGGCGCCTACCTGGGCAAGACGGTCCAGATCGTTCCGCATATCACGGACGAGATCAAGCGCCGCATCCTGCTGCTGGGACGTACCGGGGAGTACGATGTCATCCTGACCGAGATCGGCGGCACGATCGGCGATATGGAGTCCCAGCCCTTCGTGGAGGCGGTCCGCCAGCTGCAGTGGGAGCTGCCCGAAGAGGACTGCATGTCCGTCCACCTGACCCTCATCCCGTACCTGAGCGCCGCGAAGGAGCTCAAGACCAAACCGACCCAGCATTCCGTCCAGGCCCTGCAGCAGGGCGGGGTGACGCCGGACGTCATCGTCTGCCGGACCGAGCATCCCCTTTCGCAGGAACTCCGGCGCAAGATCGCCCTTTTCTGCAATGTCCGGCCCGGGCATGTGATCCAGAGCATCGACGCCTGGAGCATTTACCAGGTCCCCCTCAACATGCACGAAGAGCACCTGGACGAACTGGCGGTGCGCAAGCTCCAGATCGACAACTTCGCCACGCCGGACCTGGGCCGCTGGAAGACTTTCCTCGAGCGGATCAAGAATCCCGCGCACGAAGTGCAGGTCGTGCTGGTCGGCAAGTATGTAGAGCTTCAGGATGCCTACAAGTCCATCCAGGAAGCCTTCGTGCATGCCGGTGCGGCCAATGACTGCCGGGTGAACGTCCGTACGGTCCAGAGCGAGAACGTCACGGCGGAGAATGTCGGCGAACTGCTGGAAGGCGCGGACGGTATCCTCGTGGCGCCCGGTTTCGGGGAACGGGGGCTTGAGGGAAAGGTGTTCGCCATCCGGCATGCCCGCGAGAAGGACATCCCTTTCCTGGGCATCTGCCTGGGCATGCAGATGTGCGTAGTCGAGTTCGCCCGGGATGTGCTGGGATGGAAAGACGCCGCTTCGACTGAACTCGATCCCCAGACGCCCCACCCGGTCATCTGCATGATGGAAGAACAGAAAAAGACAAACATAAAGGGAGGTACCATGCGCCTGGGCGCCTACGCGTGCACGTTGGAGAAAGGATCGCTGGCCGCCTCGCTGTATGGCGGAACCGACATCTCCGAGCGTCACCGCCACCGCTACGAGTTCAATTCCGAGTACCTTAGCGAGTTTGAGAAGAACGGCCTGAAGGCCACGGGACGCAATCCCCAGACGGGTCTGGTGGAAGTGGTGGAGCTGCCGTCGCACCCCTTCTTCATCGGGGTCCAGTTCCATCCCGAATACAAGAGCACACCCGAGCGGCCGCATCCCCTGTTTGTCGGTTTGGTCAAGGCGGCGTTGGCCTTTCGCCGGGGCAAGAAATAAAAAAATTTAAAAATTTCTTGTTTTTTTGTCTGACATCGCATATATTCGCAAAAGAAAAAGGTTAGAAAGTGATTACCGTGATCCTCCAATTCGGCAATTTCAAGCAGCAGCAGAATGGTTCTGAGAGCTCCCAGGCTTCCCAGAATAATAATCTTGTGTCTTGTTTTGCCGGTCGGACAAGGTGATTTTTTCTGGAGATAAATAGAAGACCGGTTCGAAAGGACCGGTCTTTTTTTATGCCCGGGCGGAACAGTCAAACCAACAGATAGTAGTGTATTATGAAAAGGATTGAAGCCATCATCCGGAAAACGAGGTTCGAGGATGTGAAAGAAGCCCTGCTGCAGTCGGACATCAACTGGTTCGAGTACCATGACGTCCACGGCATCGGCCAGAGCCGGCAGGAGCGGATCTACCGCGGTGTCCAGTATTCCACAGACGTCATCGAGCGCATCGCCCTGACGATCATCTGCCGTGACATTTTCGTCCAGCCCGCCGTCGATGTCATCCTCCGCGAGGCCCACACGGGCGAAGTCGGGGACGGACGCATCTTTGTCAGCGACGTGATCGACACCTGGTCGATCCGCACCGGCGAACATGGGGATTCTGTGCTGAGGGACAGGAAGTAACACCTTAAAACGAATGAGTCATGAATGAATTAGCCATTTCTCTCGATACTGTCTGGATGCTGCTTGCAGCGATGCTGGTTTTCTGGATGCAACCCGGATTCGCACTCTGCGAGGCGGGATTCACCCGCAGCAAGAACACCGTCAACATCCTGATGAAGAACTTTGTCGACTTCATGCTGGGGTCCCTGCTGTTCTTCTTTGTAGGTTTCGGATTCATGTTCGGCGGCGACGGGGCCGGATTCATCGGCGCGCCCAACTGGGGTGACCTCTCCTTCTACAAGGGCGAGCTGCCCGTCGAAGGATTCCTGATCTTCGAGACCGTTTTCTGCGCCACTTCCGCGACCATTGTCAGCGGTGCGATGGCGGAACGGACCAAGTTCTCGATGTACCTGGTCTACAGTGCCTTCATCTCGCTCTTCGTCTATCCCGTCGAGGGACACTGGACCTGGGGAGGCGGCTGGCTCGCCGGCCTGGGCTTCCATGATTTCGCCGGAAGTGCCATCGTACACAGCGTCGGCGGCGTCCTCGCCCTGATCGGCGCGATCGCGCTGGGTCCGCGCCGCGGCAAATACGGCCGGGACGGCAAGAGCCGGGCCATCCCCGGGCACAGCCTTTCCCTGGCTGCGCTGGGGGTCTTCATCCTCTGGCTCGGGTGGTTCGGCTTCAACCCCGGCAGCCAGCTGGCCGCCAGCGGGGAAGTGAACCGCAACGCCATTTCGCATGTCTTCCTGACCACCAACCTGGCTGCAGCGGCCGGCGGCACCGCGACCATGTTCCTGACCTGGCTCAAGTACGGCAAGCCCTCGCTCTCACTGACGCTCAACGGCGTCCTGGCCGGCCTGGTCGGCATCACGGCCGGATGCGACGTCGTATCTCCCTGGGGCGCCGTCGTCATCGGATTCCTCTGCGGCATCGTGCTGGTCTTCGCCATCGAGTTCATCGATCACGGACTGCATATCGACGACCCGGTGGGCGCTTCGTCCGTGCACGGCGTGTGCGGCATCCTGGGCACGATCCTGACCGGTCTGCTGGCCACGGACGGAGGCCTTCTCTACGGCGGCGGATGGCATTTCTTCGGGGTACAGTGCCTGGGCATCCTGGTCATCGACCTCTGGGCGGCCGTCTGCGGATTCATCCTGTTCTTCGGCATCAGGAAGATCCACGGCCTGCGGGTCGAGCCGCGCGTGGAAGACGAGGGACTCGACGTCTACGAACACGGCGAGAGCTGCTACAACTGACAGGAGGACAAGACCATGTGTGGCATAGTCGGAATATTCAATGTCGGGAAGCAGTCTGACGAAATGCGCCGGAAGGCTCTCGAAATGAGCCGCAAACTCCGGCACAGGGGGCCGGACTGGAGCGGCATCTGGTGCGGCGGGAGCGCCGTCATGGCCCACGAACGCCTGAGCATCGTGGACCCGGAGTCCGGCGGACAGCCGCTTGTCTCTCCCGACGGCAGGCAGGTCCTCACGGTGAACGGTGAAATCTACAACCATCAGGAGATCCGGCGGCGTTACGCCGGGAAATATGACTTCCGTACGGGCAGCGACTGCGAGGTCATCCTTGCCCTGTACCGGGACAAAGGACAGGATTTCCTGGAGGAACTGAACGGGATTTTCGCATTTGCGCTCTATGACGTGGAGAAAGATGCTTTCCTGATCGCCCGTGACCCCATCGGAGTCATTCCCCTTTACATCGGCTTCGATGATGCGGACGGCAAGATTTATGTCGCCAGCGAGCTGAAGGCCCTGGAAGGTCAGTGTGAACGCTACGAGCCTTTCCTGCCCGGCCACCGCTACTGGAGCCGCGAACCGGGCATGAAGCGGTGGTATACCCGTGAATGGACGGACTACGACAAGGTGAAGGACAACCCCGCCGACCCGGCGCAGCTCCGTGCTGCGCTGGAGTCCGCGGTGAAGCGCCAGCTGATGTCCGACGTCCCTTACGGCGTGCTGCTCTCCGGCGGGCTCGACTCCTCCGTCATTTCGGCGATCGCCGAGAAGTTCAGCGCAATGCGCATCGAGGACGACTCGAAGACGCGCGCCTGGTGGCCGCGGCTGCACTCTTTCGCCGTCGGGCTGAAAGGTGCGCCGGACCTCGACAAGGCGCGCCTGGTCGCCGGACACATCGGCACCGTCCACCACGAGATCAACTATACCATCCAGGAAGGCCTGGACGCGATACGCGACGTAATCTATTACACGGAGACTTACGACGTCACCACCATCCGCGCCTCGACGCCGATGTATCTGCTCTCGCGCGTCATCAAGTCGATGGGTATCAAGATGGTGCTCTCCGGCGAAGGTGCCGACGAGGTTTTCGGCGGCTACCTGTACTTCCACAAGGCGCCGGATGCACGGGCCTTCCACGATGAGACCGTGCGCAAGCTGTCGAAGCTTCACCTCTATGACTGCCTGCGCGCCAACAAGAGCCTCGCGGCCTGGGGCGTCGAGGGACGGGTCCCCTTCCTTGACAAGGAGTTCCTGGACGTAGCGATGCGCCTGAATCCCGCCGCGAAAATGTGCCCGGGTACGACCATTGAGAAGAAGATCGTCCGCGAGGCGTGTGCGGACCTGATCCCGTCAGAGATAGCCTGGAGGCAGAAGGAGCAATTCTCCGACGGCGTCGGTTACTCCTGGATCGACACGCTGAAGCGCGTCACGGCCGAAGCCGTCAGCGACGAGCAGATGGCCCATGCCGCCAACCGCTTTCCCATCCATACTCCCCAGAACAAGGAAGAGTATTACTACCGCAGCATTTTCTCGGAACTGTTTCCGAGCGACTCCGCGGCACTGTCGGTTCCCAGCGAAGCCAGTGTGGCTTGTTCCACGGCCATAGCCCTCGAATGGGATGCCGCTTTCAAGAACCTCAACGACCCCAGCGGCCGCGCGGTCGCCGGCGTCCATATCCAAGCCTATTAACCTTCAATAAACCCCATATTATGAGCAAGCTTAGATTCGATGTCGTCCAGGACGCCTTCAAGAAGAGGGCGTTGGACGTGACGGCTCCCGCGGAGCGGCCTTCGGCCTATTTCGGCGAGCTGGTGTTCAACCGCGAGAAGATGCGCAAGTATCTTGATGTCAAGACCTACGATGCCCTGGTTGACTGTATCGACAACGGACATCCGCTCGATCTCTCCACGGCCGACAAGGTGGCGGAGGGCATGAAAGAATGGGCGCTCGCCCACGGCGTCACCCACATCACGCACTGGTTCCAGCCCCTGACGGAAGTGACCGCCGAGAAGCACGACTCCCTGATGGAATACGACCGCAAGGGCGGCATGATCGAGGCCTTCAACGGCAAGTCTCTGATCCAGCAGGAGCCGGACGCCTCGTCCTTCCCCAGCGGCGGCATCCGCGCCACCTTCGAAGCCCGCGGCTATACCGCCTGGGATCCCACCTCGCCCGTCTTCATCCAGGACGACACCCTGTGCATCCCGACGGTGTTCATCTCCTACACCGGCGAGGCGCTGGACTACAAGACCCCGCTCAAGAAAGCCCTGAAGGCCGTTTCCGATGCCGCGGTACCGATCTGCAAGCTCTTCGATCCCAAAGTCTCCAAGGTGCATTCCTACCTGGGCTGGGAACAGGAATACTTCCTGGTGGACGAGGACCTGTACGCCGCCCGGCCCGACCTGATGCTGACCGGCCGTACCCTGATGGGGCATGCCTCCTCCAAGAACCAGCAGCTGGAAGACCACTACTTCGCGGCCATTCCAAGCCGCGTCGCCGCCTTCATGAAAGACCTTGAATTCGAGGGATACAAGCTGGGCATTCCCCTGAAAACCCGCCACAACGAAGTCGCTCCGAACCAGTTCGAACTGGCCCCGATTTTCGGGGAGTGCAACCTCTCCAACGACCAGAACCAGCTGATCATGAACATCATGAACAAGGTCGCGCGCAAACACGGTTTCGTGGTGCTGCTGCATGAGAAGCCCTTCGACGGCATCAACGGATCTGGCAAGCACAACAACTGGTCGCTGGGCACCGACACCGGCACGCTGCTGCTGGCACCCGGGAAGGATGCGGCCGGCAACCTCCAGTTCGTCACCTTCTTCGTGAACATCCTGGCCGCCGTGCAGACGCACAACGCCCTGCTGAACGCCAGCATCGCGACGGCGACCAACGCCCACCGGCTCGGCGCCAACGAGGCCCCGCCCGCCATCGTCTCCGCCTTCCTCGGCCGTACGATGACGGACGTGCTGCACAAGCTCCTCGAACTGCCTTCCGGCACCCCGATCGAGATCGCCGGCAAGAAGGGCACCTCCGTGGGCATCGTGGAGATTCCGGAGATTTTCGTGGACAACACCGACCGCAACCGCACCTCGCCTTTCGCCTTCACCGGCAACCGCTTCGAGTTCCGCGCGGTAGGCTCCTCGGCCAACTGCGCCGGCGCAATGACTGCGCTCAGCGGAGCCGTAGCCGAACAGCTGCTCGTTTTCAAGAAAGCCCTCGACAAGGAGCTCGCCTCCGGCAAGGCCCTGGAGATCGCCGTGATGGATACGCTCAAGCCCATCATCCGCTCGATCATCGACGTCGTCTGCTTCGACGGCAACGGATACACGGATGAGTGGAAGGAGGAAGCCGCCCGCCGCGGACTGGACACCGAGACCAGCGTCCCGGAGATGATCAAATCCTTCACGAAGCCCGCTTCCATTGAAATGTTCACCTCGCTGGGCATCTACTCCCCGAAGGAGCTCGAGGCGCGGAATGAGGTCAAGTGGGAGATGTACACCAAGAAGGTGCAGATAGAGTCCCGCGTGATGGGCCGCATGGCCATCAACCACATCATTCCGGCTGCGCTTGCGTACCAGAACACCTTGCTCAGGAACCTGTCCATGATGAAGGAAAACTTCCCCGATTCCTACCAGGAAAAAGCGGCCGTGACCATCACCCTCATCGAAAAGATCTCGCACAGGATCGAGCAGCTCCAGAAGGGCGTGGCCGCGATGATCGAGGCCAGGAAGCAGGCCAACACCATCGAGAACGAATACGAGAAGGCGAAGGCCTATCACGAGATAGCCGAGAGCCTGTTCGCGATCCGCCGGCCCATCGACAAGCTCGAGGAAATCGTGGACAACGACCTGTGGCCGCTGCCCAAGTACCGCGAACTCCTCTTTATCAACTAGACTTATGGAACACAGCCTCTACGATCCGGCATACGAGCACGATGCCTGCGGCGTGGGAATGATCGCCGACCTGAACGGCAACAAGACCCACCAGCTGGTATCCGATGCCATCACCATGCTGGAGACCCTGAAGCACCGCGGAGCCGAAGGCGCCGACGCCAAGACCGGCGACGGCGCCGGCATCCTGGTGCAGATTCCCCACGAATTCATCCTGCTCCAGGGCATACCTGTTCCGGAGAGGGGCAGGTACGGCACCGGCCTGGTCTTCCTTCCGAAGGACGGCAAGGCAGGGGATGACGACATCGAAATCCTGCGGGAAGAAACGCAGCGGGAAGGGCTGGTCCTTTCCAATGTCCGGGAGGTCCCGGTGAACAGCGATATCCTGGGCGAGACGGCCCGCGCCTGCGAGCCGCATGTCGTCCAGGTTTTCATTACCGGGGCCGACTCCGCCCCGGAAGGATTGGAAACCCGGCTGTACCGCATACGCAAGCACGTGGAGCAGCGGATCTCCGACAGGGACTTCTATGTCGTATCCCTCTCCAGCCGGGTGCTGATCTACAAAGGAATGCTGACATCCACGCAGCTGAAGGCGTATTATCCGGACCTGTCCAGTCCGTTCTTCACCTCGGGGCTGGCGCTGGTGCACTCCCGCTTCAGCACCAATACCTTCCCGGCATGGTCCCTCGCCCAGCCGTTCCGGATGATGGCGCACAACGGCGAGATCAATACCATCCGCGGAAACCGCGGGTGGATGGAGGCCCGCGAGGGGGTGCTCTCGTCCCGGGCCCTGGGGGATGTCCGGGACATTTCTCCCATCATCCAGCCCGGCATGAGCGACAGCGCTTCGTTCGACAACACGATGGAGTTCTTCTACCACTCCGGGATGGAACTGCCTCACGTGATGGCGATGATGATTCCGGAGTCGTTCAACGAGAAGAATCCGATCGGGAACGACCTGAAGGCCTTCTACGAGTACCACTCCATCCTGATGGAACCCTGGGACGGTCCGGCGGCCATCCTCTTCTCGGACGGCCGCTATGCCGGCGGCATGCTGGACCGCAACGGCCTTCGCCCGTCGCGTTACTTCATCACCGACAAGGGCCTGCTGGCCATCGCCTCCGAAGCCGGATGCCTTCCCGTCGCGGCGGCTTCCGTTGTCGAGAAGGGACTGCTCCAGCCGGGAAAGATCCTCATGGTCGATACGCAGACCGGCCGGATCTACCGCAATGACGAGATCAAGCAGGCACTGGCGGACGGCCACGACTATGGCCGTTGGCTCTCGAACGGTCGCATCGAACTGGCCAAACTCCGCAGCGGCCGCAAGGCGGAAAACGCCGTGGCTGATTTCGAAAAGAGGCTCAGGGCGTTCGACTATACCCGCGAGGACATCGAGCGTATCATCATTCCGATGTGCAGCACGGCTTCGGAGCCCATTTCGTCCATGGGCAACGACACGCAGCTGGCCGCCCTGTCCGAACGGCCGCAGTTGCTGTTCAACTACTTCCGCCAGCAGTTCGCCCAGGTGACAAACCCGCCCATCGACCCGATCCGTGAGGACCTGGTGATGTCCCTCACGGAGTATATCGGCGCCGTCGGAATGAATATCCTCACGCCGGACGAAGACCATTGCAAGATGGTCAGGCTCCCGCAGCCCGTCCTGACGAACGACGAACTCGACATCCTCTGCCACATCCGCTACAAGGGCTTCAACACCGAGGTGCTGCCCATCATCTTCGAGAAATCCCAGGGAGAAGTCGGGATGAAGATGGCCCTGGACAGCCTTTGCCGCGAAGCCGAAGCCTCCGTGGACCAGGGCATCAACTACATCATCCTGAGCGACCGCGGCATGGACGAGACCCATGCAGCCATTCCCTCGCTGCTGGCGGTAAGCGCCATCCACCATTACCTCGTCAAGGTCCAGAAGCGTGTCCGGACGGCCTTGATCGTGGAGAGCGGAGAGATCCGGGAAACCATGCATTCCGCGCTGCTGCTGGGCTACGGCGCCAGTGCGGTCAATCCTTATATGGCCTTCGCCGTCATCGATGACCTGGTGAAGAAGGGTGATCTCCAACTCGATTTCGAGACCGCCAGGAAGAATTACATCAAGGCGGTGGACAAGGGGCTGAAGAAGATCCTCAGCAAGATGGGCATCAGCACGATACGTTCCTATCGCGGGGCGAAGATATTCGAGAGCATCGGCCTCGGCGCCGACCTGCTCCGGGAGTATTTCGGCACCACGTCCTCGACGGTCGGCGGCATCGGCCTGTCCCGGATCGCCCTGGACGCCGTGCGCCTGCATGCCCAGGGTTTCGGCGGGGACGTGTCCGAACTCCTTCCGCACATCGGCCAGTACTCCTTCCGCAAGGATGGCATCCCGCATTCCTGGACACCGGAAGCGATCGCCGCGCTGCAGTTGTCCACGCGGACCGGCGATTACGGGAAATTCAAGGAATTCACCTCCATCGTGGACGGGCATGCGGAACCGATGTTCCTGCGGGATTTCTTCTCCTTCAAGCGCAACCCGATTCCCCTTGGGGAAGTCGAATCGGAGGAGAGCATCGTCAAGCGTTTCGTCGGAGCCGCCATGTCCTTCGGCGCCATCAGCCAGGGGGCACACGAGGCCATCGCGGAAGCCATGAACCGCCTCGGCGCCCGGAGCAATACCGGAGAAGGTGGAGAGGACCGCGAGCGTTTCCATTCGCCCCGGAACAGTGCGGTCAAGCAGGTCGCTTCCGGCCGCTTCGGCGTCACCACCGAATACCTCGTCAACGCGAAGGAGATCCAGATCAAGATCGCCCAGGGCGCCAAGCCCGGAGAGGGTGGCCAGCTGCCGGGATACAAGGTCGACGGCATCATCGCCCGTACGCGCCATTCCATCCCGGGCATCTCGCTCATCTCGCCGCCGCCGCACCATGACATCTATTCGATCGAGGACCTCGCCCAGCTGATTTTCGACCTGCGGAACGTCAATCCCGACGCCCGCATCAGCGTGAAACTCGTTGCGGAGAGCGGTGTCGGCACCGTGGCCGCGGGCGTAGCCAAGGCCAAGGCGGACCTGATCGTCATCTCGGGCGCCGAGGGCGGCACCGGTGCATCGCCGATGTCCTCCATCCGCTACGCCGGCCTTCCGCCGGAAATCGGCCTGTCCGAAGCCCGGCAGACACTGATCCGCAACGGCCTGCGCGCCCGGGTGACGCTCCAGACCGACGGCCAGCTGAAGACCGGGCGCGATGTCATCGCCATGGCCCTGCTGGGCGCGGACGAATTCGCTTTCGGCACGGCCCAGCTGGTTGTGCTCGGCTGCGTGCTGATGCGTAAATGCCACACCAACTCCTGTCCCATGGGCATCGCGACCCGCAATCCCGAGCTGCTCAAGCGCTACCGCGGAAGCAGCGACGCGCTGGTCAACTACTACCGCTTCCTTGCCCGGGAAGTCCGGGAATACCTCGCCGACATGGGATTCCGCAGGTTCGAGGATATCGTCGGACGGACGGACCTGATCACCGTGGACAGGGCGAAGTCCGGCACGAAGGCCGCATCGCTGGATTTCGACCGTCTCCTGTTCCGGGAAGAGGGCAGCCTCCTCCATGCCGATACCGGGTACCGGAACCTTCTCGGGGACGTGCTGGACAAACACATCCTGGCTGCGGCGAAGCCCGCCCTGGAGGAGGGCCGCAGCGTGTCCCTGCACTACGGGATCGCGAACACCGACCGCACCGTCGGCGCCATGCTGTCCGGACGCATTGCGGAACGCTTCGGCGGGGAAGGCCTGCCCGACGGGACGGTCAACGTCACCTTCCACGGATCGGCCGGACAGAGCTTCGGCGCCTTCCTGATGAAGGGGGTCAGCTTCAGGCTCGAAGGCGAGGCGAACGATTACCTGGGCAAAGGGCTTTCCGGGGGACGCATCATCGTCCGCCCCGATCCGGACGCCCATTTCGACGCATCCGCGAACACGATTGCAGGAAACACCCTGCTCTATGGCGCGACATCCGGTTCCCTGTTCATGTCCGGACGCGCAGGTGAACGCTTCGCAGTCCGCAATTCCGGCGCCAACGCCGTCGTGGAAGGCGTCGGGGACCACTGCTGCGAGTACATGACCGGCGGGCGCGTCGTCGTGCTGGGACCGACTGGGCGCAACTTCGCGGCCGGCATGTCCGGCGGCCTCGCCTATGTCTGGGATCCCGGCCACAACTTCGATTACTACTGCAACATGGAGATGATCGAACTGGGGCTGATTGAAGAGAAAGCCAGGATGGAAGAGCTCCGGAGCCTCATTGCCGAGCACTGCAGGCTGACCGGGTCGCCCCTGGCCGCCAGGATGCTGGAGCACTGGTCCGAGTATGCCGAAGATTTCATTCAGGTCACGCCCATCGAGTACAAGCGTGTCCTGCATGAAGAGCAGATCCGCAAACTCAACGAGAAGATCGACAATGTACAAATGGATTATTAACGGACACGGAATATGGGAAACCCCAATGCATTCCTGACCATACCGAGGCAGGAAGCCGGCCACCGGCCGGTATTTGAAAGAGTCTCCAATTTCGGAGAAGTAGAGCAGACCCTCAACGAGGGAGACCGCATGCTCCAGGCTTCCCGCTGCATGGATTGCGGCGTACCGTTTTGCCACTGGGCCTGTCCTCTGGGCAACCGCCAGCCCGAGTGGCAGGACGCCGTCTGCAAGGGCAAGTGGGAACTTGCGTACAAGATCCTGGCGCAGACCAACGATTTTCCGGAGTTCACCGGACGCGTCTGTCCCGCACTCTGCGAGAAGAGTTGCGTGTTGAACCACAGCATGGATGCACCCGTGACCATACGCGAGAACGAGTGTTCGATCGTCGAGCGCGCATTCCGCGAAGGATACATCCACCCGCATAGCTACCCGCGCAACGGCCGCAAAGTCGCCGTCATCGGTTCCGGCCCCGCCGGACTCTCCGCTGCGGTCCAGCTGAACCGGCGGGGATACGACGTCACCGTGCTGGAGAAGATGCCCCGCGCCGGCGGCCTGGTCCGCTACGGCATCCCCAACTTCAAGCTGGACAAGTACGTGATCGACCGGAGGATCGCCGTGCTGGAGCAGGAGGGCATCGTCTTCCGATACGGGGTGACCGTGGATCCGGAACAGCTTCCCGAGGGCTTTGACGCTTATGTCATCGCCACCGGAACGCCCGTTGCGCGCGACCTGCCCATCCCCGGAAGGGAACTCAGGGGCGTATACTTCGCGCTGGACCTGCTGACCCAGCAGAACCACCGGCTCGCAGGCGAAACGTTCAGCCGGGAAGAAACGGTTTCCGCCAAGGGGAAGAACGTCCTGGTGATCGGCGGCGGGGATACCGGCAGCGACTGCATCGGTACCTGCCACCGCCAGGGCTGCCTGAACGTCACCCAGATTGAGATCATGCCCAAACCGCCCGAGGGATACAATCCCGCCACGCCCTGGCCGATGTGGCCCCAGATCCTCAAGACCAGCACCAGCCACGAAGAGGGCTGCGACCGGCGCTGGAGCCTCTCGTCCTGCCGTTTCCTCGATGACGGGACCGGCCGTGTGGGCGGTGTGGAGGTTGAGGAGGTGGAGTGGCTGCCGGCCCCGGACGGGGGACGGCAGCAGATGAAACCCACGGGACGCAAGAGCGTGATCGACTGCGATATGGTCCTGCTGGCCATGGGCTTCCTGCGCCCGCAGCATCCGCAGTTCGGACCGAACGTATTTGTCGCCGGAGACGCGCTCACGGGTCCCAGCCTGGTCGTGCGGGCCCTGGCCGGCGGGCGCGCCGCCGCAAAGGAAGTGGATGATTATCTGAAGCAATTGTAACATGGTACAGATCAAAGAAGGTTTTGGCCGCCTGGAGCACCGATACCTGTTCCAGGAAGTCGGCCGCCGGGTAGCCGCGTTTCACGAGGCGTCTCCGGAAACGGACATCATCCGGATGGGTATCGGGGACGTGACGCTCCCGGTCGTGCCGCCTGTCGCCCGGGCCATGCACGAGGCGGTGGACGACCTCGCCGTGCAGGAACGCTTCCACGGATACGGTCCCGAGCACGGGTATGAATGGCTGCGCGAAGCGGTGGTCCGGGGGGATTACGCCTCCCGGGGCATCCGCGTCGACACGGACGAAGTGTTCATCAGCGACGGCGCGAAGAGCGATCTGGGAAACATCCTGGACCTGTTTTCGGCGGAGAACATCATCGGGATCCCCGATCCTGTATATCCGGTCTATGTTGATACGAACGTCATGGACGGCCGGCGGATCCGCTACATTCCCTGCCGGGAGGCGGACGCTTTCATGGGAGAGATTCCCGAAGAAGGGCTGGACGTGATCTACCTGTGTTATCCCAACAACCCGACCGGGGCGGTCATCACCCGCGACAGGCTGAAGGCCTGGGTGGACTACGCCCTGCGCCACGGCTCGCTGATCCTGTACGATTCGGCCTACGAAGCCTTCATCCAGGATCCGGACATCCCGCATTCCATTTACGAGATCGAGGGGGCGCGGGACTGCGCGATCGAGTTCCGGAGTTTCTCCAAAACGGCCGGATTCACCGGGGTCCGCTGCGGATACACGGTGGTTCCGAAGGGAATCCAGGGCCGGATTCCGGGCGGGGGACAGCTGGGCCTGAACGCCCTGTGGGAGCGCCGCCAGGGATGCAAGTTCAACGGGGCTTCGTACATTTCTCAACGGGGTGCCCTGGCCGTCTATACGCCCGAGGGCCAGGCCGGGATCCGGGAGAACATCCTGTACTATCTGGGCAATGCCGCCATCATCCGGGACGCCCTGGTCCGTGCGGGACTGCACGCTTCCGGCGGGCGGAACGCCCCGTATGTCTGGGCGAGGACCCCGGACGGAATCGACGACTGGGTTTTCTTCGACCTGCTGCTCCACCGGGCAGGCGTCGTTGTCACGCCGGGATCGGGTTTCGGCGCGGAGGGCCGGGCCTGTTTCCGGCTCACTGCCTTCATGGACCGCGCACGGACCGTTGAGGCGATGGAACGGATAGAGGAGTGCATCCATGGACTGTAGCCACTGCTTCGAGGAACTGCACGAAGAGTGCGGCGTGCTGGGCCTGTACGGCGTCGGGGATGCGTCCCGCAGCGCCTTCCTGGCCCTGCAGGCCCTCCAGCACCGGGGCCAGCAGGCCTGCGGGCTGGCGATGGCGGGTCCGGACGGACAGCTGCAGGTCCACAAGGGGGCCGGGCTGGTCAAGGATGTGTTTTCGGAAAGGGCGTTGGCCGGACTGGAAGGCTGTACCTGCATCGGGCATGTCCGCTATCCCACGACGGACGTGGGCGGCATGGAAAACATCCAGCCCTTCCTCCTGGCCTGCCACGCCGGACGCTTTGCCCTGGCCCACAACGGGAATATCGTCAACGCCGCCAGTATCAAAACCCGGCTGGAGAGCCTCGGACACCTGTTTTCGTCCACTTCAGACAGTGAATTGATCGCCCATTTGATCGGGACGGGACCGAAGTCCCAGGGCTGGACGGAGAAGATCATGGCCGCCGCGAACCAGCTGGACGGCGCGTTTTCCACGGTCGTCCTTGCGGACGGCAGGCTGTATGCCTTCCGGGACAAATACGGATTCCGCCCCCTGTCCATCGGGCGCCTCGGCGGAGGTTACGTCATCGCCAGCGAAACCTGCGCCCTGGATGCCCTGGGTGCCGGATTCGAGCGGGACATCGCCCCCGGGGAACTGGTGGTGATCGGGCCGGAAGGCTTGCAGTCCTTCCGGCATTCCCGGCACGCCGAACGGCGGATGTGCGCCATGGAGTACATCTACTTCGCGCGCCCCGACAGCGTCATCGAGGGAATCGGCGTCCATGCTTTCCGCAAACGGACGGGCCGCCTGCTGTTTGAAGAGCACCCCGTCCCCGCCGACATCGTCGTCAATGTGCCCGAATCGAGCATGAGCGCCGCCGTCGGATACGCCGAGGCAGCCGGTCTCCCCCTGGAAACGGGCCTGGTGAAGAACATGTATGTAGCGCGGACCTTCATCCAGCCGGACCAGTCGATGCGGGATGTCGGCGTGCGGATGAAACTCTCTCCGGTGCGCAGCATCGTGCACGGCCGGCGCATCGCCCTGGTCGACGACTCGATCGTCCGGGGAACCACGTCCCGGCAGATCGTCCGGATGCTGCGGGACGCCGGGGCGACCGAGGTTCACATGCTGATAGCCAGCCCCAAGTACGCCTGGCCCTGTTTCTACGGGATCGACACCGCCTCGCGGGACCAGCTGATCGGATCTGATCACAGCGAGCGGCAGATCTGCGCATACATCGGCGCGGACTCCCTGCACTACCTCTCCGAGCGGGCCCTTTTCGAAGCGGCCGGCCACACCGGCCTCTGCACCGCCTGCTTCAACGGCGCCTACCCCACCTCCCTCTACGACCGGAAATTCTGATTCTTATTTGAAAAGAGTTTTTACCAGCGCCGGAACTTCCGCGACCATGTTCCTGACCTGGCTCAAGTACGGCAAGCCCTCGCTCTCACTGACGCTCAACGGCGTCCTGGCCAGTCGGGCGATCCCGACTCCGTCTATCGCCAGGGCGGCGTCTACAAGGACATCGTCGATGCCTCCGCCCGCAGCCTCAATATCGAGAAACTCGCCAAGACCCTCGACGCCGACGGCGACGGGAAGTTTTTTAATTGACGGGGGATATCCTCTGGACCTTGGCGGGGCGGTAAGCGCATTTTACCCGCGTGGGATCGAAATCCAAGGTCGCAAATCGTGCCGGCATTGTCGTATCGGGTGAGGGTCGTGATGTTCCCGGACCGGACCTGGCGGAGGTATTCAATAAAAAACCGACCCGAGAAATTCCCGGGTCGGCAAAAGAGTTAATTACAGAGCGAATTGCTTTACTGTCACGTTTCCGCTTTTATCATAATATTTCCATTCTCCGTATTCAATGCTATCTATTTCCAAAGAATCCTCTTTGTTCCAAACAAGAATTCCCTCACTTTCAATCTTGCCTTCCGGGGAAAAACTGATAAAGTAGCCCTTATAATCAGGAAAGTACAGTTTGCCATTTATGTCTGTGATTGAATACAATGTGTTTTTGCCGCAGTCAAACACAATAAACGAAATACGTCCACGATCACAGTCTACAAAGGTTCCTATCGGCTGGTTATCATGAGATGTCGCAAAACCAGCAATCTCGTTCTCTTGGTTGGTATAAAAACCAAGTCCTTCTCGCTTTCCATCTTTATAGGTATCATACCATGTATGGGTTTTGGTCCTTTCAATCCAAAGACCATCCTTCTCCCCAGAGGCGTTGTACTGGTTTACGTCGGGTCTTTGTGCATAAACGCTTGACACAAAGGAGAGAAAAAATAGAAATGCAAATAATAAAGATTTCATATTGACATCAACTAAGATTTATTGATTAATAAGGCGCACTCAATGATCTGGATACTGTGACGCTTATCCTATTGGGGGACGCTTACACTGTTAGTCCCGGTCAGCGAGGGGGAGAGTAACAGAAAAAAGATTATTCGCAACTTAATGCGCTAAAGATAAAAAAGTTACCTATAATTATGCGCATAGGATTATTTTGTTCTCCAAACGCCATCGGGAGAGAGAATAAGTTCTCGATGATACATTGGATTTTGGAGCGTTTCTTTTAACATGTACTGTTCCTGACACTTCAAGAACGACACATCATTTTTCGTCAGTTTAATTCTATTATTGTAAACGAATCTTTTAAACTTTGGATTACCATTAACAACCAACAACCTACCCAAATATCTTCCTCTACAAAATAAATTGCTCGCTTCAATATCCTTTACCGGCCAAGTTAGCCATCCATCTACAGCATCAAAATCAACATGTGCATCACCATTTTCTTCATAAATGGTTACATAAAAAATCGTCGGATTTCCATATTGATTAGGAATACTGTCAATAAGGGTAATAAACACGTCCATACTATCTTGTAAAGACTCTGATTTAAAAACACCTCGGCTTTGTCTATTAGGGGCGGTACATCCAAAGACTATACATAGAACTAAGGAAAGAAGGGGGAGAAGACTCCCCCTAAAGAATGATTTTACCATTTCCATTGATGATCAATTTTGGGTCCGTTGTCGGTTAATGAGTAAACATTACCACTCTGGTTAAAATACACAAAACTACTTGTTTCTTTATTCATTTTGTAATTCTCTTCATCTATTTCCATGCTGGATAATTCAGAACGGTAACCTGGCGGGTGATTGTGTAGCCGCATTGTCGGTTCGTTAAAAATGAATATGCCATCTTTTTCCGTCCAGAAAGAGAGATTAGATTCATTAATCTTGTCCGACAAATGTTGTGTACCAAGAAGGGTGCGACCATCTCGTCCTTTAAGGAGAAGCCATTCAACAGATGTGTTATCTGCAAGAAACTTAAAGACAGAATACTCTTCAGGATTGTCATCAAAGATAGAGTAGTGAAGTTGACGTCTTGACCGTATTCCTTCTGCGGAAATAAGATTATACGGATGAGTCTCCATTTGCGCCATTATTGCCTTGTTTTTCACGATAAGAGATTTCTCTCCTGAGATAAGTCTATCATAAGGATCGTCATTGATTATTCTTTTCCAGTTGCCTGTAAAGTCAAACTCATAATCGTCTTTCCCATTAGGATCTACGAATCCTGCTGGATTATTATGACAATACGCATATGGACTCACTGCGTAGTACTTCTCCGCGAGGGGATCGATGGCGGTCCAGGCGGTGCGGTCATAGAGGCGTGCGCCGAAGTCGCTGTAGGGCACTCCGAAGGAGGCGTCCTGTTCCTCCTTGCCGGAGAAACGCCAGCGGTTCCCGGACAGGGTCGTCAGGCCGTTCGGGTGACGGGTGCCGAAAGGGTAGTAGTCGTTCTGCTCGGTAATCGTTCCGCTTGCGTTCACGATGGCCCTCACACTCCCCAGGTGGTCGGTTATGTAGTAGTCCACGTCGTAGCCGGACCCGTTCTTGCGGACACGTCCCCCACCGAAGGACACGCTCTCGAGGGTTGTGTTATTGTTCGCATCATG
>JAFTDE010000014.1 GCA_017454335.1 Bacteroidales bacterium | reverse complement strand
TGGTCGCACCGACGACGGGACCGAGCTCGTCGACGATCGTACCTGAAATCTTTTGCTGGGCGAATGCGGCGACGCTGAGCAGCATGGCGCAGGCCACTGCAAACGCTTTCATGAGATGATTCTTCATCTTTTCAGTTTTTTTGGTTAAACAAAAAGGTTAATTAATAAATATAATAGTTATATTTTGTTTCGTGTTTTATGTATTCTTTGTCACAAAGCGCAAAATTAACAAAAAAATCAGAATTCCCTATACTTGAAGTTACTAAATTTCACTTCCCCCTTCCCTGCGGCCATCAGGCCGGGCAGGGAACTCTGGAAATAATAGCAGGTATTGTGGTTGTATCCGGAGATCTCGTGGCCCCACTCTTCCTGGATCCAGTTTTTGCCGTCCAGGCTGTACGCCGCGGTAATCACCTGGCAGTCATTGCGGACCCGCAGCCAGATGTGGGTCGCGTTCTCGACACGGCTGCGCTGGCTCCCCCGGTCCTTGCGGTAACGCATGGTGCCGCGGTTGTTCACGCCCGTACCGGCGTAGAACTGGTTGTCATAGTACAGCACCAGGCCCGCGACCGCTTCGGGATCGCGCTGGATCTCCACCTCGAACTCGTAGGAGTGGACTCCGGCGACGAACATGATCGGGGCGGAGTTCGCCGGGCTGTCCCCCTGGGCCTTCAGGGTCAGCACGCCGTCCTTGACCGTGGCGCGCGCGGGATCGAAGTCCTTGTAGTACTTCCAGTCCAGCCCGATGCGGAATTCGCCCAGACGGGCCTTGCGGTCGGTCTTGACCTCGGGCAGGGGCAGCGCGATGGGCTGGGCGATGTCCTCGCAGGTGGACTTGATCCAGCCGTCCGGGGTGAATTCGACCGGCTCCAGCAGGGTCTGGCGGCCCAGGCCGGTGAAACCGTTCTCGTAGGCGTGGTAGATGCAGTACCAGCGGCCGTCCGGGGTGTCGATCAGGGATCCGTGCCCACGGGACCACCAGCGGTCCGTATTATTATAGGTATGGATGAGGGGGTTGTACGGACTGTTCTCCCAGGGGCCGTCCAGGCTCTTGCTGCGGGCCACGGTGACCATGTGGCTGGTCGGCGGACCGGCGGTGCCGCCCTCGGCGGCCAGGTAGTACCAGTACTCCCCTACTTTCTTCAGTTTCGGACCCTCGAGGCAGAAACCTTCGGTCACCCACTCCCGGGGGTACTGCCATCCGTCATAGACGTGCGAATAGGTACGCTCGATGCTGCTGCGCCCGTCCGGACTCAGCTGGACACGGCCGCCGCCGCTGACGAACAGCCATTTCGTCCCGTCCTCGGCCACCGCGATGCAGGGGTCGATGCCCGTGCGGAAGACCAGCACCGGATCGGTCCAGGGGCCGTAGGGGCTGTCCGCCTGGACGAGGTAGTTCCCGCGCCCGCTGACGGTGAAATAGATGCAGTACTTGCCATCCACCTTCGAGATATCCGGCGCCCAGACAGGGCCCAGATAAGTCTGGAGGGCATAGCTGATCGGTTCCCAGTTCACCAGGTCGCGGGAGTGGAAGACGATCAGGCCGGGATTGTAGTCGAACGAGGAATGGGTCAGGTAGTAGTCCTCGCCGTCGCGCATCACGGACGGGTCGGGGTAATCACCGCCCAGGACGGGATTGGTAAAGGTCTGTGCAGACGAAATGGCGGCGATGCCTATCAGCACCGTCGTCAGAAAAACACGCAGGGACTTCATATGTTGAATTGTTGTTTATCGTTTTTCAAAGGTAGTTATATTTTCCGAGTGTAGTGGAAAGAACGCGGATTTTTATTATTTTTGTCAGAATCAAAAAAATCAATTCTTTTAAGAATATGTCTAAAGTCATCACTTTTGGAGAGATCATGCTCCGCCTGAGCCCTGCGGGCAACGACCGTTTCATCCAGGCTGATTCTTTCCGTATCATCCCCGGAGGCGGTGAGGCGAATGTCGCCGTCAGCCTCGCCAACTATGGCCACGACGCCTATTACGTCAGCAAACTGCCCAAGCACGAGATCGGGCAGATCGCCGTCAATGCCCTCCGCCGCTATGGCGTGAAGACGGACTACATCGCCCGCGGAGGTGACCGTGTCGGTCTGTACTATGCCGAGACCGGCGCTTCCATGCGCCCTTCCAAGGTTATCTACGACCGCGCCCACTCCGCCATCGCCGAAGCCGATCCCGCCGATTTTGACTTCGACAAGATCATGGAAGGAGCCGCCTGGTTCCACTGGTCCGGCATCTCCCCCGCCATCTCCGACAAGGCCGCCGAACTGACCAGACTGGCCTGCGAGGCCGCAAAGCGCCATGGCGTGACCGTTTCCGTGGACCTCAACTTCCGCAAGAAACTCTGGACTTCCGAGAAGGCCATCTCCATCATGCGGCCCCTGATGAAATACGTGGACGTGTGCATCGGCAACGAAGAGGACGCCGAACTCTGCCTCGGGTTCAAACCCGACGCCGACGTCGAGGCCGGCAATACCGATGCCGCCGGTTATGAAGGCATCTTCAAGCAGATGATGAAGGAATTCGGATTCAAATATGTCGTCTCGACCCTGCGCGAGTCCTTCTCCGCCACGTTCAACGGCTGGAAGGCCCTCATCTACGACGGCAAGGAATTCTACCAGTCCAAGCGCTACGAGATCAATCCCATCATCGACCGCGTCGGCGGCGGTGACTCCTTCTCGGGCGGTCTCATCCACGGCATGCTGAAATATCCCGGCGACCAGGCTTCCGCCCTCGAATTCGCCGTAGCGGCATCCGCCCTCAAACATACCATCAACGGCGACTTCAACCTCGTCAGCGAAGCCGAAGTGCTGAGCCTGGCTGGCGGAAACGCCAACGGACGTGTACAAAGATAAGATTATGGCAAAATACTCCAAACTCCAGGTCCTCCAGACCATGAAGGAGACCGGCATCGTCCCGGTCTTCTACAACGCAGACATCGAAATCAGCAAGAACGTGCTGAAAGCCTGCTATGACGGCGGCATCCGCCTGTTTGAATTCACCAACCGCGGCGACTTCGCCCAGGAGGTCTTCAAGCCCCTGGTGAAATACGCCAACGCCGAACTGCCCGGCATGATCATGGGTATCGGAGCCATCGTTGATCCCGGCACCGCCTCGCTGTACATCCAGCTGGGTGCCAACTTTGTCGTCGGACCGCTCTTCAATCCTGCGATCGCGCCGATCTGCAACCGCCGCCTGATCCCCTACTGCCCGGGCTGCGGCAGCGTTTCCGAAGTCGGCGCCGCCCAGGAACTGGGCTGCGACGTCTGCAAGGTCTTCCCCGGCGACGTGCTCGGACCGGCCTTCGTCAAAGGTCTGCGCGCCCCGATGCCCTGGAGCCAGCTGATGGTGACCGGCGGTGTCAAACCCACCCGGGAGAACCTGGAAGGATGGTTCAAGGCGGGCGTGCTGAGCGTCGGCATGGGCAGCAACCTCTTCCCCAAGGACGTGATCGCCGCAGGAGACTGGGGCAAGATCACCCAGCTGTGCCGCGACGCCCTGGCCATAGTCAAGGAAGTCAGATAATCAACTTAAACCAATAATCATGTCAACACAAAAGAAACTGATGACCAACTGGCGCTGGTGGCTGTGCTCGCTGCTGTTCGTGGCGACGACCGTCAACTACCTGGACCGCCAGGTCCTCTCGCTCACCTACGAGGAATTCATCAAGCCCGAGTTCCACTGGACAGATGCCAACTACGGTACGATTACTTCTTTCTTCTCCATCTTCTACGCCATCGCCTGCCTGTTCGCGGGCAAGTTCGTGGACTGGATGGGCACCAAGAAGGGATACCTCATCGCCATCGGTGTCTGGTCGGCGGGCGCCTGCCTCCATGCCGCGACGGGCTGGGCTACGGCCCATATCGCCGGGCTCGGCAGCGTCGCCGCGATGCGCGCCGTCGAAGTCGGCAGCAATGCCGCCCTGGCCGTCTCGACCACATCCGTGTACCTCTTCCTGCTGTGCCGGGGCATCCTGGCCCTGGGTGAAGCGGGCAACTTCCCGGCCGCCATCAAGGTGACCGCGGAGTACTTCCCGAAGAAGGACCGCGCCTTCGCGACCTCCCTCTTCAATGCCGGCGCCTCCATCGGAGCCCTGGCCGCCCCGCTGCTGATCCCGCCGCTGGCCGTCAAGTTCGGCTGGGAAATGGCCTTCATCATCATCGGTGCCCTGGGATTCATCTGGATGTTCTTCTGGGCCTTCATGTATGACAAGCCCGAGAAGAGCAAACACGTCAACGAAGAGGAGCTGAAGTACATCCACCAGGATGACGAGGCCGAGGCCGAAGCCGCCGCCAAGGCCGCCGCCGTCGAGGAGAAAGCCATCCCGCTGGGCAAGTGCTTCACCTACAAGCAGACCTGGGCCTTCATCCTCGGCAAGTTCTTCACCGACGGTGTCTGGTGGTTCTTCCTGTTCTGGGCTCCTTCGTATTTCAGCAACCAGTTCAACGCCCCGGCGACCTCCACCCTGGGTCAGATCCTGATCTTCACGCTGTACGCCATCGTGACCGTCATCTCGATCTTCGGCGGCTACCTGCCGAAGCTCTTCGTCGAGAAGAAGGGCATGCATCCGTATTCGGGCCGCATGCTGGCCATGCTGATCTTCGCGTTCTTCCCGATCGCCGCCCTGCTGGCCCAGCCGCTGGGCATGAGCTCGGGCAGCCCCTGGTGGCCTGCGATCCTGATCGGTCTGGCCGGAGCCGGACACCAGGCCTGGTCCGCGAACATCTTCTCGACCGTCGGTGACATGTTCCCGAAGAGCACCGTCGCGACCATCACCGGCATCGGTGCCATGGCGGGCGGTATCGGATCGATGATCATCCAGAAGGTGGCGGGCAACCTGTTCACCTTCGCCGAGAACGCCGGCAGCGCCTTCACCTTCCTCGGATTCGAAGGCAAGCCGGCCGGTTACTTCATCATGTTCTGCTACTGCGGTATCGCCTACCTGATCGGCTGGGCATGCATGAAGGCGCTGGTTCCGAAGTACAAACCCATCGTTGCAGAATAATATGCATCTCAAACAGCTGTTAACCGCTACCCTGGTCTTCGGGGTAACGGTTTCTGCTTTTTCGCAGACCTACCGGATGGACATCGACCTGAAAAAGACCGGTGCGCCCATCCAGCCGACCATGTACGGCATCTTCTTCGAAGACATCAACTTCGCGGCTGACGGCGGCCTGTACGCCGAACTGGTCAAGAACCGTTCGTTCGAATTCCCGCAGGACGCCCTGCAGGGATGGAAGGCCTTCGGCCGGGTCGAAGTACGGAACGACGGCCCGTTCGAACGGAATCCGCACTATGTCCGCCTGTATGATCCCGGACACGCCCACAAGCATACCGGACTGGACAACGAGGGATTCTTCGGCATCGGCATCCAGGCCGGGGCGCAATACCGCTTCAGCGTCTGGGCCCGCGTCCCGGACGGGCAGGGAGTGAGCCTGCGCGCGGAACTGGTCCAGACCGCTTCGATGCAGGAGCGCCAGGCCTATACCAGCGGACGCATCACGGTCCGGGGCGGTGAATGGAAGAAATACCAGGTCATCCTGACCGCGCCTGAAACGGATCCCAAGGCGACCCTGCGTATCTTCATGGAGACCCGCCAGGGCCGCTGCGTGGACCTCGAGCATGTTTCGCTCTTCCCCGTCGACACCTGGATGGGACACGAGAACGGCATGCGCAAGGACCTGGCCCAGGCCCTGTACGACCTGCACCCGGGCATCTTCCGCTTCCCGGGCGGATGCATCGTGGAGGGCGCGGACCTGCAGACCCGTTACAACTGGAAGAATTCCGTCGGACCGGTGGAGAACCGGCCCCTGAACGAGAACCGCTGGGAATACACCTTCAACTACCGTTTCTTCCCGGACTATTTCCAGTCCTACGGCCTGGGATTCTTCGAATTCTTCCAGCTGAGCGAGGAAATCGGCGCGGAACCGCTGCCCATCGTCAGCTGCGGCCTGGCCTGCCAGTTCCAGAATGACGACCCGGCCGCACACGTCCCCGTGAGAGAACTGCAGCCCTACATCCAGGACGCCCTGGACCTGATCGAGTTCGCCAACGGCGGAACCGACACGCAGTGGGGACGCCTGCGTGCGGAGATGGGACATCCGGCTCCGTTCAACCTGAAATTCATCGGCATCGGCAACGAGCAGTGGGGTCCGGAATACCCCGAGCACCTGATCCCCTTCGTCCAGGCCATCCGCAAGGCCTATCCCGACATCAAGATCGTCGGCACCTCCGGACCGAACTCCGAGGGCGAGCAGTTCGACTACCTCTGGCCCGAGATGCGCAAGATCGGCGCCGACCTGGTGGACGAGCACTTCTACCGTCCCTACGACTGGTTCCTCGCCCAGGGCGCCCGCTACGACAACTACGACCGCAAGGGGCCGAAGGTCTTTGCCGGGGAGTACGCCTGCCACGCCGCCGGATACAAGGTCAACCACTACTACGCCTCGCTCCTGGAGGCCGCCTTCATGACGGGCCTGGAGCGCAACGCCGACCTGGTGCACATGGCCACCTACGCGCCCCTGTTCGCACATGTCGAGGGATGGCAGTGGCGTCCGGACCTGATCTGGTACGACAACCTGCGCTCGGTCCGCACGGCCAGCTGGCAGGTCCAGCACCTGTACTCCGCCTACCGGGGCAGCAGCACGCTGCCGCTGAAGATGGACGGCCGGAACGTCACCGGAGCCGAAGGCCAGGGCGGGCTGTTCGCCAGCGCGGTACGGGACGGGGACCAGATCTACGTCAAGGTGGTCAACACCTCGGAGCAGAAGCGGGATGTCGTGCTGAATTTCACCGGCATCAAGAAGCGGGACGTCCTGCAGGGCGTCCGGCGGATCCGCCTGGCGAGCGAACTGCTGCGCGAGGACAACACCCTGGACGAACCGGAACGGATCGTGCCTGTCGAGGGGCCGTTCGAGGCCGAAGGACAGACCTTCCCGGTCAGTGTGGAACCCTTAAGCTTCACAATCTTGGTGTTACATAAGTAATTTGACGGAATTTTTATTACATTTGTCTGCTTCGCCGTTTTGACGGGGCAGACAAATTGTATTATACCGATGAAGAAATTGTTGTTGGGGGATGAGGCAATCGCCCTGGGCGCCCTTCATGCCGGCCTGTCCGGCGTGTACGCCTATCCGGGCACGCCGTCCACCGAGATCACCGAATACATCCAGAAAAACGCGCCCGACGTGCGCAGCCGCTGGTGCACCAACGAGAAAACCGCCATGGAAGCCGCGCTGGGCATGTCCTATGCCGGCAAGCGGGCGCTGGTGTGCATGAAGCACGTGGGCATGAACGTCTGCGCCGACGCCTTCGTCAACGCCGCCATCACCGGCGTGAACGGCGGACTGGTCGTGCTGGCCGCCGACGATCCTTCGATGCATTCGTCCCAGAACGAGCAGGACAGCCGCTTCTACGGCAAATTCGCCCTGGTCCCGGTCCTCGAGCCTTCCGACCAGCAGCAGGCCTATGACCTGGCCCGCGAGGCCTTCGATTATTCCGAACGCCTGGGCCTGCCGGTCCTGCTGCGCGTCGTGACCCGCCTGGCCCATTCCCGCGCCGCGGTCGAAACCGGGACGCAGAACCCCCAAAATGCTTTTTCTCCGTCCTCCGGCAAAGGCTGGGTCCTGCTGCCGGGCATCGCCCGCCGCCAGTATGCGGCCCTGATCGCCAAACAGGAGCAGATCGCCGCCGACAGCGGACGGCGCGCCTCCGTCGAATGGAGCGGCGCTCCCGACGCCCTGGGCGTGCTCGCCTGCGGCATCGGATACAACTATGTCAAGGAAGCGCTCGCCAACAGCGGCCTGCAGGCCAACGTGCTGCGCATCAACCAATATCCCCTGCCGGAAGCGGCCGTCCGCGAACTTGCGGAACGCAGCGGCGCGCTGCTGGTCGTCGAAGACGGGCAGCCCGTTGCCGAGACGGATGTCCGCGCCCTGCTGGGTGCGGGCTATCCCGTCACCGGTCGGCTGAGCGGAGCCCTTCCCCGCACCGGGGAACTGACCCCGGACTGCGTCGCAGCCGCCCTCGGAGCGCCCGCGGCAAAGGGCCACGCCCCGGCGGTGAACCTGGCGGGCCGCCCGCCCCAGCTGTGCCCGGGATGCGGACACCGCGACGTGTACAAGGCGCTGAACGAAGTCGCCGCCGAGTTCCCCGGAGCCCGGATTTTCGGCGACATCGGCTGCTATACCCTCGGGGCCCTGCCCCCGTTCCAGACCCTCAGCAGCTGCGTGGACATGGGGGCTTCGATCACGATGGCCAAGGGCGCCGCGGATGCGGGCCTGTTCCCCGCCATCGCCGTCATCGGAGACTCGACCTTCACCCACAGCGGCATGACGGGCCTGCTGGACGCCGTCAATGACCACGCCAACATCACCGTCATCATTTCCGACAACCTGACCACCGCCATGACGGGCGGCCAGGACAGCGCCGGCACCTCCCGTTTCGAGGCCATCTGCCTCGGGATCGGCGTCGAGCCCGAACACCTGCACGTCGTCGTGCCCCTGCCCGCGAACATGCCGGAAATCACCCGCATCCTGCGCGAAGAGATCGCCTACCCGGGCGTGTCCGTCATCATCCCGCGCCGCGAATGCATGCAGACCCTGAAACGACACAAGAAATGAAGACAGATATCATCCTCTGCGGCGTTGGCGGCCAGGGCATCCTGACCATCGCGACCGTCATCGGGGCCGCCGCAACGGCCGCCGGAATCCAGCTCAAACAAGCCGAAGTGCATGGCATGAGCCAGCGCGGCGGCGACGTGCAGAGCAATCTCCGCCTCAGCACCGAGGCGATCTGGAGCGACCTGATCCCCCAGGGCGGGGCGGACCTCATCATCTCGATGGAGCCGATGGAAGCGCTCCGCTACCTCCCCTGGCTGCGGCAGGGCGGGCACGTCATCACGGCATCCACCCCGCTGGTAAACATCCCGGATTATCCGGACCACACCGCGGTCCGCGACGAACTGCTGGCCCTGGGCAACGTGGAACTCCTGGACATCGAGTCCCTCGCCCAGCAGAACGGCATCCCGCGCAGCGCCAACATCATCCTGCTGGGCGCCGCCGCCCGCCACCTGGACATCCTCGGGGCCGATGCGCTCCGCGAGGCGATCGGGACCATCTTCTCCGCCAAGGGAGACGCGGTCGTGGAGGCGAACCGCAAAGCTTTCGAACTGGGCTATAAACAACCGACCATATGATCTGGAATCCCAACAAAGAATGTATGCCGCTCGAGCAGATGCGCACCCTGCAGGGGAAGCGCCTGCACAAGATCGTATCATACGTGTACCACAATGTCCCCTTCTACCGGAACAAACTCCAGGAGATGGACATCACCCCGGACGACATCACCTCGATCGATGACATCGTCAAACTTCCCTATACGACCAAGCAGGACCTGCGGGACAACTATCCCTTCGGCCTGCAGGCTGCGCCCCAGAGCGAGATCATCCGCATCCACGCTTCGTCCGGCACGACCGGCAATCCCACCATCGTCGGATACTCCCGCAAGGATATCGGCGTCTGGAGCGAATGCATGGCCCGCTGCCTGACCGCCTACGGCATCACGCGCGACGACACCATGTCCATCGCCTACGGCTATGGCCTGTTCACGGGCGGCCTGGGCGCCCACTACGGCGTGGAGACCCTCGGGGCCGCGGCGGTTCCCGTCTCGACGGGCAATACAGAGAAGCATATCCGCCTGCTGAAGGACCTGGGTGTCACCGGCATCGCCTGCACCCCGTCCTATGCCCTGCACCTCGCGGAGACGATGGAGAAGCTGGGCATCGACAAGTCGACACTGAAACTGCGCTCCGGCGCCTTCGGGGCCGAGCCCTGGACCGAGAACATGCGCCACGAGATCGAAGAGCGGCTGGGCCTGAAGGCCTACAACCTCTACGGCCTGAGCGAGATCATGGGCCCCTGCGTCAGCTATGAATGCTCCGAGCAGAGCGGCTCCCACGTCAACGAGGACCATTTCTTCCCGGAAATCATCGATCCGGACACGCTCGAACCGCTGCCGCTGGGCCAGACGGGCGAGCTGGTGTTCACCACCCTGACCAAGGAAGGCATGCCGCTGCTGCGCTACCGCACCCGCGACCTCTGCTGCCTGTACCGCGAGGAATGCGCCTGCGGACGGACCAGCGTCAAGATGGGCCGCATCCTGGGCCGCACCGACGACATGCTGATCATCCGCGGCATCAACGTCTTCCCGAGCCAGGTCGAGAGCGTCATCCTCAGCATGCCCGAGTGCGCACCGCGCTACCTGCTGGTCGTGGACCGCGTCAACAATCTGGATACCCTCACGGTCCAGGTCGAAGTGCGCCAGGAATACTTCGCCCAGGGCTTCGACACCTTCGAGCCGATCTTCAAGCTGGAGCGCGACCTGGCCGCCAAGCTGCGCAGCGTGCTGAGCATCAACGCCAAGGTCGAGGTCAAGCAGCCCGGCACCCTCGAGCGCAGCATGGGCAAGAGCAAATTCGTCATCGACAAACGACAACTGAAATAAATGAGCAACGGTGCATTTTTCAACCCCGAATTCGAAACGCTGAGCCGTTCGGAGATCGATGCGCTCCAGCTGGAGCGCCTGCAGGCCACGGTACGCCACTGTTATGAAGGCTCCGCCTTCTACCACAAGCGGCTGGACGGAATCCATGTCAAACCCAGTGACATCCGGTCCCTGGAAGACCTGAGGCGGATTCCGTTCACGACCAAGCAGGACCTGCGGGATACCTATCCCTGGGGCATCGCTTCCATCCCGGCATCGCAGTGCATCCGCCTGCACTCGTCCAGCGGCACCACCGGCAACCCCACGGTCATCCTGCATTCACGCCAGGACATCGACCAGTGGGCCAACGCCGTGGCGCGCTGCCTGTGGATGGTCGGCTGCCGTCCGGAAGATGTATTCCAGAACATGTCGGGCTACGGCATGTTCACCGGCGGACTGGGATTCCAGTACGGCGCGGAGAAGCTGGGCATGCTGACGGTGCCGGCAGCGGCCGGCAACACCCTGCGCCAGCTGAAATTCCTCACCGACTTCGGGACCACCGTCGCCCACGCCATCCCCTCCTACGCCTCCCGGCTGTATGAGGTGATGGAAGAGCGGGGCATCGACCCCCGCCGCGACCTGCAGTTGCGCACCCTGGTGATCGGCGCCGAACCGCACTCCGAGGACACCCGCCGCCGCATCGAGCAGATGCTGGGCGTCAAGGCCTACAACTCCTTCGGCATGAGCGAGATGATGGGCCCTGGCGTGGCGTTCGAATGCCCCGAGCAGAACGGCCTGCACATCTGGGAGGACTACTTCATCGTCGAGATCGTCGATCCGGTGACGCTCGAACCCGTCCCGGACGGCGAGGTCGGGGAACTGGTGCTGACCACCCTCAACCGCGAGGCGATGCCGCTGCTGCGCTACCGCACACGCGACCTCACGCGCATCCTGCCCGGGGACTGCCCCTGCGGACGCGCCCACAAGCGGCTGGACCGCATGAAGGGACGCAGCGACGACATGATCATCCTGAAGGGCGTGAACATCTTCCCGATCCAGATCGAAACCATCCTGATGCATTTCGACGAACTGGCATCGGACTACCTGATCACGCTCGAGACCCTGGAGGACAACGACTCGATGACCGTCCAGGTCGAACTCAAGGAGATGTTCATAGACGATTTCACGAAGCTGCAGGCGCTCGAGAAGGAGATCACCCGTCAGCTTCGTGACGAAATCCTGATTACGCCGCGGGTCCGGCTGGTCCCGAAGGGCACCCTGCCCAAGAGCGAGGGGAAGGCCGTCCGGGTCCAGGACCTGCGCAAACAGTATTAGACGGTCCGGCCGGGATAGGCCGCCAGCGCTTCCCGCAGGATGCGGAAAGCCTTGCGCAGCAGCGGCACTTCCAGCACATACGCGATCCGGACCTGGTTTTTCACGCCCGCAGACTTGTAGAACGAGCTTGCGGGCGTAACCATTACGGTCTGGCCGTCGATGCGGAATTCGGTCAGCATCCAGCGCGTGAAGGCCTCGGCGTCATCCACCGGGAGTTCGGCGATGGCATAGAAGGCCCCCATCGGCGTGGGTGCGAAGACGCCCGGTATGGCATTGAGTTCCTCGATGGCACAGTCGCGGCGGCGGATGTATTCCTCCCGCACCTCATCGAAATAGGACTGGGGCGTGTCCAGCGCGCCGATGGCGGCATACTGCCCCAGCACGGGCGGGCAAAGACGGGACTGGGCCAGCTTGAGCGCCGCGGCCATCACGTCCTTGTTGTGCGAGATGATGCAGCCGATGCGGGCGCCGCACAGGTTGTAGCGCTTGGAAACCGAGTCCGCCAGGATCACGTGCTGTTCGCATCCCGGGATGCTCATCGCCGAGAAATGCGGCTCGTCCGTATAGCAGAACTCGCGGTACACTTCGTCGCTGATCAGGAAGAGGTCATGCCGGATGCAGAAGTCGCCGATGGCCAGCATCTCCTCCCGGGTGAACAGCTTGCCCGAAGGGTTGCAGGGATTGCTCAGCAGCACCGCCTTGGTCTTCGGGGTGACCAGCGCCTCGAAAGCGGAGATGTCGGGCACCTTGAATCCGTCCCGGATCTCGGTATGGACCGCCTTGAGCGTGATCCCGTTCAGGAACGCGAAGGTCTGGTAATTCGTATAGAAGGGTTCGACGACGATGATTTCGTCGCCTGGATTGGCCGCGATCTGCATCGCCCCGGCAAAAGCCTCGCTGCCTGCCACCTCGACCAGCAGTTCGCTGACCTCGATGTCGATGCCGATCTTGCGGTAGTACTTCTCCACCAGCCCCTTCCGGAGTTCCATCAGGCCTGCGGAATTGGTATAGGAGAGGTGATGCATCCCGGTGCACTTGTCCAGCACCGCACGGAAGGCGCAGTCCGGAGACTTGATATCCGGTGCGCCGACATTCAGGTGATAGACTTTGACGCCGGACGACTCGGCCGCATCGGAGAGGGGCACGAGTTTGCGGATGGCCGAAGCGGGCATCGCGCTGGCTTTGTCGGAGATAACGGGCATGGCGGGTAAATTATTGTTTGATCAGGTATTCGGCAATCTGGACGGCATTCAGCGCGGCGCCCTTCTTGATCTGGTCGCCGGACAGCCACAGGGTGATGCCGTTCTCGTTGGCGAGGTCCTTTCGGACACGGCCCACGAAGATGTTGTCCTTGCCGCCGGTGAACAGCGGCATCGGATATTTCTTCGTGGCGGGATCATCCTCGAGGGTCAGGCCCGGGGCCGCGGCGATGGCCTTCTGGACCTCTTCCACTTCCAGCGGCCGCTCGGTCTCGATCCAGACGGCCTCTGAGTGGGAGCGGAGCGAGGAAATACGCACGCACATCGCACTGCAGCGCACATCGGAGTGCAGGATCTTGCGGGTTTCGTTGAACATCTTCATCTCCTCCTTGGTGTATCCGTTGTCCGTGAAGACATCGATCTGCGGGATGACGTTGTAGGCCAGCTGGTAGGCGAATTTCTCGACCTTGACCGGATTCCCTTCCACGATGTCCCGGTACTGCTGCTGCAGTTCCGCCATGGCCTGGGCACCGGCGCCGGAAGCGGACTGGTAGCTGGCCACATGGATGCGGGTGATGTGGGAAAGGGTCTCGATGGGTTTCAGGACGACCACCATCATGATGGTCGTGCAGTTGGGGTTGGCGATGATGCCGCGGGGACGCACCAGGGCGTCTTCGGCATTGCACTCGGGAACGACGAGGGGCACGTCCGGATCCATCCGGAACGCGCTGGAGTTGTCGATCATCACGGTGCCGTGCTTGGTGATGGTGTCGGCGAATTCCACGGACGTGCTGGCACCGGCAGAGACGAAGGCATAATCGATGCCCTTGAAATCGTCATTGTGCTGCAGGAGCCGGACTTCGAGTTCCTTGCCGCGGAAACTGTATTTGCGGCCCGCACTGCGTGCAGACCCGAACAGAACGAGTTCGTCCACGGGGAAATTCCTCTCTTCGAGGACCTTGATAAATTCCTGGCCGACAGCGCCGCTGGCGCCGACTATTGCTGCTTTCATAACCTATAATTTTAACAAAAACGCTTTGAAATCGCGGTAATCCGCGGACAGGGGGATGCTCTGCTTGGTCCCCTGCATGAAACGGGCGAGCCGCTCGGGGATGGCGACGGGGGTTCCGGTCATCGACTCGACGGCATCCTTGAACTTGGCGGGATGGGCGGTCTCGCAGAAGACCCCCGTCTCGCCGGGGCGCAGGCCCTCCCGCAGGGCACGGTAGCCGCAGGCCCCGTGCGGATCCAGCAGGTAACCCGTGCGGCGGGCGCAGTCCTCGACGGTTTCGCGGATCATTTCGTCCGTCACGACGGCGCCGCTGATGTGTGCACGGATCCGCTGCCAGTCCCCTCCGTACAGGTCCAGGATGCGGGCGAAGTTGCTCGGATCCCCGACATCCATCGCGTTGGCGAGGGTCTGGACACTGGGGCGGGGCGTATAGACGCCGGTCTGCAGATACTGGTAGAAGACATCGTTGCGGTTGTTCGCCGCGATGAAACGGCGCACCGGCAGTCCCATCCGCGCCCCGAACAGGGCCGAACAGAGGTTGCCGAAATTGCCGCTGGGCACGCACATGACGATGTCACCCTGCACGCCGCGTGCACGCAGCTGGGCATAGGCCCAGAAATAGTAGAACGACTGCGGCAGGAAGCGGGCGACATTGATGCTGTTGGCCGAAGTCAGCTGCAGCCGGCCGCGCAGTTCCGCATCCATGAAGGCATTCTTGACCAGCGCCTGGCAGTCGTCGAAGGTGCCGTCGATCTCCAGCGCGGTGACATTCTGTCCCAGGGTCGTGAACTGGCACTCCTGGATCGGGGAAACCTTGCCCTTGGGGTACAGCACGTGGACGCGGATGCCCTCCACGCCCAGGAAGCCGTTGGCCACGGCGCTGCCGGTATCGCCGGAAGTCGCAACCAGCACGTCCACCAGGCCGGCCCCGTCCCGCTGCAGGAAATAGCGCAGCATACGGGCCATGAAACGCGCACCGACATCCTTGAATGCCAGGGTGGGCCCGTGGAACAGCTCCAGCGAATAGATGCCGCCCCCGACCGGGACGACCGGGCAGTCGAACGAGAGCGTCTCGCAGACGATACGCCGGAGTTCCTCCGCGGGGATGTCCTCGCCGAAAAAGGCCTCAGCCACCCTGCAGGCCACCGCATGGAAGTCCATCCCGGGCATCGCGTCCAGGAAGTCCTGCGGCAGGGAGACGATCCGCTCGGGCATGTACAGCCCGCGGTCCTCGGCCAGGCCGCGGACCACCGCTTTGTGCAGATCGGCCACCGGGGCCTGTCGGTTGGTGCTGTAATACTTCATCGGGCGAGGAGTTTGGCTCCCTTGTTGGATACTTTGACGACATACGCCTCGTAAGGGATGCCGAGGCGGTCGAAATGGGTCTTCATGATGGCGCCGGCCTTCTGGGCGGTCTCGCCCCGGTCCGCCAGGGCGAACACGGAGGGACCCGAGCCGGCGATGTTCATCGCCAGGGCGCCGGATTCCAGCACGGCCGCGCGCAATTCGTCGAAACCGGGAATGAACTGCTTGCGGTAGGGTTCGGCGACATAGTCCCGCATAGCCCGGCCGATCAGGCCGATGTTCCCGGAGTACAGGCCGGCCACCAGCCCGCCTACATTGCCCCACTGGCGCACCGCATCATGCATCGGAACCGCTTTGGGCAGGATGCTGCGGGCCTCCTTGGTGGAGACGACGATGGCCGGATGGATGACGGCGCAGTAGAAGTTGCCGGGTACGGGCAGCTTGATCAGGTCCAGCGGTTCGTAGCCGCGGATCATCACGATGCCGCCCATCAGCGCCGGAGCCGCGTTGTCCGCATGGTATCCGCCGCTGGCCAGGTTCTCGCCTTCCATGGCGCAGACCACCAGTTCCTCCTCCGACAGCGGGCAGTCGAACAGTTCGTTCACGCCATAGGCCGCCGCGGCACTGGACGCTGCGCTGGACCCGATACCCGAACCGGGATAGATCTTCTGGCAGATGCAGACCTCGATCCGGCCGCTCAGTCCGGTCATTTCGAAGAATTTGCGGATGACCGGGGTGATGACGTTCGCTTCGGGATCCTCCGGCAGCGGGACATCGGTCCCGTTGATGATGGAGATGCCCTCGCCCTCCTCCAGCGTCATGTCGAGGATGTCGCCCACCTCGTCCAGTGCGAGCCCCATGATGTCGAAGCCGCAGCCGAGGTTGGCGATGGACGCCGGCGCAAATACCCTGACTTTCTTCATTTTCCTAGATGTTGGCAATGCTCATGATGTCCGCGAAAACACCGGCCGCGGTGACGCTGGCGCCGGCCCCGTAGCCCTGGATCAGCATGGGGTGCTGGTGATAGCGCTCGGTCGTCAGCAGGACGATGTTGTTCGAACCGTCCAGCACATAGAACGAGTGGTGCTCGTCCACGGTGCGCAGCGAAACGGAGTACTTGCCGTCCTCCATCTTGGCGACGAAGCGCCAGCGCTCGTGACGGGCCTCGATCTCGCGGCGACGGGCCTCGAAATCCGCGTCCAGCGAAGGCAGCTTCTCCCAGAACTCTTCCATCGAGCAGTCGAAGAACTCCTTGGGAATGAAGAGATTGGCCTCGACGTCCTCCTGGTTGACCTCGTACCCGGCTTCGCGGGACAGGATGACGAGCTTGCGGATGACGTCCTTGCCGGACAGGTCGATACGGGGATCCGGTTCGGAATACCCGCCCTCCATCGCCAGCCGGACGGTCTGGCTGAAGGGAATGTCCGCGGAAATCGTATTGAATATGAAATTGAGCGTGCCGCTGAGCACAGCCTCGATTTTCTCGATGTGGTCCCCGCTGTTGCGCAGGTCGTTGATGGTGTTGATGATCGGAAGACCCGCGCCCACATTGGTCTCGAAGAGGAACTTGACGCCGCGCTTGCGGGCCGTCTCCTTCAGTTTGCGGTACAGGCTGTAATCCGACGAGGCCGCGATCTTGTTGGCCGCCACGACGGAAATGCTGTGGTTGAAGAAATCTTCGTACATGGCCGCGACGTCCGCGCTGGCGGTGCAGTCCACGAACACGGCGTTGAAGATGTTCATCCCGATCACTTCGTCCCGCAGGGCGGGCAGGTCCAGCGGCTTGCCCTGGGCGAGCGCATCGCGCCAGCCGGACAGGTCGATGCCGTTCCGGTCGAAGACGCCCTTCGTGCTGCGGGCGATGCCCACGACGTTGATCTTGAGTCCGCGGCGCTGCATCAGGCGCTCGCGCTGGCTGGCAATCTGTTCCAGCAGCTGGGCGCCGACGGTGCCGACTCCGCAGACGAACAGGTTGAGTTCCTGGTATTCGGACAGGAAGAAGCTGTCATGGATGACATTCAGGGCCTTGCGCAGGAACTTGCGCTCGATGGCGAAGGAGATGTTGGACTCCGAGGCGCCCTGGGCGCAGGCGATGATGCTGATGCCGTTGCGGCCGAGGGTCGAGAACAGCTTGCCGGCGGTGCCGGGGTTGCGTTTCATGTTCTCGCCCACGATGGCGACGGTGGCCAGGTCCGCGATCAGCGAAGCCTTGTGCATCGCGCCCATCGCGATCTCGCCGGCGAATTCCTGGTCGATGACCTCGCAGGCCAGGCGCGCGTCCTTCTTCATCACGCCGATCGAAATGCCCGTTTCGGACGAGGACTGGCAGGCCATGAAGACGCTGATGTCGTGCGAGGACAGGGCCGTGAACAGGCGGCTGTCGATACCGATCAGGCCGACCATGGAAGGGGCCGAGAGCGTGATCAGGCAGGTATCGTCGATGGAGGAGATACCGGTGATGGTCGTATCGGGCCGGCGCACGTCGCTCTTGATGATGGTGCCGGGGGCGTCCGGGCGGAAGGTGTTCCGCACGGCGATGGGGATGTTCTTGGCGAAGACGGGATACAGGGTCGGCGGGTAGATGACCTTGGCGCCGAAGTTGCACAGCTCCATGGCCTCTTCGTAGCTGAGTTCCTCGATCACGTAGGAGGTCTGGATGATGTGCGGATCGGCGGTCATGAAGCCGTCCACGTCCGTCCAGATCTCGAGGAGCTCGGCGTCCAGCGCAGAAGCGATGATGCTGGCGGTGTAGTCCGATCCGCCGCGGCCCAGGTTGGTGATCCGCCCCGTGGCGCTGTCCACGGCGATGAAACCGGGGACGACGGCGATGCGGGTCTGTCCGGAGAAATTCCCCAGCGCCTGGCGCACCAGCGGATAGGTCGCCGCGTCATCCAGGGTATTCTGGCCGGCCTTGCGGACGGTCCGGATGAAATCCAGGGCGTTGTAGCGGCGCGCGCCGTCCAGCAGCGCGGTCACGATACGCGACGAGAGGCGCTCGCCGTAGCTGACGATCTCGTCCAGGGAGCGGTCCGAGAGGTCTCCCAGCAGGCAGACACCCCGGTAGAGCTCTCCCAGGCGGTCCAGCATCGGGATCAGTTCGCCCAGCAGGCTGATCTTCGCGGGGGTTTCCCCGAAGACCTCGTCCACCAGGGACTCGTGCAGATCCCTGATGGCCTGCACGTGGTCGGCATAACTGGCATCCCCGGCCTCGGCCAGGCGGGCTGTATTGATGAGTTTGTCCGTAACGCCTTTCAGCGCGGATACGACAACGACGACGGGTTCCTGCCGGGACTCGACGATCTGTTTGACATGCTTGAGGCTTTCGGCCGTACCAACCGACGACCCTCCAAATTTCAGAACTTTCATAACGCTACCAACTAACCCACTAATATACGGACTCCCCGGCAAGATTCCAAATTTTTTTGCTTATAATTCGTCATTTCGATAAAGACTTGGTTTTTACATAATTATTGCTTACTTTTACCGCTTAGTTAGTAAGTGTGCTTATGAATTTAAAGAGCAATATCACCTTCGAAGGGCGTAGAATGTCCGGTGCCAGAGCACTTTGGCAGGCGAACGGCATGAAAAAGGACCAGGTCGGCAAGCCGATCATCGCCATCGCCAATTCCTTTACCCAGTTCGTTCCGGGGCACACGCACCTGCACGAGGCCGGCCAGATCGTCAAGGCCGAAATCGAAGCCGCGGGCTGTTTCGCGGCCGAATTCAACACGATCGCCATCGACGACGGCATCGCGATGGGACATGACGGCATGCTGTACTCCCTTCCCTCGCGCGACATCATCGCCGACAGTATAGAATATATGGTCAACGCCCACAAGGCGGACGCCCTGGTGTGCATCAGCAACTGCGACAAGATCACGCCCGGCATGCTGATGGCCGCCATGCGCCTGAACATCCCGACCGTATTCGTCTCCGGCGGCCCGATGGAGGCCGGCGTACTGGGTTCCGCCCGGCTGGACCTGATCGATGCGATGATCAAGTCCGCCGATCCGAGCGTCAGCGACCGCGAAGTCGCCGAAATCGAAGACTGCGCCTGCCCCACCTGCGGCAGCTGCTCGGGCATGTTCACGGCCAACTCGATGAACTGCCTGACCGAGGCCATCGGACTGGCCCTGCCCGGCAACGGCACCGTGCTGGCCACACACGTCCAGCGGACCGAGCTGCTGCGCAAGGCCGCCCGGCTGGTGGTCGCCAATGCCTATAAATACTACCGGGACGGGGACGAGAGCGTGCTGCCGCGCAGCATCGCCAGCCGCGAGGCTTTCCTGAACGCCATGACCCTGGACATCGCCATGGGCGGATCGACCAACACGGTGCTGCACCTGCTGGCGGTCGCCGCCGAGGCCGGGGTCAATTTCAAGATGAAGGACATCGACTCGCTGTCCCGCCGGGTACCGTGCATCTGCAAGGTCGCCCCGAACACGCAGAAATACCATATCCAGGACGTCAGCCGCGCCGGCGGCATCGTCTCCATCATGAAGGAACTCGCCGACGGAGGCCTGGTGGACACCAGCCTGCGCCGCGTGGACGGGATGACCCTGGGTGAAGAGATCGACCGCTACTGCATCCTCAGCCCGAACTGCTGCGCGGACGCGCGGGAAGTCTTCTCCTGCGCCCCGGCCGGCGTCAAGACCACCCGCATGGGATCCCAGGACTGCCGCTACGACAGTTTCGACACGGACCGTGAGGCGGGCTGCATCCGGGACCTGGCGCACGCCTACACCCGCGACGGCGGACTGGGCGTGCTGTTCGGCAACATCGCCGCGGACGGCTGCGTCGTCAAGACGGCCGGCGTGGACGAGAGCATCTTCCACTTCTGCGGCCCCGCCAAGGTCTTCGATTCGCAGGAAGCCGCCTGCGAGGGCATCCTCGGCGGCAAGGTCGTCAGCGGGGACGTGGTGGTCATCACCTACGAGGGCCCCAAGGGCGGCCCCGGCATGCAGGAGATGCTGTATCCGACTTCCTATATCAAGTCCATGCACCTCGGGAAGGAGTGTGCGCTGATCACCGACGGTCGTTTCAGCGGCGGCACCTCCGGCCTCAGCATCGGGCATGTTTCGCCGGAAGCCGCTGCGGGCGGAGCCATCGGGCTGGTCCGCGACGGCGACCTGATCGAGATCGACATCGCGGCCCGCAGCATCCAGGTCCTGCTGAGCGAAGACCAGCTGGAGCAGCGCCGGGACGAGGAACTCGCCCGCGGAGCGAAGGCATTCACGCCGCCGCACCGTCAAAGAACCGTATCCAAGAGCCTCAAAGCCTACGCCGCCATGGTCAGCAGCGCGGACAAGGGGGCCGTCAGAATTATTCCGGAGGACTGAGTATGGCAGAACTGTTCAGCGGAGCAGAGATCCTGCTCAAATCCCTTGTCGACGAAGGTGTCGATACGGTCTTCGGCTATCCCGGAGGATCGATCATCAACGTTTACGACGAACTGTACAAGTACGGCGGGAAGTTGAACCACATCCTCGTCCGCCACGAGCAGGGCGCGATCCACGCGGCGCAGGGCTACGCGCGCGCGACGGGCAAACCCGGCGTCGTCATCGTCACTTCGGGCCCCGGAGCGACGAACGTGATCACGGGCGTCGCCGACGCCATGGTGGACTCCACCCCCGTGATCGTCATCACCGGCCAGGTATCGAACGCCGCGCTGGGCACCGACGCCTTCCAGGAGACGGACGTGGTCGGCATGACCGGCCCCATCGACAAATGGACCTACCAGATCCGCCGCCCCGAAGACGTGGCGCCGGCCGTGGCCAAGGCCTTCCACATCGCCTCCACCGGCCGCCCGGGTCCGGTCGTCCTGGACTTCACCAAGGACGCGCAGCGGGGCCGGGCCGAATATCATTTTGAGAAATGCGATTTCATCCGCAGCTACGTGCCCGTTCCGGAACCGGACGAGGCGCAGATCGACGAGGCGGTGCGGATGATCAACGCCGCCGAGCGGCCCTTCGTCGTGTACGGCCAGGGCATCGTGCTCTCCCATGCGGAAGAGCAGCTGAAGGCCTTCCTGAAGAAAGGCGGCATCCCGGCGGCCTCGACGATGCTGGGCCTGAGCGCCCTCCCGTCGGATTTCCCGTACTACGTCGGCATGGCCGGCATGCACGGCAACATCGCCTCGAACCTGATGACCCAGCGCTGCGACCTGCTGATCGCGATCGGCATGCGTTTCTCCGACCGGGTCACCGGCATCGTGTCGGAATACGCCCCCCAGGCCAGGAAGATCCACATCGACATCGATGAGACGGAGATCGGCAAGATCGTTCCCGTGGATCTGGGCGTGCTGGGAGACGCGGCGCAGGTGCTGGAGCGGATCACCGAACGGATGAACTTCTCCTTCCACGACGAGTGGGCGGTGACCGCACGGAAGTACGACCAGGTCGAGCAGGCCAAGGTCGTCGCCCCGGAAGTGCAGCGCACGGATGGCCCGCTGACCATGGGCGAAGTCATCTCCAAGGTGGCCGAAGCCTCCGGGCACGACGCCATCGTCATCACCGACGTGGGCCAGAACCAGCTGATGGCCGCGCGCTATTCCCGCTTCCGCAGCAGCCGGAGCTTCATTTCCTCCGGCGGCCTGGGCACGATGGGATTCGGCCTGCCGGCCGCCATCGGCGCCAAGACGGCCTGCCCGGACAGGCAGGTGTGCCTCTTCGTCGGGGACGGCGGCTTCCAGATGACCATCCAGGAGCTGGGCACCATCCTGCAGGAGCATACCGCCGTCAAGGTGATCCTGCTGAACAACAACTGGCTGGGCAATGTCCGCCAGTGGCAGGAACTGTTCTTCGACAGGCACTACAGCCAGACCCGGATGCTGAATCCGGACTACAGCCTCATCGCCCGCGCCTACGGCATCCGCTACCGGATGGTGGACGAACGCGCCGGGCTGGACGCAGCCGTACAGGAAATGCTGGACAGCGACGAAGCGTTCATCCTGGATGCGCACGTGGAAGAGCAGGGCATGGTGTACCCGATGATTCCCGTCGGGCGCCGGGTGGACGAGATCATGTTGAACCGCAACGAATGGTACGAAGATGGAAAGTGAGAAATTGTACATCATCTCGGTGTATTCCGAGAACCAGGTGGGTCTGCTGAGCTCGATCTCGAACATCTTCACCCGCCGGAACATCAACATCGAGTCCCTGACGGTGTTCCCCTCCGAATTCCCCGGGGTGCACCATTTCACCTTCCGCGTCTTCACGACCGAGCGCAACGCCACCCAGGTCGTGAAATTCATCGAGAAGAAAGTGGACGTGCTGCGCGCCTTCAGTTTTGAATGGCAGCACGGCGGTGCGTCCGAACACGAAATCATATCCGACTATCTACAGGAAAGGAAAAATCAACTAAAATAATATCAGCCATGGCAAAATTGAATTTCGGCGGCGTTGAAGAGACCGTCATCACCCGTGAAGAATTTACCCTCGAACATGCCCGCGAAGTGCTCGCCGGCAAGACCATCGCCGTCATCGGTTACGGCGTCCAGGGCCCCGGACAGTCCCTGAACCTGCGTGACAACGGATTCAAGGTCATCGTCGGCCAGCGTCCCGGCAAGACCTACGACAAGGCCGTCGCGGACGGCTGGGTTCCCGGACAGACCCTCTTCGGCATCGAAGAGGCCGCGGACAAGGGCGACATCGTGATGTGCCTGCTGTCCGACGCGGCCGTGATGTCCGTCTGGCCCAAGCTCAAACCGTACCTGACCCCGGGCAAGTCCCTGTATTTCTCGCACGGCTTCGCCATCACCTGGAGCGACCGGACGGGCTGCGTCCCGCCCAAGGACATCGACGTGATCATGGTCGCGCCGAAGGGATCGGGCACCACCGTGCGTTCGCTGTACCTCGAGGGCCGCGGCATCAACTCCTCGTACGCCGTGTACCAGGATGCCACCGGCCACGCCCTGGAGAACACCCTCGCCCTGGGCATCGGCATCGGTTCCGGTTACCTCTTCGAGACCACCTTCCAGCGTGAGGCGGTTTCCGACCTGACCGGTGAGCGCGGATCCCTGATGGGCGCCATCCAGGGACTGCTGTCCGCCCAGTACGAAGTGCTGCGCGAGAACGGCCACTCCCCCAGCGAGGCCTTCAACGAGACCGTCGAGGAACTGACCCAGTCCCTGATGCCGCTGTTTGCAGCCAAGGGTATGGACTGGATGTACGCCAACTGTTCGACGACCGCCCAGCGCGGCGCCCTGGACTGGATGGGCCCCTTCCACGATGCCATCAAGCCGGTCGTGCAGAAACTCTACGCGAGCGTCAAGAGCGGCAACGAGGCCCAGATCTCGATCGACGCCAACAGCAAACCGGACTACCGCGACGGGCTGGAGAAAGAACTGAAAGCCCTGCGCGAGAGCGAGATGTGGCGCACCGGCGTGACCGTGCGCACGCTCCGTCCCGAGAACAGCAAGAAATAGCATGGACAGCAACAGAGTATATATTTTCGACACCACCCTGCGCGACGGCGAACAGGTCCCCGGCTGCCAGTTGAACACCGTGGAGAAGATCCAGGTGGCCAAGGCGCTGGAGGAACTGGGCGTGGACGTGATCGAGGCCGGTTTCCCGGTCTCCAGCCCCGGCGACTTCAATTCGGTCGTGGAGATCTCCAAGGCCGTGACCTGGCCGGCCATCTGCGCCCTGACGCGGGCCGTGCAGAAGGACATCGACGTGGCTGTGGAAGCGCTGAAACACGCCAAGAACAAGCGCATCCACACGGGCATCGGCACCTCCGACTCGCACATCCGCTACAAATTCAACTCGACGCGCGAGGAGATCCTCGAGCGCGCCGTGCGGGCCGTCAAGTATGCCCGCCAGTTCGTGGATGACGTGGAGTTCTACGCCGAGGACGCCGGGCGCACGGACAACGCCTTCCTCGCCCAGGTGGTCGAGGCCGTCATCAAGGCCGGCGCCACGGTCGTGAACATCCCCGACACGACGGGCTACTGCCTGCCCGCCGAGTACGGCGCCAAGATCAAGTACCTGATGGACCACGTCGACGGGATCGACCGGGTCATCATCTCCACCCACTGCCACAACGACCTGGGCATGGCCACGGCCAATACGATGGCCGGCCTGCTGAACGGTGCGCGCCAGTGCGAGGTGACGATCAACGGCGTGGGCGAACGGGCCGGCAACACCGCGCTCGAAGAGATCGCCATGATCCTCCGCAGCCACTCCGACATTCCGCTGACGACCAACATCAACACGACCCGCATCTATCCGGTCAGCCGGATGGTGTCCAGCCTGATGAACATGCCGGTCCAGGCCAACAAGGCCATCGTGGGACGCAACGCCTTCGCGCATTCGTCCGGCATCCACCAGGACGGCGTGCTGAAAGAGGTCAGCACCTATGAGATCATCGATCCCAAGGACATCGGCCTGGACGACAACAACATCGTCCTGACCGCCCGCAGCGGCCATGCCGCCCTGAAATACCGGCTGGAAACCCTGGGCATCAAGCTCTCCGACGAGAAACTGGACGCCTTCTACCAGGAATTCCTCAAGCTGGCCGACAAGAAGAAGCAGATCGGGGACGAAGACCTGCTGATCCTGGCCGGGGCGGAGCGTGCGGAAGTCGCCCACATCAAACTGGATTACCTCCAGGTGACCAGCGGCAAGGGCCTCAAGCCCGTCGCCAGCATCGGCCTGGACATCGCCGGGGAGAAATTCGAGGGCGCAGCCCACGGTAACGGCCCTGTCGATGCCGCCATCAACGCGCTCAAGACCATCGTCAAGCGCCAGATGACCATCAAGGAGTTCACCATCCAGAACATCACCAAGGGATCCGACGACGTCGCGAAAGTCCACATGCAGGTCGAGCACGACGGACACGTCTATTACGGCTTCGGCGCCAATACGGACATCGTGACCGGATCGGTGGAAGCCTATATCGACTGCATCAACAAATTCAAGCACTGATGAATACACTGTTCGACAAAATATGGGATGCGCACGTCGTCTCGCTGATCGAGGACGGCCCGACCCAACTGTACATCGACCGGCTGTACTGCCACGAGGTCACCAGCCCGCAGGCTTTCGACGGCCTGCGTGCACGCGGGATCCGCTGCCTGCGCCCGCAGCAGATCTTCTGCATGCCGGACCACAACACCCCGACCCATGATCAGGACAAGCCCATCGAAGACCCGGTTTCCAAGGCCCAGGTGGATGCACTGGAGCGCAACGCCGCCGAGTTCGGCCTGACCCATTACGGGATGCTGAGCCCGGACAACGGCATCATCCACGTCGTGGGGCCGGAGAAGGGCCTCTCCCTGCCGGGGATGACCATAGTCTGCGGAGACTCGCACACCTCCACCCACGGAGCCATGGGCGCCGTCGCCTTCGGGATCGGCACCAGCGAAGTGGAAATGGTGCTGGCCTCGCAGTGCATCCTGCAGCAGAAGCCCAAGTCGATGAGCATCCGGATCGAAGGGGAACTGGGCACGGGCGTCACCGCCAAGGACGTCGCCCTGTACCTGATGAGCAAGATCAGCACCAGCGGCGCCACCGGATATTTTGTCGAATACCGCGGATCGACCGTTCGGTCGCTGTCCATGGAGGGCCGCCTGACCCTGTGCAACCTCTCGATCGAGATGGGTGCGCGCGGCGGCTTCGTCGCTCCGGACGAGAAGACCTTCGCCTACCTCAAGGGCCGCCAGTATGCCCCCAAGGGTGCGGACTGGGACAAGGCCGTCGCGTATTGGAAGACCCTCCGCAGCGGCGAGGACGCCGTCTTCGACCGCGAACTGGTCTTCGACGCCGCCGACATCGCCCCGATGATCACCTACGGCACCAATCCGGGCATGGGCATGCCGGTGGACGGGACCATCCCCGCCGACGCCGCCCCCAAGGCCATGGCCTACATGGGCCTGACGCCCGGCCAGCCGCTGCTGGGACACCCCGTCGATTATGTGTTCCTGGGCGCCTGCACGAACGGGCGCATCGAGGACTTCCGCGCCTTCGCCTCGCTGGTCCGCGGCCGCCGCAAAGCGGCCGGCGTCACGGCCTGGCTGGTTCCCGGTTCCTGGGCCGTCAAACGGCAGATCGAGGAGGAGGGATTGGACAAGATCCTCGCCGAGGCCGGTTTCGAAGTCCGGCAGCCCGGCTGTTCGGCCTGCCTGGCGATGAACGACGACAAGATCCCCGCCGGAAAATATTGTGTTTCGACGAGCAACCGCAACTTCGAGGGCCGTCAGGGCCCGGGTTCGCGCACCCTGCTCGCCAGCCCGCTGACCGCGGCCGCCGCTGCGGTCACCGGTGCGGTAACTGATCCCCGAACGCTATTATGAAACAGAAATTCGACATCATCCAGAGCAGCTGCGTGCCCCTGCCGCTCGAAAACGTAGATACGGACCAGATCATCCCGGCCCGCTTCCTCAAGGCGACCACAAGGGACGAAAAGTTCTTCGGGGACAACCTGTTCCGGGACTGGCGCTACCGTCCTGACGGCAGCCGTAACGAGCAGTTCGTGCTGAACGATCCGCGCTACGGCGGATGCATCCTGGTCGCGGGCAAGAACTTCGGTTCGGGGTCCAGCCGGGAACACGCCGCCTGGGCCATCGCCGGATACGGTTTCCGGGTCGTGATCTCCAGCTTCTTCGCGGACATCCACAAGAACAACGAACTGAACAACTTCGTACTGCCGGTGGTGGTCTCCGAAGCCTTCCTCGCCGAACTCTTCGCGAGCATCGCGGCGGATCCCAACATGCAGGTCCGGGTGGACGTGCCGAACCAGACCGTGACCAACCTGGCCACGGGCCGCAGCGAACGTTTCGAGATCAACGCCTACAAGAAATACTGTCTGGTCAATGCCCTCGACGACATCGACTACCTGCTGCAGCAGAAAGACAAGATCGAACAATACGAACAGAAACGGGCCCAATGACGGAAATACTCGACACCACGCTCCGTGACGGCGAACAGACCGCCAGCGTCTCGTTCAACGTCCATGAGAAACTCGCCATCGCGCAGCTCCTCCTCGACGACCTGAAGGTGGACCGCATCGAGGTGGCTTCCGCCCGCGTGTCCAAGGGCGAGCAGGAGTCCTTCCGCGCCATCTGCGCCTGGGCGGCCGAACGGGGCTGCCTGGACCGGGTGGAAGCGCTGGGATTCGTGGACGGCGGCGTGTCGGTGGACTGGATCGCAGACGGCGGCGGGCGCGTGCTGAACCTGCTGGCCAAAGGATCCCTGCGGCACCTGACCAAACAGCTGCGCAAGACTCCTTCCGAGCACATCGCCGACATCCGACTCGTCGTCGAAAAAGCCCTTTCGCGCGGCATCCGGACCAACCTCTACCTCGAGGACTGGTCCAACGGCATCGCCTCCTCGCCGGAGTACGTTTTCGAACTGGTGGACGCCCTGCGGCAGCTGCCCATCGGACACTTCATGCTGCCCGACACGCTGGGCGTGCTGAACCCCTGGGACGTGGAGCGCTACTGCACCCTGATGATGCAGCGCTATCCCGACCTGTGTTTCGACTTCCACGCGCACAACGACTACGGGCTGGCCGTCGCGAACACCCTCGCGGCCGCGAAGGTCGGCATCTCCTGCGTGCACACGACGGTGAACGGGCTGGGCGAACGCAGCGGCAACGCCTCGATCGCCAGCGTCATCGCGGGGCTGAACGACCAGATCCACAGCGAAAACCACGTCGACGAGAGCCGGCTGACCCACGTCTGCAAATATGTGGAGAGCATTTCCGGCATCCGCATTCCGGACAACGAGCCCGTCGTGGGCGAGAACGTCTTCACACAGAGCAGCGGCGTGCACGCCGACGGCGACAGCAAGGACGACCTGTATGCCAATCCCCTGCTGCCCCAGCGTTTCGGACGCAAGCGCACCTATGCGCTGGGCAAGATGAGCGGCAAGGCGAACATCATCCGGAACCTCGACTCGCTGGGCATCCGCCTCACGCCCGACCAGGTCAAGCTGGTCACGCAGCGGGTCGTCGAACTGGGCGACAAGAAGGAAGCGATGACGGCCGAGGACCTGCCGTTCATCATCGCGGATGTGCTGAAGAGCGCGCACAGCGCAGCCCAGGACAACATCCACATCGTCAACTACTCCCTCCAGCTGGCGCGCGGGATGCGTCCCGTCGCCGTCGTGAAGGTCAGCATCCACGGCAGTGAATACGAGGAGAGCTCGTCCGGCGACGGCCAGTACGACGCCTTCATGAAGGCCCTGTGGAAGATTTATGAGAAGCTGGGCAAGACCCATCCCGTCCTGGCGGACTACCAGGTGACCATCCCGCCGGGCGGCAAGACGGACGCCCTGGTCGCCACGACCATCTCGTGGCGCAGCGGCGACTCCGAGTTCAAGACCCGGGGCATCGATTCCGACCAGACGGAAGCCGCCATCAAGGCCACGGTGAAGATGCTCAACATAATGGAAAACATGGATATCAGTTATTTGAAATGAAACTCAACATCGCCAAATTGCCCGGGGACGGAATCGGCCCCGAGGTCGTGGACCAGGCCGTCAAGGCGGTCGACGCCATCTGCAGGAAGTTCGGACACGAAGTCAGCTATACCTATGCGCCCGTCGGCGCCTGCGCCATCGACGAGTGCGGATCCGCCTACCCCGAGCTGACGCACCAGACCTGCCTGGAGAGCGACGCCGTGCTGTTCGGCGCGGTCGGCGATCCCCGTTACGACAACGATCCGACGGCCAAGGTCCGCCCGGAGCAGGGTCTGCTGGCCATGCGCAAGCAGTTGGGCCTGTACGCCAACCTCCGCCCCGTCGAGACCTTCAAGTCCCTGATCCACAAGAGCCCGCTGAAAGAGGAGCTGGTGGACGGAGCGGACTTCCTGTGCATCCGTGAACTGACCGGCGGCATGTACTTCGGCGAGAAGGGCCGGACAGACGGCGGGGACACGGCCTACGATACGAACATCTACCACCGCTACGAGGTGGAGCGCATCCTCAATCTCGCCTTCGAGTACGCGATGCGCCGCCGCCGTCACCTGACCGTCGTGGACAAGGCGAACGTGCTGGAATCCTCGCGCCTGTGGCGGCAGATCGCCCAGGAAATGGCACCGCAGTATCCAGACGTGCAGACGGACTACATGTTCGTGGACAATGCGGCCATGAAACTGATCACCGGCCCGAAGTTCTTCGACGTCATCGTGACGGAGAACACCTTCGGCGACATCCTGACGGACGAAGCCAGCTGCGTGTCCGGATCGATGGGCCTGCTGGCCTCCGCTTCGGTCGGCGAGCACACCTCGGTGTTCGAACCCATCCACGGTTCGTACCCGCAGGCCGCCGGCAAGAACATCGCCAACCCGCTGGCGACCATCCTGTCCGCCGCGATGATGTTCGAATACGCCTTCGGCCTGATGGAGGAAGGAAAAGCCATCCGCGCGGCGGTCAGCGCCTCCATCGACAGCGGCGTCGTGACCGAGGACCTCGCCGGGGACGGCAAGGCTTTCTCCACTTCCGAAGTGGGCGACTGGGTGGCTGAATACATTGCAAACAATTAAAATCACAATAGTATGGCACAGATTGATTGGGATTCCCTGGGCTTTGACGCCTACCGTACCCGTACCGTCGTCCTGGCGCACTACCGGGACGGAGCATGGTCCGACATCTCCCTGACGGAGACCTTCTCTTTCACCATCGACCCTTTCACGCAGGGCCTCCACTACGCGATCTCCTGCTTTGAAGGCCTGAAAGCCTTCCACCAGAAGAACGGGGACATCATCCTCTTCCGGCCGGACAGGAACGCCGCCCGCATGGCCCGTTCCGCCCGCTTTCTGGGCCTTCCGGCTCCGCCCGAGGAGATGTTCATCAAGATGTGCAAGCTGTGCGTGGAGAACAACCTGGAGTTCCTGCCCCCGTACGGGCACCAGGCCTCGCTGTACATCCGCCCGCTGCTGTTCGCCCCGCATCCGCAGATGCAGCTGGTCCCCTACCCCGAGGTGACGCTCGCCGTGATGTGCGCTCCCGCCGGATCGTATTACGGTGCGCACCTGCGCTCGGCGGCCGCCGTCATCCCGGGCGACTTCGACCGGGCCGCGCCGAAGGGCACGGGCAGCTACAAGCTCAGCGCGAACTACGCCGGGACCTTCGTTCCCTACAAGATCGCGCACGAGCAGGGATACGCCGAACTGCTGTACCTGAACTCCGCAACCCGCGAGTTCGTAGATGAGTTCGGTTCGTCCAACTTCTTCGGAATCAAGGGCAACAGCTATGTCACGCCGCTGTCCGACAGCGTCCTGCCCTCCATCACCAACCTGACGCTGCAGGAAGTGGCGGCGGATTTCGGGATGAAGGTGGAGAAGCGCCCGGTCCCACTGGACGAGCTGGACGAGTTCGAAGAGGCCGGCGGCTGCGGCACTGCGGTCGTGATCACGCCGATGTCGCACATCGACATGAAACCGGTCCTGGCCGAACCCACCGTCACCCGCTCCTTCCGTTTCGAGGAAGACGGCGCCGTGGGCCCCGTCTGCACCCGGCTGTACAAGCAGATCACCGGCATCCAGTTCGGCGAAATCGAAGACACACACGGCTGGTGCCTGAAGATCTAGCGTCATGAAGATCGTTCTGTATCAGCAAGATATCGTCTGGGCGGACCACCAGGCCAACCGGCAGAAGCTCATCGACCTGATGGGCCGGACACCGGGCGCGGACCTGTATGTGCTGCCCGAAATGTTCACGACGGGCTTCGCCACCGCACCCGCAGGCATCGCCGAGGAGTCCCCGTCGGACACCCTCGCCCTGATGCAGCAGCTGGCTGCGCGCTACGACGCCGCCATCGCCGGCAGCATCGCCCTGCACGAGGACGGCAAGTACTTGAACCGTTTCCTCTTCGTCAAGCCTGACGGAAGCTATGCGGCCTATGACAAGCGCCACCTGTTCACCTACGGCGGCGAGCACAAGACCTTCACGGGCGGCGACAGGCGGGTCATCGTCGAATGGCGGGGCGTCCGGTTCCTGCTGCTGGTCTGCTATGACCTGCGCTTCCCGGTGTGGATCCGCAACCGGAGGGACTACGACGCCATCCTGTGCGTCGCCAGCTGGCCGACCGTCCGCCGGGGCGCCTGGGACACGCTGGTGCGGGCCCGCGCCATCGAGAACCAGTGTTTCATGGCCGCCGTGGACCGCACGGGCGACGACCCGGCCTGCCATTACAACGGCGGCACCGTCTTCGTCGATCCGTACGGCGAGGTGCAGGCGAGATGTGCGGACGGGCGCGAGGAGTTCGTCTGCGCCGACCTGGACATGGACATCCTGCATGCGTTCCGGGCCAAGTTCCCGGTACTGTCGGATGCCGACGGCTTTACTTTGGACGTATTATGAGAATATTCAGCGAAGAACTCGTACGCGAAGCCTGCACGGCGAACAGCGTCGCCGACCTGGCCAAGGCCACGATCGGCGAGGCGCTGCTGGTCGCGCAGTTTCTCGAGCAGAAAAGCGGCATTCCCTTCATCCGCATGGACCAGGGATCGCCCGGCCTGCCGATCAACCGCTACGGCGTCGAGGCGGAGAAACGGGCGCTGGATGCGGGCATCGGGTCGCAGTACCCCGCCGCGGCCGGCGTTCCCGAACTGAAAGAAGCCGCCGCCGAGTTCATCAAGGCGTTCATCGACATCGACATCCAGCCCCGGGGCTGCGTGCCGACCACCGGGTCGGTCGCGGCTTCGTTCGGATCCTTCATCGCCTGTACCCAGCGCATTCCGGGCAAGGACAAGGTCCTGTTCATCGATCCGGGCTTCCCCATCCAGAAATCGCAGTTGCGGGTCCAGGGCGTCCAGTGGCGTGAATTCGACATCTATCCCTACCGCGGCGCGGAGAAACTGCGCGCGCGGCTGGAGCAGGAATTCGCCGCGGGCGACATCGCCGCCCTCATCTACTCCAATCCCAACAATCCGGCCTGGATCTGCCTGGAAGAGGAGGAGCTGCAGGTCATCGGCGAACTGGCCACGAAATACGACGTGATCGTGCTCGAGGACCTGGCCTATTTCTGCATGGACTACCGCCGGGACCTCAGCCACCCGTACGAGGCGCCTTTCGTCCCGACCGTCGCCCGCTACACCGACAACTACATCCTGATGCTGTCGGCGTCCAAGATCTTCAGCTATGCCGGGCAGCGGATTGCGCTGGCCTGCATCAGCGACGCGCTGTTCGAACGGCAGTACCCGGCCCTGGCCGCGCGCTACCACGATGCCGGCGTGTTCGGCGTGACCCTGACCGCTTCGATCCTGTACATGATCACCAGCGGATGCACGGCGTCCACCCAGTACGGGTATGCGGAAATGCTCCGCCTGTCCTGCGAAGGCCGTATCAACTTTGTCGAAGATACGCGCGAATATGCCGTCCGGGCGCGCAGGATGAAGGAAATCTTCACCCGGCACGGCTTCAACATCGTTTACGACCGGGACGTGACCCGGGACGTCGGAGACGGGTTCTTCTTCACCCTCGGGTACGGGGACCTGACCGGCGAACAATTACTGATTGAACTTATGTATTACGGGGTCAGCAGCATCAGCCTTTCCACGACGGGCAGCAAGCGGCCGGGCGTCCGCGGATGTACCAGCCGGATGCGCGAGGAACTCTATCCGGTGCTGGAAGAGCGGATGGCGGCCTTTGAAAAAGATCATCCCAAGCCATGAAAAAACAAGGACTAGGCACACTGTGCGTACATGCCGGATACGAACCCGCCAAGGGGGAATCCCGCCAAATGCCCATCATCCAGAGTACGACCTTCAAGTACGAGACCAGCGACCAGATGGGCCGGCTGTTCGACCTGGAGGACAGCGGGTATTTCTATACGCGCCTGCAGAACCCGACCAACGACCGCGTCGCGGCCAGGATCGCCGCGCTGGAAGGCGGCGTGGCCGCCATGCTGACTTCGTCCGGCCAGGCGGCGAACTTCTTCGCCGTCTTCAACATCTGCCCGGCCGGATGCCACCTGATCACCACCTCGGAGATCTACGGCGGCACCTACAACCTGTTCGGGACGACCCTTCCCAAGCTGGGCATCGAAGTCACTTTCGTTGACCAGTATGCCAGCGAAGAGGAAATCCAGGCCGCCTTCCGCCCGAATACCCGGGCCGTGTTCGGCGAGACCCTGACCAATCCGGGCGTCCGCGTGCTGGACATTGAAAAACTCGCCCGCATCGCGCACCGCAACGGCGTTCCCCTGATCGTGGACAACACCTTCCCCACCCCGATCTACTGCCGTCCCTTCGAGTTCGGCGCGGACATCGTGACCCACTCCACCACCAAGTACATGGACGGGCACGGCACGGGGGTCGGCGGTTGCATCGTGGACAGCGGCAATTTCGACTGGGAGGCCCATGCGGACAAGTTCCCGGGGCTGTGCACGCCCGATCCTTCGTACCACGGCCTGACTTATACCAAGAAGTTCGGCAAGCTGGCCTACATCACCAAGGCCACCAGCCAGCTGATGCGCGACCTGGGATCCATCCAGAGTCCCCAGAACGCCTTTTACCTGAACCTCGGCCTGCAGACCCTGCACCTGCGGGTCAAGCGGGCGAACGAGAGCGCGCGCAAGGTGGCGCAGATGCTGAACGCACATCCCGACGTCAAGTGGATCCTGTTCCCGGAACTGGAGAACGACCCCGACCACGCCCTGCAGCTCAAATACCTCCCGGAAGGATCCTGCGGCGTAATGGCCCTGGGCCTGAAGGGCGGCCGTGAATTCGCCATGCGTTTCATGGACGCGCTGCGCCTGGTCACCATCGAGACCCACGTGGCGGACTGCTATTCCTGCATCCTGCACCCGGCGTCGCACACCCACCGGCAGCTGACGGACCAGCAGCTGGCGGAGGCCGGCATCGATCCGGACCTGATGCGCCTGTCGATCGGTCTTGAAGACCCCGAAGATATCATCAACGACCTGCAGCAGGCCCTGGAAAAAGCCCGTCAGTAATATGCAGAAACACGAACTGACCATCAACGAGCCCTTCCGTTTCGAGGCGGGAGGCGTGCTGGACAGCATCCACCTGGTGTACCACAGTTCCGAACGGGAATACAAGCCCGGCGAAACGGTGGTGTGGATCTGCCATGCCCTGACCGGGAATTCCAATCCGGAAGACTGGTGGCCCCAGATGGTCGGACGCGGCAAGCTCTTCGATCCGGACAGGTACTATATCGTCTGCGTCAGCATGATCGGATCGCCCTACGGGGCCACCTGCCCGGCGTCGGTCAATCCCAAAACGGGCAAGCCCTTCTATTTCGATTTCCCGGATTTCACGGTCCGGGACATCGTCAGCGCGAACATCCTGGTCCGCAAGCACCTGGGCATCGGGACGATCGACCTGATGCTGGGCCCCTCCGTAGGCGGTTTCCAGACCCTCGAATGGGCCATCATGGAGCCGGACGTCATCCGCAATGCGGTGTTCCTGGCGACAGCCAACCGGGTCAATCCCTTCATGACCGCCTTCAACGAGTCCCAGCGCATGGCGCTCGAGGCGGACCCGAGTTTCCGGGAAGCACGCAGCCTCGAAGGGGGCCGGGACGGTCTGCGCTGCGCCCGCTCCATCGCGCTGATCTCGTACCGGACCTACGACGGGTACAACAAGACCCAGGAAGAGCCGGAGGTGGACACGCTGTTCGCCGACCGCGCCGGATCGTACCAGCGCTACCAGGGCAAGAAGCTCTCCGACCGTTTCGACGCCTACTGCTACTGGTACCTGACCCGGGCCCTGGACAGCCAGAACGTCGGCCGCGGGCGCGGCGGCGTCGAAAAGGCCCTCAGCCGTATCAAGGCCCACTGCATGATGATCAGCATCGACAGCGACGTGCTGTTCCCGCCCAAGCATGGCAAGGCCACGGCCAAGGCCATCCAGGACGCGGAATACCGCGAGCTGAGCTCGATTTTCGGGCACGACGGATTCCTGATCGAATACGAACAGCTCGGAAACATCCTCAAACCTTTGTTGAACTCCCTGACAGAAAAGAAATGACACTGATACTGCCGAAAGGCTACCACAACCTGCTCGGGAACGCCGAAAACACGGAAAAAGCGATCAAGTCCGTCAAGAACATGTTCCAGGACAACCTGTCCGCCCAGCTGGCCCTGCTGCGCGTCACGGCCCCGATGGTCGTGCTGAGCGGCGAGGGCATCAACGACGACCTGAACGGCGTCGAGCGGCCGGTGAGTTTCCCGATCAAGTCGATGGACGACCGCAAGGCCGAGGTCGTGCATTCCCTGGCCAAGTGGAAACGCCTCAAACTCGCCGAAATGGGGGTCGCGCCGGGCCGCGGCATCTATACCGACATGAACGCGCTCCGGCCGGACGAGGACCTGGACAACCTGCATTCGATCTACGTGGACCAGTGGGACTGGGAAAAGGTGATTACGGCGCAGGACCGGAACCTGGATTTCCTGAAACGCACCGTCGTACGCATCTTCGAGGCCATCAAGGTCACGGAGAACAAGCTCTTCGTCGAATTCCCGCAGATCACCCCGATCCTGCCGGACAGCATCCGCTTCATCACCTCCGAAGAACTGCTTCAGCGCTATCCGGGCCTGAGCGCCAAAGAGCGCGAAGATGCCATCACGCGTGAGTACAAAGCGGTTTTCATCATCGGCATCGGCGGACCGCTGTCGGACGGCAGCATCCACGACGGCCGGGCCGCGGACTACGACGACTGGTCCCTGAACGGGGACATCCTGCTGTGGAACCCGGTGCTGGAACGATCCTTCGAGATCTCCAGCATGGGCATCCGCGTGGACCGCGACAGCCTGCTCGCCCAGCTCGCCGCCAAGGGTGAGCTGTGGAAGCGGGAACTGCGCTTCCACCGCATGCTGCTGGACGGCCGGCTGCCCCTGTCCATCGGCGGCGGTATCGGCCAGTCCCGGCTGTGCATGTTCCTGCTGCGCAAAGCGCACATCGGCGAGATCCAGAGCAGCATCTGGCCCGAAGAAATGGTCCGCGCCTGCAAGGACGCGGGTATTGTATTGGCTTAAGCAACCTCAGATATGAAAGTCCTGAAATTCGGGGGCACATCCGTGGGCTCCGCACAAAGAATCCAGCATGTCGCCGACCTGGTGACGAAATCCGGCAGGAACATCGTCGTCCTGTCCGCCATGTCCGGAACGACCAACTCGCTCGTGGAGATCACGGGCTACCTGTACAACAAGAACGCCGAGGGCGCCAAGGACACCATCGCCCGCCTGCAGGCGAAATACGACCAGCACATCGCCCAGCTTTACAAGACCAAGGAGGCGAAGAAAGAGGCGACCGACTACGTCCATTCCATCTTCGAGTACCTCGAGACCTTCACCAAGCAGCTGTTCACGCAGGTCGAAGAGAAGATCATCGTCGCCCAGGGAGAACTCATCTCGACCCGGATGATGGCCCTGTACCTGCAGGAGCAGGGCGTGAAGGCCGTGCTGCTGCCCGCGCTGGACTTCATGAAGATCGACATGCGCGGCGAACCGGACACCGACTACATCCGCGAGCACCTGCAGGCCGTCCTGGAGTCCGCCCCGGAAGCGGACCTGTACATCACCCAGGGCTTCATCTGCCGGAACGCCCACGACGAGGTGGACAACCTCCAGCGCGGCGGTTCCGACTACTCCGCCTCGCTGATCGGAGCGGCCGTCGGCGCCGAGGAGATCCAGATCTGGACGGACATCGACGGGATGCACAACAACGATCCCCGCATCGTGGAAGGCACCCAGCCGGTGCGCCACCTGCACTTCGAAGAAGCGGCCGAGCTGGGCTATTTCGGGGCCAAGATCCTGCACCCGACCTGCATCCAGCCGGCCAAGTTCGCCAACATCCCGGTGCGCCTGCTGAACACGATGGATCCGTCGGCCCCGGGCACCCTGATCAACAACGAGTCCGAGCACGGGACCATCAAGGCCGTCGCCGCCAAGGACAACATCACCGCCATCAAGATCAAATCTTCGCGCATGCTGCTGGCACACGGCTTCCTGCGCCGCGTCTTCGAGATTTTCGAGAGCTACCAGACCTCGATCGACATGATCTGCACCTCGGAGGTCGGCGTTTCGATGTCCATCGACGACACGCGCCACCTCAGCGAGATCGTCCACGACCTCAAGCGCTACGGCACCGTGTCGGTGGATCTGGACATGTGCATCATCTGCGTGGTGGGTGACATGGACTGGGAGAACGTCGGATTCGAGTCCCGCGCGATGGACGCCATGCGCGACATCCCGGTGCGCATGGTTTCGTTCGGCGGCAGCAACTACAACATTTCCTTCCTGGTCAAGGGCGAAGACAAGGAACGCGCCCTGCGCGCCCTGAGCAAATCCCTGTTCTGAGATGCTGAAAGGTAGTTTTCCCATCGGGCGCTTCCGGGAACTGAAGACCCCGTTCTACTATTACGACCTGGCCCTGCTGCGCCGGACCCTCGACACCGTCCGCGCCCAGCTGGACCTCAACCCCGAATACCGGGTGCACTACGCCGTCAAGGCCAACGCCAACCCGGTCATCCTGCGCACCATCGCAGCGGCCGGGCTGGGTGCGGACTGCGTCAGCGGCGGCGAGGTCCGTGCGGCGCTGGAGAACGGTTTCCGGCCGGAGAGCATCTTCTATGCCGGCGTGGGCAAGAGCGACGACGAGATCCGCTTCGCCCTGCAGAGCGGCATCGGGCGTTTCAACGCCGAATCCGCCGCGGAACTCGAAGTCATCAACGAGATCGCGGGCGGGATGGGCCGGACGGCCCCCGTCAGCCTGCGGGTCAATCCCGATATCGGCGCGCACACGCATGCGAACATCACGACCGGACTGGCCGAGAACAAATTCGGCATCAATTACGAACAACTGCCGGACATCCTCCTGCTGACGCAGCGCCTGCCGAACCTGCGCTACTGCGGCCTGCACTTCCACATCGGATCCCAGATCCTGGACATGGCGGATTTCGTCGCGCTGTGCAACCGCATCAACCAGATCGCCGAGCGGATACTCCGCAGCGGCCTGCCCCTCGGGGACATCAACGTCGGCGGCGGGCTGGGCATCAATTACCAGCATCCCAACCACCTGGACATCGCGGATTTCGCCGCCTACTTCGACACCTTCCGCCGGCACCTCAAGCTGCCCGAAGGGACGCTGGTCCACTTCGAGCCCGGAAGGAGCATCGTCGCTCCGTGCGGCAGCCTGATCTCGCGCGTGCTGTATGTCAAGGAGGGCACGACCAAGCGTTTCGCCATCATCGACGCCAGCATGACCGAGCTCATCCGCCCCGCCCTGTACAAGGCCTACCACCGCGTGGAGAACATTTCCTCCGACGAGGCGGAAGAGATCTACGACGTCGTGGGACCGGTCTGCGAGAGTTCGGACGTCTTCGTCAAGGGCGCGTCGATCGACCGTTGCCACCGGGGTGACCTGATCGCCATCCGCAGCGCCGGCGCCTACGGGGAATCCATGGCTTCGCAGTACAACTGCCGGCCGCTGCCGCCCAGTTGTTTCGATGAGTGATTATTCCGCAGTTTTTCTTATCTTTGACCCGGAAAACGCACAAACACCACGATTATGACAGTCAATCAACTTTCCGTTTTTATCGAGAATAAGTCCGGGACCCTCGTCATGGTCCTCAAACTCCTCAAGCAGGAGGGCATCCAACTGATTGCGACAACCATCGCAGACACGGCGGATTACGGCATCTGCCGCATCATCTGCAGCGAACCTCCCCGCGCTTACGAGGTCCTGAAGAAGGCCGGTGTGGCTGTCTCGCTGTGCGAGGTCTTCGCCCTGGAACTGGACGACGTGCCCGGCCGGGCCGCCGACGCCATCGAGCTCTTCGCCCGCGAAGGCATCAGCATCGCCTATCTGTATTCCTTCCTGCTGGCCGGCAAGGGCGTGCTGATCTTCCGCACGGACAACGCCGAAAAGGCCCGCCAGGTTATCCTGGACAACAAACTCACCTTCATCGAAGAAAAGGACCTCTCGAAGTTCGTCTAGAACGACATCGCCTGTTGAAAGTTTGGACTTCCCGTGCGCAGATGGCCACAGGAAGTCCATTTTTTTGGAGGCCGTCCGCTATTGGGCCTTTTTTACTATATTTGTAAAAACAACGGCTCCATGACACGAACTGATAGCCTGCTCCGGACCTTTTCCGTGGCAGTTCTCGCTCTCCTGCTCTCCCTCTCCGCCCTGGCGCGCCCGGCCGTGCGGACGGTCGAGGACTTCAATTTCGGCTGGCGCTTCAGCCTCGGGGACGACCCGGCGCGTGCCGAAGCCACCTTTGACGACAGCGGCTGGCGCAGCCTGCACCTGCCCCACGACTGGAGCATCGAAGGGGAATTCTCCCCCGCCCATCCGGCCGGGGTCAACGGCGGCGCCCTGCCCGGCGGCATCGGATGGTACCGCAAGCATTTCATCACGCCGGAAGAGGAGCGCATCGCCATCGAATTCGACGGCATCTACATGAACAGCACCGTGTGGGTCAACGGGCGGGAAGCCGGCGGAAGGCCCTATGGATACAGTTCGTTCTGCCTGGACATTTCGTCCCTGCTCAACCCGGCCGGACAGGACAACGTGATCGCCGTGCGGGTGGACCATTCCATCCAGCCCAGCGGCCGCTGGTACACCGGCAGCGGCATCTACCGCAATGTGCGCCTGGTCCGCACCGGAACGGCGCGGATCGCTTACAACGGCGTATTCGTGACCACGCCCGAGATCTCGGACACCGAGGCCACCGTGCTGGTCCGGACGGAACTGGATGCCCCTGAGGGCGGCACATACACCGTATTCCACCGCATCCGCAACGCCCGCGGGAAGCTGGTGGCGAAAGGAAGCGGCGAAGCACCCATCCGCGTGCGACGGCCGCAGCGCTGGGATGTTACGGATCCTTATCTGTACACCGTCGAAACCGAACTGCGCGCCGGCAGGAAGGTCCTGGACCGCGTCACGACGCGCTTCGGCTTCCGTGAGACCCGCTGGGACGCCGACCGGGGATTCCTCCTCAACGGACGGGTCGTCAAATTGCTGGGCGTATGCCTGCACCACGACCTGGGCTGCATCGGCAGCGCCGTACACCGCCGCGCCCTGCAGCGCCAGCTGGAGATCCTGACGGCGGCGGGCGTCAATGCCGTGCGCACCGCCCACAACCCGCCGACGCCGGAACTGTTGGACCTGTGCGACGAAATGGGCCTGCTGGTGATGGACGAAGCTTTTGACGAATGGCGCTCAGGCAAGACGCGCGGCGGATACAGCCGTTTCTTCGACGACTGGTGGGAGGCGGACGTGCTGGACCTGGTGAAACGCGACCGCAACCACCCCAGCATCATCCTCTGGAGCCTCGCCAACGAGATTTCCGAGCAGGGCGGACGCACCCCCGAAGCCAACGAGGCCAACCGGGCGCTGACCCGCCGGATGGCCGAGCTGGTCCGCAGCGCCGACCCTACGCGCGCCATCACCTGCGGCGGGCACCAGCTCTCGCGGACGAACAACCTCTACACCAGCGGCGCTCTCGATGTCATCGGACTGAACTACCGTCCGCACGGCTACGACTCGCTGCGTGTCTGGTTCCCGGGCATGCCGATCGTCGCCTCCGAGACCGTATCCGCGCAGAACAGCCGCGGCATCTACTACCAGCCCTCCACCGGCATCCGCATCGCGGGCTGGTCGCCCATGGCCGGCGTTCCCAGGCCCAGCGAGGAGGAGATGAAGGGGACGATTCCGAACCAGTGCACGGCCTACGACAACTGCCGTTCGGTGTGGAGCGTGACCGACACGCACCAGAACGCCTGGATCCCCGTGCGCGACCGCGATTTCGTGGCCGGCGTCTTCGTCTGGACCGGATTCGACTACCTGGGCGAACCCACCGCTTTCGGCTGGCCTTCCCGCAGTTCCTATTTCGGATTCGTGGACCTGGCCGGATTCCCCAAGGATCCCTACTACATGTACCAGTCGGAATGGACCGACGAAACGATGCTGCACCTGCTGCCGCACTGGAACTGGACGCCGGGCGAGAAGCTCGACGTCTGGGCCTATTACAACAACGCGGACGAGGTCGAGCTGTTCCTCAACGGGAAGTCCCTGGGACGCAGCGCCAAGACCTCCGACCGCCTGCACGCCTTCTGGGCTGAAGTGCCTTTCGAGCCCGGGAAGATCGAGGCCGTTTCCTACAAGGACGGCCGGGAGGTCGCGCGGGCCGTGCGCGAGACCGCCGGGCCCGCCGCGGCCCTGCGGCTCACGGCCGACCGCAGCACCATCGACGCGGACGGATATGACCTCAGCTACGTCACCGTCGAGGCGGTGGATGCACAGGGACGGCCGGTTCCGACCGCCGATGCCATGCTGCGCTTCCGCGTCGAAGGTACGGGCGAACTGTTCGGCGTGGACAACGGCAACGCCGCGGACACCCTCTGCCTGAAAGGCGAGCGGAAGGCGCTCTTCAGCGGCAAGGCCCTGGCTGTCGTCCGTTCCCTGCAAGGCGGGAAAGGCACCGCCACCCTCACCGTCTCCAGCGAATGGGGAGACGCTTCCATCGACATCAAAACACGTTAAGCGATGAGCGGATACAACAAACGATTCATCTATTTCATCTGCCTCGTCTCCGCGATGGGCGGCCTGCTGTTCGGATACGACTGGGTCGTGATCGGCGGGGCGGTCAAGTTTTACGAAGCTTTCTTCGGCCTGGGCGGCAGCCCGGTACTGCAGGGCATCGCCACCAGCGCCGCCCTCGTGGGATGCATGTTCGGCGCCCTGACCGCCGGGGCGCTGGCGGACCGCTACGGGCGCAAGCCCCTGCTGATCCTGGCGGCCGTGCTGTTCACCCTCAGCGCCGTGACCACGGGCCTCTTCAACGTATTCGGCGGCTTCTGCGTCGCGCGTCTGGTGGGCGGCGTGGGCATCGGCATCGCTTCCGCCCTGTCCCCGATGTACATCGCCGAAGTTTCTCCAGCGGATGTCCGGGGACGCCTGGTGAGCCTGAACCAGATGACCATCGTGCTGGGCATCCTGGCTGCGCAGATCGCCAACTGGGCGATCGCCCGGCCGGACGTGGGCGGCCAGATCGATGTGTGGAACATCGAAACGGGCTGGCGGTGGATGTTCTGGGCGGAGACCCTTCCCGCTGCAGCCTTCCTCGTAATGTCTTTCTTCATCCCGGAGAGCCCGCGCTGGACAGCCCTGCACCAGCGCGAGGAAGAGGCCCGCAGCGTCCTTAGCCGCATCGGCGGAAAGGCGTATGCGGCCGGCGAGCTGGCGGCGATCGCCGCTTCCGTCTCGGATGCTCCGGAGCACAAGGCGACCCTGAAGGAGCTCTTCCGCAAGCGCTACGCACGCATCCTGGTGCTCGGCATCTTCATCGCCGTGTTCCAGCAGTGGTGCGGCACCAACGTGATCTTCATCTATGCCCAGGAGGTCTTCGCCGGAGCGGGCTACTCCGTCAGCGAAGCCTTCCTGAACATCATCGTGACGGGCATCGCGAACGTGATCTTCACCATCGTGGCCCTGCAGGTCGTGGACCGCTGGGGCCGGCGCAGCCTGATGCTGCTCGGCTCGGGCGGACTGGCCCTGATCTACTGCGTGCTGGGGCTGTGCTTCCGCGCCGGGGTGACGGGCATCGTGATGGTGCTGCTGACCGTGGCGGCCATCGCCTGCTATGCCCTGACCCTCGCGCCCGTGACCTGGGTGCTGCTGTCGGAAATCTTCCCGAACCGCGTGCGCGGCATCGCGATGGCGGTCTGTACCTTCGCCCTGTGGGTGGGCAGCTGTACGCTGACCTTCGCCTTCCCTTCCATGAACGCATCGCTGGGCTGCAGCGGCAGCTTCCTCATCTACGCCGGCATCTGCCTGGTGGGCTTCCTGTTCTTCCTCCGCTTCTGCCCGGAGACCAAGGGGAAGAGCCTCGAACAACTGGAGAATGAACTGTAAGATGGTCAAAGCCTGGAAAGAGACGGTCGTCATCCCGACCTACGAAGCGGGGACGCCGGAGAAAAACCCCATTTTCCTGGAGAAGCGCGTTTACCAGGGCAGCAGCGGCGTCGTGTATCCCTACCCCGTGATCGAGTCCATTTCCGACGAAAAAAAGGACCGGGAATACCAGGCGGTTTTCCTCGAGAACGAATACCTCAAGGTGATGATCCTGCCCGAATTGGGCGGGAGGGTGCAGATGGCCTACGACAAGATCGCGCAGCGGCATTTCATCTACTACAACCAGGTGATCAAGCCGGCCCTGGTGGGCCTGGCGGGGCCCTGGATCAGCGGCGGAATCGAATTCAACTGGCCGCAGCACCACCGGCCGAGCACCTTCCTGCCGGTGGACTGCCGCATCGAGACGCACCCGGACGGGAGCGCCACCGTATGGTGCAACGAAATGGAACGGATGTTCCACCAGCGCGCCCAGGCGGGTTTCACCCTGCGTCCGGGCTGTGCCTACCTCGAGATCCAGGGCGTGCTGTGCAATCGCTCCGAACTGCCCCAGACCTTCCTGTGGTGGGCGAATCCGGCCGTCAAGGTGAACGACGCGTACCAGAGCGTCTTCCCGCCGGACGTGAACGCGGTGTTCGACCACGGCAAACGGGCGGTCAGCACCTTCCCCATCGCCACGGGCGTCTATTACAAGATGGATTACTCCGCGGGCGTGGACATCTCCAATTACAGGAACATCAAGGTACCGACTTCCTACATGGTAGCCCGGTCGAAATACGATTTCGAAGGCGGATACGAGAATGACACCCGCTGCGGTATGCTGCACGTGGCGGATCACCGCTTTGCGCCGGGCAAGAAGCAGTGGACCTGGGGGAACGGGGATTTCGGCCGGGCCTGGGACCGCAACCTCACGGACGAGGACGGCCCGTACATCGAACTGATGGCGGGCGTCTATACGGAGAACCAGCCCGATTTCAGCTGGCTGATGCCCGGGGAAGAGAAGTCCTTCGTCCAGTATTTCTTCCCCTACCGCGAACTGGGCGTCGTCAAGAACGCTTCCCGGGACCTGGTGCTGAACCTGGACCCGGCAGGACCGGGACAGGCGCGCATCCGCGTATTCGCCACCTCGCGCCAGGACGTGCAGATCACGCTGCGCCGGGAAGACGGCCGGGTCCTGTTCGACAGCCGGGTGGAGCTGAGCCCGGAGCAACTCTTCGACCGGGTCGTTCCGACGGGGGACGTTCCCTTCTCGGAACTGACCGTGCAGGCGGGCGCGCTGAGCTGGCATCCCGAGCCGGCCGACAGCGAGATCCCGCCGGCGGCGGAAGCCGCCATGCGCCCGTCGGAGATCGCTTCCTGCGAACAGCTGTACCTGACGGGGCTGCATCTGGAACAGTACCGCCATGCCACCTGGAGTGCGAAGGACTATTACGAGGAAGCGCTGCGGCGCGATCCCTCGGACGTGCGCAACAACAACGCCCTGGGCCTGTGGTACCTGCGGCGGGGCCGTTTCGAACTGGCCGAGCCGCTGTTCCGCATGGCCGTGAAGGTGCTGCAGAAACGCAATCCCAATCCCTATGACGGCGAGCCGTTCTACAACCTGGGGCTCTGCCTGAGATACCTGGGCCGCCCGGACGAAGCCTACGACTGTTTCTGCAAGGCCGCCTGGAACGCCGCCTGGCAGGAGCCCGCCTACCTCGCCTGCGCGCGCATCAGCTGCGCCGGCCAGCACTGGGAGCAGGCGCTGCAGGAGCTGGACCGTGCCCTCTGGAAGGGTTGGCACAACCACCAGGTCCGCGCGCTCAAGGCCGCCGTACTGCGACGCCTGGACCGCAAGGAAGAGGCGCTGGCCCTGATCGGGGAATCGCTGCAGATCGATGCGTTCAACTATGGCTGCCGCTGGGTCCGCTACCTGCTGGACGGGAGCGGGCTGGAGGAGTTCGCGGCCCTGATGCGCGGCGAATGCGAGAATTACGACGAGATCGCACTGGATTTCTGCGCCGCGGGTCTGTTCGAAGAAGCGGATGCGCTCTGGCGCTTCGGCGAAGCGCAGAACGCGCTCAGCGAGATGTCGCTGTACTATTGGCGCTACTGCTGCCGGGCCGGAGACAAGTCGCCGCGGAGCGCCTTCCCGGCTTTCCCGAACCGCCTGGAGGCCATTGCTGCGCTGGATGCGCAGCAGAGCGATCCGCGGGCGGCCTGGCTGCTGGGGAACCTCTGGTACGACAAACGCCAGTACGACCAGGCCCAGGCCTGCTGGGAGCGCGCCGTCCGCCTGGATCCGGAGTTCCCGTCCGCCTGGCGCTGCCTCGCCCTGGTGCTGTACAACAAGCGCCACGACAGCGCCGGCGCACTGGCGGCGATGGAGCGCGCCTACGCACTCGACGAAAGCGACGCCCGCATCCTGATGGAACTGGACCAGCTGCACAAGAAACTCGGGAGCCCCGCGCAGGAACGCCTCGACCGCCTGCAGACCCACCGGGCACAGGTAGAGAGCCGCGATGACCTGGTCCTCGAAGAGATCACCCTGCTCAACGACCTCGGCCGCTACGCCGAAGCGCGCGCGAAACTCGACGCCCACCGCTTCCATCCCTGGGAAGGCGGCGAGGGCAAGGTGCCGGCCCAATACCAGCGCTGCCGGGTCGAACTGGCCCGCCAGGCCATGGAAGCCGGACGCTGGACGGAAGCCGTCGCCCTGCTGGAAGAATGTCTGGAATACCCGCACCACCTGGGTGAGGGCAAGTTATACGGAGCGCAGGAGCAGGATTTCTACTACTGGCTGGGAAAGGCCTGGAAAGGCGCCGGGGACGCGGAGAAAGCCCGCGCGTGCTGGGAAAAGGGCGCACTGGGCAATCTCAAGCCCGTTCCCGCCCTGTACTACAACGACGCAAAGCCCGAGAAGATCTACTACCAGGGCCTCTGCCTGGCCGCCCTCGGCCGCCGGGACGAAGCCCGGGCCAAGTTCCGGATGCTGCTGGAATACGGCGAGCAGCACCGCGGCGACGAAGTCGTGATGGACTACTTCGCCGTGTCGCTGCCGGACCTGGCCATCTGGGACGAAGACCTCAGACAGCGCAACGTCGCCCACTGCGAACTGATGATCGCGCTGGGACGCGAGGGGCTGGATCTCCTATAGGCGGATCTCCGGCCAGCCGTCCGGCGTCCAGCTGATCTTCCGGACGAGGAGCTTGGAACGGTAGTCCGCCTGGCCGTCATACCCGTGCATAAACAGGTAGTCCTCGCCGCCGAAGGTCACGGTGGCGCTGTGGCCCACGCCGGCATAGCGCTCGTTGCCCTTGGCGACGACGGTACCGCCGCCATACATCAGGGACACGCCGTCCCGGTCGATGTAGGGACCCGTCACCTTCTCAGAGCGTCCCACGACCACATTGTAGGTGCTGTTCTGGCCGCGGCAGCAGAGGTCGTAGGAGACGAACAGATAGTAATACCCGCCGTGACGGAAGATGAAAGGAGCTTCGACGGCGCCGTTGCCGGCATCAAAGTCGGTTCCGCGCGGATCCGGCCGGAGGCCGTCGTCCTTGCCGGCGATGTCCTTGGCGGTGCCGTCCGGGCGCCGGCAGAGCGGATACCACTCCTGCGGCTCGGCCATGCGGGTGTAGGTCTCGTCCAGCTTGAACATCTTGATTCCGCGCCAGAACGATCCGAAGCACAGCCAGCCCGTCCCTTCCTCGTCCAGGATGACGTTGGCGTCGATGGCGTTCCATTCATCGCGGCCCGGGATGGACTCGACGATCATCCCCTGGTCCTCCCATTTGAAATCCGGGGATTCCGGGTTGAGCGTCTTGTTGATGGCCACGCCGATGGCGGAGGTGTTCTTGCCGAAACGCGAATAGGAATAGTAGAGATACCATTTCCCGTTGATGAACTGGATGTCCGGGGCCCAGGGCATTCCGCGGAATCCCTTCTCGACGGCCCACTGGGGCGTTTCGGGAAGGACACGCTGTTCGAAGCGCCAGTGCTTCATGTCGTCGGAGGACATGACGGTCAGTCCGGTGGTGAATACATAGTAGCGCCCGTCGCAGAAGGCGGCCACGGGGTCGTGGGCATCGGGATCTTCGAAGAGGGTACCGGGTGCGGTTCCGCGCGGCTGGGCGGACAGGGTCAGGGCGGCCAGCAGGCCGACGGCGACAAACAGTTTTCTAAGCATGGCTGGATGTGATTAGTCTCCGCTAATTTAACAATTTTACACAAAAAAACTGCCCGTGTCTTTCGCACAGGCAGTCCTTTTTTCTATTCTGTACCCGGGGGTCTAGAAAATATCCTCGGTGGGTTCCTTGTAGTCGTCGAACTGGGGCGCGGGGGCGTCGGTACGCGGGCCGCCGCTGCGGCGGGGACGGTCATCCCGGCGCGGGCCACGACGGTCGTCGCTGCGACGCTCACCGCGGTCATTGCCGCGACGCTCGCCTCCGCGGCGATCGTTTCCGCGGTCGTTTCCACGACGCTCGCCTTCCCGGCGCTCTCCGCCTTCGCGGCGCGGGCCACGGTCGCGGCCCTTCGGCTCGACATAGCCTTCGGGCTTGTCCGTCAGGGCACGCATCGACAGGCGCATCTTGCCGGTCTTGGCGTCGATCTCGAGCAGCTTGACATCCACCTCGTCGCCGACGGACAGGACGTCCTCGACCTTGTCGGTCTTGCTCCAGGCGATTTCAGAGACATGCAGCAGGCCTTCCTTGCCCGGCAGGATCTCGATGAACGCACCGAATTCGAGGATGCTGACGACACGGCCATGATAGACGGTGCCCACCTCGGGAACGGCGCAGATACCCTTGATCCAATCGAGGGCCTTGTCCATGGAGTCGCGGTCGGTGCTGAAGATGTCGACGATGCCTTCGGTTTCGCCCGGGGCGCCGCCTTCCTTCGGTTTCTCGTCGATGGTGATGGTGGTTCCGGTCTCTTTCTGGATCTTCTGGATGACCTCGCCGCCCTTGCCGATAACGGCGCCGATGAACTCGCTGGGGATGCGGATCTCGACGACACGCGGGACGAACGGCTTGTAGTCCGCACGCGGTTCGCTGAGGGTCTTCATCATTTCGCCCATGATGTGCATGCGGCCCTGGCGAGCCTGCTCGAGGGCTTTCTCCAGCACGTCATAGGACAGGCCGTCCACCTTGATGTCCATCTGGGTGGCGGTGATGCCGTCGGCGGTACCCGTCACCTTGAAGTCCATGTCACCGAGGTGATCCTCGTCGCCGAGGATGTCGGTCAGGATGGCGTAGCGGTCGTTGGGGCGCTCGGCGTCGGTGATCAGGCCCATGGCCACACCGGCGACCGGCTTGCGGATCTTCACACCGGCGTCCATGAGGGCCAGGCAGCCCGCGCAGACGGAAGCCATCGAAGAGGATCCGTTGGACTCGAGGATATCGGAAACCACGCGCACGGCGTAGGGATTCTCGGGAGCGAGGGGAACGACGGGCTTGAGGGCGCGCATCGCCAGGTTGCCGTGGCCGACCTCACGACGGCCGACACCGCGCTGCGGCTTGGCCTCGCCGGTGGCGAACGGCGGGAAATTGTAGTGCAGGACGAACTGCTGGTCACCCTGGATCAGGACCTCGTCCAGTTCCTTCATATCCATCTTGGTACCGAGGGTGACGGACGCCAGGGACTGGGTCTCGCCACGGGTGAAGATGGCGCTGCCGTGGGCGCAGGGCAGGTAGTCCGCCTCGCACCAGATCGGGCGCACCTGGTTGCAGACGCGGCCGTCCAGACGGATTCCTTCGTCCAGGATCAGGTTGCGCATCGCTTCCTTCTCGGTATCGTGGTAGTAACGGTCGATCAGCGTGAGCTTGAGGGCATAGGCCTCTTTCTCCAGCTCGGTCTGCGGCTCGGGGATGGTGGCGACGAACTCTTCCTTGATGGCTTCGAAGCCTTCCTCACGCTCCTGCTTGGGCTTGGCAGCCTTGGCCAGGGCATAGCACTTGTCGTAGCAGAAATCGCGGACCGCCTTGCGCAGATCCTCGTCCTGCTCGTCGTGCGGGTAGTCCCGCTTGTTCACGTCGGTGCCCAGCTCGTGCATGAGCTCTTTCTGCAGGCGGCAGTGACGCTTGATTTCCTCGTGGGCGAACTTGATGGCCTCGAGCATGTCGTGCTCGCTGACCTCGTTCATCTCGCCCTCGACCATCATGATGTTCTCCTCGGTGGCGGCGACCATCAGTTCCAGGTCGCTGTCCTTCATCTGGGAGAAGCTCGGGTTGATGACGAACTGTCCGTTGATGCGGGAAACGCGGACTTCGGAGATCGGACCGCCGAAAGGAAGGTCCGAGGTAGCCAGGGCGCAGGACGCGGCAAGACCCGCGAGCGCATCCGGCTGGATATCCTGCTCGGCAGAGATCAGGGTAACATTGACAAAAACTTCCAGGTGGAAATCATCCGGCCACAGGGGACGGATGGGGCGGTCGATGAGGCGGGAGATCAGGACTTCGTAGTCGCTGGACTTGCCTTCGCGCTTCATGAATCCGCCGGGGAAACGGCCTGCCGAATAATACTTTTCCTTGTAGTCGACGGTGAGAGGCATAAAATCGGTGCCTTCCTTGACTTCCTTCGCGGCACATACGGTGGCGAGAAGCATCGTGCCACCCATCTTGACGACCGCGGAACCGTCCGCCTGCTTGGCGAGTTTTCCGGTTTCAATCTCGATAACCCGCCCGTCAGCGAGTTCGATTTTCTTGTTGATTACGTTCATTTCTATTGTTTTCCTTTACGTCTTTCTTCAAAAAAGGGATGGCTCCACCCGGGAACCATCCCAAATCCTTCCTATCGTATGATTATCGACGGAGACCGAGCTCCTTGATGATCTTTCTGTATCTCTCGATGTCAACTTTCTGGAGGTAATCCAGCAGCTGGCGTCTTTTACCTACGAGGCGAAGAAGACTGCGGCGCGTAACGACGTCCTTCTTGTTCTTCTTGACATGCTCCGTAAGATGAGCGATACGGTAGGAGAATAATGCAACTTGACTCTCTGCGGAGCCGGTGTCTTTATTGGACTTCCCGTACTTCTCGAAAATCTCTTGCTTCTTTTCAGGCATTAAATATTCAGCCATCTTGCAAAAAGTTTTTTGTTAATTCCGGCCACCGTGGCCGAAAGCGGGTGCAAAGATAGACAAAATTTCGAAAAGAAAAGCGATAATTATCACATTTTTACGATTATTCCGGGAGCCACAGCCTGTCCACCGGCTGGAGCTTCCGGCTGCGGAGCAGGACATTGTAGCGGTCGATCACCTCATCCACGCAATCCTCCCAGCTGCGGACGATCGTTTTCGATGCCTGGACCCCGACGCGGCGGACGCGTTCGGGATCGGCGACGAGGCGCCTCAGCAGGGCCGCCATCGCGTCCGGATCGTTCGGCGTCAGGAAGCCGTTCTCGCCGTCGGTGAGGATGGTCGAAGCCGTCGCGCCCTCGGCCATCACCGCCGGCGTATGCAGCGCAGCGGCCTCGCGGACCACCAGCGGCGCGTTGTCGTACAGGGACGGGAAGAGGAAGAGGTCGGCCGCCGCGTAGTAGCGGGTGATCGCGGCGCGTTCCGTCAGGGTTCCGACGAAAGTCACCTTGTCGTCCAGCCCCTTTTCGCTGACCAGCTGTTTCATCGCATCGGCGGCATATCCGTTTCCGACAAAGAACATCCGGAAGGGAACGTCGCTCATCAGCGCGAGCGCTTCGATGACCAGCCTCGGGTTTTTCTCCCAGATGTGCTGGCCGACGAACAGCATCACGAACTCTTCGGGACGGATGCCCAGCGCCTGCCGTGCTTCCACGAAGTACTGATCCGGGTAGTCGGCGACCAGGTCGCTGCCGTTGTCCATCACTTCGATCCGGCCTTTGTATCCGTACTCGCGGAGCACCTCGGTGACGGACTCCTGCGGCACCCAGACCAGGTCGGCGCTCTCGTAGAAAGCGACGATTTCCTTGATGATGCTGTCGACCATGGGCTTGGGCAGCACGCGCGCGAAGTCGTCACGGTATTTGGAGTGGAAGGTCGCCACCAGCGGAATGCCCTGCCACCTGGCGATGCGGCGGGCCGCCTGTCCGGAAGCGAAGGGGCAATGGGCATGGACGATCCGGAAGCGGATCGAACTGATCTTCTTCAGGAAAACCGGGTCGAGTTCGGCGATCCCCGTCACATAGGGCGGACGCATCGGGACCGGCACGGAGAAGTAGTCCAGCACCTTGAATTCGTGCTTGGCGTAGTCTGCGCCGGGCACGTTGGGGGTAATGACGTACACGCTGCCCGCTTTCTTCTGGATCCAGTAGGCATAGTTGTACATACATACGGAGACACCGTCCATCACGGGCGGGAAGCAATCACAGAACAGCCCGACATTGGCGGGCTGTAAGTTCAGGGGGTTAAATAAGTCCATTTTCTTTGTCTATTCTGCCGCATCCGCAGGGGCTGCGGCGTCAGCGGGAGCCTCCTCGACGAGTTCCGTCTGCGGGGCTTCCTTCCTGGCCCGGCGGTGGATACCCGCCCAGCCGAGATTGTCGGTGAAATACAGGACACCGAAGGCGATGACCGCCAGGCACAGGATCCAGCGCAGGATCCGCCGCCACAGCGGGACGACTTTCTTGTACGGATCGTTGTATTTGCCGGCCGGGTACTTGGCCACGCTCGTCAGCGTTGCGCCGAAGAGGATGTTCACCAGCACCACGGAGTTGATGGCCCAGCCGTTGGCGTTCAGCACCGGGCCGAGGTTGCGCTTGCGCAGCTTCAGCCACGCGAGGAAGCAGGACGGTCCGGAGATGATCAGCATGATGGCGGCGATCAGGATCAGCCACTGCCACCAGGTGAAACCCTTGACCCCGTTCAGGATACCCTGGAGAGCCAGTCCGATGCCGGCCAGGGCCATGCCCACGGCGGCGAAGATACCGGCGTACTTGGCGATGTCGAAAGGCTGTTTGGCAGCTCCGGGCTCGGCCTTGGACTGCAGGGTGGAAACCGCGTTCGCATCCTTCTCCTCGGCGGACTTGGTGATCTTGCTCTTGATGAAATTGCCGAACTTGATGTACGGCGACCAGAACGCCTGCCGGACGCTGATCGGGTTGTCCACCACCTTGGTGATGGTCGCGTCCCAGTCCAGACCGTCGCGGTCGTAGAAGACGCCGTTCTTGCCGGGACGCAGGTTGCGCGTACCGCCGTCCGTCATCGCGGCGACGATGTCCATCTGGCCGGCGCGCACCTTCGAGCTGCAGTGGCAGTATATCAGGAACATGCCGCTGAGCCCTGCCATGTCGGCATGCTTGCCCATATCCGCCACCTTGATGCAAAGATCGCAGCAGCGCTGGTCGATGTACAGCTTGCCGGCCTGGAACATCGCCAGGGTGTCCGGCTCCGGCGCATAGAAGTCGGAGAAGATGACGTAGTTCTTCAGGAAGGTGTAGAAGTCACGGTACAGGTGCATCAGCTTGTCCACCTCGTCGATGGACTCGGATTCCTCCTTCAGCGCCGCGTCCCTGGCGATCAGGTCCTGCACGGCCTGCCGGGCGTCGGCGGCGAGGATGGCCTGGACTTTCTCCAGCCCGAGCGCCTCGACTTCAGCCCCTTTCTTCGCACCCATCCAGGCGCAGTACGGATCGAACTTGGCCAGGACGGCCTTCCATCCGGCTTCGTCGACGCCCGTCGCCTTCTTGTCGAAGACCAGCCCCTTCAGATTGTCGAAAGCCGCACGCCAGGCCGGGTTGATGCCGTCGAAGTGCAGGATGCCGTCCTTGGCGGGACGGGCCAGCGGGTAGCGGGCGATCTCGTCCTCGTGGGAAGCGAGGTTCTGGTCGCTGATGGCGGCCACCTTCTCGGCGGGCACGTCCACCGCGGCGGCGAATCCGTCATTGAATCCGATCAGCTTGCAGCGCATGAAATAATCGGCGATCTTGTCCTTGAGCGCATCACAGGCAGCGAGCGCGGCCGCCGTATCCGCCCCGAACGGGAAAATGGCGGCATCCGCCTGTCCGTCCGCCTGCCAGGCCGCATAATCCGCACAGGCCGCATAGAATTTCTCGATCCGTTCGGCATCCACGCCCGCTTCGCCACAGCGGTCCTGGGCCGACCCGAAGGCCGCCATGCAGGACTCGATGGCGTCCTTGACGGCTGCGTCTTCGGACACGGCCGGGGTCACGATACCGTCGCCGTTGAAGAGCGTATTCTTGAAAATGGCAATGCTGTCGGAGGTGTCCTCGATGCTGATGCTGTCCTTCTCCAGGCCCAGGTTGTGCAGGATCTGGCGGGCGGACTCCAGCAGGCGCGCACCCTTGGGGTCGTCGGTATTGAACTGGTCCAGCGGCAGGACACTGTCCCCTTTCAGGATCGAATCCTTGTCCCGGACCACGGAGGTCAGCCACTGGGCGGCGGCGACCACCTCGGCGACACGGATCTTGCCGTCCGCATCCGTATCCAGCATCCGGAGCGTCTTGGCATCGAACTCCAGCCCTTCCACCGGGCAGCTGAGCACGGTCCACAGTTTCTGGTCCAGTTCGCCCAGGTGGGCGATATCCTCTCCGGATTCAATGTTCACCCGGACGACACCGCCCAGCGAACAGTATTTCCAATCGTACTTCATATGCGACAGATTTAGCGTTATTCATGTAAAGTTACCGTTTTTTTTGGAGATTAAGGCAGATTATACATAAATTTGCAGACTTTCCCATGGAGGTGTGGCCGAGTGGTCGATGGCGGCAGTCTTGAAAACTGTTGAGCGGCAACGTTCCGGGGGTTCGAATCCCTCCGCCTCCGCTTCGCTTCGGCGGAGGGATAAATCCTCTATCCCCCGCTGCTTCGCAGCTGCCCCCAGGGGCATGCGACCTTCGCTCCGCTCCGGTCGGTGCCTTCACTGCTTCGATTTCTCCGAAATCTCGCTGACGTTCCGGCACGGCGGCTGATGCCGCCCGCTTACGCGAAAAGTGTGGTGCAATCATGCGCCCCTGTTTGCATTGCTCGCGGACAGGAGGGAAAAGGCCGCGCCCCGCGCGGACTAATCCCTCCGGCTCTTTGGGTGAGTCGCATCGACGGACGGAGTTTTGGCGACAAGTATTGCTGAATCAACAAAAAGCATTATCTTTGTCGTCCGATCAACCCGGTGAGATGTCCGAGTGGTTGAAGGAGCCTGCCTCGAAAACAGGTGTACGGCAACGTACCGGGGGTTCGAATCCCTCTCTCACCGCCATAACGCTTGATTATCAAGCAATTAAACGAATTACGCACATTCTTACGCACACGAAAGCGAAGTTTGTGCGTATTTTCTATATAATCTATCGTGAGGAACTCTATGATACCAAAATGTGGCATACAGGTATCTGGGAGGCCGATTTAACGTTTGATTGCTCGCGGTTTTCTGCTCGGTTTTTCGTAAATTCGCATAGAAAAACTTGACCTGCTGTAAACTATGCCGCGTTTTACGCCGTCCATACTGATTTCTGACTGCTGGGGCTCGATGGGAGACCTCACGTTTTTCCATTGGGGCGGCAACTGCTACTACAAGAACAAATCTCGCGGGTCGTTCGCCGGCACCGCAGCTCAGCAGAATTCTTTGGATGTCCACCGTCGCGCCCTCGCTGCCTGGCGGACCGTCCCTCACGAAACGCAAAAAGTCTGGAACAAGTTGGCAGAACCAGTCATCAGCCACAAGCCGCCCTTTGATGGGACCGCGCACATTTCTGGCCAGAATCTCTTCGTTAGCGCCTATCACGGCTTCGCTACGCTGGGAGATGAGCATTGCCCTACCCCGAAGCCTTACGAGCCATTTCCGCCGCATTCTGTGGCTTTTCTTGATGCGTCACTGATTGATGCGACCTCGCTCCAGCTACGATTCAAGAGTTTCTTCCCGGACGGCATCCAAGCAAGCCGGTATCAGATCCTGATGAAAGTCCAGCTCGCCAAACCCGGGTACGGCAAGAAGCCCGGGCTGATGCGAAACTTCCTGGCCACGGCTCCATGCTCAAATGGAGAAGGGATAGCCAGCTTTCTGATAGACGACTTCATCGCTCGATGGGGCTTAGACCTGGACGAGTATCAAGTCCACTGCAGATACGTTCTTCTTGACAGACAAACCGGCTATCGGAACATTCTCACACCATTATCATTTTCTATCAAATTGAGGTAAATTCCCGACGTATGCGCTGGTTCGTTCCAGCAGCGCAAAAAAATTTCACCTCCTTTTTACCTCCCTTTATATCCTACTATACTTCAAGTAACACTTGAAGATAATAGGTGTAATATACTGTTTTGCAGTTAAATAATTATTGCTTATATTTGTGCAACACAAGGGGTTGTGTGAAGACTTTGAACCTAAACTTTGACCTGATGATTGCACTTCCTTCCATTGCTTTCGGGGGCTTCTCCGGTTCAGCCAAGGGTGTTACGGCCCGTCAAGTAGACGGCCGTAGCATCCTTTCGGTTCGTTGCTGGCCCACCGGTATCGCCTCGAGCGCCCAGGTAGTACGCCGTGCGTCGATGGCCAGAATCACCAAGTCTTACAAGACCCTGACAGATGCCCAGATGATAGCCTGGGAGAATCTCGCGGAACACGCAAGGGGTCAATCTGTATTTGGACAGGCTGCTGAACTTTCAGGCATCAACCTCTACGTGCGCCTCAACGCCAATAGGGTCATGGCCGGAGAAAGCATCCTAAAAGACGCTCCAGAGCAGCTTGTCTGCCTCCCGAATGTGGTGTATGACAAACTCTGGGTGACTACGAAGAACATCGTCATCAAGGGCATCACGCACGAGACCGGTTACAAACTCGTCATCAAGATGTCGGCAGGTCAGAGTGCCGGTGTCTCCAGTGGCTGGAGCAAGACCGTCATCCTTTCACCGGGCATGGAGGACGACTGGGGCGATGCCGATATGACCTACCTCTATTTCAAGACCATCGGAGTGAAGCCGGTTGTCGGCGAGAAGGTCTTCCTTGAGATGTACTGGTTCGATCCCGTGACGGGATTTACGGGACAGTCCACGTACGATAGCAAAGTCTGTGAAACGGAAGAGGAAGCCGAACAAGAGGGTTATGTCAAGCGTAACAAGATAACAATGGCCGACCTTAAGCCGGAAAGCCACGTTTCTGAGTGTGACGTTGACTTCTCCACCGGTGCTCCTGTCATCTCCTTCGATACTGTCTGCCTTGGTCACAGCAATGTTGCATCCTCCGAAGCATATCTCGAAGACGAACTTCCGGCGGAGTGTATCGGCACCAGTATGGCTCTCGCACGTGGTATGGGCGACGGAAACTGCGCCCTGGCCGCACAGTCTTACATCATCTGGCTGCGTAATTCCAGTTGGGATGGCACTTCTATTACCTTCGCCCACCGTGGCGGCTATTATGTGAAACCTACCGAGGTCTTCGGCCCGGGCATACTCTACTAATACGGCTATGTTCAACAGTACAGGCAATAACTTCGGAGCAGGCTCCATCCAGTTCAAGGACTACCAGGCGGAGAATTACGTGGTTCTCAACGCCAAGTTCTCCTATGACCCAACTAACGCCGCATATCAGGCTGCAGATGTATTGGAGATTTACGTGCCGGACCTCAGCATCAATAGAAGCGCCGTTGCTGGCGTCATACTGACCTTCCAAGACCGTTACGTGTACTCCAGCTATACCTGGAACAACGATGGTGGCACAGCTATCAAATCGTGGATTAAGGACAAGAACACCATCTGCCTGGAGAAGTTCACCAACTTCGACGACAAGGGTGAGATTACCATCTTCATCCAGGCTTTATACCCGATGCTCAATCAGCCCGGGAATCCCATCAAGGGTACCAGGACACGCATCAATATGACTCAGGAGACGAGGTATCTCTACTGGAGTTCCGACACCTTCTGCGTCATATTCGAACACTGGGTATTCCTCCATATGCAGTTCTCAAGCTGCTCCTACTCTTACAGGAACCAGCCCTGGGAGGCAAATATGGAAGACTTCCCAACGGATGTAAACGCAGACGTACCATTCCTTGGCGGCTCCAACCAGTATAATCCTTCGGTGAATGGATACTCGCTGGCCCACGTGGAGAATGGTGTCTTTACCTGCCAAGAGCGAATGAGCGGTTTTGAGAGCACCGGATACGATCCATTTATCTTCGCCTTCCTTGTGAGGGATGGAGAGTAGAAATAAGAAAGAAACAATGTAAACACTTATTACTTAACCTATTAAAAACTATTAAAAGCCATGAAGTACATTCCTTCCATCGCCTTTGAGGAGATGAGCGGCAGCGCCAAGGGCGTTACGGCCGCTAAGGTGAAGAACCGTAAGTACATCAGGAACAGAGGTTACGGCGGCAGCGTCCGTACTTCTGACCAGGCCACGGTCAAAGGTATCTTCAAGCGTCTGACCACCATGTGGCGGAGCCTGACGAACGAGCAGATCCTGGCTTGGAACAAACTCGCCCTGAGTCAGGAGGCCAAGTCTGTCCTCGGTACCAAGGGCAAGATTTCTGGGTCGAACCTCTTCACCCGACTGAACTACTGGATCGTCGCTTGCGGCGGTTCCGCTCTCACCACTCCGCCCACCCTCGTGGGAGTCGAGACTCCTGGTGACTGCACCATTGTCTGCACCGCCAGTGCTTTCACCTTCAAGCTGGACGCCGTTCCCGCTGACGTGACCAACCTCAAGCTGGTCATCGAGGCCACCGAAGGCCAGTCCAACGGTGTCAGCCGTGCCTACAGCAAGGCCGCGCAGATCAAGATGGTCTCCAGCCCTTCCACCACCGCCGTGGACATCAAGTCCGATTACGAAGCCAAGAACGGAGTCCTGGGCGCAGGCGCACCCAAGGTGTTCTTCCGCTACTACTTCGTGAACAGCGCCACTGGCGAGAAGTCCGGCGTAATGCTGGCAGAAGCCATCTGGACCTCTGGTGAGTAGTCCTTCTACGGGTATACTACCCGGCTTAACCTAAACTGAACCCTCTGCAGTCGTGAGATTACAGAGGGTTTTTCATATCCCTTTGCCAGAGCCGGGGCACGCTAAGGAAGTCTTGGATTGGGCTGTAGCAAATAGGTATCTTAATATGCAATCACATTGATGCTTTTCACAAGATTCTGCGCGACATCCACACCCGCAGCGGCGGCAGCCGCTGCTTCCTTTGATATATATTTATACCCTTTTGCTGCCGTTCGGGCGTGGTAGGGCGGTCGATTACGCACTGAGGCTGGGGCGTAAGTCCCCCAGTCAGCCTATGGTGCTGTCCAGTCTCGCAGCCGTGGGGGTTTGTGGGGTGGCTTGGTGCGGCGGCTGTGAGTCTGGCAGTGCCATAGGGCACGGAGCGAAGCGGAGTGTGGCTGGGGAGGCGGTCTGGCGTGTGGGGGTTGGCGGGCTTTGGCGGCGCAAGGGCTGGGAGACCTTAGGCTCCCAGACCCCGACAAAGACCGACATGGTGCGGAAGGCAGACGGCCTCCCCAGCCTGGGCCGGGACGGCCCACTCCTCGAATAGCAGTAGGACGTTGATGGCGAAGCCTGGCACTGTCCCTCCGGCGCAGGGTGTGCTTACGGGAAAACCGTCGCATATCACTATCCTTGATGCACACGCTGCGCCAACAGCGCGGGAGCGCTGTGTCCCGGCTGCCCGGAAGGCTTTGTGAGGCGGAGCCGTCAAGGCGGAGACTCACAAGGCCTGGAGGAATAGCGGCCGGGTATAAACAAGCCGTAGGCTTACCGAGGAGTGGAGGGACGGGACTCTTCTGACGGAGCCTGCGGAGGAAGAGGAGTCACGGCCTGGAACGACCCAGCAGCGGACGCTGCGTAAGGCGGCAGGATGCTCGCATAGCACAGAGGCTGAAAGCGAGGGATGCCCTTCGAATCTTGATGCCGGTGTTCGGGACGGCACTTCCCGGCCCCGCATACCACCTTCTTTTGATACGGAGAAAGTAGCGGAGGCAGTGGTCTCCGAGGGCTTGTCCCCGGAGACGACTGCTGGAGCGGGGTTCGCATATTGATGCTGCTGAATCGAAGCACCCGGGAAGTGCGCAGCCCCCCGACGGGCCTGGAGGCCGGAGGTCCTTGAGGGGGGCTGCTTTCCTGCCGCCGCCTCGCCCGGGAGTTCGAAGGCAGGACGCTCGCTAACTGACTGACGGAGCGTACTTAACATAATCCGGATTGTGCTAACCCGCAGCCTGTAGGACGGTCGCAGCGGGCTTCTGACCGTCGCAGATTGATGCCTTTGATGCGGAGAGATGCCGGTCTTGCGAGGAGTTACACAATCCCGATGGGATTATGTTAATGTACGCGGATTCGGGGCACTGACGGTCGCGCTGGTAGAGCGCTCCCGGGCGATTATTCTCCCCTGGGGGTGACCTGAACCCCAAAAGTTGGACGGTTAATAATTGATTTTTATTAGTGCTGAGTTCGGTATTGTACCGGACTCAGTCCGTTTAACCGTAGTTTGATT
>JAFTDE010000013.1 GCA_017454335.1 Bacteroidales bacterium | reverse complement strand
TACAGAATCAAGGCCACGGAAAAATGGATGAATGAACGAAAAATGAAGCAAAAACCAGAAAAATGAATACCTTTGCAGACGATCTCTAACTGTTCAACTTTCGTTGGCAAAACTGTTCACTTTTCGGTGGCAATTTACAGGGATGCCATTTTGCGGAAAAAACGGCGAAAATTCTGCAAAATCGTTGCGGCGTCTGTTGCGGACCCAGTGCGGACCCGCTGTGGACCTGTTGTGGGTCTGTTGTGGGTCTGTTGCAGACCCGTTGCGTGGTGGGACGGCAAGGGCCCGGAATGCGAGAGATCAGGGAGAAGCATTCCGGGCCCTTTGTCGCCCCGCCCCCGAGGGAGGGGATCGTCCCCACTCAATTCACCACCAGGTCGGCCTCGATGGTTTCGAGGGTGGCGGACATGCCGGGGTTGGTGACGGTAGCCGTGATGTGGTAGGTGCCGGCTGCGGTCGGGGTGAAGACTGCGTCGTCGCCGGGTACCACGAGTCTGGCTCCGTTCGGGAACGTGACGGTCCAGCTGGTCGAATACTGGGGGCCGTTGTAGGCGTAGGCGGCGTTCTTCAGGCGCAGGGCGTACGGATTGCCGGCCGTCGCGCTTTCATCGGTGTCGATGAAGGCGGCGCCGTAGACCGGATACCGGGTCAGGATCTGGCCGTTCGAGGAGCCCTTCACCGGGAGGTAGTTCTCCGGCAGGTCTGTCTGGCCAGCGGGCAGGTACTTGAGTTCGATGTAGTCGCCGAACGCCAGGTCCGTGTCGATCAGCATATTGTTGGCCGAGAATTGCGGGTAGTAGCTCCCCGGAACCATGTCTTCCAGGTTCATCCCTACCAGTGCGGCTTTCAAGACGCCGTTCTTGTCATACAGACCCAGTTCGATGGGACCGCTGTATTTGGTCGGACCATCGTTGACCATGAGCTTGATGGTGACGTTGAACGGAGTGCCCCTGACGATCTGGGCCGTGCTCACGCTGAGGCCGCCCTCTTCGGAGCCGTTATTGAAGAACGTCAGCGAGGGGCTGCCGTATTCCGTCGTGTGCGAAGGATCGGGCAGGAATCCGAAAATGGTGGTCGGGCTGCCGTAAGCCCAGTTCTCGGAACCGTCGCTGGACGAGGACGTGTCCAGGTCCGGCAGGAAGTAATACCCGTTGCAGTTTCCGAACCATCCGAAATTGATGTGGAAGACGTCATCTTCCAGATACCGGGCGAAACCGTCCATCACGAAGGCGTGGCCGCCCGCTGACGGGGACTGGCCGGAGTACAGCATCGGTGTAATCTGGATCTCAGTCTTCAGCATGTCCTTCCATTCGCGCAGCGAATACGAGTCGGAGCGCCGGAGGACGGCATCCTTGCTGTAGCTGAAATGATCGCCGAAGGCCTTGATGACATCTCCGTCGCTGGAGCTGGTGTAGCCGGCCGAGTACTGTGCCTGGAGGGCGGCGCCGAAATCGGCTGTCACCCGCGAGACGGCCTGCTTTTCGGTATCGCTTGCATGGTAGTACATGAAAACGGCATCCCGCGTGTTGAACAGATTCCACTGGTACGTGCTGGTGCTCAGGTCGTAGGCGGCGGGGGCGTAGTATCCGGCTTGGGCGGCGTATCCGCCGACGGTGCCGGTGCCGGTCGTCGGTACGGAGTATCCGTGCAGGCTCTGCCAGGCGATGATTTCAGCCAGGGCCAGGGGCAGGCAGCCGGTGACGGATCGTTTCGATGCCGTCTCGTCCCACGGGCAGTAGATGTTGAAGTTCTCCGCGTTGTTATACCCGCTCTGGCCCCACGCCAGGGTCTGGCTGGCGGTGTATTCGTCCGTGACGGTGTCATCGATCATGCTGCCGCGGGTGGCCGGCTCGAAGGCTTCCCACAGCACGGCGATGTCTGCCGTCGCCGGGCCTGCAGCGGCCTGGCGGCAGTACAGTTTCAATCCCCGCATCCATTCAGCTACGTGCGCGGGCATGTCGGCGGCGGCAAAGCGGCCTTCCTGCGAGAATCCCAGGATCGGGCGCGCGTTGTCGTCCCCGGCGACGATGACGAATCCGCCGCCGGCGCGGTTGATGGCATACAGGGCCGGGGCTTCCGCGGCGGCGGAACGCGTCCCCGCCTCATCCCCGGTCCATACGATCGTCAGCGCCGATGCGCGGACGCCCCCGTCCCCGAAGAATTTTCCGGCGACCTGCAGGGCTTTCTCCGGGCTGACCGGAGCGGCGAACATCGTCAGCGAAAGCAGCGATACGGCTGCAAAAGAAAGTATCTTTTTCATCGTCTATTCCTCCTTCAGTTTGATGGTGTAAGCCCGGTTGTCCCCGTCCAGGAACCAGCCCGTATCGCCCCATTTCTTGATCAGGGTGACAGCCTTGCCGGTGGCGCTGGAAACGCCGTTCGTGGCGCCCAGGGCCTTGATGTCGAAGGCGTAGGCCTCTCCCATCGCCAGGGAACCGACGGATCCCGGATCGGACAGGGTCAGTTCGATGGCGTAGCCTTGGGCCCAGTCCTGCAAACGGAACCTGCGTTCGACGTCCGAGACGGTCCTCCAGGCGAACTGGCCGCCGTCCCCGAGCGCGCGCACGGCCGTGGGGACGCCACCCGTCAGGGTGCCGGTGAAGATGCCGGCCTGGCTGCTCTGCAGGAAGGGACTGTACTGCGCCGCATAGGCGAAGGCGGGCATCGAGCGCATCTTCGCGCGGTTGACCCGGTTGTTGGCCGCGGCCGGCGCGCGCTTGATCATGGATTCGCCCGCGTCGTCGATGATTTCGACGTGGAAGCCCGAGGCCAGGGTGCCGGCCGGGACGACGATGCGGAAGTCCAGCGCGGAACCGCTGAGGGCGACGCCGGTCCCGCAGTCCAGGGTCAGCACCCGGCTGTCCGTCAGGATGTTCTCATCCCCGGTCAGGTTCAGCACCGGCCCGTCGACGCCGTAGTCCATGTCGATGTAGCCGCTGCCGCAGAGGCGTTCGGCCCCGGCGGTGTACAGGCGCACGCCGCTGAGCGTGGCCGATCCGGTCAGGCGCAGGTTCAGCACGCCGCAGACGTTCTTGAACGGCAGGTCCTCCAGGTCCGCGGCGTAGGCCACGGCCGGGTTGGCCCCGTTGCCGAAGCTGGCGTTCGCCCAGGCCTGGGTCTCCGGCAGGCTGATGCCCAGCGAGCTGCCGCTGAGGACGCCGCCGGCAGAGGCGGGATACACGGCGTAGTAGGGGCCCGTTCCGGAGATTTCGTCCCCGACGAAGCTGCCGCTGGCCGATCCGGCGGAGGCGGGATCGAGGGTGAAGACGACGCCCGAGGGGTTCGCGGCGTTGTACACGCGGATCTGGTCTCCGGCCAGCCAGATGACGCTCAGATCGGACATGCCGGTCCTGGTGCCCTGTTCCAGCGAGGCGTGGATGACCATCTTGCCCGCGAGCGGGTCGATGATTTCAGTAACGATTTCAGGCTCCTGGATCCGGAGCGTGCAGGCCTGGAGCAGCGCCGCTGCCGCCAGGACAGAGAAGAGCAGTCTTTTCATAGGGCACATCGTCAGGACCAGGATCCTTCTTCGTTTTCGTTTTCAAACTCTTCCGGCGAGGGAATGACAAAGGGGGGCGAGATGACCTGGGCCAGGTGCGAAGCCGGCTCGACGGTCACGACGGAAAGGTCGGGAGTCAGGTACTCCCGCAGTTGGGTGTCTTTCATCATGGCAGGGTTATTCTATGATTTCAATTTCGTCCAGCAAATGCGTCGCGTGCGCGACCTTGTCAATATAGAAGAGGACATAACGCATGTCCAGCGAGATGTTGCGGCAGATCTCCGGGGCGAACTCGATGTCCGACATCGTGCCCTCCCAGACCCGGTCGAAGTTGATGCCGATCAGGTCGCCGTCGCCGTTCAGCACCGGGCTGCCGGAGTTGCCGCCGGAGGTGTGGTTGGTGGCGAGGAAGCAGATCGGGACGGTCCCGTTGACCTCCCAGCGCCCGTAATCCTTCGCGGCATAGACGTCCCGCAGCTCCTGCGGGATGTTGTAGTCGAAGATATCCGGATTGTCCTTCTGCATCACGCCCTCCAGGGTGGAGACGGGATTGTAGTAGATCGCATCGGAAGGGGAGTAGCCCTCGATGTGCCCGTAGGCGATGCGCAGGGTGGAGTTGGCGTCGGGGAAGAAGGTCCGTTCCTTGTCGAATTCCATCTGGGCACGCATGTAGATGCGCTGCGCGAGTTCGATCTGCTGTTCGAGTTCCAGGTAGGGAGTGCGGATGGCCTGCTGGTAATGTCGGCGGAAGGCCTCGGCAAAGGCGAAGGCCGGGTCGCGCTGCAGCAGCTTTCCGGGATCCTGCGCCTTGCGGGCGGAGGCGACGAGGGCCCGGCAGCGGGCTTCGTCGATGAGCGCGCTGCGGGTGAAGATCTGCTTCGCCCAGGCGGCGATGCTGCCGTAGCGGCGCAGCTGGTCCCGGAAGTAGTCCGGCTGGTAGGCCGCCGGCACGTCCGTACGGTACTTGTCCAGCAGCAGCACGAAGCTCTCCCGGTCGATCGGGAGGTAGTAGTCCTTGTAGAAGGCCTCGATCGCGGCGTCCAGCGCTTCCGGCGTGGTGCCGGAGGAGGTCAGCGCCGTGCGAAGCTGGTCCGCCCAGGCGATGATCTCGTTCGCGCGGATGCTCTCCGTATAATAATCAGCCGCGTGCGCGAGGGGCTCCTGCCGGGCGTAGAGATCCGCCAGTCTTGCGATCAGCCCGCGGTACTCCGGCCGGTCCTGGGCCCAGGCGTCGAAGGCCGCCTCGAAGGCCTGCTTGCGCTCGACGGTGTGCATCTTGCGCAGGCCCAGCATCTCGCCGTACCATTTCTTCCAGGCGTTGGAGACGCTGGCGTTCTTGGCGGAGTACTGGATGCGCACCGCCTGGTCGGCTGACATGTACTGGTCCTGCACGTTCAGGCGCAGGGTGCGCAGGTCGTGCTTGTTGGGATCGGAAACCTCGGAGACGAAGCGCACCGCGGCGGAGTGGATGTACTCGCGGGTGGTGCCGGGGTATCCGTACACCCAGGTAAAATCGCCCTCCTGGCGGTCTGCAATGGACATCCGCAGGTGCTTTTTCGGGCGGTATGGGACGTTGTCCGGCGAGTAGGGGGCGGGGTTGCCGTTCTTGTCGGCGTAGATGCGGAACAGCGAGAAGTCGCCGGTGTGGCGCGGCCACATCCAGTTGTCGGTGTCGCCGCCGAATTTGCCGACGGCGCTGGGCGGGGCCCCGACCAGGCGGACGTCGGTGAAGGTCTGGTACACCCAGATGAAGTACTGGTTGCCGTAATAGAGCGGTTGGATGTTGGCATTGTATCCCACGCCTTCCTGGCGGGCCGCCGCGATCAGCGGGGCCCCGTTGGCGGCGATCAGCGAGTCACGCCGGGCTTCGCTCATGTCCGGTGTGACGCCGCGAAGGACCTGCTCGCTGACGTCGTCCATCCGGACCAGGAAGCGGACGTTGATGTTGCGGTTGGGCAGTTCGTCCGCGAGTCCCTTCGACCAGAATCCGTCGCGCAGGTAGTCGTGTTCGACGCTGCTGTGCTCCTGGATGAAGCGGTAGCCGCAGTGGTAGTTCGTGATCAGCAGGCCGTTCGCGGAGATCAGTTCGCCGGTGCAGCCGCCGTTGAAGTGGACGACGGCGTCCTTGATGGAGGCGTGGTTGACGTTGTAGATCTCGTCGGCGCCGATCTTCAGGCCTTTCGCCTGCATGTCGGCGATGCGCAGGGCGATCTGGCTGGGCAGCCACATGCCCTCGTCCGCGATGGCGCGGGGGGCGGCGATCAGCAGGGCCAGGAGGAAGGGGAGGATTCGTTTCATAACCTGTTGTCGTGAAGGATGTTGAGGATGGCGGCGAGTGCTTCTTCGGGCGTGCCGTCGTTGGGGATGACGTGGTCGGCGGCCGCCAGGTAGCGGGGGCGCCGTTCGTGGTACAGGCGTTCCAGGCGGCCGCCGTCCGCGGACAGCGGGCGGTCTGCAGTGGGCGTCAGGCCCGCCAGGGACCGGTCCAGGAAGAACAGGGTGCCGCTGTGCCGGAGGGCTTCGACGTTGCGGGGGTCCAGCACGGCACCGCCTCCGGTGGCGATGACCTGCCCGCGGCGGGCGGCCAGGTCGGCGATTACCTCCGACTCGACGGCGCGGAAGGCCGCCTCGCCGCGGGCTGCGAAGAAGTCCGCGATGCGCATCCCGATGCGGGAGACGATCTCGGCGTCGGAATCGACGAATGACAGGCCCAGGGATGCGGCAAGCATCCGGCCCACGGTGGTCTTGCCGCTGGACGGCATACCGGTCAGAACGAGATTGTCTTTCTTCACCTGTTTGTAATTCGTAATAAAACTACGGATTCTGCCCCGAAAATCCAAGAAAATCTTGCTATATTTGGTCTTCGTAAGCGAATGACACTATGAAACTCGACGGAAGAAGACAAAGTACGAATGTGGATGACCGGCGCGGCATGAGCGTCGGCAAGGCGGCCGGCGGCATCGGCATCGGCGGCCTGATCATCGTGGGCATCATCACCCTGCTGCTGGGCGGCGACCCGACGGACGTGATCCAGAACGCGGGGCAGATTCTCGGCGGGACGGAGATCGTCTCCAGCGGCCGCCAGCCGACGGCGGAGGAAGAGGAGCTGGCCGTGTTCTCCAAGCAGATCCTGGCCGGTACAGAAGACGTCTGGACCCGGATCTTCAAGCAGAACGGCCTGACCTACCAGCCTCCGAAGATGGTGCTCTACACCGATTATGTCCAGACCGCCAGCGGTACGGCTTCGGCCCAGATGGGCCCCTTCTACAACAGTGCGGACCAGACGGTCTATCTGGACCTGTCCTTCTTCACCAGCATGAAACAGCAGATCGGTGCGGACGGTGACTTCGCCTACGCCTACGTCATCGCGCACGAAGTGGGGCACCACGTGCAGTACCTGCTGGGCACGCTGTCGCAGGCGCACCAGCAGATGAGCCGCGTCAGCGAGAAACAGGCCAACCAGATCTCCGTGCGGTTGGAACTCCAGGCGGACTTCTACGCCGGGGTCTGGGCCTACCATGACAACAAACTGTTCGGGTCGCTGGAACCCGGGGACGTCGAGGAGGGCATGGCTGTCGCTTCCAAGATCGGCGACGATTACCTGCAGAAGAAGGCCCGCGGATATGCGGTGCCGGACTCCTTCAACCACGGCACTTCGGCCCAGCGTTCCCGCTGGCTGAAGAAAGGCCTCTCGACCGGCGATCCCAGCCAGGGCGACACCTTCTCCCTGGACTACAACCAGCTCTAGGCCATGTTCCGGAAACATCCCTCCCTGGCGGCGCCCGTGCTGTTCGTGGCGCTGGTGGCGCTTTCGGCCCTGGTGACGGGCTGGATCCTGCGTTCGTGTACGCCGCGTTCCGAGCGGCCGCGCATCCTGGTCAGCACCGACATCGGCGGCACGGACGAGGATGACAACCAGTCGATGCTGCACCTGCTGATGTACAGCGACCGCTTCGACATCGAGGGGCTGGTCTCGACGGCTTCCTACGGGCCCGGCAGCAAGGAGGAGATCCTGCGGATGATCGACCTGTACGAACAGGATTACCCCGTGCTGCGCAGTCATTCCCGGGATTTCCCTTCGCCGGAGCGGCTGCGGGATTTGACTTTCCAGGGGGTGCGCGGTGAGGCGCCCCTGGCTGGTTACGGGACGCCGACCGAAGGGTCGAAGCGCATCGTGGAATGCGCCCGGCGGAAGGACAGCCGGCCGTTGTGGGTGCTGGTCTGGGGATGTCTGGAGGACGTCGCGCAGGCCCTGCATGACGCGCCGGACATCGCGGACCGGATCCGGGTGTACTGGATCGGCGGACCGAACAAGAAGTGGGGATCGAACGGATACGCCTACATCGTCGAGCACTTTCCCGATCTGTGGATCATCGAGAACAACGCCGCCTACGCCGGGTTCATCGGCCGGCGGGATGATCCGGGCAAATACCAGATGGGCTTCTTCGACGCCTGCCTGCGCGGGGCCGGGGCCTGCGGCGATGAGGTGACGCGCTATTCCAAGGGCATCGTCAAGATGGGGGACACCCCGTCGATCCTGTACCTGATGACGGGCGATCCGGAGAATCCGCTGGAAGATCACTGGGGCGGACGCTTCGAGCCGATGGACATCTCGCCGAAGTTCCTGGTGACGGGGCCTTTGAGCGTGCGGGATACGGTCCCGGTGTATGCGCTGATGGAATGGCACCTGCGGGGGCCGGTCGTGGACGTGCCGGTGGACAGTGTCTGCCTGACGATGCGGGTGGCCGACCAGGACTGGCGCGGGTACCATGTCGGCGGGGGAGAGTACGTGGTCCGCTATGCCCCCAAGGCTGCCGCGACGCTCCATTATACGATTACTTCACCCATTCCCGGGTTCCCGGAGCAGGAGGGTGACTATGTCGTGGCCCCGGAATGGCCCGGCGTGTCGATGGCCGGCGGATGGAAGTACGGTGTCTCCGGCGAGAACATCATGCCGGTCCCGCTGCCGGTCGGCAAGCACTGGTACACCGACCTCTACTCGGGCCGCGGCACCGACCCCGACTTCCACTACCTCCGCACCCCGATGGAGACCGTCGGCAAATGGCGCGAAGAGGTCCTGCGCGACTGGGAATCCCGCCTGGAGTGGTTTAAATAGGGTTTCAACATCGCAGGACCGGATCTCCGCCTCGCATTACGAGGCTCGGCGGATCCCGGTCACGGTGTATCGGAATAGTTCCCCTGGGAGCGTTCGTTTCCATATATCTTCATCAGTTCGCGGCACCGCAGCCGCGCAATACGCCGCGCGGCAGCTACCGGCACGCTGCGGGGAACTGTGTGGGAGTGTTCTCCTCGCGTGCCGGTTGCCGTTGGCGGGGGGGAGCGAGTTTAAACGTCGGGAATTTTGCAGAAAAATCGACGAAAATTCCGCAAAACGGTATCTTGACGGGGCATTTTGCCGAAAAAACGACAAAAATTCTGCAAAACAGTGTTCCGAAGGGCTAGTTTGCAGAAAAAATGGCAATAATTCTGCAAAATCGTTATCGACGGGATCAGGGATGCCCGATCGGGTCGGGCATGACGTCATTGCCGGCTTGACCGGCAATCCCTTGCGGAACAATATTCCCGGTTTTTTGTATCTTTGCCGATGTTATGGAACAGATCGTCAGACATTTTACGGACAACGACCTCTACACGTTCACCTGCCAGTACTACATTCTGATGAAGTACCCGCGGGCTGAGGTCGAATACACTTTCTTTGACCGTAACCACCAGGTGTATCCGAAGGGCTTCGCCGGACTGCTGCGCGAGCAGCTGGACGGCATGGCCGGCGTGGTGGTCACCGACGAGGAGATCACCTACATGCGGGACACCTGCGTCTTCCTGCCGCTGTGGTATTTCACCTTCCTGCGCGGATACCGCTTCAACCCCCGCGAGGTCACGGTCAGCCAGGACGAGGAAGGCCACCTGGAAATCACGGTCCGGGGCAAATGGTTCTCCACCATCATGTGGGAGATGCCCATCCTGTCGGCGATCTCGGAGCTGATGCATGCGCTGCGCGGTGACTTCGAGCACTACGATGCAGCCCTGGAGGAGAAGCGCGCCAAGGACAAGGCGGCGCAGATCTTCGGAAACGGGCTGGTCCTGGGCGACATGGGCACGCGGCGGCGTTTCAGCTTCGCCCACCAGGAGATGGTCATCCGCGCGATGAAGGAGGTCTGGGAGAGCCCGGAGCTGTACAATGGCGGCAAGCCCTGGTCCGGCAAGTTCACCGGAACCAGCAACGTCTGGCTGGCCATGAAATACCGTCTGAGCGCGCTGGGAACGATGTCGCACCAGCTGATCAGCTTCGAAGAGAACGTCAGCGGCGTGTTCGAGTGCAACTTCAACGTGATGCGCAAGTTCAGCGACGTGTACGACGGCGACAACGGCATCTACCTGTACGACTGCTTCGGCGACCGCGTCTTCTTCAGCAACCTGTCCAAGCGTATGGCCATGATGTACAAGGGCTTGCGCGTGGATTCCGGCAATGAGGAAGAGCAGGTCGAAAAGATCATCGCGAAGTACAAGTCCCTGGGCATCGACCCGGCGACCAAGCAGGTCGTGTTCAGCAACGGGCTGAACATCGACCGGGCCATCGAGATCCACAAGTACTGCGCGGGGCGCGTGCTGGACTCCTACGGCGTGGGCACCTTCCTGACCTGCGACGTGACGGGGGCGGACCCGATGAACATCGTGGTCAAGCTGACCCGCGGCCGCATCACCGAACTGCGCGTCTGGCACGACTGCGTCAAGCTCTCCTGCAACCTCACCAAGACCCTCGGCAACCCCGAGAAGTGCGCGTATCTGCAGTCCCTCCTGGCGGAGTAGTTCCGACAGGGGCTTAGCGTCCTATTCTCCGGATCCCCGTCACCCCCGGCTTGACCGGGAGGCCTTGCCTTGTCGTTATGCCCGGCTTGACCGGGGGGCCCTAACTCTGTCGACACCGTTTTTGCAGAATAATTGCCATTTTTTCCGCAAACTACCCCATCGGAACCCTGTTTTGCAGAATTTTGGCCGTTTTTTCTGCAAAATGACCTTCCAAAGTATGTTTTGCGGAATTATCGTCGATTATTCTGCAAAAGTCCCGACGTTTCAAACTCACGCCCCCGCTCCCACGGCAACCGGCGCGAAAGGCGGGCCCTTTCGGGGAGCCCGCCGCCGCGTGCCGGTAGCTGCCGCGCCGCGTAATGCGCGGCAGCAGTGCCGCAGGTCCGACAGCGTTTATTGGTAACGATCGCCGCGGAACTATTCCGACACACTACGGCCGGTAGGCGCCGAGCCTCGCATGCGAGGCGCCGCTCCGGTCTTGCGATGTTGCGACCCTATTCACTCACAAGAGATTGCCGGTCAAGCCGGCAATGACGATCCGGGGGCCGGCAATGACGTTACCCCGGCTTGACCGGGGGTCCCTAACTCTGTCGACACCGATTTTGCAGAATTATTGTCTGTTTTTCCGCAAACTACCCCATCGGAACCCTGTTTTGCAGAATTTTCGACGTTTTTTCTGCAAAATGACCTTCCAAAGCATGTTTTGCGGAATTATCGTCGATTATTCTGCAAAAAGTCCCGACGTTTCAAACTCGCTCTCCCCGCTAACGGCTTCCGGTGGGAGGGAACGCGAATTCCGCAAGGTTCCCTCCCTTGGTTCGGGGTCAGAGGGTCACGCGGTTGTTGGATTCGTAGAGTTCGTCGATTTTGTTGGCGGGGTCAATGACGATCTGCCAGCCGGCGAGGGCCGCTCTGATCGGGTCCGATCCAGGGGCGAGGGCCGCGCCGGCCCGGTCTGTTGTCACGGGCGCACTGCTCTGGCCCGTCGTCGTGGCCGCACCGACCAGATCTGCCGGGAGGGGGAGGGTGACGGTGGCGGTCTTGGGCAGGAAGTCGGTTGGGGCGGGGATGCGCGGGGCCTTGGTCCGGGCCACGACGGTGCCGGAGGCGTCCATCAGGACGACGTCCATTGCGGGGGAAGTGACCCCTCCCAGGTTATGCAGCGTGACGGTGACGGCAGAAGCGCCACCCGAGACGGCAGAGGTGCCATCCGAGACGGCATCGGGCCCGACGACCGTGACATCCGGCACACCGATGCCCAGGTCCGGCCGGCCGGCGGCGTCCCGGCCTTTGCCGCGCAGGGCCATCGAGACCGTGTACTCCCGGCCGGCCGGGATCTCCAGCGGAATCGCCCGGTCATTGCCCCAGGCGACATTGCGCCCGTTGCAGCGCCAGGTCCCGCTCAGGACCCGGAATCCGACCATATCGACCTGGACCGGGTGGTCGGTCGTGTTGTAGAACACCACGTCGAAGGCCGTCTCGCCGGCATTCGTCACCAGGATGGCGACTTTCTCGGCGTCGGCCTGGTCGGCGAAGCGCCAGGACAGGAGGTTCAGGGGCATGTAGTCGGCGCCGCGGTACATGCAGATCTGGCCCAGGCGGGCTTTCTGCACCTCGGAACTGTAAACGATGACGTGGTCGATGTAAGTGCTGCCCTCCCGCATGATGTAGTCATTCAACTTTACGGTCTTGTAGGCCTCGACGAAGGCGTTCCGGGCGGCCTCGCGCGAAGGATATCCGATCGGGCGAGGCCCGCCGGCGGACTGCATCATCTTCATGAATTCCGGCTTGCCGGTCCAGTGCCAGGCATAGTTGAACATCATGTAGGGATGGCTGAGGCTGGAGGTGTACTCGAAAGCCTCGTCGCTGACGTAGTCGATCTCGGTCGGGATGGACATCCGGCCGCCGTCGTAGCGCGCATGCGCCACCACGCCGTCCACATAGCGGGTGACCAGGTCGCGAGCCGTCGGGTTGCCGAAGAACTCGCCCAGCAGCATGGCCGGGCCCAGATGCAGGACCTCACGGGCCTCGGAGCGGGTCCACACGCCCTTGTCCGCGATCTTGGTCGCGCTGAAATAGTCCGAACGGAAGTGCAGGTGCCCGGCGTGATTGACGCCCAGGATGTGGTCCCGGACACTCTTGGCGGACTCCAGCAGGCGTTCGAACAGCTGCGGGTCGCCCGGCATGGCGATGTTGGTCCCGCAGACGGTCTCGACCCCCTCTTCGTAGGTATGCAGGCCGTCCGTCATGATGGTGCTCATTCCCCGGGTCAGGGTCCCGTTGCGGTCGATGGCCCCCAGGAAGCGCAGGAAGGACTCCTTGGACTTGTCCACCATGACGCCCATGTGGATCATCCCGGCGAAGAAGTTGGCGAACTCGGTGTCATCCGAGATCCCGCCGCCGAACTCGCCGTAAGGCATCTGGCGGTGGTCGATGTACCACTCCAGCAGGTCTCGGTTCTCCCGCAGGACCTGCAGCTGCCAGAAGGCCCATTCGGGCATGCCCGGCGTCACTTCCGGCAACGCCACCTCCGGGGCGCCCTGCTCGGGGAAGAACTTGTACCAGTACTGGCGGCCAACCTCGTTGTCCGGATCGACGCGCAGCAGGTCCGTCATGTCGCCGTGGATGCGGTTCCACAGGTTCAGGCGCTCGATCTTGGTGCCTTCCTCGACCAGCACGCCGTACAGGTCGCGGACTTGCAGGATGCGGTCGGTGATGTGCTCGCTCTTCGCCGCCTCATAGTCTTTGAAAACCAGATCGATCCGCGCCCCTTCCAGCATGCCCGCATCGAATTCCGGGGCGGCCGAGGCCAGGGTCAGGTACAGGGGCTTGCCGTCCGGCAGGATCCGGTCGCGCAGGTCCAGCCACAGGACGCGGGACTCACCGGGCGTGACGCTGAATGTGAAATCCAGCATGTTCCGCAGGGGCCAGAGCGGGTCCTTGACCTGGATGTTCATCGGCACCGGGGCGTCCCCCTGCAGGGGCAGGGCGGGCAGCGTGACGCGGATGCCGTCCAGACCGGCGTGGATGTGGTCCCAGGAATAGGAGACCGTGCCCCAGGTGCTCATGCCCGTCTGCTGGGCCAGGTTGGAGTCGAACTGCGGCGTCTCGTGCATCGCCAGGTCCTTGGTGCCGGACGGGATGACGATGTGCACGATGGGAAGGGTGGGCTGTTTGTCTTTCTTCGCCCCGCCGACCGGCAGGGGATTGCGGTTCAGGGCCAGCATCATCGTCCGCTCTTCGGGCTGGAAGCGCCCGCCGACATAGCGTTCGATCTCCAGCAGGGCCGGGTCGTTGAAGCTGCGGAATCCGCCCAGGGTATAGCTCAGCCGCAGCTTCCCGGCCGGAGCGTCGCCCGCGTGCACGTGGTAGGCGTCAAACTCCCCGATGGGGGTTTCCTGCACCTCGTTGGTGAACTTCAGCGTGCCGCCCCGGCGCGTGCGGTCCAGGCGCCAGACGCGCTTCTGCGTGCCGCGGGGCTTGTCCGCGATGCGCGTTCCGTCTGCGTCCAGCCGCCCGAAGGCGCCGCCGTACAGTTCCAGATGGTTCCACTCCTCGTCCGGCATGATCCAGCGTACGGACCATCCGGAAGTGGAATAGCAGTCCCAGTCCGGCAGTTGGAAGTAGTCGTTGCGCCCCTCGATGGAGGAACGATTGTACATGCCGGGCCAGGTGGTCTCGCGGATGCCGTCGTTGGACTTCCAGTAACGGCGCAGCTCGTCATAGACTTCGCTGATCTGGACCTTCCGTACCGTGGTCGCCGCATCGCCGAGCACCGCCGGGGCGGGTCCGTCGAATCCGTAGCGGTGCAGCCATTCGCCGCGGACCGCATCCGACGCCAGGTCCCGTTCCCCGCGGGGGAAGGACGGGCTCTCCTTGCGGGCCAGGGCGGCAACCTCCTGCGGCTCCAGCATCCGGGAATAGATGCGCAGGTCGTCCAGGTCCCCGCCGCGCTGCATGTTGTAGGCGCTCTGGACCTGGTAGGGCGAGATGACGCGGGAGTGGGGACCGAACTGGTCCAGGCCGCAGTCCAGCACGACGCAGGTGTCCCGGCGGGCGATTTCCCGCCCGTCCAGGTAGAAGCGGATGCCGGCGTTCTCGTCCCAGCTGAGCGCGAAATGGCTCCACTGCATCTCGTCGGGCCGGGGATCGACCGTGGTCGAGACGCGCACGCGGACGAGGTTGTTGTCGGTGACGAAGGCGTCGAATCCGTGGCCGTTCCAGTCGATGCGCAGCCAGCACATGTCCCAGCTGGTATGGTCGGCGAAGCCCACGCGGAAGATGGGGAATTCGGTCTCGGTGTAGGGCTCGTCCCCGGCGCGCCACCAGAAGGCGAGCGTGCCGCGCTGGGCGTAGATGTTGCCCGGGGCCCAGTAGGACAGCAACTGGCGGTATCCGCAGTGGAAGGCGCTGCCCCGGGCACCGTCTCCAATCAGGCCGATGTTCTTGTAGAAATTGGGCGTGGGGCTGCCCGCCGCGTAGTCCGCGACCAGGTCGCGGTCGCAGGACTGGTGGAACAGCAGGGCGTCGTCCTGGGCGCGCAGCATCGCCGCGGTGCAGACCAGGGACAGGAGGAGCAGCATTCGTTTCATGGCGTTATCTTGTGGTCGGAATCAAAGATAACGCTTTTTGGGCAAAGAACGAACTCAGAACTTGAAGTAGAGGCTGAGGAGGACGTTGCGGGGACGGATGTGGTACGAGGTGTAGGAACTGATGGCCATCATGCTGTTGATCAGCTTGTAGTCGTAGGTGTCCTGGTTGAGGATGTTGGTGACCGAGGCGATCAGCTGCCAGCGCTCGTTGAGGTCGTATTCGGCCTTGAAGTCCACCAGGACCAGGTTCTTGAACTGGTCGTCCGTCAGCTGGTTCATGTAGTGTTCGCCCAGGAAACTGAAGTTGAACTTCTGCCAGGGCGTGAAGATAAGTTCCAGCGACTGGGTCAGGGAGTGGGTCGTCGAGGCCAGGCTCTCCTCGGGGCTGCGGCCGTTCAGGCGGAAGTCCGTGTAGGAGTAGTTGAGCGAGTAGATCATGTTGCACCAGTTCAGCAGGCGCCCGTTGATGTTCGGCCCGACCGTGTAGGTCCCCGAGGAGTAGGGGATCAGCACCTCGTTGCGGGACAGCGCGGAGCGGTTCCCGAAATAGCTCAGCGACAGGCCCACCTTGCCGCGCAGCGCGTTGATGCCGCGGCTGACGCTCAGGCTGACGTTGTCCGAGGTAGTCCGCAGGCGGTTCGGATCGGGGATGTACTGGGTGATGATGTAGTTGCCGACAAGGTCGCTGGTCGTGGTCTGGGCCTGCCAGCCCCAGGTGCGCATGGCCGATCCGTTCAGGAAGAACGAGGTCGCGGGATGGCGGTACGAGAAGGACAGCGAGGCGGACTTGCTGTTGCTGGTGGTGTAGTCGATGATGCCGGTGCTGACGGACTGGAAGTCGCACAGCACCATGCCCGTGAACATCGTCCAGCGGTTCAGGTCCTGGTCCATCGAGGACAGCGACCCGCTCAGGGACAGGTTGCTGTTCACTTCGTACTTGACCGACAGCATGGGCGAGAAATAGAACTTGTTGCGCGCGGAGTCCTCGCCGGGACGCAGCGCGTCCTCATAGGCGTAGTGGTAGAAATTCGCGGGCAGGGACAGCTGGAGCTGGAGCTTGTCCGTCAGGTAGGTCGCGCTGGCCATGCCATATCCCTTGATGAAGCTCAGTTCGGAGTCGTTGTCCCGGGACTGGATCTCGGGGATGGGGGACAGCTGTGAGTCGAACAGCCATCGGTTCGCGGCCGCGCCGGCGGTGAAGGCCAGGGTGAATCGGCCCAGCGCCACGTTGTACGAAGCGCTCAGGTCCGTGTTGAAGGTACGGGTGTGCACCGACTGGACGTGGTGCTCGGGCTCGCGGTCCAGCAGCATCGTCTGGGGCTTGCTGATATAGGCCGTCTCCCAGTTGATGCTGAGTACGTTGCGTCCGACGGGGAACTTGTAGGTCAGGGAGTTGACCAGGTCCAGCGGCCGCGTCGTGACGGCCTGTTCGCTGGGCAGGAAGCCGCTGAGGGACTTGCTGACCTCGTTCCAGCGCGAAGTGAAGGTCAGGTCGTTGCGCAGGTATTTTTGGGCCGTGTTTGCCAGCAGGCTGAGGCTGGCGTTGATGTCGCGCTGGCGCAGGCGGGCCTGTTCGCCGCTGGCGTTGGTCAGGCTGCCCTGGTCGAAGAAATAGGTCGTTTCGTCGTAGCTGGAGGAGTGCAGGCGGTCACTGTGCAGGGACAGCTGCAGGTTCAGCTGGTAGTCGTCCGACAGGCGGAAGGTGTTGTTGATGTTGCCGAAGAGGCTGTTGTTCTGGCGGACGCGCTCTTCCGAGAGCGGAGCCAGCGAGGGATGGATGTCCAGGAACTCCTGCAGGCCGTAGCTGCTGAAATCCGTCGTGGATCCCAGGGTGCTGCCGAGGTTTTGTCCGGTGTTGTCCGCCTTCAGCACGATCGAGGTCTGGGTCTTGCTGCCGATGTTCATCGCATGGGCCTCCCCGCTGTACAGCAGCGGCGCGGCCCCCAGGCCGGCCTTGACGGCGCCGCTCCAGCTGCCCGCGCCGTCCTTGAGGATGACGTTGATGCCGGCGGCCCCGCTGTACTGCAGGCCTTCCATGATCTTGATGTCCACATGGTTCTCCGTGATCTCCAGGCGGTCCACGTCTTCGGGCTTCATGTTGAAGACCGTCTCGTAGTCGGAACCGACCATGTCGATGCCGTTGACGTAGATGGTCGAGACGAACATGCCGTTGTAACTGATCATGCCGAATCCGGGCATCACGGACAGGCCTGGCATCTTCATCATCACGTCCACGAGTTTCTTGTCGCGGACGTCGGTGAACTGTTCGACATGGTAACTGATGGTTTTCTTCAGACCCGTCTCGGCGACGGTGGATACCATTTCCTGGGCGCGCAGGGACACGCCGCAGAGCAGAAGGGCCGCACACAGCGGCAGCAGAAGTCTTTCAGACATACAGACCCAAGATAATACTGACGCTGCCTGTGCGCAAATACTGTGCCGGGACGGGCCGTGAAAACCTGTTGGAATTCCTGAATTTTATCCGTATATTTGTAAACTGATAAATATGCATATTATCAACTATGAGACATTTCTATAGACTGGCCGCACTGGCCGCCCTGGTGTGCCTGGCCGTGGGCTGCGCCACCTCCAAACAGATCCTGTATTTCCAGGACATTGACGACGTGCAGTTGAATAAACTGACGACCGAGTATGAAGCTGTCATCAAGAAGGATGACCGGTTGACGATTATTATCAGTGGACCAGATAAATCGGTTACACAACCGTATAATTTGACGTTGGGGGAAATGTCGAGTTCTACAGCGGGTTACAACCCGGAGCAGTCCACACTTTCATATTTGGTGGATCCGCAGGGTAACATTGATTTTCCAATTTTGGGGAAGATTCATGTTGAGGGCATGACTAGAAATGATCTAGTTAACTATTTGACGGAGGAGATTGGTAAGGATGTCAAAGAGCCGATTGTCTATGTTGGATTCAAAAATTATAAAATAACCGTCTTGGGAGAGGTTCGATCACCTGGTACATATACATTTGATTCGGAGAAAGTTAATATACTGCAGGCCTTAGGTCGTGCGGGCGATCTGAATCTGACTGCCCAGAGGGAGGATATTTTGCTGATCCGTGAGGTGGATGGCGTTCAGACCCATGTTCGGATTGATTTGCGCAATAGCGACATTCTGCAGTCTCCGTATTTCTACATGCAGCAGAACGATGTGCTGTATATCCCGCCCAGTGCAACGCGTGTGATGACCGCGACAACCGCTACGGGTATCTGGAGCACCATCCTTTCATCCATTACAACGCTTATTGCTATCATCAGTTTTATCGGCCGTTAATATGGAAGAGAATCGTTACAATTACCGCCACACTGACCAGGAAGTGTCGGACGAGGGGAGTGTTAAAATTCGGGAAATCCTGGATTTCTTCTGGCGCCTGCGCTGGTGGATTGTTGGGGCAATGTGCGCGGCCCTTTTGATTGCATTTTTCATTGTTCGGATGCAGACTCCGACCTATCAGCGCACTGCCTGGATTATGCTGAATCGCAATGACGGTAACAATGCCGAAATGTCATTATTGACTGAGTTGAGCGGTCGTACCGTGACTAAACGGGTAGATAATGAGATTTTTATTCTTAAAAGCCCGACCTTGATGAGTCAAGTTGTTGAGGATCTTGACTTGAATACCCGGTATTATCAGTATCGTCTTCCCATTGCTGATCGTGTTAAGTTTGGTCGTGGATTATTTGATTTTAAGCGAGTTGAATTCTATACGAACCATCCTTTCTCTATGACGGTAACTCAGGATCCTTTGTATCCGGATGCTATGCATCCCTCTAGCATTTATCTGGAATTCAAACATCGCAACAACGATTTTTTTACAATCAGAGAAATGCGGGTAAACGGTCATAAATTTAAGCCCGCCCAGAAACAATACAACTATGGTGATCCTGTTGATCTCGAAGGATTTGGATTCAGTTTGATACTCACTCTGGATACACCGGCCGAAATGATCAAAGGAGATAAGTATGTCACGACATGGAATACGCCTTTTGCTACGGCGCTGGGGTTCGCTGGCAAGCTCATAGCGGAGACACAAGGAAATAGCCGTATGACCCAAAATGATGTCGTTTTCGTTTCCATGACGGATGTTTTTCCTCGTCGTGCTGAAGATATTATTAATGCTTTGGTTGCAAAGACTAATCAGGAGTCTCGGGATTATAAGAATATAACAACACTTAGCACTATTGATTTTATTGATGGACGATTAGGCGAAATCGCAAAGCAATTGGAGGGCGCCGAGCAGGATATTCGCAATTACCAGTCTTCGCGTGTCGTGGTGGATTTGAGTTCCCAGACCAGTGCGGCGGTCAGTTCGGACATGAACTACCAGAATCAACTGACGGATGTGCGTCTGCAGTTGCAGGTTTTGGATATGATTACCAATTACCTGGCTGAGTCCCCTGAAGGGACCTACAAGGTCATTCCGACGAACATTGGTGTCAGTGACTCTGGCCTTAACTCGATTATTTCCAGTTACAATTCGCTGGTTTCCGAGCGCAACCGGATGGTCGCTAATTCGTCTGAGACAAACCCGCGCGTGCTGAGTATGAACTCTCAGTTGGAAGACAGCCGCAAGAGCATTGAATTGTCCATCGCTAACCTGGTGAAGGTCTATACGATTCGTGAGCGCGAACTGGAAAAGACCTTGGGTCAAAGCAAACGCACGATGTCGAACATCCCGCAGCAACAGTTCGAATTGCAGCAGATGTCCCGTAAGATGGAGGTGATCGAACCGCTGTTCCTCCTCCTGCAGCAGAAACGTGAAGAGGCCCAAATTGCGATGTATTCACAGGCGGATAATTTCCGCGTGATTGAGTCTGCTTTCGGATCGAATCGTCCCGTTTCTCCGAACAGCAAGATGATTTACCTGTTGGCCTTGATTCTTGGATTCCTTCTTCCGCCTGCAGTAGTGTGGCTCCGCACGCAACTGCGCACCAAGGTGGAGACCAAGGCGGATGTCGAGGATGCGGTGGATGCGGCCGTGCTGGCCGTGCTGCCCAAGAGTGGCGCCGAGTCCTATATGCTGATCCCGAAGAGCGGGCGCGATTCGCTGTCCGAATCCTTCCGTATGCTGCGGTCGAACATCCAGTACCTGCCGGATGCGCACGTGCTGCAGGTGACTTCGTCCGTGCCGGGCGAGGGCAAGTCCTTCGTGGCGTCCAACATCGCCCTGTCCCTGGCCCACACGGGCCGGAAGGTGGTCCTGGTTGGTATGGACCTGCGCAAACCTTCCCTGCACAAGATTTTCGATGCGCAGTACAACCGCATGCATTCGGTGGTCGGATACATGATCGGCAAGACGGAGAGTATCGATGAACTGATCACCAAGAGCGGGGCCAGCCACAACCTGGACCTGATCTTTGCCGGTCCGGTGCCGCCCAACCCGACGGAGCTGTTGTCGCAGGGCAAGCAGGAAGAACTGATCGCCGAACTGCGCAAGCGCTATGACTATGTGATCATCGACTCCGCCCCGTACATCCCGGTTGCCGACTCGTCGCTGATCAATCCCTTCGTGGATGCGACCCTGTACGTGGTCCGTGCCGATTACACGCAGCTGAAACTCCTGAAGGAGATCGATGCGGCGATGCACAGCAAGACCAATCCGATCCGCAATGTCAACATCGTGCTGAACGACTTCAACATGGCCGCGAACAAGTACCGTTACGGCTATGGCGAGGGCTACGGTTACGGATATGGTTACGGCGGTTACGGATACGGCAAGGGTTACGGATACGGCTATGGCTACGGCTATGGTTACGGTTATGCGGACAAGGACGCCCCGGCGGCTGAGGATGCCGTGAAGCCGGAGGATACCGAGACCAAGTCCGAGCCCAAGACCAAGACCAAGACCAAGACGCCGTCCAAACCGGACGTCAAATCCTAAGGGCGATGTTCTGGCATCGCAAACCCCAGAAGCAGGCGATCGTCCTGCCCCCGCGTGATGTGCACAACCACCTCCTGCCGGGGGTGGATGACGGGTTCCGCCGTGCCGAGGATTCCCTGGAGGCGATCCGTCGCCTGTCCGAAGCGGGGGTGAAGGAGATCGTCTTCACGCCGCACAAGAATCCGGATGTGTATCCGGACGAGACGGAGGCGCATTTCCGGCAGGTGTATGCGGACCTGGTGCCGCGTATCCCCGCCGAGTGGGGGGTGCGGACGGCGCTGGCGGCGGAGTATATGGTGGTGAAGGATTTCGAGCAGCGTGCGCAGGATCCGGATCTGCTGACCTATGCGGACGGGTCGATCCTGATCGAGATGTCGTATTATTTCCGGAGCGAGAATCTGGAGGATACGGTGTTTGCCCTGGTGATGGCGGGTAAGAAGCCTATTCTGGCGCATCCGGAGCGGTATCTGTACATGGTGGACAGTCTGTCGGATTTCGAGCGTTTCCAGGACATGGGGTGCCGGTTCCAGTTGAACTGGTTGTCCCTGACGGGGGCGTACGGTCCGGCGTCGATGAAGATCCTGAATCATCTGATGAATAAGGATATGTACAGTTTCGTCTGTACGGATTTGCATTCTTTGCGGCAATTGGAGAGTATCCAGGCCATCCAGTTGGATCCGAAGCTCCTGGAGAAGGTCCAGGCCCTCTCCGGCAGCTACGGCCCTTATTCCCTCGCTTTTCCCGAATAATCATATATCATCTATCATTGTCCCGGGGGACGAGCTTCCGCGCGGAAAATGCAATACAAAACGCTCTCGCGTTTCAAGCATTTCCGCTGCGGAACTGTCCCCCGGTCCTCAGATTACTCGGAGCGTATTCTAAGACTTTTCCAAACATTTTATCAACTATTTTCACGGCATCGCCGCCGCAATATACGACGTGCGACGGCTACAGTACGGACGCTACGGGGAGCTCGCCTTAAGGGCTCTCCTCGCGCCCGACTGT
>JAFTDE010000012.1 GCA_017454335.1 Bacteroidales bacterium | reverse complement strand
CCAGATGGCCCTGCTGCAGTTCATGAACGCCGGACGCGAGCGGGTCTGCGTTCCGACGACGGTCCATTGCGACCACCTGATCTGCGCCTGCGACGGGGCCGAGCCGGATCTGGCGAAGGCCAACCGGACCAACCGCGAGGTGTACGGGTTCCTGCGCAGCGCCGCCGCGCGTTACGGGATCGGATTCTGGAAACCCGGCGCCGGCATCATCCACCAGATCGTCCTGGAGAATTACGCCTTCCCGGGCGGCATGATGGTCGGAACGGACTCCCATACCCCCAATGCGGGCGGTCTGGGCATGGTCGCCGTGGGTGTGGGCGGAGCGGATGCCGTGGATGTGATGACCGGCATGCCGTGGGAACTGCGCATGCCCCGGATCATCGGCGTCAAGCTGACCGGATCGCTGCGGGGCTGGACTTCGCCCAAGGACGTGATCCTCAAGCTCGCCGGCATCCTGACCGTCAAGGGTGCGACGAACGCCATCATCGAATACTTCGGCAAGGGTGCCGAGAGCCTCTCCTGTACCGGCAAGGCCACCATCTGCAACATGGGCGCCGAGGTGGGGGCGACCTGCTCGCTTTTCCCCTTCGACGCGTCGATGGTGCGCTACCTCAAGGCCACGGACCGGGCGACCGTCGCAACCTACGCCGTGCTGAACGGAATGAACCTGCGCGCAGACGACGAAGTGCTGAGCGCACCGCAGAAATACTACGACCGGGTGATCGAGATCAACCTCGATACGCTGGAACCCCATGTCAACGGTCCTTTCACCCCGGATGCCGCCTGCACCCTGCAGGACATGCCGGAGCGGATCGAGCGCAGCGCCTATCCGGACCAGGTGGAGGTCTGCCTGATCGGATCCTGCACCAATTCCTCCTACCAGGACCTCGCCCGTGCCGCATCGGTCGCCCGGGCGGCCCTGTACGCCGGGCTGCGGCCGAAGGCCCAGCTGATCATCAATCCCGGCAGTGAACGGATCAAACAGACGGCGGAGCGGGACGGAATCCTGGACGCCTTCCGCGAATGCGGCGCCGTCGTGATGGCGAACGCCTGCGGACCCTGCATCGGGCAGTGGACCCGCAAGACGGACGACAACACGCGCCGCAACGCCATCGTGACCAGCTTCAACCGCAATTTCGCCAAGCGCGCGGACGGCAATCCCGCCACGCACGCCTTCATCACCTCGCCCGAGATCGCCGTCGCCTTCGCGTTCAGCGGCCGTTTCGAGATTCCCGCCGAACTGGACTCCTTCGTCCCGATCGCGGCGGAACTGCCCGTGCGGGGCTTTGCCGAATACCGTTCCGGCTATGTGGCGCCGGTCGCCGGCAGCCCGGATCCCGAGATCGATCCCTCCAGCCAGCGCATCCAGCGCCTGGAGCCCTTCGCGCCCTGGGACGGAAAGGACTTCGAGGAGCTGCCGCTGCTGATCAAGACCCGCGGCAAGTGCACCACGGACCACATCTCGATGGCCGGTCCCTGGCTGCGTTTCCGCGGTCACCTGCAGAACATCTCGGACAACCTGCTGTTGGGGGCGGTGGATGCCTTCACCGGCACCTCCGGTCCCGTCGCGCCGCGTGCGCGGCAGCTGGGCAGCAGCATCGTCGTGGCCGAAGAGAATTACGGCGAAGGGTCCAGCCGCGAGCATGCGGCGATGGAACCGCGCTACCTGGGCGTCAAGGTCATCCTGGCGAAGAGCTTCGCCCGCATCCACGAGACGAACCTCAAGAAGCAGGGCGTGCTGGCTCTCACCTTCGCCGATCCCGCGGATTACGACAAGGTCCTCCAGGACGACCGGATCAGCGTGCAATGCGCCGGCATCGCGCCCGGAAGCCCCGTCGGGATCGTCCTGCACCATGCCGACGGCAGCAGTGAATCCTTTGCCGCCCAGCACTCCTACAACCTCCAGCAGATCGAATGGCTGCGTGCGGGGTCTGCCCTGAACTACCTATGCAAACAATGACGTTTTGAAAGCACGGCTATGACACACAGAAGCAAACAGGAATACCTGATCTACAAACTCTCCGACGAGATGAAGCGCAGCACCCGGATGGATGCCGAGCTGTTCAAGAAACTGGACGTCAAGCGCGGCCTGCGCAACGAGGACGGGTCCGGCGTGCTGGTCGGTCTGACCAACATCGGCAATGTCGTCGGTTACAAACGGGATGCGGAAGGCCGTCCGCAGCCGATCGAGGGCCAGCTGTTCTTCCGCGGATACGAAGTCAAGGACCTGGTCCACGCCATCATCCGCGAGAAGCGCTTCGGTTTCGAGGAAGTGGCTTTCCTGCTGCTGTCCGGCCGCCTGCCGGATGCGGAGGAACTGCAGGCTTTCAAGGAACTGATTTTCGAGAACATGCCGCTGGAGCACCAGACCATCCTGCACATCATCGAGCTGGAAGGGGATGACATCATGAACATCCTCGCGCGCAGCGTCATGGAGTTCTATACCTTCGACGAGAATCCCGACGACACGTCCCGGGACAACCTGATGCGGCAGAGCATCGAACTGATCTCCAAGTTCCCGACGACGATTGCATATGCATTCAATATGTACCGCCACAAAGAGCACGGCCGCTCGCTGCACATCCGCGACGCCAAGCCCGGCCTGAGCCTGGCGGAGAATTTCCTGTTCATGCTGAAGGGCGCCGACTACACCGAACTGGACGCCCGGACGCTGGACCTGCTGCTGATCCTGCATTCCGAGCACGGCGGCGGTAACAACTCCACCTTCACGGTGCGCGTGACCTCGTCGACCGGCACCGACACCTTCTCTTCCATCGCGGCGGGCATCGGGTCCCTGAAGGGTCCCAAGCACGGCGGCGCCAACCTCAAGGTCTGCGAGATGCTCGCGTACCTCAAGGACGAGGTTTCCAACTGGAACAACGAGGCGGAGATCGAGGACTGCATCACCCGCATCCTGAACCGCGAGGTGCTGGACCGGAGCGGCCTGGTCTATGGCATCGGACACGCCGTCTATACGCTTTCGGATCCGCGTACGGTCCTGCTGAAGGAGATGGCGCGCGACCTGGCCATCGAGAAGGGCCGCCTGGATGAGTTCGAATTCATGGAGCGGGTCGAGCGCGTGGCCATCGCGACGACCTGCAAACTGCACCCCAACGTGCGCGCGCTGTGCGCCAACGTGGACTTCTATTCGGGTTTCGTGTATGACTGCATCGGCATTCCGCGCGAGATCTACACCCCGCTTTTCGCCATGGCCCGCATCGTGGGATGGTGCGCCCACCGCAACGAAGAGCTGAATTTCGAGGGACGCCGCATCATCCGTCCGGCCTACCGCTGCATCACCGACGAGAATGCGTATATCCCGATTGAAGACAGATGAAACGCTACTGCCAGACTTTGGAGCTCGTCGATGACGAGGAGATGATCGCCCGCTATGTGGAGGCCCATGCGCATGTGTGGCCGGAAGTGATCGAAGGCCAGCACCAGGTGGGCATCCTGGGCATGGAGATCTACCGCCGGGGCCGCCGGCTGTTCATGATCTGCGACACGGTGGACGATTTCGACTGGGAGCGGGACAGCGCCCGTCTGGCCGCCCTGCCGCGGCAGGCGGAATGGGAGGCCTATGTCTCTCAGTTCCAAGGATGTGCCGCCGACGCGCGCAGCGATGAGAAATGGCAGATGATGGAAAAGATCTTTGATTCGGAAAAAGGGGTATGAAAATCTGTCAGGGCATGTCGGCCCTCGTGACCGGAGGCAGTTCCGGGATGGGCCTGGAATACGCCCGGCAACTGGCTGGACGGGGATGCCGCCTGCTGCTGGTCAGCAACCAGGAAAAAGCGCTGGAAGAGGCCCGGACGGATCTTTCCGCCCGCTACGGGGTGGAGGTCCTTACGCACTGCATGGACCTGGCGCTTTCCTCCTCGGCGGACGAGCTGTTCGCCTTCTGCCGGGAACGCGCTTTCATGCCCGACCTGCTGGTCCTCAATGCAGGGATGTTTTTCTTCAAGGAGCTCAGCCTGCCCGATGACCGCCGGCGGGTCGATGCGATGCTGGAACTGCATGTCAGCACGCCCACGCGCCTGTGCCTGCTGTTCGGCGAAGAGATGAAACGCCGCGGAAGCGGAGCGGTCCTGCTGGTCTCGTCGGTGACGGCGAAACTGCCGACCCCGGGCATCACCCTGTATGCCGCGACCAAGGCCTACCTGCGCAGTTTCGGCAAGTCGATGTGGTTTGAATACCGTCCATATGGGGTGGATGTCACGACGGTCTGTCCGGCCGCGATCGATACGCCGCTGTACGGGATCAAGCCCGGCCTGATGCGCGTTGGCCTGGCCCTGGGCCTGGTCCACAAGTCGGAATGGCTGGTCCGCCGGGCGCTGCGCGGCGTAGAAAAGCGCCACCGTGTGGTGGCGCCGGGTCTGATGAATCTGCTGTTGCCCGCGCTGGTCCGCCTGCTGCCGGCAGGCATCGAAAACAGGCTCTGGCAGCGTTTCAAGTGATGCTGCTTCCGTCCGGGTTTACCGGGCGTTCTTCTCCCAGTGGAAGAGTTCTACGACATCGTCGATGTCCGTGATGAAATTCTCGGGCTTGACGACGCCCTTGGCATTCCAGATGTTCATGTCTTCGGTCTTCTCGACGACGCAGCCGCTCTCGTCGAAGAGTCCGTCGGCACCGCGCAGTTTGTCCGTCTTCAGGCCCCAGCGGCTGGCCAGGAAGCTGTAGGCGGCCTGGCGCTTTTCGGCGTCGTAGTTGTGCTGGGCCATCGGCAGGTGGACGTGCTCGATCTTGTCCAGGGCGCCGTAGAATCCGTAGGTGCGTTTGACGAAGGGGATTTCGATCTCCGGGTTCATCGCGGTCCAGTCGCCGCCGTCGGAGATGATCAGCATCGGCCGCGGGGCGCACATCGTGGCGATCTCCACGTTGCCGGTGCCGCCGGCGCTGCGGTGGATCAGGGTGCCGCTCTCGCAGGCGCAGCCGCCGGCGAAGTACGAGGACATCATCACGACGGGAATCGCCAGGGTGACGCGGTCGTCAATGGCGGTGACGAACATGGTCTGGCTGCCGCCGCCGGAGCATCCGGTCATTCCGATGCGGGTCGGATCCGTCTCCTTGAGTCCCAGGGCGTAGTCGATCAGGCGCTCCGCGCACAGCACGTTGTACGGCTGGGCAAGGCCGGTGCTGTGGTAGGCGGGGTTGAACTGCGGCGCGGGGCCGTTGCAGAACATGCTGAACGAGATGGCGATGCATCCCATCTGGGCCTCCATGGCACAGCGGCGCTGGACCTGCTCCTGCGCGTGGCCGGGCTGGCCGTGGCCGTGCGGGTTGATGACCACCGGCGTGCCGCCCTTGACGGTCTTCTTGGGCCAGTAGATGGCGCCGGTGCAGTACAGGCCGGGCAGCACCTCCAGGGCGAGGTCCTGGACGGAGTAGTTGCCGTACGTGCGTTTCTTGCTGAGGATCACCTTGCCGTCAAAATGCTCGGGCAGTTTGTCCAGCCCGACGTTGTGCCGGATGTCGGCGCGAAGGACGGCCTTGCGGGCTTCCCAGGAGGGGAGGTCGTTGTACTTGGCGGCCAGCCAGTCCAGCAGGGCCTGGCCCTCGTAGGGATTGCGGCGGGAGTGCCGGTAGGCGGAGACGCTGTAGTAGGGGTTGCCGTTGCCGTTGTTCCATTCGGCGTTGTATCCGTAGGGCCAGAGCAGGGCTTCGAGGGTCTGCTCGATGTCCCAGGGGCGGATGCGGAATTCGGCATGGTCCACCATCAGGTCCGCGGGGACGCTGCCCGCATTGATCCGGACGCCGAACTGTTCGGAGACTTCCGCGAGCACTTCGCGCAAGGGTTTGCTGTAGTCGTTGACGTAGGGGGAAACGTCAATCTGCTGGCGCTGCTGGCCATGGCACGGCAGGGACAGCAATCCGGCGATCATGCAGATCGCGTACAGGGCTCTTTTCATATTGAAGTCGGTTATTAAGTGTTCGTATGCTTCACGAAGATAAGAATAATTTGCTATATTTGACTAATCATCCATCCAATCATGAAAAAACTCTTCTTCTTTCTGACCGCTCTGCTGCTGACGGTGGCGAGCTTTGCCCAGGGCCAGGTCGAGCGCTGGGGCCGTTATGAGGTGTCCTACAAGGCCTCTGTCAAGTCCAATCCCTTCGACGTCAAGCTGACGGCGACGTTCACCAACGGGACGGACAAGATGACCGTGCGCGGATTCTACGACGGCGACGACACCTTCGTGATCCGCTTCATGCCCGGCAGCGAGGGCCACTGGACCTTTGTCACCTCCAGCAACGTCTCCGCGCTGAACCGCAAGCGGGGTGCGTTCGACTGCGTCGCCCCGTCCGAGGGCAACCACGGCCCGGTCGAGATCGACGGCCTGCACTTCAAGTATGCGGACGGCACCCGCTACTATCCGGTCGGCACCACGTCCTATGACTGGATGCATGTTCCCGGGGACTATCCCGCCAAGACGGTCGCTTCCCTGAAGGCTTCCGGATTCAACAAGGTCCGTTCGCTCTTCTTCCTGCACAACCTCAATATCGAGTATCCCGAGATCTATCCCTTCCTGAAGAATGCGGACGGCAGCTGGGACTACCAGCACTTCGATCCGCGCTATTTCCGCTATGTCGAGGACCGCATCCAGGCCCTGCAGGAGATCGGCGTCGAGATGGACCTGATCCTCTTCCATCCGTACGACGGCGGCCGCTGGGGCTTCGACCGCATGCCGCTGGAGGCCAACATGCGCTATCTGAGCTATATCACGGCGCGTTATGCTTCGTTCCGCAACATCTGGTGGTCGATGGCCAATGAGTTCGGCGGCCTGCGCCAGGTCCCGTACGATTACTGGGTGGATATGACCAAGCAGGTCGTGGACGGCGATCCCTACGGCCATCCGGTCTCGATCCACGGATACACCGCCGTATATTACGATTACAGCAATCCGATCTTCACGCACACCAGCATCCAGGACCACAAGCCCGTGATGGACGCCGGCAATGCGTTCACGATCCGCAACATCTACAAGAAGCCCGTCATCTTCGACGAAGTCTGCTACGAGGGCAACAACGGTGCCCGCTGGGGCATCCTCAGCGGCGAGGAGATGCTGCACCGGATGTACAACGGCCTGATGTGCGGGACCTATGTCACGCACGCGGAATGCTACAATTCCGGTCCGAGCGACGATTTTACGAACTACCTGGCTTTCGGCGGCGATTTCCACGGCGAGTGCTGGAAGCGCATCAACTTCCTGCGCAACGAGGTCCTGGGCGACCTGCCCAACCCGCTGGGCCTCGCGGACAGCAGCTGGGATTCCTACACCAGCACGGCCGGTCCGGGTTACTACCTCATCTATCTGGGCAAGCAGACGATGCCCGAGTGGCGTTTCGACCTGCCGGCCAAGAACAACCTCTACGGCGGCGCGCCGAAGGCCGGTGACAAGTACACGGTGGAGATCCTGGATACCTGGAACATGACGGTGACGCCCTGGGCCGGCACCTTCGAGCTGGTTCCGGGTACGACCCGCTACCGCTTCGAGGACGCCCACCACGGTGCCGTCCGCCTGCCGGACCGCCCGTACCTGCTGCTCCGCGTCAAGAAGGTCAGCGAGTAGGTGGAGAAGAAACGTTACGTCATCCTGGACGCACTCCGGGGCTTTGCCATCCTGGGAATCATCCTGGCAAACTTCCCGGAGTTCTCTTTGTGGACTTTTTCCAGCCCGGATACCTGGACGCGGACGGACCTGTTCACCCGTGCCGTGCAGACCTTCCTGGTGGACGGCAAGTTCTATACGCTGTTCTCGATCCTGTTCGGAATGGGATTCAGCATCCAGTTGGAGAATGCGGGCGGCGCCCTGAAGACCTTCTACCGGCGGATGTGCGTCCTGCTGCTGATCGGTCTGGGGCACCTGCTGCTGCTCTGGAGCGGCGATATCCTGATGCTGTACGCAGCCATGGGCATGCTTCTGCCGCTGTTCCGGAAACTGCCCACGCGCTCCATCCTGTCCGTGGCCGCTGTCTTCCTGCTGCTGCCGGTCCTGTGCGAGGCCGTTTTCGGGACGAGCCTTTCGGATCCGCTGGAGCGTGAGCAGTGGCGGATCTGCGCGATGTACGGCATCACCGAAGCCAATTTCGGAACCTGGCTGTCGGATGCGCACAGTTACCGGGAGGTCCTGCAGTTCCTGCACCAGGGGGCCGTGGAGCGGATGTGGGAGTTTGTCTCCGGCTACCGTTTCTTCAAGGTGCTGGGACTTTTCATGATCGGATATGCCGTGGGCCGGGAAAAGATCTACGCCGATCTGTCCGCCCATGCGGGACTGCTCCGCCGTATCCTCGTCTGGGGGCTGGCGCTGGGTGTCCCTGTCAGTGTGCTGTACACCTGGAGTTCCCTGTCGGGCCACCCGGCCGGGCCGGTGGCGCACAGTGTCTTCTATCTGCTGGGCGTATATCCCCTGGGCTTCGCCTATGCGGCCGGCTTCTGCCTGCTGTTCCGGCGCCGGCCCGGAGCCTCGGCCTGGAACCTGCTGGCCCGGCCCGGCCGGATGGCCTGCACCAACTACCTGGCCCAGTCGGTGATCGGCATCCTGCTTTTCTACGGAATCGGCCTGGGTTGGGGGAACCGGGTGGACCTGTTGGGGACGGAGTGCATCGCCCTGGGGGTCTATGCATTCCAGATTGCGTTCAGTGCGCTTTGGCTCAGGTTCTTCAAGTTCGGACCCGTGGAGTGGGTGTGGCGCATGCTCACGTATGGCCGCAGGCTGCCGCTGCGCAAACCGTCAGAACAAGGGTGACACCAGCGTTTACTGCGTAGCGACCACCTGGTAGGGATAAGTGGCTCTGTCGCCGTCGGTATTGTCCACGACGGTGTATCCGCTGGCGATGGTGACGTTGGTGGCGCCTGCCGGATCGAAGGCGAACTTGCCGCCGGAGATGGTGTAATCGCCGTAGGACCAGCCGCTTGAACTATAATTGTAGAAGCTCTTGAAACGACCGCCTTCGATGGTTACGGTGCCGGAACCGTCGGAACTGACGTCGTTCTTTCTCATGTTTCGGATCTGGTTGTAATCGCCGCTGCGGATGATGTACGGATGGCTGTCGGTCCAAAGGGTGCCCTTTACGGTCATGTTCTCGAGGATGACCGTCCCGCCGTAGCCGTCGGCGAAGCCGGTCTTGCCGTCGAAGCAGTCGCCGGTCTGGGTGAAGCTGCCGTTGCGGATGGTGATGCTGCCGCCCGTGTTCTGCATCCAGAAGACCTTGTTCTGCGTGTGTCCGTTCATGTCGACGATACCGTTGGCGCTACCGGTGAAGGTGAGTTCGCTGGTGTTGTCCGCCAGGAAGGTAAGGGTGCCGCCGTTCTCGCTGAAGGCATTGATGATGCCTGCAATGCTGTAGTACGGTACGCTTCCGTCTCCAAGCTGCATGGACGTAATCGGATCCATGGCAACGGGAATGTCCAGTCCGCGGAAATATTCGCTGTACTGGCTCCAGCCGGCTGCGCCTTTATACGAATCCAGCAATCCTGCGGGTACGTAGATGAGCGGCTTGGGGTGCGCCGGATAATTGGTGAAGCGGGTCGAGAGGGAGACGATGGCGGCGCCGTTGCGGATGTAGACCGCCTGCATGGTCTGTATGTTGTTGAAGCAGTCCTGGCCCATCGTCGCGATGTGGGAACCGAAATCCACGGTCTCCAGGTGCGAACTTTCCGTGAAAGCGTTGGATTTCACCATTACAACCGACGGAAGTTCAATGGAAACCAGGGCATGGTTCCGGTAGAAGGCGGACTCTCCCACGGTGACGACGGCCGGAGCCGAGACCGAACTCAGTATGCTGCAGCCGCTGAAGGCGAAGTTTCCAAGGGTCGTGACATCGTTCAGATCCACGGTGGTCAGGCTTGTGTACCCCGCGAACATGTAATTGGGAACGGTGGTCATTCCGTCCGGCAGGGTGATGCCGGTCATCGGAGTTCCCTCGAAGATATGTTCGCCGAAGGTGGCGCAGTCGTGCAGCCCGGCCGGGATATCGGTCAGCGCCGTGCCCCGGAAGCAGTAATTGCCCATTTCGTTGAGGGATGCCGGAAGACTTACCGTCGCAAATAAGGGACTGTTATAGAAAGCATAAGCCTTGATCGATGTCAGAGAACTGCCAAGGGTGGCGCTGGTCAGCGAGGCGCATTCCTGGAAGCAGCCCTGGGGAACTGTCGTCCAATTCGAAATGTCAACCGAAGTAAGGGCGCTGTTTGCAAATGCGTGGTCGCCAATAGAAATTCCCGTACGGTTGATTCCCGAAGGCAAAGACGTAAGCCCGCTGGAGGCGAAACAGTAACTCCCGATGGAACTGAGCTGGGCCGGGATGACGACCTTGGATCCGTCGGTCAGCGCGGTGCATTCGCGGAAGACATTGCCGCCGATGCTGGTTACACCCGTTCCGAGGTCGACTTCGCTGAGGCTCTTCCACCCCCAGCAGAAGTTGTTGGGGATGGAGGTCCAGTCGTCCGGGAAGGTAATGGATGCGATGGGGCAGCCAACATAAGGTTGGGACCCGTAGTTGATGGTCTTCCTGCCCCATCCTTCGGGCAGGGAAGTGAAGCCGCAGTTGCGGAAGGCCAGCTGCTCGATGCTGGTTACATTGGCCGGAATGGGGGCGGAGACCAGGCTGGTACAGCCGTCGAAACACAGATAGGGGATGGTGTGGAAGGTCTCGTTGGCCGGGAAGGTGACCGATCTCAGGGCGGTACAGCCGGAAAAATGCTCCCGCTCGCTCAGCGTGGCGAGCGATGCGGGAAGAACGATCTCCTCCAGAGAAGTACAGCTTGCGAATGCGCCCCTGCCGATGGTGGTGATGTTGTCGCTGAGCGTAACGGTTTCCAGGCCGCTGCAGCTGGCGAAGGCAGACGATCCGATGGAAGTTACCGATGCAGGCAAGGTCAGGGATGACAAAGCACGGCATATATTGAAGGCATAAGCGCCGACGGATGTGATGTCGGCGTCGAAAACCAGGGTCGAGAGCCGGTCGCAGCCTTCGAACATGTTGGCCGGAATGGCGATTTCGTCGGCAAAGGTGGCGCTTGTGAGGTAGTCGCACTCCTTGAATATCTCGATACCCATTGTTTCCGGTGTATGCTCGATAATGACCTCTGTGATGGCGTCATTGTCGTAGAAAGCCCTGTTCCCGACTGATGCCAGGCCTTCGTGCAGGGTGACGGCTCCGCTGATCGCGATGTGCATGAATGCCTCTGCGCCGATGCTGGTAATGTGCGACAGGTCTTCCGGAACGAACTTGCTGCAGTTTACGAAGGCATCGTTTCCGATGGCGGTCAGCGTGCGCGGGAAATTGACGCTTTCCAGGTTGCTGCATTCGCCGAAACCGCGTTCTCCGATGGATGTCACCGTGTTGGGGATGGTCACCGTCTTGAGATTGTGGATACCGCGAAAAGCATAGTAACCGATGGTCGTCACCGGGCCGGAGAGGGTGATGACGCCTGTGCGGGTCTCCGCGTTATAGGTATGGCTCACCACGGTCAGGTCGGTGCCGAAGACCGATGCGTTGGCACCGCCGGCGTAGATGCTGGGCTGGGTGGTGTTGCTGGTCGTATAGGTGATCTTCGCCGATTCGTCCTTGAAGCTGGGGCTGGAGAGGTTGATCGTGGTGATCTGGCTGCGCGCCACCGTGACGGCACTCTTGCTGGTCAGGGTGCAGATCGTGCCGTCGGAGGCTTCGATGATGATCTGCAGTTTTCCGTATGCAGCCGCAGGAACGGTGATGAAGAACGGGGTGAACGTCTCCGTGTTCAGCGCTACGGGGCTGGCGCAGATCAGCGACGTGCCGTTGGTCCCCGTCGAAAGGACGGCGGCATGCTCCGAGACGGAGAAGCGGCCGCTCATGGGTTTGGGCGCTGAGGGATCCTTGTCGATCAGGGAGATGGTGCTGACGCTCTTGTCTCCCTTGAGATTCAGCTGGATGATGCCGCAGAGATTCCTGAAGGAGAAACTGTGGTCGTCGGATTCGGCATACATCGGGAATTCCCCGATGCCGCCGGCGACATAGGCCTGTTCCGCCGGAAGTTTATAATAACCATACGCATCCCGTAACGAGGCGGGGTAAATGGCTTTGTACAAGGGGCTGGATCCGGCGGGGGCGGGGGCCGTTCCCGTGAACTGACCCTTGGTTTCGCCGGGGCCATAACCGGCGGGCTGGGCTTCTGTCATCAGGGTCAAGACCCTTCCGTTGATGTTGATTGCATCGCCTTCGGTCCACAGCACATTGTAAACGTCTCCGTCCTGGGAGAGGACAGTCCGGCTGCCGGAGCCTTCGGTGCTTGCGGAAAAGACGGCGAGCGTTTCGTCGACCTGCCCGGCAGGAGGATCGGGGATCACGTTCTCTTCCGGGGTATCGTTTACGGTTTCCTTGGTGCATGCGACCATCGCCAGCATCGCGACGGCTGCGCAGCGAATGATTCTCCAGTTCATGGCAGATCCTCCTTTATTCAAAATCATCATCGGTCAGTTCCGGACCGGAGCCGCGGGTGATCCGCTCCGTTCCGTTGTTGCTGAAATCGCAGATGCTCCCATTCGTGTACAGGGGGACGATCTCCGTCTCCGGAGATTCGTACGAGGTGTCGGACTTGTATTTCATGTCGGGGAATAATTCGCTTGTTTCTGTTTGATGTCGGTCAGCGCAGGGCCTGGCCGGCGTTTCGTGCCGGCAGCCAGTCCTGCGTATAGTTGGGGTTGGTGGCGGCGGAGAAGATGTTCTCCACGGTGTAGGCGGCGGCTTCGGCGTCGGTCAGCTGGCGGCCCATCTTGCGGCGCAGCAGCCGTTCGGTCGTGGCGCCGGGGCCGGTGCACTTGTATTCGTAGAAGGTGGGGTAGGCGCCCGAGTTCATGAAGGTCCATCCGTCCGGGTTCAGCGTGGCGGGCTCGTAGCAGCGCAGGAAAGCCACGTGGGCGCTGTTGTGCCAGGGGCGGCCCAGGTAGAAGTACTGGAACGGGACGCCGTCATGGTCGGGCTCGCCCGCTTCCTTTGCGGTCAGGCGGCAGTCCAGGAAGGTGATGCCGAACTTGCTGGCCAGCGGGGAACTGCCGGCGGTGATGTAGCTTTCGTGCTGGTTCGAGAAGATCTCGCAGCGGTCGAAAACCATCACGGACGAACCGTAGATGAAATCGACATTCCCTTCGACATAGCTGTCCCGCACGTACACGCGGCCCGTTCCGCGGCCGTAGAACGTGTCCTGGTTGCCCTCGAAGCGGCAGTTGTAGAAGGCCAGCCGGTCGCCGGTCAGCTGCAGGGCCGTGGCTTGCGAGCGCTTGTTCTCGCCGGGAATCTCGCGTATGTTCTGGTGCGGGTTGCGGAAGGTGATGTTCGCCGCGGTGAAGTCGTCCGCCGCGATGAGCACAGTCGCTTTCTGGCCGCGGGTGCCGCTGCTGGACCAGTCTTCGAACCAGATCACGGTGTTCCCGGCGTCCTGGCCCATCAGCACGACGTTCTCCTTGCCCTCCGGGAGGGAGAGCTTCTCGTTGTATTCGCCCGGGCGGACGCGGATGATCCACTTGCCCCCGGTGAAGTGGTCGGGGACATCATTGAAGGCCTCCTGGATGGTGGCGTAATCGCCCTTTCCCTCAGGATCGACGACTTTGACGACGTTGTTCGACGAGCAGGCCGCCGCCAGTATGAGCGCGGCAAAGCACAAAAAAGACCGCAAATGTTTCATAGGAATGAAGATTTGCGGTCTAAGTTAGTAAAAATCCAGCAATTATCCTTTCCGGAAGGCTAGAAGATGTAATTCAGGCCGATATTGATGCCGAGGCCCTGTCCGTCATTGGGATCGAAGCACTTGCCGAACTCGAAGTTGATGTTGAAGTTCTGGTTCATGATGACATGCAGGCCGGCGCCGGCGCTCATGTGGAGTTTCTCCTTCTGGCCGGTGTAGTAGAACGGCAGATTCTTCATCTGCTCCAGGCGGTAGGGCTGGACGACCATGCCCATGTCGAAGAACGGGTTGACGGCCAGGGCCCAGTTCTGGTTGATCCACTGGAACTTGACGAAGGTCCAGCGGAGTTCGGTGTTCATCCAGGCGTATCCGTTGCCCTGCAGGCGGTTGTAAACCGTACCGCGGACCGTGCAGGTGGATCCGAGTCCTTCGGGACGGATCTGCTTGAGGTTGATGGTCTGGATGGTGGACAGCATGTAGAACGGCGTGTTGCCGGCCAGCTGGCCCTGGTAAGCGAGGTGTGCGCCGAAGACCAGGCGGTCGGTCAGCGGGAAGAACTGCTTGAAGTGGACGGCCAGTTTGAGGTAGCTGTTGTTGTGGTGCGAGATGATGTCCGGCGATCCGTACAGGTAGGCCTCGAGGTTGGTGCCCCGGGTCGGGTTGTTCTCGTGGTCGCGGGTGTCATAGACGACGCCGGCCTTGAGTTCCAGGTGCTGGCCGCCGTTGGCTTCCGCCGCGGGGATGACATTGTTGTCGACATACCAGTCGTACAGGGAGTAGTCGATGACGGAGTTCAGGCCCTTGTTGATGGCGTGTCCGGCCCTGACGTTCCAGTAGGTGAGACCCGCGGCCCATCCCCATTTGCTCTCGCCGAACTGGCCCTGCAGCATCAGGACGGTGCGGAAGATGTCGCGGCGCATCAGGTAGAAGCCCAGCCCGTCTTCGGTGATCTTGTCCAGCTGGCGGTTGTATTCCGAAGCGGCGCCGTTGAAGCCGTAGAAGTTGTCGGTCTTGTTGCCGAAATAGGAAATGTCAGCCGAGACGCGGACCCCCGGAACGACGTATTTGCTGTCGAAGAAAGCGTGATAGACAGCGTTGCCTTTCGAGTACCAGGAAGCTTCCACGTTGGCTTTCCACATATAATCGGGATATTTCGATCCGTCTCCGTACCAGTAGATATCCGTCAGGGCGCCATAGTGCCAGCCCAGGTCGGAGGAATAACCGACGGCGGGCAGCGGACCGAAGTTCAGGCCGGTCTTGACGATTTCGTCATTTTCCGCGAAGGCGGAGAAAGTGGCTGCCATCAGCAGCGCGATGCACAGTAGTTTTTTCATAAGTTGAACTTGGGTTATATGCAGGCAAAGATAGGCAATTTTTCGTATATTTGTAAGTAACAAGAAACGATAACCAAAACTATGAGCAAGTACATTCTGGCGTTGGACCAGGGGACGAGTTCCTCCCGCGCCATCGTTTTCGACCACGAGGGGCACATCTGCTCCACGGCCCAGATGGAATTCACCCAGCATTTCCCGCAGCCCGGATGGGTCGAGCACGATCCGATGGAGATCTGGTCCTCCGAGGCGGCGGTGATCGCCGAAGCCATATCCCGCATCGGCATCGGCGGCAAGGAAATCGCCGCGATCGGCATCACGAACCAGCGCGAAACGACCATCGTCTGGGATGCTGAAACGGGCCAGCCCGTCTACAACGCCATCGTCTGGCAGGACCGCCGCACGTCGGGATTCTGCGACCAGCTGAAGTCCCAGGGCCTGACGGACTGGATCCGGGAGAAGACCGGCCTGATCATCGACGCCTATTTCTCCGGCACCAAGATCCGCTGGATCCTGGACCATGTGCCCGGCGCCCGCGAGCGCGCGAATGCGGGCAAACTCCGCTTCGGCACCGTGGACAGCTGGCTGGTATGGCAGCTGACCCGCGGGGCGGTGCATGTCACCGACGTCTCCAACGCGTCGCGCACCATGCTGTTCAACATCAACACGCTGGAATGGGATGCGGAGCTGCTGAAACTGCTGGACATCCCGGTCTCCATGATGCCTTCCGTGCGCGCTTCCTCGGAGGTGTACGGCACCACCAAGACCACCATCTTTGCACATGAAGTGCCCATCGCGGGCATCGCCGGCGACCAGCAGGCCGCCCTCTTCGGCCAGATGTGCACCACGCCCGGATCGGTCAAGAATACCTACGGAACCGGCTGCTTCCTGCTGATGAATACCGGCGAGCGCCCCATCACCTCGCGCAACAACCTGCTGACCACCGTCGCCTGGAAGATCGGCGACACGGTCAACTATGCCCTCGAGGGATCCATCTTCGTCGGCGGCAGCGTCGTCCAGTGGCTGCGCGACGGACTGGGCATCATCCGCTCGTCCGCGGAGATCGAAGCCCTGGCCGCGACCGTTCCGGACAACGGCGGCGTGTACTTCGTGCCCGCCCTGACCGGCATGGGCGCCCCGTATTGGGATCAGTATGCCCGCGGGGTGATCTGCGGCATCACCCGCGGCGCCACGGCGGCCCACATCGCCCGCGCCGGCCTGGAGGGCATCGCCTTCCAGACCATGGACATCGTGGGCGCGATGGAGCGTGACGCCAACCTGACCCTGAGCGAACTGAAGGTGGACGGCGGCGCCTCCCGCAACAACCTCCTGATGCAGTTCCAGGCCGATGTGCTGGGCGCGTCCGTCATCCGGCCCGAAGTCACGGAAACCACCGCCATGGGCGCCTGCTACCTGGCCGGACTCGCGGTCGGATACTGGGGATCCCTGGACGAAGTCAAGCGCCAGTGGCGTGCCGAGCGGGTGTTCTTCCCCTCCGGCGCCGACATGAGCGCCGTCAAGGAAGGCTGGGCCGACGCCATCCGCAGAACCGTAAACAATCAATAACTATGGAAAAGTATCTCTTCGAATTCATCGGCACCCTGATCCTGGTGCTGCTGGGCGACGGTGTCTGCGCGGCCACGTCCCTCAATCATTCCAAGGCCAAGGGAGCCGGCTGGGTGGTCATCGCCCTGGGCTGGGGCCTGGCCGTCATGATGGGCGTCCTGGTTGCCGGGCCGGTGTCCGGTGCGCACCTGAACCCGGCCGTGACCCTCGGCCTGGCCGTTGCGGGTTCTTTCCCCTGGGCGGACGTGTGCGGATACATCGTCGGCCAGATGCTCGGCGGTTTCCTGGGCGCCTGCCTGGTCTGGGTGTTCTACAAGGACCATTACAAGGCCACGGCGGACCAGCCCGACACCATCCTGGGCACCTTCTGCACCATGCCGGCCATCCCCAACGCCTGGCGCAACTTCCTCTGTGAAGTCATTGCGACCTGCCTGCTGGTCTTCGTCATCCTGGCCCTGGCCACGGAGGGGAATGCCTTCCAGGTCGGCCCCGTGAGCGCCTCGACCGGCGCCATCGGCTCCTGGCCCGTGACCTGCCTGATCATGGCCATCGGTATGTCCCTGGGCGGCACGACGGGATATGCGCTGAATCCGGCGCGCGACCTCAGTCCGCGCTGCGCCCATGCCGTCCTTCCCATCGCCGGCAAGCGCGATTCCGGATGGGGCTACAGCTGGATCCCCGTCGCCGGCCCGATGGCCGGAGCGGCCCTCGCCGCCGCGCTGTACCTGCTGGTCTTCTAGGAACGGGATGCCCTGACGAAAATACGGAGTCGCCCCACCCATGCGGGAAAATCCCCTGTCGGGAAAGCATGGGTGGGGCGATCTCCGTATTTTTCGCGCACCGTGTTTTCAGAATCAATGACGCTGGTTATCAGCGGCGCTCCTGCTTGACGGTCAGCCCCATGAAGACGATGGACAGCAGGCTGGCGCCAATCAGCAGGGCGAAGGTCCAGCCCCAGCCGGCGTACTGCGCCACCAGGCCGATGACGGTGTTGGCCAGGATGAAGGTCCCCAGGAAGTAGCCGAAGAATCCGGTCAGGCCGGCGGCGGTCCCGGCTGCGTTTTTCGGTGCCAGGTCCAGCGCCTGCACGCCGATCAGCATCACCGGGCCGTAGATGAAGAAACCGATGCCGATCAGGCAGATGATGACCACGGTCAGGTTGTCCAGGAACAGCCAGTACAGCACGATGAACACCAGGACCAGCGCCATGAAGATCATGGTCGGCAGGGCCCTGCGCCCGTGGAACAGCTTGTCGGACAGCCAGCCGCACAGCAACGTTCCCGGAATCGCGGCGAACTCGTAGGCGAAATAGGCCCAGCCGGCGCTGGTCAGGTCGACCCCGCGCTCGGTCAGGATGGTCGGTGCCCAGTCCAGGCAGCCGTAGCGGACCATGTAGACGAAGGCGTTCGCCAGGGCGATGAACCACAGGAAGCGGTTGTTCAGCACGTGCTCGAAAAGGATCTCCTTGGTGGACAAGGTCTTCTCGTGCTTCTCGGAGTAATTCTTGGGATAGTCGTTCCGCCAGGATTCCACGGAGGGGAGTCCGCAGGACTGGGGCGTGTCACGCAGCAGTACGTAGGCCAGCAGGGCTACGAACAGGGCGACGGCCGCCGGGAAGACGAAGGTTCCGATGAGGAAGTACAGTTCCTGGTGCGTCCCGTAGAACCAGCTGCCGAACCAGGCCGCTCCGTAGGTGGCCATCGGACCGACCAGCGCGCCACCCACGTTGTGGGCGCAGTTCCAGATGCTCATCATCGTACCCCGTTCATTGGGGGAGAACCAGTGCGTCATCACGCGGCCGCAGGGCGGCCAGCCCATGCCGTTGAACCATCCCACCAACGCGTTCAGCACGCCCATGACCAGGATGGCGAGGCCCTTGTGGTCCGCGCCGATCCACTGGATCGGGACGATCATGAACGCCATGGACAGCGCCGTCAGCACCAGTCCCAGCGGCAGGAAAGCCCGGGCGTTCGAGCGGTCGGACACGCTGCCCATCAGGAACTTGGACAGGGCGTAGGCGGCGGCGTTCAGACCCAGGACGAAACCGAGCTCGGTCTTTTCGAAACCGAGCGGCGCCATGGCCGGGATGGCCATCGACAGGTTCTTGCGGACCAGGTAGAATCCGGCGTAGCCGATGAAAGCGCCGATGAAGACCTGCAGGCGCAGGCGTTTGTATTTGGCATCTGCCTCAGGGCCGGTCTCGGTGGGCAGATAGGCGGGTTGTTTCAGGAAGGAGAGCATTATCGGACGGTTTGGATCAGGATATCAGGGTAATTGGAAATGATGGCTTCGACGCCGCAGTCCACCAGGCGCCGCATCTCGGCCGGGTCGTCCACGGTCCAGGGCACGACGCCGATCCCGTGGGCGTGGCACCAGGCGACGTTCTCGCGCGTCACCACGCTGGACTCGGGGCTCCACCACTGCGGGACGAAGTCCAGATTGCCCAGCAGCGTTTCGATGTCGCCGCCGTCATAGTCTTCGGTGAGGTAGGAGAGGATCAGCTCCGGCCACTTTTCGTGCATGTAGTTCAGCGCGCGGGTGTCGAAACTCTGGACGATGAGGCGCTTTCCCAGGTTCTTGGACAGCAGCAGCGGGATGCAGACATCGCAGAATTCGTGGTATTCGGGCCAGAGGGTCCCTTCGCCTTCCCCGGGCCAGGACTTGATCTCGATGTTGTACCCCACGGGTTTGGAGGCATAGCCCTCGGCGAAATCGATCAGCTCTCCCGCCAGGGGTTTGGAGACGGCCATTTTCTGCTGGGTCGGCCAGCGCTCGACGAAACGCAGGCCCACGTCATACCTGGCGATGCTGTCGTAGGGCATCGTGTAAAGGTATTCCTTCGGATCGGACTCCTGGATCAGGCTGCCGTCGGGGCGGGTGGAATAGCGCGGATGGAAGTAGCTGTCGTGCGAGACGACGACCTGTCCGTCACCGGACAGATGAAGATCGAACTCCAGGGTGTTGACTCCCAGGTCCAGGGCATGCTGCATGGCCGGGATGGTATTCTCGGGCATCAGGCCGGCACCGCCGCGGTGGGCCTGGACATCGATGTACGGTTTCCGGTTGCAGCCGCACAGCGAAGCGGCGAGGGCAATGATGAGGGTGATTCTTTTCATTCTATGGCTTCGGCTAAGATGGATATGGGGTGGGCGACAGGGTAGGGCGTGGACATCTCGATCTGCCATTTGCAGGTCTCGCAGTCACAGGCCACGACGTCGGGATTGACGCTGCGGATCTGGGCGAAGAGCGGCTCTCCGATGGCCTGGGAGAACGCGTAGTTCTCCTTCTTGAATCCGTAGGTGCCGGAAATGCCGCAGCAGGCGGAATCCAGCGGGGTGAATTCCAAGCCGGGGATCTTCCGCAGCAGACGCTCGCTGAACACGCCCCAGCCGAGTTTCTCCATGTGGCAGGGGACATGGTAGGCGACCTTGCGGTGGAAGTCCTTCCGGAAAGGCAGCTTCGCGCCGTTCTCCAGGCGCTCGTACACAAAGCGCGTGGCGAGGGTCAGGGCGTCCCGCACGTCGCCGTTGTCCACGCCCAGCAGGTTCGGATACTCGTCCCGCAGGGTGAGGGCGCAGGTGGAGGAGGTCATCACGACCTTCAGCCCGCGCCCGGTGACGGCCTGGCGCAGGGCGCCGAGGTTGTGCCGGGCGTGCCGGGTGGCCTGGGCGGACATTCCGTTGGTAATCAGGGCGATGCCGCAGCATTTTTCCTTGTCCAGCAGCTGGACGCCTATGCCCAGCGCATTCAGGACCTTGACGAGGTCGCGTCCCAGCTGGGGATTGTTGTAGTTCACGTAGCAGCCGTGGAAATAGGCGACCTGCTCGGGGAAGGCGGCCTGACGGGCGGCCTGGCGGCGGAGCCAGCTCTCGAAACTGCGGCCGCTGTACTTGGGGAAGCTGCGCCGGTGGTCGATCTGCAGGGTGGCGTCCAGGACGGCCTTGGTGATGCCCAGGGAGGTGACGCCGTTGACGATCGGCGCGAAAGGACGGGCCAGGCTGCCCATGAAATCGGTATTGGCGAGGATGCGGTCGCGCAGCTTGGGTGCGCTGTGGTCGTAGCGGATGCGGGCGGACTGGATGAGGTCCGCGACGCCCACGCCGGACGGGCAGGCCACTTCGCAGCGTTTGCAGTTGAGACAGTACTTGAGGGCCTTGTTGAAGAACCAGGGGTCCTTCAGCCGCAGGCGCTCCCCGTCCGGACCGGCCTGCTTGGGACCGGGATAGAGGGGATTGACCTGCAGGACGGGACAGTACACGGTGCAGACCGTGCACTTCATGCATTCCTCGAAGTTGTATCGGCTGACGGTGCTCTCTTGAAGGTTCATACGGCGTACTGGTTTAGGATTTGGTCCACGGCGGCGAAGGCGCTGCGGACGGCGAGGCCGGCACCGCTGCCGAATTCGGGACGGGTGCCGCCGAGGATGGATCCGACGGCATACAGGTTCTGCATGGGTGTTCCGTCCTTGACGGCATGCAGCACAGCGTCGGTGCGGACGCCGAAATGCAGGTAGGGCTGGTCGGCGGCGAAGGACGGGTCATACCACGCGTTCCGGTCCGCCGCGCAGTCGACATCCAGGCCGAAGACGCTCTCCCGGATGCCGGACGGGCTGGCCGCCAGGCCTTTGGCGAAGAAGGTTCCGGTCGCCAGGATGAAGTGGTCGGCCTCGAGGTAGTGGTGGTCCAGGTTGCGGGTGGCGACGCTGTGGACGCGCCCGTCGTGGACATGGGTCTGGACGACTTCGTCTCCGGACAGGAAGGTGCCGCCCGCGAGTTCGAAGCGGCGCCGGAGCAGCTGCTGGGTACGGATGCCCGGGACGGAAGGGGGCTGGGTGCCGGCGAAGACCACCCGCACCGGGAGCTCCTGTCGGATGCGCCCCGGAATGGACGGATCCTTCAGGCCGAAAACCTGCGGGAGAATGACGGCATCCTCATCGCGAAGTGCGGCGCGGATGGCCTGGACGACCGATTCCCAATGGCGGTCCATGATGCGGGCGATCTGGACCGAGCGCATCTCGCTGGGACTCTGCCGCAGGGCCTGCAGCTCCGGCGGATCCAGCTCCAGCAGGCGGCAGGACATGCGCTGGGCCTCCAGTCCCTCCGTCAGGAAGGCCGGGAAGAAGTCGGAATAGCCGTTGAAGTTGACGATCAGGACCTTGTCCGCGAAATGCGGTTCGGGGAACAACTCGACGTCTTCCAGGGAGAGCGCGGCGGGGCGGAAACTGCCCAGCGGCATCAGCCGGACACCGGGACTGTAATGCGTCCGGATGCCGGCGGCGGAAAACAGTTCGGCAAGGCGTTCGGAGGGGCTCTCCAGGGACTCGAAAGTGCCGGAGAAGAAATGCAGGGCGCTCTGGCCGGTGCTGACGATGGCGGTGTCCAGGCCCTTCTGCTGGAGGCTGATGCCAGCGGTCAGGCCGGCGAGTCCGCCGCCGATGACGAGGGTATCGAATTTCATAGGCCGAGAACGTGTTTATAAACCCACTGGGTGTATTCTGCTTCGCGGAGCGTGTCGCCCCAGCCGATGGGGAAGCTGCCCTTCCAGCGCTCCTGGAGGAAGTCGCACAGGTCGGTGCGGGCGCGTTGCGTGCAGCCGTGGGCCTGGGCCAGCAGACCGGCGGCGCGGCAGGCGCAGAAGCCGCCCTGGCAGGTACCCATGCCGATGCGGGTGCGGCGGCGCAGGTCCGTCAGGGTCGAGACGTCCTGGTTCGCGATGGCGTGCCGGACTTCGCCGACCGAGACTTCCTCGCATTCGCACACGAGCGCCTTGTCCGCGGGTTTTGAACTCTCGATGCGGGAGGCGCCGGTGCCCATGCGGGCGACGGCGGCTTTCTGGGCGGTCGAGGGGACTTCCCAGATCTTTCGGGCGACGGCTTCGTAGGACCGTTCCTCGGATCCGGGCAGGGGCAGGGTGGCGGTGGAGCAGGCCTTCTCCACGCCCAGTTTGCGGCAGACGGTGTCGGTGGCCATCTCCGCCATCAGGCGGTAGGTCATCAGCTTGCCGCCGGTGATGGTGACAAAGCCGTCCAGGCCGTCCCGTTGGGCATGGTCCAGGCAGACGATGCCGCGGGAGATGTTGCGTCCGCTGGGGTCGTTGTCCGCGCTGACGAGGGGCCGGACGCCGGCGTAGGCGCGCAGGATGCGCGTGCTGGACAGGGCCGGGGCGAGTTTGGCGCCTTCGGAGATCAGCAGGCTGACTTCATCGGGGGTGGCGGCGACGCGGTCGCATTCCTCGAAGGGGATGCGTGTGGAGGTCGTACCTATTATACAGACGGTGTCGCCGGGAACGAGGATGTCGGCGTTGGCCGGTTTGCGGCAGCGGTTGATGACGAGGTTGTTGATGCGGTGGGCGAAGACCAGCAGGGCCCCTTTTGCCGGGTACATGCCGATCTTCACACCGGCCAGGTCCGCGATGTGCTGGCCCCAGATGCCGCAGGCGTTGACGATGACGGGGGCGTGGAATTCCTCTTCCTCTCCGCTCTGGCGGTTGCGGGTGCGTACGCCCGTGATGGCGGATCCTTCCCGGATCAGCGCCGTCACTTCCGTGTGCAGGCGAACTTCTCCTCCATGCAGTTTGGCGTCCAGCATGTTGGCCGCGCACAGGCGGAAGGGATCCACGCTGCCGTCGGGCACGCGCACGGCCCCGACCAGACCGGGGTTGACAGAGGGCTCCAGGCGGCGCGCTTCGTCCGGGTCGATGACCTGTGCGCCGATACCCGCGCGGCGGCAGGCTTCGACAAAGGTCTTCTGGTATCCCAGGTCGTCTTCGGGGAGGGTGATGAACAATCCGTCGGTCTCTTCCACGCAATGGGAGGCGATGCGGCGCAGGATCATGTTCTCGCGGATGCATTCGGCTGCGGACTCGGGGTCGTTGACGGCGTATCGTGCGCCGGAGTGCAGCAGGCCGTGATTCCGGCCGGTGGCTCCGGTGGCGATGTCGGAACGCTCGATCAGCAGGGTCCGCAGGCCCCGCAGGGCGCAGTCCCGCTGCGTTCCTGCTCCGGTGATGCCGCCGCCGAGAATGATGACGTCTAATTCGTTGTGGTTCATTCGGCTTAGTTCAGTTATGCAAAAATACAAAATTCTTTCGCTATATTTGCCGAAATGAAAACACCTATGTTTAAAACTATGATGAGGGCTGTCCTGTTGTTGGCAGCCGCCATGACCCTAAGCAGCTGTCTTGCCGGACGGTACATGGCGAATTATGCTTTGAATCCTACCCCGCATGGGGTCGACGATATCGAACGTACCCGCCACAAGGCGGATTCCCTGCTGCCCGGCAGCACCGCCTGGTATGACGGACTGAAAGCCCAGGGGATCCTGAAAGATACGACCATCGTGGGGTACCGTGATTTCAAGGTGCACGCCTGCTATGTTCCGGCCCTGGATCCGGCCAAGGCCCAGGGGACCGCGATCGTCGTACATGGTTACGGGGACAACCACCTGGTGTTCCTGTACCTGGTGCGGATGTACCGGGACGAGTTCAACTACAATGTCCTGTTCCCCGACCTGCAGTATCATGGATACAGCGAAGGGGACCATGCGCAGATGGGCTGGTACGACCGCCTGGACGTCGAGAAATGGATCGAGGTGGCGCACGGCATCTTCCGGGACGACTTCATGGTCCTGCACGGGGTTTCCATGGGCGGCGCCACGGTCATGATGACCAGCGGCGACCCGCTCCCCGACTATGTGCGCGCTTTCGTGGAAGACTGCGGTTATTCGTCCGTATTCATCCAGTTCAACAACAACCGCAAGGAGAGTTTCAGATTCATCCCGCCCGATGTGCTGCAAAGTGCGAGCGTGGTGACCCGGAACCGCTACGGCTGGGGATTCTGGGAGGCTTCTTCGCTCAAGCAGCTGGCCAAGTGCGACCGTCCCATGCTGTTCATCCACGGGGATGCGGACGATTTCGTCCCCTTCGACAACCTGCAGAAGAATTTCGACGCCAAGATCCACGGATACAAGGAAATGTGGGCCGTGCCCGGGGCCTTGCACGCCAATTCCTTCGCAAAGTATCCCGAAGAGTACAAACAGCGGGTGCACGACTTCCTGGAGAAGGTGCGCGCCATGCAGTAATTCCGTCTATTTTCCGGAGATCTGGATGCGGAACCCTTCGTCCGACAGCGGACGGACGAGGTTCCGCATCTGCGTTGCGGTAAAGGCCTCCAGTCCGCTTTCCGGGGTGGGGCGGTCGATGGTGTAGACCATGATTTCACGCGGCCGCAGCATGCGCACGATGTCCATCCAGGGCCCCAGCACCTCAGGCGCCGAGGAATCGAAATCCCGGCTGCGCAGGAACATGGTCTGCAGGATGAAATCCCCCCCGAAGGCTTTCATTCCTTCGATGACCCGCGCCGTGCTGTAGCCCGGGGCGGGGTGGTTGATGCGTTCGGCCAGGGCATCCGTCGGCGCGTCCAGTTTCAGGATCGGGTTGTCCACCCTGCGCAGGGCGGCGAAGATTTCCGGCACGTGCACGCGCGTGGCGTTGGACAGCACGGACACCCGGGCGGCGGGGTAGTACCGGTCCCGCAGGGCGAGGGTGTCGTCGATGATGCGGGGGAACTCCGGGTTGAGGGTCGGTTCGCCGTCGCCGCTGAAGGTGATCGAGTCGATGGGAACGAGCGCCGCGGCGCATTCCCGCAGCTTCCCTTCGAGACAGCTGCGCACCGTTTCCGCGGAGGGAAGGGCTTCCCGGGTGCGTCCGTCCTTGTTCCAACCGCATTCGCAGTAGATGCAGTCGAAATTGCAGATCTTTCCCTTTGTCGGCAGGAGGTTGATCCCCAATGAGTTACCAAGGCGGCGCGAATGGATCGGCCCGAAAACGGTTTCTTCTCTCAGCATAAGGCGGCGATTGCGCATCGGTGCGCAGGTGCAAATATGCCAAAGATTTTGTAAATTTGAAAGATTAAGCGCATCTATGGGCGAATACATCGAAATACGCGGCGCGCGCGTCAACAACCTCAAGGACATTTCCCTGGACATCCCCCGGGGAAAGCTGGTCGTCGTGACGGGCGTGTCCGGTTCGGGCAAGAGTTCGCTGGCCTTCGACACCCTGTTCGCCGAAGGGCAGCGGCGTTTCGCCGAGAGCCTTTCGTCCTATGCCCGCCAGTTCCTGGGGCGGATGACCAAGCCCGACGTCGATTCGATCGATGGGGTTCCGCCCGCCGTCGCCATCGAACAGAAGGTCAATATCCGCAACCCCCGCTCGACCGTCGCCACCACCACGGAGATCTACGATTTCCTGCGGCTGATCTTCGCCCGCATCGGGCGTACCTATTCGCCGGTTTCCGGACGGGAAGTGCGGCAGGACAGTGCGCAGGACGTGCTGGCCCATATTTCCGACTGTGCCGCGCAGCATCCCGACGGGGTGCTGTACATCCTTGCGGACCTGAACTGGGAGGCCCGCCCGGACCGGGTGGAACTCCTGCTGTCCCTCAAGGAGCAGGGCTATTCACGCCTGCTGGTGGACGGCGAACCGCTCCGCATCGACGACTTCCTGCAGCGCGGGGAGATGCCTGCGGCGGGCGTGACGCTGCTGGTGGATCGCATCCGCCTGCAGCCCGGCCTGGAAAGGGATGAACAGCAGCGGACGCGGCTGCTTGGCGACATCGCGGATGCGTTCTCGCAGGGATCGGACATCCTGCACATCGCCTGCGAAGGGACCATGCGTACGTTCAGCACCCGTTTCGAGCTGGACGGCATCCGCTTCGAACGGCCGGACGAGTATCTGTTCAGCTTCAACTCGCCGCTGGGCGCCTGCCCGACCTGCGGCGGCCTGGGCAAGATCATCGGCATCAGCGAAGACCTCGTCATTCCGGACAAGACCAAGAGCATCTACGACGGGGCCATCGCCTGCTGGCGCGGGGACAAGATGGGATGGTTCCGCGACCACCTGATCGAAGTCGCCGAGCGCTACGGCATCCCGGTGTTCGATCCCTACTGCACCCTGTCCGACGAAGTCCGGGACATCATCTGGAACGGTCACAGCGTCGAGGGGGACGAAGGTTCCATCGTCGGCATCAACGAGTTTTTCAGCTGGGTCGAGACCCAGCGCTACAAGATCCAGTATAAATACATGCTCAGCCGCTTCAGCGGCCGTGCGACCTGCCACGACTGCCACGGCAGCCGCCTGCGCAAGGAAGCGCTGTACGTGCGCGTCGCCGGGAAGAACATCCACGAACTGCTGAGCATGAACGTCGAACAGCTGACGGAGTTCCTGGAGCAGATGGAACTGACGCCGGCGGAACGCGCCATCATCGCCGAACCGCTGGCCGAGACCCTCTCGCGCCTGCACTGCATCCAGGACGTGGGCCTGGGTTACCTGACCCTCAGCCGCGCCTGCAACACCCTGTCCGGCGGCGAGAGCCAGCGCATCAACCTGGTGACGGCCCTGGGCAGTTCGCTGGTCGGGTCGATGTACATCCTGGACGAGCCCTCCATCGGCCTGCACGCGCGCGATACGGACAAGCTGATCGGCGTGCTGCGCCGCCTGCGGGACCTGGGCAACAGCGTCATCGTGGTCGAGCACGACGAAGCCATCATCCGCGCGGCGGACCTGCTGATCGACATGGGCCCCCTGGCCGGGGAATCCGGCGGGGAGGTGGTGTTCGAAGGCGTGGTGCGGGACACCCTGCCCGCGACCGTGGTGAAGCGCTCGCTGACCCTCCAGTACCTGCAGGGTATCCGGCAGCGCTACGTGCGCGAGAAGCGCGGCTGGACCTACAGCATCGCCGTCGAAGGGGCCATGGAGCACAACCTCCAGGACATCACGGTCCGCTTCCCGCTGGGCGTGCTGACCGTCGTCACCGGCGTCAGCGGCAGCGGCAAGTCCTCACTGGTCGGGGACATCCTGTATCCGGCCTTGTACCGCCGCCTGAACGACAGCGGCGATCTGCCCGGCACGCACCGGGGCCTGAGCGGCAACCTGGACCGCATCGCCCGCGTGGAGTATGTGGACCAGAACCCCATCGGGCGCAGTTCCCGCTCGAACGCAGTCACCTACCTGAAAGCCTACGACGACATCCGCGAACTGATGGCGTCCCAGCAGTATGCCCGGATCAACGGCTTCACCCCGGCGCATTTCTCGTTCAACGCCGAGGGCGGCCGCTGCCCCGAATGCCAGGGCGAGGGCGTCGTCAAGATCGAGATGCAGTTCATGGCCGACGTGACCATGGTCTGCGAGGAATGCGGGGGCAAGCGCTTCCGCCCCGAGGTCCTGGAGGTGCGCTACCGCGGCAGGAACATCGACGACATCCTGAACATGAGTGTGGACGAGGCGATTTCCTTCTTCTCCTCGGGCCCGGAGCCGCTCGCACGGGATATCGCGGAGAAACTCCGCCCGCTCGCGCAGGTGGGCCTGGGATACATCAAGCTGGGCCAGAGCAGCACCACGCTCAGCGGCGGTGAGAGCCAGCGCATCAAGCTGGCGTATTTCCTGTCCCTGAGCCGGAACCGGGGCCGCAAGGACGGCGGGAAGATCCTCTTCATCTTCGACGAACCGACGACGGGCCTGCATTTCTTCGACGTGGAGAAGCTGCTGAAGGCCTTCGACATGCTGCTGGAGAACGGGCACAGCCTGGTGGTCGTCGAGCACAACGCCGATGTCATCCGCAGCGCCGACTGGGTCATCGACCTGGGGCCGGACGCGGGGGACCGCGGCGGCCGGGTGGTGTTCGAAGGCACGCCCGAGGACTTGATCGCACAAGGTCGAACATTTACCGCAAAATACCTGAAATGAAAAAGATCGCTGCCATTACCATGGTCCGTAACGACGCGTTTTTCGTCCGGAAATGGATCGCTTACTACGGTGCCCAGCTCGGGCGCGAAAACCTCTATGTGTTCTTCGACGGCGAGGACCAGCTGATCCCGCCCGGCTGCGAGGACGTGAACATCCAGGTCGTGCCCCACATCGAGGGCAAGGTGGCCAAGGCCGACCGCGGCCGCATCGAATTCCTGTCCAGGCAGGCGGAACAGCTGTTCCAGCGCTACGACATCGTGATCGGCACGGACATCGACGAATTCCTGGTCGTGGATCCGATGCTGGGACAGACCCTGCCGGAGTTCCTCAGCGGACTCGAAGGAATCAAGGGCCCCTGCGTTTCCGGACTGGGCGTGGACGTGGGCCAGGACGTCGTGCGGGAGGGACCGCTGGACAAGGAGCAGCCGATCCTGACCCAGCGCCATGCAGCGCGCCTGTCGACGCGCTACACCAAGAGCAGCGTCCTGCTGCGTCCCGCTCCGTGGGGGAGCGGATTCCACCGGGTGCGCGGTAAGAATTTCCACATCGTCAAGGACCTGTACCTGTTCCATTTCGGCAGCGCCGACCTGGACCGGATCAAGGAGCGCATGGCCAGTTCCGAACTGGTCAAGGCGGGCTGGGCCCCGCATTTGGACCGCCGGGCCGGAACCATCCGGATCGTGTCCAGCCACAAGGCGCGCAAGTGGTCCGTGCTGGTCCCGATCGCGCGTTTCCTGCAGACCGTGGTGCGCCCGCCCTATGCCTGGAACAAGCCGGCGATGTTCGGTCTGAAGATGATCGTCCGGATTCCGGACCGTTTCCGCCAGCTCGTATGACGGCGCCGGTCTGGGTCATATCCGTCGTCCGGGACTGGGAGATGTACAAGCGCTGTGTCGCGGACAATCCCTTCCTGCAGGGCTGTGCGCGTGTTCCCTATGACAACAGCCGGGAGAACCTGTCGGTGAGCGTGCGCTACAACCGCTTCCTGCAGGAGGGCGCGGCGGAAGGCTGGATCGTTTTCTGCCACGAGGACTGGGAGGTGCTGGAACCGCTCGCCGAAGCGGTCTCGCGGCTGGACCCGGAGAAGATCTACGGGGTGATCGGCGTCAGCCTGGAAGAAGGACGCTGGCGCGACCTGCTGGTCATCAAGGGCGCGGTGCAGCAGTGCGGCAAGGACGGCGGCGACCCGAAGGAGATCCGCGGCCGGGATGCTTCCGGGCGCGTGGACACCGTGGACTGCCAGTGCCTGATCGTGCACAGTTCGCTCGTCGCCCGCCTGGGGCTGCGCTTCGACGAGCGGCTCGCCTTCGACATGTACGCCGAGGATTTCTGCGTGGCTGCCTTCGAACAGGCGGACGTGGTGACGGAGGTCTTCCCCCTGGCCTGCCGCCACCATTCGGGCGGACATACCTCGCGCGGATTCCGGCCGGCGCTGCGCCTGGTGCGGGCCAAATACCGGACGGCAAAAAAACGCTATGCCTCCATCGTGGGGCACCACAGTACCTTCGGCGGACGCGGATGCAAACCCGTCCGGAAATGGAGAAGATAGTCATGGAAAAGATACTCTGCTGCATCCTGAACCACAATGAAAACGCCAAGGCCATCCGCTGGTGGGAGGGCCTGTCGCCCCATTTCGATACGGTCATCCTGGACAGCGGGAGCACCCCGCCGTGCACGCACGAGGGTGCCCTGGTGCTGGACAACATCTATTATTCCGGGCTGATGAACCAGGCGTACGAACTGTTGAAACAGCGGGGATACCGCTGGCTGATGATCGTGACGAGCGACATCGAGATCGATGACAGGAACCTTTCCCGGCTGGTGGAACGGATGCAGCAGGTGACCGGGACGGAGAATGTCGGGCTGTACCAGCCCAGCTGCGCCCTGTCCCGCCGCGGCCGGGCCCTGTACCAGAGCCTCTGCCATTACACCGGCCGCCTGCGCCGGGTGAATTTCCAGGAGGGCTGGTTCCACCTGGTCTGCCGCGAACTGCTGGACGAGGTGCTGCCCGTCGATCTGACGCTGAACCGGCTGGGCTGGGGGATCGACCTGGCGCTCTGCCATTTCGCACGCCTGCACCGGATGCTGGTCCTGGTCGACGACCGGGTCCGCGTCATCCACCCCAAGGGGCGGGGCTACAGCAAGAGCGAGGCGCGCGAGCAGATGCTGCGCTGGCATGCCAGCATCCCGGGATACGAATCCCCGCGCCATTTCCGTCCGCTCAGGGACGAAATCCGTTACCGTTAGTCTTTGTCGGGAGTCAGGCGGTTCTCCACCATACGCAGCATGTAATCCTGGATCAGGGCCTTCAGGACAGGAAGCTTCTCTTCCGCGTGAGGGTCTTCTCCGATCAGGTTGTGCTCCTGCAGGCGGTCCCGCCGGTAGTTATACAGGCCCACGATGTGCTCGCCGTCGAACTGCAGGCAGCGGTCGCCGTAGAAATACTGGTAGATGCCGTTGTTGCAGTTGATGGCCCAGGTCTCCTCGTCCGGGGTCTCCAGCAAGTTGCATCCGTAACTGAGGAAGGGCCGGTCATAGCCCAGGTAGCCCAGCAGGGTGGGGGTGATGTCGGATTGCTGGGCGATGCCTTCGCGCAGGCCCCGCAGGTCTCCTTCGGGACTGTAGAAGATGATCGGAATCTCGAACACGCCGTAGCTGGTGCTGTATTCGGGCAGGTCGGTGACGTTGGTGTGGTCGCCGGTCAGCACGAATACCGTGTTGGCGAACCAGGGCTCTTCCCGCGCCGCTTCGAAGAATTTGCGCAGGGCCTGGTCGGTGTACTGGATGCATTTGTGCATCGGCAGCGTGCCCCCGGACAGGACATGCTCGTATTCGGCGGGTACCTTGAACGGATGGTGCGAGGTGGCGGTGAAGACCGTCGTCACGAAGGGCTGGGGCTCGCGGTCCAGCCGGTCCTTGAAGAACTGCAGGAAGGGCTCGTCGAAGATGGCCCAGGTGCCGTCGTACTGCGAATCGTCGCCGAAATCGTCCTTGTTGTACAATTTCTGGCAGCCGGTGATGTGCGCGTAGGCCTCGAAGCCCATCGATCCCGGGGGCGCCCCGTGGAAGAACGAGGAATGGTATCCCTTGTTGCGGACCAGCTCGGCGGTGATGCCGGAGACGTCGTTCGTTGCGTAGGAGGTCGTGAAGTAGGGCTCGATCAGCGAGGGGATGCCGGACAGCACGGCCGGTACCGATTCGATGCTCTTGCGCCCGTTGGCGAAGCTGTAGCGGAACACCAGGCTCTGCTGCATCAGCGAATCCAGGAAAGGCATGTAGCCGGGGTGCGGGGTGCCCTGCAGGCCGGTCAGCCAGGCGCTGTACGAGGCGGAGAAGCTCTCCAGGATCAGGATGCAGACGTTCTTGTCCCGGAACGGCTGCGTGCTCGAAGGGCGGTGGATGGGACTGTAGTACTGCGCGACGGCGTCCGCATCCGGATAATAGCCCGGGTTGGCGAAGGGAACGCGGTTGACGGTGCGGTAGATGCTGAAAGGGGTGTTCAGCACGATGGCGGATTCGGCGGGGGTGTCCACATAGCGGTTGGCGTCGTTCAGGCCGATCGGGCGGGTGATGCCGGCCGCACCGCGCGCAGCGAGAAGAAGGGGGTACAGGGCGGCCAGGAGGATCAGCGAGTGGACCAGGTAGTATTTCCATCCCGATCCTTCGGCGTCCGTGGGCCGGTACAGCAGGATCAGGGCGGCCAGCATGGCGAATCCCAGCACGAACAGGTACCAGTGGTTGACGAGTTCGGGCAGGAGGATGCCGGAGAAGTCTTCACCGTTGGAGAATTCCGAGAAGAACGAGCAGGTCGTCCGGCGTCCCGTGTATGGGAAGTAGGCGGAATCCGCCAGGTTCATCGCCAGGGCGAGGAAGTTCAGCACGACGTACAGGACCTTCTGGATTGCGGCGTAAATGCGGTTCGCCCGCGCCCGCAGGGGCAGCAGGGCGAGGATCAGGTACGGCAGGTTCGTCCAGACGATGGCGGAGGCGTCGAAACGCAGCCCCGCGACACCCAGGCGGAAGGCCTTGGCCAGGTCGAAGTCCGGAAATGCGGCTGCGTTCTCCAGGATGAATTCCACCCGGCAGACCGTGAAAAGGACCAGCACCACCAGCAGGTTCCACAGGAAGGACAGTTTCTTCATAGCTTGTTTTCGGATTGGGACGGGATGATGATGCGGAGCCGCTCCGGCGCGATGCGGATGTCGATGTCCGTGCCCAGCTGCAGCGGATCCCCGTCCATGTGGGCTGCGCCGGGGTTCTCGCGGTGGATGGTCAGCCGGCGGCAGCGGTAGTAGTCCACGTGGGCGGAACGGGCGATCCGCTTGGTGAAGATCCGTGCAGCCAGGTCCGGAATCTCCAGGGGAGAGAAAGGACGCAGTACGGTCACGTCGATCAGGCCGTCCGTCAGCGAGGCCAGGGGCGTGATGAATCCTTCGTTGCCCCACTGGTTGGCGTTGCCGGCCGTGATCAGCACGGCACGGGTGGTGACGGCTTCCCCGTCGATGGTCAGGCTGTAGGTTTCGGGCGTGAAATGCTGCCAGGTCTCGACGGTCTTGGCGACGTAGGTGCGCAGTCCGCGTGTCGTGGACCGGGCGAACTCTTCGCTGACCAGGGCGTCCAGCCCCACCCCGCAGGTGCAGAAGAAGGGACGCCCGTTCATGGTGCCGTGGTCGATGGCCCGGACGTCGTAGTCGTTGACGGTACGCAGCGCCAGGTCGAAGTTGCGGCTGAGGTGCAGGTGGCGGGCCAGGCCGTCTCCGCTGCCGCAGGGCAGGATTCCCAGCACCCGCCCGGTGCCGGCGAGGGCGCTGGCCACTTCGTTCACCGTCCCGTCTCCGCCCACGGCGACGACGGTGTCCGCGTCGGACTGCAGGGCCAGTTCATGCGCATGCCCCGGATGTTCCGAGCAGGCGAGGGACCAGCGGAAGCGCTGCGGATCCAGGCGGCGGGGAATCAGGCGTTCGAGGACGCCCTTGTCCCTGCCTCCCGCGATGGGATTGACGATGAACAGGATATGCTTCATTCGGGACACAAAGATAGTCTTTTTCAGGGAGAATCCAGCCGCAGCGGCCCGCCATCGTACACGCGGGCGCTGTGCCGCTCGCGCCCGCTGATGATGAGTTCGACGCAGAGGGTGCCTCCGCGCCGCAGCGAAGGAAGCCGTACCTGGTAGCGGCAGGGCGCCCCTTCGATCTCGCAGGTGAATTCCAGCCGGGCGGCGTTCAGGACGGCGGCCGGATCCGATGCGTCGAAGGGATAGCAGGGGAGCCGGATGCCGGGACGGACCGGGAAGTAGCCGATGGCGTGGGGCAGGGCCGTGTATTCCCCGTCCTTGGTCTCGACGGGATGGAAGTCGCCGGTCCGCAGGAGCTCGGCGGCGGGACTGACGTTGCACAGCCGTACGCGCGGGTTCTCGAGCAGGGTGCCGGCCGGCAGGCTGTTGTCCACGCTGACCAGGATCACTTCACCCCGCAGGGGTTCCAGGCGGACTTCGCGCGGCATCCCCGCCTGCAAGACGGCGGTCCCGCTCATCACGGGCCGCCCGGGCAGTTCATCTTCCAGCCGGCAGACCAGCTGCTCGATGGACTCGTAGGCCTGCAGGGCCGCGTAATTCAGCCTGTACGGGCAGTTGGCGATCAGGACGACCCGTTTGTCCCCCGGAGGCGTCGCGGCCTCCAGCGTGTCTGAAAACGGGCTTCTCGCCTGGAATTCAAGCTTCTGGGGAGGGTCTTCCCGGTAGACGGCCAGATCCAGCCAGCTGCCGGGAAGCGGCGGGTCCGGCCGGGGGATGATCCGGGTGCGGATGAGGCTGTCCCGCGGCGCGGGCCCTTCCGGGTCCGCGGCCGGTTCCGCGCTGCGCCGGCACGCCGGCAGGCACAAAGACAGCGCGGCAGCCGACGATAACATCAGACAGAGCAAGCAAATAAACAGGAGATGGAGCAGAATGCTCCTGAATTGAAGAAAGAGACTGCCGCGCTTCTTGATCCTACCCTTCGTATCCATCACGGCGGCAAAACTAAAATCCCCTTCGCAAGTCTCCAAGGATCAATAAGAAAAACGAATAAGATTTTTCCGTTTCTTATTCGTTTTTCCGTTTTCGTATGTCCGTTAGCGGTTTCTTAGCTGTCCGCTAACCGCCGAAGTTGTCGTACAGGACGTTTTCGGGTGCGACACCCAGCGAATCCAGCAGCGCGTTCACCGAAGATACCATCATCGGAGGACCGCACATGAAGTACTTGATGTCCTCGGGAGCCTCGTGGTCCTTGAGGTAGGTCTCGTACATCACGTTGTGCACGAATCCCGGCGTGTACTTCACGCCCGCCGCATCGGCGGCCGGATCCGGCCGGTCGAGGGCCAGGTGGAAGCGGAAGTTCGGGAAGTCCTTCTCCAGCGCGGCGAAGTCCTCGAGGTAGAAGGCTTCGACCAGGGCGCGGGCACCGTAGAAGAAACTGACCTTGCGGCCGGTCTTCAGGGTGCGGAACAGCTGCATGATGTGGCTTCGGAGCGGGGCCATGCCGGCGCCGCCGCCGACGAAGATGTACTCCATGTCTTCCGGGTCGTTCTCCGGCAGGAGGAACTCGCCGTACGGGCCGCTGATCCAGACCTTGTCGCCCGGCTTGCGGGAGAACACGTAGGTGGAGGCGATTCCCGGCGGCACGCCCGGGACGAACTTGAAGACACCCTTGGGCTGGGTGCGGTCGAACGGAGGCGTCGCGATGCGGACGTTCAGTTTGATGATGCCTTTCTCACCGGGATAGGAGGCCATCGAGTAGGCCCGGATGGTGGGCTCGGTGTTCCTGTATTTCAGGCCGGTGATGCCGAACTTGTCCCAGTCGCCCTTGTAGATGTCGGCTACGCCCATGTCGGCGAAGTCGGCTTCGTAGGCGGGGATGTCGATCTGGATATACTCGCCGGACTTGAACTCCAGGTTCTCACCTTCCGGCAGCCGGACGGTGAATTCCTTGATGAAGGTCGCGACGTTCTCGTTGGAGATGACCTCGCATTCGAGTTTCTTGACGGACAGGGCGGATTCGGCCACCTGGATCCTGAGATTGTCCTTGACCTTGACCTGGCAGCCCAGGCGCCAGCCGTCCTTGATCTGTTTGCGGTTGAAGAATCCGACTTCGGTCGGGAGGATCTCTCCGCCGCCTTCCAGCACCTGTACCTTGCACTGTCCGCAGTTGGCTTTGCCGCCGCAGGCGGAGGGCAGGAAGATCTTCTGGAGGGCGAGGGTGTTCATCAGCGAATCGCCGGGCGTGACGTCCAGCTCTTTCTTGCCGTTGTTGATGTCGATCCGGACGGTCCCCGACGGGGTGATCCGGGCCTTGACGAACAGCAGCAGCGCGACGAGGATCAGCGTGACGATGACAATGACTGCGACAGCAGCGATAATGGTCCAGTTCATACGCGTTTCCTCCTAGATTTGAATACCCATGAAAATCATGAACGCAATGCCCATCAGGCCCACCGTGATGAAGGTGATGCCGATGCCCTTGAGGGGCTTGGGTACGTTGCTGTACGCCATCTTCTCGCGGATGGCCGCGAGCGCGACGATGGCCAGGTACCAGCCGATGCCGGATCCCAGCGCATAGACGAGGGGTTCGAACACGTTGGTGAATTCCCGCTGCTGCATGAACAGCGAACCGCCCAGGATGGCGCAGTTCACGGCGATCAGCGGCAGGAAGATTCCCAGCGAAGCGTACAGGGAAGGAAGATACTTCTCCACGATCATCTCGACCAGCTGCACAAAGGCGGCGATCACGGCGATGAAGAGGATGAAGCTCAGGAAGCTCAGGTCCACCCCGGCGAACTGCGGGCCCAGCCAGGCGAGGGCGCCGGGCTGGAGGACATAGCGGTTCAGGACCCAGTTGATCGGGAGCGTGCAAACCAGCACGAAGATGACGGCCAGACCCAGACCGTTGGCGGTCTTGACATTCTTGGATACTGCCAGGTATGAGCACATACCGAGGAAGTATGCAAAAATCATATTGTCAACGAAAATTGACTTTACGAATAGGCTGATGTATTCCATAAGGCGACGCTGTTATTTTTCCTGAAGAT
>JAFTDE010000011.1 GCA_017454335.1 Bacteroidales bacterium | reverse complement strand
TTTGGAGCGGGGTAGGAGAATCGAACTCCCATTTCCAGCTTGGAAGGCTGGCATAATAGCCATTATACGAACCCCGCATACCGGGAAGTTTGATTCTGTCCCGCAGTATCAGTGGGTGAGGATGGATTCGAACCACCGTAGGCATCGCCAGCAGATTTACAGTCTGCCCCATTTGACCGCTCTGGTACTCACCCCTATGTCAATATGCCGTTTTGAAGCGCTCCGGCCAGCGAGCCGATGAAGGGATTCGAACCCCCGACCCCGAGATTACAAATCACGTGCTCTGGCCAGCTGAGCTACATCGGCACAGTATTTCAAAGCCCCCCTTTTAAAGGGAGTGCAAAGATAGACATTATTTCGGATTATGCAAAAACTTTCTCGGGTTTTTTCAGAATTGTTTCGACAAGTTCTGAAATTCCGTCCTTGTCCAGCCCGCAATCGGCCTGTTGTTCGCGCTGGCTGGCGTGCGAAATGAAGGCATCCGGAATGCCGGCGCCCTTGATCCGGACCCGTGCTCCCGTTTCGGCCGCGAATTCGCTGACGGCCCCGAACAGCCCGCCGCAGCGGACGCCGTCCTCCAGGGTCACTATATACTTATAACGCGCGCACACCCGCGCGAGCATCTCCGTATCGAGGGGTTTGAGAAAGCGGAAATTGTACACGCCCACCCTTCCCTTGTGCGCTTCGGCAACCTGCAGGGCCCGGCTGACGGCCGGCCCGATGCCGACCAGGGCGAGGGTGTCGCCGCTGCAGAGCTCTTCCGCCTTGCCGACGGGCAGCGCTTCGGCGGGGATGTCCCGCCAGGAAACGCCTTCCCCGCGTCCGCGCGAATAGCGGATGATGAAGGGTCCGTGTTCGTGCAGGTAGGCGGTGTACATCAGGTTGCGCAGTTCGCGTTCGTCGCGCGGCGCGCTGATGATGGTGTCCGGGATGCTGCGGTAGGCGGCCAGGTCGAAGGCGCCCTGGTGCGTCGATCCGTCTTCGCCGACCAGCCCGGCGCGGTCCAGGCAGATCACGACGGGCAGCCGCTGCAGGGCCACGTCGTGGACGATCTGGTCGTAGGCGCGTTGCGAGAAGGTCGAGTAGATGTTGCAGAAGGGCTTCATGCCGCCTGCGGCGAGGCCGGCGGCGAAGGTGACGGCGTGCTCTTCCTCGATGCCCACGTCGAAGAAGCGGGCGGGGAAGCGCTCGGCCATCAGCTGCATGCCGCAGCCGGTCGCCATGGCCGGCGTGATGCCGACGACCCGGGGATCGGCCTCCGCCAGTTCGCACAGGACCTGTCCGAAGACGTCCTGGTAACGGTCCGGACCGCCGGAGGCGGTGCTGCGCTCGCCGGTTTCGGGATCGAAGCGGCCCGGCGCGTGCCAGGTGGTCGGATTGGCTTCGGCGGGGGCGTAGCCCTTGCCCTTGACGGTCAGGCAGTGCAGCAGGCGCGGGCCCTTGATGTCGCGCAGGCGGCTGAGCGCAAAGACGACCTGGCGGATGTCATTGCCGTCGATGGGGCCGAAATAGCGGAATCCGATGGCCTCGAAGAGGTCGCCGCCGGAGCGGTTGACGACCCAGGATTTGAGGCGGCGCCACCAGCGCTGGATCCAGGAACGGAAGCGGCGGTCGCCCAGCGCGTCCCAGACCTGGTCCTTGAAGGCGTTGTAGCGTTTGCTGGCGGTGATTTTCAGCAGGTGGTTGTGCACGCCGCCGAGATTCTTGTCGATGGACTGGTTGTTGTCGTTCAGGATGACCAGCAGGTCCGCCTGGGACGACCCGGCGTTGTTCATGCCCTCGAAGGCCAGCCCGCCCGTCAGCGCTCCGTCCCCGATGATGGCCGCGACTTTTTCGCTGCGGCCCTGCAGGCGGATGGACTCGGCCAGGCCGAGCGCCGCCGACACCGAGGTGGAGGAGTGGCCGACGCCGAAGGCATCGTAGGGACTCTCGTCCATGCGCGGGAATCCGCTGATCCCGCCGCGCTGGCGCATCCGGGCGAAAGCCTCCCGCCGGCCGGTCAGAATCTTGTGCGCATAGGCCTGGTGTCCCACGTCGAAGACGAGCTTGTCCGCGGGGGTGTCGAAGACGTAATGGGCCCCGACGATCAGTTCCACGGCCCCCAGGCTGGAAGCCAGGTGACCCGGATTCTCGGCGCAGCAGGACACGATATAGCTGCGGATCTCGGCACAGAGCTGTTCCAACTGCTCGATGCTGAGGCCCTTGATGTCCTGCGGGCTGTCGACCTTGTCCAGTAACTCGTACATAGGAAAAACAAAGATACGCTTTTTTCAAAAAATTGCCGTAAATTAGCGCTCCGTGTAACTATAAACAATGTCAGCGATGACCCAAACTACTACCCTCCGGGATTCGGCAGCGATGCGTTGGATCGCCCTCCTGCTGCTGGCCCTCGCGATGTTCTGCGCCTACATTTTCATGGACATCCTCTCCCCGATCAAGGACCTGATGGAATCCACCCGCGGGTGGGACTCCAAGGCTTTCGGCACGATGGAAGGCGCGGAGACATTCCTGAACGTATTCGTCTTTTTCCTGATCTTCGCCGGTATCATCCTGGACAAGATGGGCGTGCGCTTCACGGCCGTGCTGTCCGGTGCCGTGATGCTGACCGGTGCGGTCATCAAATGGTTTGCGATCAGCCCCTCCTTCGCCGGGACCGGCCTGGAGACCTGGTTCACGAATAACCTGAACTACATCCCGCTGTTCGACGAGCTCGGCGTGTCCCCCTTCTACCGGGGCATGCCCGCTTCCGCCAAATTCGCCGCCTGCGGATTCATGATCTTCGGCTGCGGCTGCGAGATGGCCGGCATTACGGTCAGCCGCGGTATCGTCAAGTGGTTCAAGGGACGCGAGACGGCGCTGGCGATGGGTTCCGAGATGGCACTGGCCCGCCTGGGCGTCGCGACCTGCATGATTTTCTCGCCCTTCTTCGCCAAGCTCGGCGGCCACATCGAGGTGTCCCGTTCCGTCGCTTTCGGCGTCGTGCTGATGATGATCGCCCTGATCATGTTCATCGTCTATTTCTTCATGGACCGCAAGCTGGACGCCCAGACGGGCGAAGCCGAGGAGAAGGATGACCCCTTCAAGGTCAGCGACATCGGCAAGATCCTGTCCAGCGGCGGATTCTGGCTGGTGGCTCTGCTGTGCGTGCTGTACTACTCCGCCATCTTCCCGTTCCAGAAATATGCCGTCAACATGCTGCAGTGCAACCTGACGCTGACCGAGGCCGCTCCCGGGACCTTCTGGGCCGGCAACGCCGTGACGATCGTCCAGTACATCGTGATGCTGGTCGTCGCCGGCTGCTCTTTCGCCAGCAACTTCATCAAGGGCAACAAGGGCCTGCGCAACGCGCTGATGGCGGTGGCCGTCCTTGCCCTGATCGGATACTGCTTCATGGGATTCAAGCGCGGCACGGCCGAGACCATCTTCGCGGTGTTCCCGCTGCTGGCCGTCGGCATCACCCCCATCCTGGGCAACTACGTGGACCACAAGGGCAAGGCGGCTTCGATGCTGGTGCTGGGATCGCTCTTGCTGATCTTCTGCCACCTGACCTTCGCCTTCATCCTGCCCGCCTTCAAGGGCAACGCCGTCGGCGGGGTGATCGTCGCCTACCTGACCATCCTGGTGCTGGGCGCCTCGTTCTCGCTGGTGCCCGCCGCCCTGTGGCCGAGCGTCCCGAAACTGGTGGACGAAAAGATCATCGGTTCGGCCTACGCCCTGATATTCTGGATCCAGAACATCGGCCTGTGGCTGTTCCCGATCCTGATCGGCAATGTCCTGACCAGCACGAACCAGGGCGTGAACGACCCGCTGCAACTGAACTATACCTGGGCCCTCGTGATGCTGGCCTGCCTGGGCGTCGCCGCCCTGCTGATCGGCCTGCTGCTGAAGGCCGTCGATGCGAAGAAGCACCTCGGACTGGAAGAGCCCAACATCAAGTAGCCGATGGCACCCCAGAAGAGCAAAGCCCTGCGTACCGCCTGCTGGCTGGCCCTGGCCTGCCTGGTGGTGCCGATGTTCGCGTCGTACTTCTTTGACGACATGTTCTCCGGCATTTCCCAGCTGTTCAAGCACCCCGAGTACCTGGAACTGGGCTGGAACAGCGCCGACTACGGTTTCTATGCCGGCGGATACTCCTTCCTGTGCGTGCTGGGCGGCCTGGTCGTCTGCGGCGTGCTGCTGGACCTGTTCGGCGTGCGCATCGTCGGTACGGCCTTCGTGGCGATGATGGTGGCCGGGGCGGCCATGGTGCTGGTCGCGATCACGTCCGGCTGGGCGCCCAAAACCTCGTTGAGCGTAGCCTACGTGGGCTGTATGCTGTTCGGACTGGGCAGCGAGATCGCCGGCGTCGCGGTGACGCGCTCGATCGCGAAGTGGTTCAAGGGTGGTCCCGTGGCCCTGGCGATGGGCCTCCAGCTGGCCATCGCCCGCCTCGGTACGGCCGCCGCGCTGATCCTCTCCCCGATCCTCGTGGCGCAGAAGGCCCCCGGCGAGATGTACAGCCTCGCGGAAACCGCGCGCCCGGCCTACCTGGGACTGGCCCTGCTGCTGGCCGGCGCTGTGTTGTGGGGCGTTTTCGTGGCGATGGACGCCCGGCGTGACCGCCAGGCGGGTGTCGTCAGCGGCCGCGGAGCCGTCAAGGAAACGGACAAATTCCGCTTCACCGACATCCTGAAGATCCTGACGAACCCGCGCTACCTCATGATCGCGCTGCTGTGCGTGTTCTTCTACTGCTGCATCATCAGCTTCAAGAAATTCGGCACCGCCATCGTCATTCCGCGCTTCGGCATGGACGCCGGGGCCGCCGGGACGATGATCTCGATGATCCCGTTCTTCACGGTGGTGTTCACGCCGCTCTTCGGTGCGCTGGTGGACAAGTCCGGGCATGCGACGCGCTGGATGATCCTCGGATCGGTGCTGGTGCTGATCGCCCACCTGGTGATCGCCTTCGCCCCGCAGGGCGTGGCGTTCTGGGGCTATTTCGGCATCGCCGTGCTGGGGGTCGGATACTCGCTGGTCCCTTCCGCGATGTGGCCGACCGTGCCCAAGATCATCCCCGAGAAGAGCCTGGGAACCGCTTATTCCCTGATCTACTGGGTCCAGAACATGGGCATGCTGCTGGTCCCGATCTTCGTGGGCCGGATCTTCGCGGCGAAAAAAGAACTCGACGCCGCAGTGGGCGCCGAGTACATTTTCATCGGATTGGGTGTGTTGGCGGTCTGTACGGCCTGTCTGCTGGCCCGTTCGTCCCGCCGGCACCCGGAACTGGAAATCGACAAGGCTACTTCTTGACGTACTTCGCCAGCGGAGACTTGTTTTGCTTGAGGGCGTTGCAGATGATTTCATCATACATCCGCGCGCCCTTTTCCGTGGTGTGCACGCCGCCGGCGAAGTACTCGCGGGTGGCGACGGTGCGGCCGATCTGCTCGAAGGCGGCGCTCGTCAGCTCGTTCAGGTCGATGTACTCCACCTTCTCTTCCTCGGCGACCTGGCGGGCCCAGGCGGCGTAGGTGTCGGCAAAGCGGGAAACCTTGTTCTCTCCCTCCCAGGTGTTCTTCGAACTCGGGGACATCACGATGACGTGGGCGCCCCGCATCTTGGCCTGGCGGACCATCATGCGGATGTAGTGGCCGTAGGTATAGACGTCCTCGGGACCGCCGTTGCGCTCCATCGTGACGGTCTGCATCTCCTCGCCGACCCCGTTCAGCGTACCGCGTGCGCGGCCGGTTCCCAGCGGGTACGGATCGTTGTGTCCGAAGTTGATGAAGACGAAGTCGCCTTTCTGGATGCCGTTCCGGACCTCTTTCCACAGGGTGTTGTAGTAGGTGCGGCTGCTGCGTCCGCCTGCGCCGTCATTCTCGACGGTCACGCCGTCGGTCAGGTAGTCGGCGAGGTAGCTGCCCCAGCCCCACTGGTTGCCCTGTCCGGTTCCGTTGCCGGTCTTGCAGGTCGAGTCGCCGGCCAGGATGACCATCGGCTTGCCTTTGACCCGCTCGGGATTCCTGGGCGGCTCGGGGGCCTGGAAGGCGGGCTGCTGCGGCTGCTGCTGCGGGGCCGGCATCATGCCGAAGAAGCCCTGGCGCTGCGGGGTCGGGGGAACGACGCCGTAGAGTTTCAGCATTTCGGCGGCGGCCAGCAGGACCGGACCGTATCCGTGCGCGGCCAGCGGGCTGAGCGGACGGGACTCGTAGAAGGTGTTGGTCCAGCCGAAGCCGGTGCCGACGCAGGTGTTCTCCACCTGGCCCTTCTCATTGACCTGGGCGGCGATGCCCTGCCAGCCGGAACGGGCGACGTCCTGGTAGGCGGTCTTGTCGATCCATCCCTTGTTGACCGCATGGGCGATGCAGTAGGTGAACATCGCGCTGGCACTGGTCTCCAGGTAGGATTCCTCGCGGTTCAGCAGCTGGTGCCAGCGTCCGTCGGGGGCCTGCAGCGGCGCGACGCCCGCGATGAGCGACTTCAGCAGCTGCATCACCTCGTCGTATCCGGCGGTGGTCGGCGGAACGATGTCCAGCACGTCGCACATCGTCAGCATGGCCCAGCCGTTGGCGCGGGCCCAGTGGAAGTTCGGATGGTCGCTCATGCCCTCGATCCAGCCGTGGCGGAAGAGGTTCTTTTCCGGAATCCAGAGGTATTTCTTGAACAGGAGGATCTGGTTGATGGCCTCGTTGTAGTACTTCTCGGTCAGGTCGCCGTTCTCCACCTGCATCAGGCGGGCGCGGTAGGCGATGGGCGGAATGCCCATGTACATGTCGTCCAGCCATACGGAATTGGTGGTCGGGCGGTTGCGGGCCAGGATTCCGTCGCCCAGGCGGTATTCCTTGTACATCACGAAATTGAACCAGTGGTCCAGCAGGGGACGGAACTGGCGGGTGCCCCAGGGATTCCGCAGCGTGGCCTTGATCAGCGCGGCGTCCATCGCTCCGCAGTCGTCCAGGAAGCGCGGCTCGTAGATGTACTGCAGGCGGGGATTCATCGTGTACCCGGTCTCTTCGTAGTACTTCTTCAGGTACGGGAACATCTCGCCCAGGGCGTTGAAGCGGTCGAACACGTAGTTCGAGTACTTCTCGTCGCCCAGCACCTCGTTCAGGGCCAGCATGCCCGAGTAGGTGACGCCCCACTCATAGCTGGTGATGGAGAAGTCTCCCCGGCTCATTGTGGTGGTGTTGTCGATCTTGGACAGGTCGGTGACCGGCTTGCCCTTGGCATCCTCCAGGGTGTAGGGCGTGCAGCCGTTGAGGTAGTTGTAGATGCGGTCGGCGACGGCCTTGATGCCGTCGACCGGGTTGGGGCGCTGCTGCCGCTGCTGTGCTGCGGCAGTCAGTCCCACGGTCAGGCAGAGCGCCAGGATGGCGGCGCGGAAAATGCTTTTCATCTGGTTATCGGTTCGGTTTTGTTCTGTGTACTAGAAAGGAAGATCGTCGGTCGGGCCTTCGTCCAGGTCGATGCTGATCGGCTGCTGGGCCGGGGCGGGAGCGGACTGCGGACGCGGCGCCGGAGCGGGCTGGGCCGGTCCCTGCTGGTAAGCGTTCTGCTGGTAGCTGTTCTGCTGGTACGGAGCCTGCTGCGGGGCCGGGGCGGAATAGGGAGCGCCTTCGCCGTCCGGGCGGCGTCCGAGCAGCTGCAGGCTGTCCACGACGACTTCGGTCGTGTATTTCTTGGCGCCGGTCTGGTCGGTCCAGGAACGGGTCCGGAGACGGCCTTCGACGTAGATCTGGGTGCCCCGGTGGATGTATTTCTCGGCGATGTCCGCGGAGTTCCGCCAGGCGACGATGTTGTGCCACTCAGTGTTCTCCCGCAATTCTCCGCTGCGGTCGCGGTACCTTTCCGAGGTGGCGAGCGTAAAGGTGGCGACTTTGGTTCCATTTCCGCCGGCGGCGGCATTTCCTTCGAGGTAACGTACTTCAGGGTCTCTACCGACGTTACCGATGAGCATAACTTTGTTCAGCGACATAATGATGAGTTTTTAGTGAACGGTAGTCCGAAACTGCTGCAATATAATCAAAAAAAATAGACTTTCCGCATGGCTTCGACATCGGGTTCTTCGCCGGTCATCAGTCCGTACCCGGTGACGGCCTGCTGGAACAGCCAGGCTGTGCCCGGAATGTAACCCGGACGGCCCGCAAGGCAGGGATCCCGGTAATTGGCTTCCAGCAGGTGGGCGCAGTCCAGGCGCCCGATCCCTTCGACGGCGCGGGGCAGGGTGTAGATGATGACGTCGGCGCTCACGCCCCGGGCCACTTCCGCATGCCGGTACAGCCGGGTTTCCAGACCGAGGTCTTCGGCCGCGGCGAGGGCGGCCTTGCCGGCTCCGCCGAATCCGATCACGGCCGCCGTGCGGCAGCCCAGGGGCCGGAGGATTTCCATGACGCCCAGGTAGTCGGAATTGTACGCCCGGATGCCCTCCGGGGTCTTCACCACGAGGTTTGTTGCCCCGATCCGCTCGCAGGCGGGGCTCCGCCAGTCCACCCGCGCGAAGGCGTCTTCCTTGAAAGGCGCGGTGACGTTGACGGCGCGGTAGTCCTGCAGGAAACGCTGCCACAGCGGCTCGAAGTCCGGTCCTTCGATCAGGTCATAGGGCTTGCGGCCGCCGTAGGCCGCGGTGAAGGAGGCCGGGCTCTTGGAGTGGCCGATGGGATATCCGATCAGGCCGTACCTATCCATTGCGCTGCCGGATTGCTTCGAACAGGAGGATGGCGGCGGAGACGGACACGTTCAGCGAATCCAGCGCACCCAGCATCGGGATGCGGATGTGCGCGTCGGCGGCCTGCCGCCACTGGTCCGTCAGGCCGGTGGCTTCGGTGCCCATGACCAGGGCGATGCCGCAGCGCATGTCCGTGTCGTAATAGAGCGAGGAATCCTGCAGCTGGGCCGTCAGGATCCGGATCCCGTGCGCCTTCAGCCACGCGATGGCCTCCTGCGAGCTGCAGCTCACGCACGGTACGGTGAAGATGGCGCCGATCGAGGCGCGGATCAGGTTCGGGTTCCACAGGTCGGTCAGCGGGTCGCAGACGATCACGGCGTCGGCTCCCGCGGCATCCGCGCTGCGCAGCACGGCGCCCAGGTTCCCGGGCTTCTCGACGCGCTCCAGCACCATGACCAGGGCCCGCTCCGGCAGGCTCAGGTCTTCCAGCCGCCGCTGCGGCGCCTTCACCTCCGCGATCACCCCTTCGGTGCCCTCCCGCATGGCGATCTTGCCGTACACCTCGCGGGTTACCTCGAAGCGTTTCACCTGTGACGGAGCGTCGCCGCCGAGTTCCGGACAGTAAAAGACCGAGTCGATTTCAAATCCGGCGTCGATGCAGTGCTGGAGTTCGCGCTGCCCCTCGACCACGAAAAGACCGCTCTCGCGCCGCGCAGAGGACTTCTGCTGCAGCGCGAGGAGGCGTTTGATCTTGGGATTCTGCCCGGATGTAATCAGCTCGGCCACCTATTCTTCTTCTTTCTTGACGACTTTCTCGGGCCGCATCTGCGGGAAGAACAGCACGTCCTGGATGGCGGTCTGGCCGGTCATGAACATGGTCAGGCGGTCGATGCCCATACCGAGGCCGGAAGTGGGCGGCATGCCGTACTCCAGGGCGCGGACGAAATCATAGTCGATGAACATCGCCTCGTCGTCGCCCTTGCTCTTCAGGCGGGCCTGCTCTTCAAAGCGCTCCAGCTGGTCCACGGGATCGTTCAGCTCGGAGTAGGCGTTGGCCAGCTCCTTGCCGCAGACGAACAGCTCGAAACGCTCGGTCAGCGTCGGGTCGCTGCGGTGCCGCTTGGTCAGCGGCGACATCTCCACCGGGTAGTCGATGATGAAGGTCGGCTGGACCAGCTTGTCCTCGCAGTAGGCGCCGAAGATGGCGTCGATCAGCTTGCCCTTGCCCATCGAGGGCTCGATCTCCACGTTGAGTTTCTTGCAGGTGGCGCGCAGCTCGGCCTCGTCCATGCCCTTGACGTCCACGCCGGCGTATTCCTTGATGGCGTCCAGGATGGGCAGGCGGCGGTAGGTCCCGCCGAAGTCGACCGTCTGGCCGGCGATCTCGACCTGCGTCGTACCGTTGACGTTCTGCGCGATCCGTGCCAGCATCTTCTCGACGAACTCCATCATCCACAGGTAGTCCTTGTAGGCGACGTAGATCTCCATGCAGGTGAACTCGGGATTGTGCGTCTTGTCCATGCCCTCGTTGCGGAAATCCTTGGCGAACTCGTACACCCCGCTGTAGCCGCCTACGATGAGGCGCTTGAGGTAGAGTTCGTTGGCGATGCGCAGGTACAGGGGAATGTCCAGGGCGTTGTGGTGCGTGATGAACGGGCGCGCCGTCGCGCCGCC
>JAFTDE010000010.1 GCA_017454335.1 Bacteroidales bacterium | reverse complement strand
TGCGATAAAATGAGGATGGGCACCATTCGCTAAAATGGCACCCATCCGAGTTAATTCTCTGTATTTCAGTCAGTTAAGCCCCTAATATTCTTCCTCGTTGAAGAAAAAATCCTCTTTGGTCGGGTAGTCCGGCCAGATATCTTCGATGGTTTCGTAGATCTCACCGTCATCCTCGAGTTCCTGGAGGTTCTCCATGACCTCCTCGGGAGCGCCGGAGCGGTTCGCGTAGTCAATCAGTTCATCTTTTGTTGCCGGCCATGGAGCATCGTCCAGGCTGCTGGCAAGCTCTAAAGTCCAATACATAAGGCGTGGTTATTTTGCCGCAAAGATAGAGAAAACTATAACAAGTGCAACTTTTTTTTCCTACTTTTACAAGAAACTTTTCAATCGAATTGAAATGGCTTATTCCAGAGAGGATATCTACGATCCGGCGGTGACCGGAGAAATCGCCGGACACGTCCGCGAGATCCTTCGCCTGATCGGCGAAGACCCCGAACGCGAGGGCCTGCTCAAGACCCCCGAGCGCGTCGCCAAATCCCTGCAGTTCCTCACCAAGGGCTACCACGAAAACGGGCAGGAAATCATCCGCTCGGCCATCTTCGACGAAGAGTACCAGCAGATGGTGCTGGTCCGCGACATCGAGCTGTACAGCACCTGCGAGCACCACATGCTGCCCTTCATCGGCAAGTGCCACGTAGCCTATATTCCCGACGGCAAGATCACCGGGCTGAGCAAGGTCGCCCGCGTCGTGGAGACCTACGCCCGGCGCCTGCAGGTCCAGGAGCGGCTGACGGTCCAGATCCGCGACTGCATCCAAGAAGCCCTGCAGCCCCTGGGCGTCGCCGTCGTCATCGAAGCCACCCACAGCTGCATGCAGCTGCGCGGCGTGGAGAAGTCCAACGCCATCACCACCACGTCCGCCTTCTCGGGCATCTTCCTGAAGGACGCCCGGACGCGCAATGAATTCCTGAACCTGATCCGCTAGCGGGACAGCTGCTGCAGGATATAATCCGCCTTGATTTTGTCGATGATGGCGCTGACGACCTCGAAAGCGCGGGATTCCTTCGTATAGACCGCCGGAACGGCGAAGCCTACCCTCCCCTGCCGGTGCAGCTTGCGCGCGACGGCGTGCTTCTTCTCGTTGTCCGGATCGTACACCGCGATGCTGTGCCCCCCGAACATGCTGACGATCTTCATGCAGGGCACGTCGGTCTCGCCGTCGCCGAAATAGATCATGTGCGAGAACGGGATGCGCTTCTTGTCCTCGGCGATGCTGGCGTTGACCATCTTGTTGTCGCGGGCGCTGAAGATGCCCTTGCTGATCTTGAAGAGGAACTGGGTCTTGGCGGTGTAATCGACCGCGATGCCCGGCCACTGCGCCTCGCCTTCCTCGTTGTAGATGAAGGTTCCCGCGAAGATGTGCTTGAACTCCGAGGCGATGGGGCTGCCCTCGATGATTTCCTTCAGGCCCGAGGAATTGATGTAATGCTCGATGCGGACCCCGTGCGCGGCGCCGTACTCGTTCACCAGGCGGAACCATTCCCGCACGCCTTCGAACAACTGGATGTCCTTGCCGAAGGCCTTGAAGGCGGAACGGCGGAGTTTGATCCCCTTGTCGCGCGCCTCGTCGAACATCAGTTTCATATAGGAGAGCACGTTGCTGGCGTCCTGGCCGATGGCGATGTTGTCGCTCATCTGCCAGAACTCGTCCGCGGTTTTGCCGACAGCCTGGATAAAGCCGAACTCCTGCATATTGCCGGGCGAAAGCGTCCCGTCAAAATCATAAATCAGAGCAACGATCGGTTTGCGCATAAGCATTCTGTATTCGAAATTCACCCCAAATCCGGGATTTCCGCCCCAAATATCGCAATAATTCGCCACATACATACGCACGAGGTTGCAAAATCATCGCTTCCCCCGTACATTTGCCCTGTCAAAGAGCAAAACCAAACCTATCTTTATGGAAAAATATCCGCATTATCTTGAGCGCTTGCAGGCAGCAACCCGCAAGTATTGGGACAAGGCCGCGCTGAACAGCATCGGCGGCGAATCCTTCACCTACGGCCAGATGGCCACCCAGATCGAGAAGTTCCACCTCGCCTTCGAAGCCCTCGGCTTCAAGAAAGGGGACAAGATAGCCCTGTACGCCCGCAACGGCGCCCGCTGGGGCATGGCCTACCTGGCCGTCAACACCTACGAAACCGTCATCGTCCCGATCCTGGCGGACTTCATGCCGGAGAACGCCACGTTCCTCGCGGACCACTCCGAGAGCGTCGCCCTGTTCACCAACGAGGACAAGTGGCACGGGATGGACATCCAGAAGATGCCCCGCGTGAAACTCGTCATCGACGTGGACAGCTGGAAGCCCCTCTACACCGCCGACGACAAGGTCAGGAAGGCCTACGAGAGCATGGACGAGCTCTTCGCCGCCAAGTGGCCCAAGGGCTACGGACCGGACGACGTGGTCTTCCCGACCGACAACTGGGACGACCTGTCCACCATCAACTACACCTCCGGATCGACCGGTGACCCGAAGGGCGTCATGCTGACCTACCGCAACTTCAGCGCGAACGTCGACTTCAGCCAGCGCCACGTCCCGGCCGGCGACAAGATGGTTTCGATGCTGCCGATGGCCCACATGTACGGCCTGGTGATCGAGTTCATCTATCCGCTCTGCAACGGCACCGCCATCTACTGGCTGGGCAAGGCCCCGACCCCGGCGACGCTGTTGAAGGCCTTCGCCGACGTCAAGCCGTACCTGCTGATCACCGTGCCCCTCGTGATGGAGAAGATCTACAAGTCCAAGATCAAACCGACGATCGACAAGCCCGCCGTGAAGTTCCTCCTCAAGGTTCCCGGCCTCAACCAGATCATCTACAAGAAGATCAAGGACGGTCTCGTGCAGGCTTTCGGCGGCAACGTCCAGGAGTTCATCATGGGCGGCGCCGCGCTCAACCCGGTGGTCGAGCGCATCTTCAAGAAGATCAAGTTCCCGTACCTGGTCGGTTACGGCATGTCCGAGGCCTGCCCGCTGCTGGCCTACGAGCACTGGACCAAGTACGTCCCCGGTTCCTGCGGCAAGCCCGTTGACTGCGCCGTGGTCCGCATCGACTCCGAAGATCCCGAGCACATCGCCGGCGAAATCCAGGCCAAGGGCGAGAACATCACCATCGGGTACTACAAGAACCCCGAGGCGTCCGCCAACGCGTTCACCGAGGACGGCTTCCTGCGCACCGGCGACCTGGGTATCATGGACAAGGACGGCAACATCTTCATCAAGGGCCGCTCCAAGAGCATGATCCTGACCGGCAACGGCCAGAACGTCTATCCCGAGGAACTCGAGGCCATCGTCAACAACCAGCCCTTCGTCGGCGAGTCCGTCGTCGTGGACCGCGCCGGCAAGATCGTCGCCCTGGTCTATCTGGACAAGGACGCCATCAAGAACGCCAAGCTGGATGACGAAGCCGTCGCCGACCTGCCCGAGAAGATCCGCGCCGGCGCCAACCGCCAGCTGCCTTCCTACAGTAAGCTGACCAAGGTGGAAGTCGTGCTGAATCCTTTCGAGAAGACCCCGAAGATGAGCATCAAGCGCTTCATGTACAAGTAAGAATCAGTCCTCCCCGGGAATGAGTTTCCGGGTGGGATCGATGAACAGGAACAGCCCGGCGCTGATGACCAGCATGCCGGCAATCAGGAAAAGCGGCAGGTTGTAGTTACCTGTCGCTTTTACTAAATACCCGAAGAGGGTCGCGCAGACGAAACCGCCCAGGTTGCCGGCCGTGTTCATCGCCCCGGAGACAGCCCCCGCGTATTTCCGGCCCAGGTCGATGCACAGCGCCCAGGCGGACGGCAGCATCAGGTCCACGACGCCGAAGCACAGGCTCAGGAAGATGAAGACCTGCAGCTTGCCCGGGATGAAGGCCGCCAGGAACATGAACAGCGCCGACAGGACCAGCGCGCCGCTTCCCAGGGCCTTGCGCCCGACCTTCAGCCCGTACCGGGCCGTCAGCCGGTCGGTCAGGTAGCCGCCGGAGATATTCCCGATCATGCTCATCACGAAGGGCACCGCGATGGCGTAGGTCAGCTGGCCCTTGTCAAAACCGCGCCCCAGTTCCATGAAGGTGGGGAACCAGCTGAAGAAGAACCAGCTGCCGAAGGCGTAGAAGAAATACATCGCAAGCAGCAGCCAGAACTGCCTGGAACGCAGCAGCGATTTCCAGGGAATCCGCAGCTTGGGCCGCTCCGCACCGTCATACATCCGGGCGGCGGGCGCCTCGGCCAGTTCTTCCGCGCGGATGCCGCGCATCTTCGCGGGATTGTTGCGGTAGAACAGGTACCACACGAGCGCCCACACGACCCCGACGGCCCCGAGGATGTAGAAGGCGGAGCGCCAGCCCATCCCGGCGATGACCGGAATCACGATAAACGGGGTCAGCGCCCCGCCCATGCGGCTGGCCGCCCAGACGAAGCCCTGGGCCCGGCCGACCTTCTCCTTGGGGAACCAGCGGCTGATCACGCCGGTCGAGCAGGGACTGGAGCCCGCCTCGCCGATGCCGAACATGAAACGGATGACCAGCAGGCCGGCGAAGCCCCCCGCCATGCCCGTGAAGGCGGTGAACGCACTCCACCACAGCACGATCAGGGCCAGGGTCAGGCGGTGTCCGCGCTTGTCCCCCAGCGCCCCCATCGGAATCTGCATCAGCCCGTACGAAAGGATGAAGGCCGAAAGGATCCAGCCCCACTGGTCGGGCGTGATGCCCAGGTCCTCCATGATGGCCGAACCGGCCACGGAGATGTTGATCCGGTCCAGGAAGGTGACGACGCCCAGCAGGACGAGCATCACCAGGATCCAGCTGCGCTTCTTCATGCTAGATCAGGCCCTTCTCCTGCAGGTATTTCTTCAGGCCCAGCACCCCGCTGACGGGGCTGGACAGCACGGGTTTGCCGGTGATGTCGGCCAGGCGCTTCTCCATCCGGGCCATCGATCCCTGGGCCAGCACGAACAGGTCCACCTGGTCGGCGATCTTTTCGGCGGCTTCCTGGATCAGGCGGTCGTGGGTGGCGCTGTCCCCGCTCTGCCCGGCCTGGAAGGCACCGGCGGCCAGGCCGTCCACCAGGACAACTTCCCGGCCCGCCTCGCGGGCAGCGCGCGCCAGCAGGCGGCGCGTGGGTTCCAGCGTGGTCGGCAGGGTGGAGATGACGGCGATATGGCGGGCTGAATTCACGGCCTGCACGGCCATCGGATAATCGATGCGGAATACGGGAACGGGGGCGATGTCATTGGCCATGTCGGCGACGTCGCCCACCGAAGAACAGCAGTTGAACACCACGTCGGCGCCCGACATCTTCGCGGTGAAATAGTAGGCCAGCAGCCTGCGGCGGACCGCCGGCGTAACCTGGTTGTTGGCGATGACTTCCTGGATCAGGGAGTCGTCCGCGATGTGGTTCAGTTTGACTTCCGGGAGATACTCCTTGAAGATCTCCGTCAGGGGGGCCACCAGGGCCATGGCTGTGTGCACAGCGACTACGCGTACCATATTATGAATCAGTTTTGGTTGTTTTCATCGGGTGATGCCCAGCATCTGCCGCGCTTCGGCGGGCGTGGCGGGTTCGCAGCCCATCAGGCGGATCATGGCGACGAGTTTCTCCACCAGTTCGGCGTTGTTGTGCGCCACCCGGCCGGGGGCGTAACAGAAACTGTCCTCGAATCCGACCCGCACGGCGTTTGCGCCCATGCCGATGGCGCAGGCGAGGATCGAGAAGTCGGCCATGCTGTCGTGGTTGATGCCCCAGCTGGTACCCGGTTCGGCGGCCTGGCTGAGGAAACAGAGGTTCCGTCCGGTGGCGGCAAGGTTGCTCGAGGCCCCGGGCCCCACGCAGAAATTGTAGTGCAGGGGCCGTTCCAGCACGCCTTCGTCCGCCAGGCGGCTGCAGGTCTCCACCATCGAGAGGTCGAAGAGCTCCATCTCGGGGACCACCCCGCTCTCTTTCTGCCGCTTCGCCCAGTAGCGGATGTCCGGCAGGGTATTCACATACACCGTCTCGCCGAAGTTCACCGACCCCATGTTCAGGCTGGCGATTTCGACCTCGGGCACGTTCAGGCAGACGCAGCGCTGTTCGAGCGTCAGGGTCGAAAGGCCGCCCGTGCTGCCCTGGATGATGATGTCGGACTCGCGGCGTATGGCCTGGATGGTCCGGCGGAAGACGTCCAGTTCGAAGGTCGGGTCGCCCTTCAGGTCGCGCGTATGCAGGTGCACCTGGCAGGCGCCGGCCCGGTAGCAGGCCAGTACGTCTTCGGTGATCTCTTCCGGGGTCAGCGGGTTCTTCGCGCCTTCGGGGATGGGTTTTCCGGGGTGGCAGACAGGCGCCACCGTGACGATGATCTTTCTCATATCATTGCAGTTTTCCAAATACGTCGGACAGGGCGTTTTCATCGCCGACATTGCCCGGGAAGATGACGTAGGGCAGGTCGGGGATCCGCGCGTCGGCGCCGCTGCGGATGCAGGGCACGCCCGGCAGGATCTGGCCCAGCACGGTCGCGGTCCGGACACCCAGCCCCTGCGTCAGGATGTCATGCGAGGTGATGCCGCCCTTGGCGACCAGGCAGCAGGGCCGGTACGGCAGCGCGCGCACCAGTTCCACCAGGAAGGACGACACGTTCCGTCCCAGGGCCTGCCGCGCATCGGCGTCCGGCAGGCGGATTTCCCGGCGGGAAGTATAGACGACCGGCGTCCGGGCAGCGGCAGCCGCGGCGGCGATGCGTTCCAGCGCCGTCTTCCGGTACGTCCCGGCGGCATCGTCCAGGATACGCTGCACGTCCAGTCCGATCCCCTCCGTACCCGCTTGGGCAAGCAGCCGCTCCAGCTGCAGGGTCGTCTTGCGCACATGGCTGCCGGCGATGAACAGCGGCGGGGCGGCGGAAGGATCCGCGCCCAGAAGGGCTTCCCGGTCCAGCACGGGCTGGTCCGGAATGCCGCTGAGCGCCTTGGGCAGCGAGGACGAACTGCGGATGACGGTCGCGCCGTCGAAATCCGCGATCCAGTGCAGCAGGGCCAGCGAGAAGCGCTGCAGATCATCATATCCGCGCGTGTCCAGGGTCACGTAGCAGGGCAGCTTCCCCGACGCCAGCTCCGCCCCCAGGGCGTTGCGCTCCCCTTCCGGCAGGCGCTGGAAATCCGCCCCCAGGCTGACGCAGCGGAAGTCGGCATGGCCGAGCTTCTCGGCGATATACCCCCGCAGGTCGGAATGGTGATAGGCGAACACGTTGTCCCGGGCGAATTCCGTCTCCGCCACGGGGACGAGGCGGTCTCCGTCCTGCATGTAGTGGACGCCGCCCAGGGTCAGCCGCCCGGCTTCCAGGAAGGCGGGGATGAAGAAATCAAGGGGAAAGACGGGGATGCCGCGTTCCGCGAGGACCTGCCGCATCACCTCCGGTTCGAGGGGGAAATGTCCCCGGAGCGTGGAGTCGCTGCGGCTGAGAAGGATCAGTTTGTACCCGAAGGCCCGGTTCGCGTCCAGCACCGCTTCGACGGCCGCGCGCGTGACCGCGGCGGCGTCGCCGCGGGTCATCGCCCGGGTGTTGGTCAGCACGTAGAAGAAGGGTGCGGGATGGCGGAAGGCGGCCTCCAGGCACTCCGGCTGCCAGTCGGTGACCAGCAGGCAGCCATGTACGGTCTGGATGCCCGTCGGGTCGTCGTCCAGGACGACCAGGCGGATCCGTTGGCGGAGGAGGGTTTCGTAAATGGCTGCGGTCAGGTTCATTACACAAATATAATCAAAGTTTGTTGACAATTTGTCACTGGAACATCATTTGATGAATCAAAGGGAAAAAGGATTAAAAAGATTCCAGATATGGCTACATCCAAGACACTCAAGGGGCAGATCGGCGTCACCACCGAGAACATTTTCCCCGTCATCAAGCAATTCCTGTACTCCGACAAGGAGATTTTCCTGCGCGAACTGGTCGCCAACGCCGTCGATGCGACCCAGAAACTCAAGGTCCTCGCCTCCAACGGCGAATTCAAGGGCGAGCTGGGCGAACCCAAGGTGGAAATCACCCTGGACGAGAAGAAGAAAGTCCTGCAGGTCATCGACCACGGCATCGGCATGACCGAGGACGAAGTGGACCGCTACATCAACCAGATCGCCTTCTCGTCCGCAGGCGAATTCCTGGAGAAATACAAGGACCAGAACATCATCGGCCACTTCGGCCTGGGATTCTACTCCGCCTTCATGGTCGCGAAGAAAGTGACCATCGACACCCTCAGCTGGAAGGAAGGCGCCACCCCCGTCAAATGGTCCTGCCAGGGCAACCCCGAGTACAGCATGGGGGCCGGCAAGAAGGCGGACCGCGGCACGGTGGTCACCCTCGAACTGGATGACGACGCTGCGGAATACGCCGAGAAAGGCAAGATCCAGCAGCTGCTGGGCAAGTACTGCAAGTTCATGCCCGTGCCCGTCGTGTTCGGCAAGAAGACCGAATGGAAGGACGGCAAGTCCGTGGAGACCGACGAGGACAACCTGATCAACAACATCGATCCGATCTGGACCAAGGCGCCGTCCGAGCTGAAGGACGAGGACTACCTGAAGTTCTACCGCGAGCTCTACCCGATGGAGGAAGAGCCGATGTTCTGGATCCACCTCAACGTGGACTATCCCTTCACCCTGACCGGCATCCTCTACTTCCCGAAGATCAAGGAGCGCATGGCCATCGACAAGAACAAGATCCAGCTGTACTGCAACCAGATGTTCGTCACGGACCACGTGGACAACATCGTACCGGACTTCCTGACCCTGCTGCACGGCGTCATCGATTCGCCGGACATCCCGCTGAACGTCAGCCGCAGCTACCTGCAGAGCGACGCCAACGTCAAGAAGATCAGCACCTACATTACCAAGAAGGTCGCCGACCGGCTGGAAGAGATCTCCAAGGAGCAGAAAGAGCAGTTCGAGGCCAAGTGGGACAACCTCAAGCTCTTCATCGAATACGGCATGCTGACGGACGAGAAGTTCTGCGAGCGGGCGATGGATTTCGCGCTGCTGAAGAACACCGACGGCAAGTACTTCGGTTTCGAGGACTACCGCAAGGCCATCGAGCCGGTCCAGACCGACAAGGACAAGAAGGTCGTGTTCCTGTACGCGACCAATACGGAGGCGCAGTACAGTTTCATCGAGGCGGCGAAGAACATGGGCTACGACGTGCTGCTGATGGACTGCGAACTGGATGCGCACTTCGTGAACCTGCTGGAGCAGAAGCTCAAGGACGCGCGTTTCGCCCGGGTCGATTCGGACAGCGTGGATAACCTCATCCCCAAGGAGGACAAGCTGAAACCCGAGATGTCCGACGAGGACAAGAAGGCGCTGGACGAGCTGTTCAAGGCGGTCCTGCCCACGGGCAACGAGTACCAGGTGGAGGCGCAGAACCTCGGCGAGACCGGGGCACCGGTGCTGATCACCCGCAACGAGTTCATGCGGCGCTGGCGCGAGATGAGCGTGCTGGGCGGCGGAATGAATTTCTACTCCCAGATGCCGGAGAGCTACAACATCCTCGTCAACATGGAGCATCCGCTGATCGCCCGGATCTGGGAATCCAAGGACAAGGACAGCGACCTGCTGCACCAGGTGGTGGATCTGGCGCTGCTGTCCAACGGCATGCTGAAAGGCAAGGCGCTCGCCGACTTCGTCAAGCGCAGCGAGCAGCTGCTGAAGTAGTTACCTATTCTTCGGCAGTACACGTAAAGGTCCCGGAAGCGGAAAATCAGGGAGAAGCTTCCGGGACCTTTCGTGTACCGCCTCGGGGGCGGCTATCCTTTGAAGTCGTAGTCTTTGCCGGGGAGGATGGCGTTCAGGAAGATGCCGGCGAGAGCGGCGACGGCCAGGCCGCTGAGCGAGGTGAAGCCGATGCTGACGGCGTCGTTCGCGCCGTACTTGATGCCGATCGCCAGCACCAGGATGACGGCGGCGATGATCAGGTTGCGGGACGAAGTCAGGTCCACCCGGTTCTCGACCAGGTTGCGCACGCCGACCGCCGAAATCATACCGTAGAGGACCAGCGAGACGCCGCCGATGGTGGCGGCGGGCATGGCGGAGATGACGGCCGCGAATTTCGGGCAGAAGGACAGCAGGATGGAGAACAGGGCGGCGATGCGGATGACTTTCGGATCGAAGACCCGCGTGATGTTCAGCACCCCCGTGTTCTCCCCGTAGGTCGTATTGGCCGGCGCCCCGAACAGGGCGGCGACCATCGTGGCCAGACCGTCGCCCATCAGGGTGCGGTGCAGGCCGGGATTGTCCAGGTAGTTGATGCCCGTGGTGGACGAGATGGCGCACATGTCGCCGATGTGCTCGACCATCGTGGCCACCGAAATCGGCAGGATGGCGATGATGGCGGCAACCACGAGGCCCCAGTCCGGACGCTCCAGCACCGCCATGGCGGTGTCCTCCCAGCGGAAGGGCAGGCCGACCCAGGCCGCCTGCCGGACCTGCGTGAAGTCCACCATCCCGAAACAGGCGGCGATCACGTACGACCCGAGGGCGCCCAGCAGGATCGGAACGATCTTGATCATCCTGCGGCCCCAGATGTTGCAGTTGATGATGATGGTGATGGCCAGCAGGGCGATCCACCAGTTCTGGTTGCAGTTCTGGATGGCCGAACCGGACAGGATCAGGCCGATGGAGATGATGATCGGCCCCGTCACGACGGGCGGGAAGAAGCGCAGCACTTTCCGGGCCCCGAACGCGGCGAACAGGGCCGCCAGCACGAAGTACAGCACACCCGAACACAGCACGCCGATGCAGGCGTACGGCAGTGCCTGGGCCAGGGTCAGGCCCTTGGCCATGCCCATCTCGGAGACGGTCGCATACCCGCCCAGGAAGGCGAAGGAAGACCCCAGGAAAGCCGGGACGCGCCACTTGGTCAGGGCGTGGAAAACCAGGGTGCCGACCCCTGCGAACAACAGGGTGGCGGACACGGACAGTCCGGTGATCAGCGGCACCAGGACGGTGGCGCCGAACATGGCGAAAAGGTGCTGCAGTCCCAGCACGGTCATCCTGCCGACGCCCAGCGGACGGGCGTCATAAATGGCGGCTTGTTGTTCTTGCTCCATAAACTATCTCAGCTAGATTCGATTTCCTTGCGGCGCCGGTACAGCTGCCAGGTGTTGTAGCAGTTGTGCCAGATGCTGTAAAAACCGCCGGCGATGGACACGACGGGATCCAGGAAGGTATATCCCATCCAGATACCGAAGACCGTGTTCTTCTGGCCCAGCGCCTGTCCCGAAGTCGTGCTGCAGCGGTAGCGGCGGCCGATCCGGCGTCCCGCCCAGAACTGGACGGCGCAGCACAGCAGCGAGATCACGGCGATCTGCAGCAGCACCCGGGCGCCGCTCTCGCTGTGGAAGAGCGCCCGCGTGCTCATCAGGATGGCGAGCGTGAGCGAGAACGCCCAGATATAGAAGGAGGCTCCGGCATGGCGGACCAGCCAGGCGTGCGGTTTCGGGAAGAGGTAGCGGATGATCCAGGCCAGCAGGCAGGGCAGGATCAGCAGCGGGAACACCTTGCCCAGGATCATGAAGAAGGCCTGGAGGAAGCTCACGCCGCCCACCGGGTGCACCAGCGGCACCATCAGCGGCACCTGGATGGCGACCAGCAGGTTGATCAGCACCGTGTAGGTCACGATGCCGGCCATGTTGCCGCCCAGCTTGCCGGTGACCACCGCGGCGGCCGTCGCCGTCGGGCAGATCAGGCACAGCATGGCGGACTCGACGCCTTCGCGCATCGGCAGTCCCGGCACGAAGGCCAGCAGCAGCGCCAGGGCGACGAAGCTCAGCCCCTGGATCAGCAGCAGCCACAGCATCCACTTGTGCGGACGCATCTGATTGGGCTCGATCTTGCAGAAAGACAGGAACAGCATCGCGAACAGCAGCAGGGGCTGGATCTGCTTGCAGACGGCATACAGGGCCGGTCCGGCGGGATGCAGGGCGGGGATGGCCCGGTACAGCAGGTAGGCGCCGATTCCGCCCAGGATTCCGAAAACCAGCATCCAATCCTTGACGAACTTGACCAGCGTGTACCTGTATGTTCCCATTCCGGAATCAAAAGTACAAAAAATGTTGAAAATCTTTTTAACTTTGTAAACCAAAAATCCACCAGGTTTATGTCATTTGTCGATGAAAGAATAGCGCAGGAAGGTCTCACATTCGATGACGTCCTGCTCGTGCCCGCGTATTCCGAGGTGCTGCCCCGCGAGGTGGACCTCCGGACGCGCTTCTCGCGCAACATCTCGTTGAACATTCCCATCGTCTCCGCTGCCATGGACACGGTGACGGAGGCCCCGATGGCAATCGCCCTCGCCCGCGAGGGAGGCATCGGCGTCATCCACAAGAACATGTCCATCGCGGACCAGGCCGCCGAGGTGCGCCGGGTCAAACGCGCCGAAAACGGGATGATCACGGATCCGGTCACCATCAACCAGGAGGCCACCGTCGGTGACGCCCTCGCCCTGATGCGGGAGAACCACATCGGCGGCATTCCCGTCGTGGACGGCCAGAACCGGCTGGTGGGTATCGTCACCAACCGGGACGTCCGTTTCATCGAAGACATGAGCCTGCGCATCAGCGACGTGATGACCGCCGAGGGGCTCGTCACCCTGCTGGACAGCCAGACCGACCGCGCCTTCGTGATGGATGTGCTGAAGCACCACAAGGTCGAGAAGCTGCCGGTCGTGAACAAGGACGGGCACATCGTCGGACTGATCACCTACAAGGACCTGATCAAGGAGAAAATGCATCCCCAGGCCTGCAAGGACGGCAAGGGCCGGCTGCGCGTGGCGGCAGGCGTCGGCATCACCCCCGATGCGCTGGACCGCGTGCGCGCCCTGGTCGCCGAAGGCGTGGACGCCGTCGTGCTGGATTCGGCGCACGGCCACAGCAAGGGCGTCATCGACAAGCTGAAAGAGGTCAAGCAGGCCTTCCCGGAGCTGGATGTCGTGGTCGGCAACATCGCCACGGCGGAAGCCGCCCAGGCGCTGGTCGAGGCGGGTGCTGACGGCATCAAGGTCGGCATCGGCCCCGGTTCCATCTGCACCACCCGCATCGCCTCCGCCGTCCCGTATTCCGCCACCTTGCCCGCGTACATGACCATGACTTTGTCCGCGTTCCCCGCCACAATGCCCATATCGTGACTGATAAGCAGAATCGCCGTACCCGTTTCGTCGCGGAGCGTCCGGA
>JAFTDE010000009.1 GCA_017454335.1 Bacteroidales bacterium | reverse complement strand
GCGAAGATCATGTTGTCGACGAAGATGGACTTGACGAATAAGCTGATGTATTCCATAGGGCTTCGCGTTTATTTCTCCTGAAGGTCCTTGTCGAAGGAGCGCTGCACCCAGATGATGCATCCGAGCAGGATCAGTGCGAAGGGCGGAAGGATGACGAGGTTGTTGGGAATGTATCCGGCGGGGAGGACCTGGAAGCCCAGCAGCGTGCCGCTTCCGAGCAGTTCACGGAAGAAGGCGACGATCACCAGGATCAGGCCGTATCCCAGGCCGTTGGCCAGACCGTCCAGCAGCGAAGGGATGGGCTTGTTGCCGAGGGCGAATGCCTCGATGCGGCCCATCACGATGCAGTTGGTGATGATCAGGCCGATATACACGGACAGTTGCTTGTCGATGGCGTAGGTGCCTTCGCCGGCCTTCAGGATCTGGTCGACGAGGATCACCATCAGCGCGACGACAACCAGCTGGACGATGATGCGCACACGCATCGGGATGGTGTTGCGCAGCAGCGAGCAGACCAGGCTGGAGAGGGCCGTGACGATGGTCACGGACAGGGCCATCACCAGGGCGCCCTTGAGCTGGACGGTGACGGCGAGCGAAGAGCAGATACCCAGGATCAGCACGGTGATCGGGTTGTTCTTCAGGATCGGATTCAGGATCGTGTCCTTGAGTTTGTTTGCCATGGTCTAGTCCTCCTTCTCGTTAATGGCATGCTCTTCCAGGGCCTTGAAGAAAGCTCCGAGCCCCAGGTGATTCTCATAGGCCTTGAACCATACGTTCAGGGCTTCGTTCAGGCCCTTGGACGTCATGGTCGCGCCGGTGATGGCGTCGACGGCGTTGGTCGCGCCGGCGGTCTCGGCGTTCTTTTCCAGGCGGAATGCGGGCTGGTCGCCCCATTCGACGGTCTTGCCGATGAATTTTTCACGGAACCAGGCTTCGTCCTTGATCTTGGCGCCGAGGCCGGGGGTCTCGGATTCGTGGTCAAAGTAGGCGCCTGCGATGGTATGGCAGTCCTGCTGGAAGGCGACATAGCCCCAGACCGGGCCCCAGAGTCCGGCTCCGTAGACCGGAATCACGGTGATGCCGTTCCGGAATACATAGACCGGGAGGGTGACCTCGCCGCCGGCCTTGATGGCCTTGTCCTGCAGTTTGAGCTTGTCCATGAGTTCGATGCTGCCCTTCTCGGTGGAAAGGGTGCCGTTCTTTTCGCCGTCCAGTCCGATCGTGTAGGCCTCGCCGATGTTGTCGGCGTACAGCTGCAGGATGTCGGCGTTGCGGGTGGCGTAGAGCTCGTCCGTGGGCTTGATCTGCGCGGCGGACATCATCTGGCGGAGTGTCTCGGCCTGGGCGTTCGCCTCCTGGGCGGGCTTGAGTTTCATGGCCACGAAGGAAAGGAGCGCAGCCACGACCACAACCACCAGGGTGGTGTAGATCACCGTATAGAGATTGCTGTTTGTGTTCATGTTACGCTGCTTTACATTTCTTGGTTCTACGGTTGATGTGCGCGGTGGTGACGCAGTGGTCGATCAGCGGCGCGAAGGTGTTGCACAGCAGGATGGCGAGCATCATGCCCTCGGCGTATCCGGGGTTGAACACGCGTCCCACGATGCACAGCATGCCGACCAGCAGTCCGAAGATCCACTTGCCGGTCTCGGTCTGGCAGGAAGTCACCGGGTCGGTCGCCATGAAGACGGTACCGAAGGCGAATCCGCCGTACAGCAGCTGCATCCAGCAGGGGATGTCGGTCAGCCCGGTCGCCTGGCAGATGCCGCCGACCAGCAGCGCACCGGCCACGGAACCGGCCATGATCTTCCAGCTGGCGATGCCCGTCCACAGCAGGATGGCGGCTCCCAGCAGGATGGCGATCACGGAGGTCTCTCCGACCGATCCGGGCACCGTTCCGATGAACAGGTCCCAGAATCCGGTACCGTACTGGGCGGAAGCGCCGTCCAGGGCCAGCGGGGTGGCGCCGGTAAAGGCGTCGGCCACGGCGGTCTCGCCCTTCCGGAACGCGATCCAGCACTCTGATCCGGACATGTAGTTCGGATAGGAGAAGAACAGGAAGGCGCGCGTCAGCAGGGCGGGGTTCCAGATGTTCATGCCCGATCCGCCGAAGACTTCCTTGCCGAAGATGACGGCGAAGGCGACGGCCAGGGCCAGCATCCACAGGGGAATGTCCACGGGGACGATGAGCGGGATGAAGAAGCCGCTGACGAGGTAGCCCTCGCTGACTTCTTCGCCGCGGATCTGGCTGCAGGCGAACTCGATGCCGAGTCCGACCAGGTAGGAGACGACGTAGAGCGGAAGCACGCGCAGGAAACCGAACCAGAAGTACTCCAGAATGTGTACACCGGTCTGGCCCATGGCGAGTCCGTGCTGGTAACCGACGTTCCACATGCCGAACAGGGCGGCGGGGGCGGCGGCGATCACCACGAGAATCAAAAGACGCTTCAGGTCGATCGCATCACGTACGTGGGCGCCCTTGCGGGTCACGGTTCCCGGTACGTGCAGGAAGGTCTCGAAAGCGTCGATGGTGGAGTGCAGCCAGTACAGCTTTCCTCCTTTTTCAAAAATCGGATTCATACTTTCAAGCCATTTCTGTCAGCATCAGGTCAATGCCCTGTGCGATCATTTCCTGAATGTTGTTCTTGCTGGGATCGATGAATTCGCAGGTGGCGAGGTCTTCAGGCAACACCTCGTAGATGCCGAATTTCTCCATTTTGTCGATGTCTCCCGCCAGGCAGGCCTTGGCGAGGAAGATGGGGTAGATGTCCATCGGCAGCACCTTGGCGTAGTAGCCGTCGTTCATCAGGAACGCGCGGGCACCGCCGTGCAGGTTGGTGTCCATGTCGTATTTGCGCCACGGCATCAGCCAGGAGAAGTAGCTGTGGTCGGTGCTGAACTGCCTGTAGCGGATCGGCCGGATCCAGCCCAGCAGTTCGGGCTCGACGCCCTCGCGGAGGAGGGTCAGCTGCTGGGAGAAGTATCCCAGATAGCCGTCCGCACCGACGTTCTCGCCCGTCAGGACGTTTCCGTCCACGAAGCGGATCCCTTCCGGGTCGGCGCCGTAATACGGGGCGAAATCTTTCATGGAAGTGCCGGGAACGGTCTCGATATAGGCGGCCTCGATGGCCATCGGGCCGGTGACGGCCAGCTTGCGGAGGGCGTTGTAGCGCCCGGTGTTCAGAAGGCGTCCGATCACCGCGAGGCCCAGCAGGGAAGTGGTCCAGACGGTCTCGCCCTTGCAGATCGGGTCGATGTGGCTGATCTGGACGCCGACGTTGCCGGCCGGGTGCTTGCCCTGGAAGCGGTGCGTCAGGACGTTCTCCAGTTTGTCGAAGGGGGTCTGGACGGCGGGCAGGCCGAGGTGGACCGGGGCGCCCGTGAGTCTGGCCAGGGCGTCGATGCCGGTCTGGATGTTGGCGCTTTCCGTCCCCAGGGTGAAGGCGTAGTCCGGCGCCAGGGGGGCGGAATCGAAGGCGGAGATGAAAACGGCCTTGGGCGTGGCGGCCGGATCGGCGAGGATGCCGTAAGGTCGCTGGATGATCCAGGGCCAGACGCCGCTGGCCAGCAGTTTTTCACGGATCTGCGCCGCGTCGAGTTCCTTGACGCTGCATTTCCCGAAGTCCAGGCTCTCCCGGCGTCCGTCGTTGTCGATCAGTACCGCCAGCAGCTTGCGTTTGTCACCGCGCACGATCGCCCGGACGGTCCCGCTCACCGGCGAGGCGATGAGGATGTCCGGGTTTTTCTTGTCGGCGAGGACGGGGGATCCGCACAGCACACGGTCGCCTTCCTTGACCAGCAGACGGGGGGCGAAGCCCTTGAAGTCCGTCGGCTTGACGGCGACCACGTCCGGAACCATCGTCTTGGCGACACGAAGGTCTGCAGCGCCCGTAATCGGGACGTCCAGGCCTTTTTTCAAAACAATGTTCTGTGACATTTAGGTATAACGTTATATATAGTTTCCAATAGGAAGCGCGAATTTACACTTTTTCCGCCAGCACTGCAAGAATATCCTACTCGATCTTGCCGATCTCCCGGGCCCGGGTGGTGATGAAATACTTGGTGATCATGCAGGGGACTTCCCATTCGGGAAGGGTCCCGTCCCGGAGGTAATCCAGGTAGTTGCGAACGACCTGGGCGAAGTGGGCTTCGTGCCCGATCCGGTAGGAATCGGGGATGATGACCTGCCAGCCGTTCCCGTATTCCTGCAGGGCGATGCCGGGGTACTTCTCCGCCAGCGGGGCGAATGCCTCCCGGACGGCCGCCGGGTAGGCGGGGTCCGCGCTCTCCACGGGCTCGATGTACAGCTGGGGAACATATCCGCCGGCTCCGTCCTGGCGGATGACCAGGCTGGCCTTGGACCCGTTCATCCGGGAAAAATGGCTGTCCCCGCCTTCGGGCGTCTCATAGTCCCACAGGGCGGTGACCCGGGCGTTGAGGCCCTTGATGCTGTAGTTGATCTCGCCGTTGGCCAGGACCTGCAGCACCCCGTCCTTCACGTCGCCGGCGAGGAAGTCGGGATAGCTGTCCAGGCCGGTGGAAGCCTGGAACTGCGCGGGATCCACCGGCGTGCACCAGCGCCGCGAAGCGTTGATGACGACGTCGTGGGGATAGATCGCCTCTTCCGGGAAACATTCCCACTGGACCAGGTCCACCAGGTGCGTCATCACGTCCACGATGCATTCACCCTGCTCGCGCACGTCGTAGAACCATGCGGGGCGGGTGAGGGCGGATCCGGAGACGTTCTTGTAGAAATTGTGCACGCTGGCCATGATCACGCCGGGATTGTCGAGCGTGCCCGGCAGCTGGCTGCCGTACACGGCGGGCAGCCGGGACAGCTCGCGCTGCAGCCGGGTCGTGATTTCGAAGCGCTCGGTCATGATGTCGTACAGGAGCAGCCCTTTTTCGCGGGCGGTCTCGAAGCAGCGCCGGAGCTCTTCGAACTGGGCTGCATCGATCGCCATGGGCTTGTCCCCGAGGACATGGAATCCGGCCTCGAGGCTGCGGCGGATGTACTCCGTCTTGCGGGCGTTCCGGCCCGAGATGACGACGATGTCCCCGGGGGCTTCCCGGACCATCTTCTCCAGGAAATCATCCCCGCGGTACACGATTTCGTTCCAGTCGGTGGGATCTTCCGGCCGGGCGTTGTAGCCTTCCACCCGGGCGAGGTGCGCTTCCACGTCGGGCCCTTCTGGGGCGTAGACGTACACGTCGCGCGCGACGTCTTCATAGCGGGTTTTCTGGACCAGCGCTGCGTGGAAGTGGCCGGGGTCGAGGGTCACGAGCACCACAGGGGCTTCCTGGGTGCTGCGTTGGCAGCCTGCCACCATCAGCAGGATACCGGAAAGGGTGAGGATCTTTCGCATGGGATAAAGGGGGTTTCTAATCGTCCAGGATCTGGGCGGCGGCGTTTTTGGTATCGACTTTTTCAATGATGCGCACCAGGATGCCTTCTTCGTCGAAGATGAAGGTGCGGCGGAGCGTTCCCGTCGTGGTCTTGCCGTACATCTTCTTCTCGCCCCAGGCACCGAAGTCCTGCAGCATCTGCGTGGAAGTGTCGGCCAGCAGGCGGAAGGGAAGCCCGTGCCTGGCGCGGAAACCGCTGTGCGATTTCGCGCTGTCCTTGCTGACCCCGACGACGTTGTATCCCGCGGCCGTCAGAGCAGCGTAACTGTCCCGGAAAGAACACGCTTCGGCGGTACATCCGGAGGTGTTGTCCTTGGGGTAGAAGTAGATGATGGTCTTGCGTCCTTTCCCGATGAAATCCCCTGATTTCACCACTTGTCCGTCCTGGTCCTGGACCTCGAAGGACGGCATCTTGTCTCCGATTTTCAGCATATCATATCAGTTTGTGTCCGTCGAAACAGCGCATGGAATGAGCTTGCATTTCATGTGAAGATGTTTTCTTTCAGGCAAAGATAATCATTTAAAAAATACGTATTTTTGTTCCCGTTATGGAGAATGAAATCAGAGCGGTCCTGGAAGGGCTGAATGAGGAGCAGAGCAGGGCCGTCCAGTGCATGGACGGGCCGGTGTTGATCGTGGCGGGAGCGGGGTCCGGCAAGACACGCGTGCTGACCAGCCGCGTGGCCTATATGCTGGCGAAAGGGGTGGAGCCCTCCCGGATCCTGGCGCTGACCTTCACCAAGAAGGCCGCGGGGGAGATGAAGGAGCGTATCGCCGTCATGGTGGGGGCCCGCCGCTCGCGCCAGGTGGTCGCCGGCACTTTCCATTCCATTTTCGTGCGTTTCCTGCGCGAATACGCCGATTCCATCGGCTACCCATCGCAGTTCACGATCTATGACCAGAGCGACTCGACCAGCGCCGTCAAGGCCTGCATCAAGGAACTCGGCCTGGATGACAAGACCTACAAGCCCCGCGAAGTCCTGTCCCGGATCTCGATGGCCAAGAACAACCTGATCACGGCCCAGGCCTACCGGAACAACCAGAACGCCATCATCAGCGACACCCATGCCAAGAAGCCCCGGATCTGCGATATCTACGAGCTGTACGACCGAAAGTGCCGCCAGAGCGGGGTGATGGACTTCGACGATATCCTGCTGAACACCAACATCCTGCTGCGCGACAATGCCGAGGCGCTGGCCACGATTTCCGGGCGTTTCTCGTACATCCTGGTGGATGAGTACCAGGACACCAACAGCGCCCAGTACCTGATCCTGCGGCGGCTGGCCCAGGGACACCGGAACCTCTGCGTGGTCGGCGACGACAGCCAGAGCATCTACGCCTTCCGGGGCGCGCGCATCGAGAACATCCTGAATTTCAAGAAAGACTATCCCGAGTGCCGGATCTTCCGGCTGGAGCGCAACTACCGCTCGACGCGCAACATCGTCGATGCGGCGAATTCGCTGATCGCGCACAACGACGGACGCATTCCCAAGACCTGCTATGCCATGGGCGAGGCGGGGGAGAAACTCCGCCTGATCAAATCCTACTCCGAGACGGAGGAGGCGGTCCAGATCGTCGGCGAGATCATGTCACGGATGCAGGCCGAGAAGGCGCAATACCGCGATTTCGCCATCCTGTACCGGACGAACGCGCAGTCGCGCGTGCTGGAAGAGCAGCTGCGCCGCCGCAACATCCCCTACATGATCTACTCCGGCAATTCGTTCTTCGAGCGGGCCGAAGTCAAGGACATGATGGCGTATTTCAAGCTGGCCGTCAATCCCCAGGACGACGAGTCCTTCAAGCGCGTGTTCAACAAGCCCGCGCGCGGCATCGGCGACACCTCGCTGAGCGCACTGAACGAATGCGCGCGGGCGAACGGCTGCTCGCTGTTCCAGGCCGCCTGGCGGCAGGACACCGAGCTGTACGGACTCCGTCCGGCCGCCCTGGCCAAACTGCGCGCCTTCGTCTCGATGGTGGACGGCTGGGCGGCGGCCCAGCCCGCCGCAGACGCCCATGAACTGGCCCTGCGGATCGCCGACGGATCGGGGCTGTATGCATTTTACAAGGCGGATACGTCCATCGAGGGCATGTCCCGTACGGCCAATATCGAGGAGTTGCTGAACTCCGTCGCCTCCTATATCGAAGAGCAGCGGGAAGAGGTCGCCGCGGACCTGGAAGCCGCCGGCGAAGATCCGACGCGGATCCCCAACTTCACCCTCGGGGACTTCCTGGAGAATGTCTCCCTGCTGAGCAATGTCGATATCGAGGAGACGGGCGACGACGTCAACAACAAGGTCGCCCTGATGACGGTCCACTCGGCCAAGGGGCTGGAATTCCCGTACGTGTTCATCGCCGGGCTGGAGGAGAACCTGTTCCCGAGCGCTTCGATGCTGGCCAGCCGCAATGACATCGAGGAAGAGCGGCGCCTGTTCTACGTGGCCGTGACCCGGGCCCAGCGGGCCGTGTTCCTGAGTTTCGCCGGGACGCGGATGCGCAACGGAAGCCATGAGTCCAACGCACCGTCCCGCTTCATCCGGGAAATCGACCGGCAGTACCTGCAGAATCCCCTGGAGGAGGAAGATGCCGCGCCGGAGTCCCCGGACCGGGGTTTCGGAGGCTTCGGAAAGCGTTTCGGGACGGGTGGCCCTCGTACGGCCGGATTCGGCGGCTACCGTTACGGCCAGTCCGGGGCGGCCCAGCGCTATCCTTCCACAGGGGCTTTTCGCGGGGGTTCCGCGGGGAACCGGACTCCGGCGGGAAGCGGTTCTCCGGCAGGTCCCGCATCCCCGTCCGGCCCGGCGTCCAGACCGGAGCTCATCGATCCCGACTTCGTGGCGGTCCCGATGACCGAGCTCTTCGTGGGTGAACGCATCGAGCACAACCGCTTCGGCGGCGGCAAGATCCTGGACCTCACGGGCACCCCGCCCGAGATGAAGGCCCGGATCAACTTCGACGATTACGGCGAGAAACTCCTGCTGCTCAAATACGCCAAGCTCCGCCCGGAGAAGAAGTAGGGAATCTTTTCCTATCTTTGCATATCGTTTAATGATGAAGCTATGGTTTTCGAAGACAAATACTGCAAACATGCCCATATTACCTGCTACCGGGCCGATCACCGGGACTTGCTGAGACCGGACGCCTTCCTGGACATGGCCCAGCAGATTGCCGTGGAAGGTGCTGATTCCCTGCATTTCGGCGACGACCAGCTGAAGGAACGCGGCTGCGTCTGGGTCCTGGCCCGCCAGCATGTCGTCTTTGACCGTCCGATGCATTTCAAGGAGCGCGGGCGCCTGGTCACCTGGCACCGGGGCATCCAGGGCCTCTTCTTCGTGCGTGACTACATGCTGCTGGACGGTGCCGGCAATCCGGCCGTCCGTTCCACGAGTTCCTGGGTGGTGATGAATTACCTGGAGCGGCGTGCCGTGCGGGCGGATTTCCTCTCCGAGATCGTCTCCACAGAGCCGCAGAGCCCGGATTTCGCCATCGAGGCGCTGGCCGAGAAGGTCAATTATCCCAGGAACCTCGAGTTGGAAAAGGTCGCCTCCCATGTGGTCCGTTACTCCGACGTGGACCACAACGAGCACGCCAACAATGTCAAGTATACGGTCTGGGCCATGGATGCGCTGCCTGAAGAACTGGTTTATGATCACCATGTCAAAGAATTGACAATCAACTTCAACAAAGAGGCCCGCCCGGGCGATACCGTGGATCTGTATCACCTGCAGGAGGCAGACGGATCCCACATCATCGAAGGACGCACGGGGGAACACCAGGTGTTTATCGAGCGTCTCCGCTTCGACTGAAAATGAAAACGGCGGGTCTTTCAACCCGCCGTTTTCGGCTTCCGGGCGGAAACGTCCGGATTATTTCATCCACTGATCCAGCCAGTCGTAGAAGACGCGGTGCCAGTAGAGGGCGTTCTGGGGCTGGAGGATCCAGTGGTTCTCTTCCGGGAAGATGACCAGTTTGGACGGGACGCCCATCATCTGGGCGGCGTTGAAGGCGGCCATGCCCTGCTCGTAGGGGATGCGGTAATCCATCATGCCGTGGATGCACAGGATGGGCGTATGCCACTGGGTGACCATGGAGGCGGGGGAGTTGGCGTAGTGCCGCTGGGCCTTGGGGGTCGAGGCATAGGGGGCTCCGGCCTGCTGCATGCCGCCGAAGGTGATTCCGTCGCCGGCGGGGCCTGTCTGGCCCGGCGTGTAGGCGTATTCGGTCAGTCCGCCGTTGTCCCAGTTGGCGAACCACATTTCCTCGGTCGTGTACCACAGCATCTTCTCGTCAAAGATGCCCGCATGCGCGACGAAGCAGTCGTACAGGTCCCCGTGCAGGCCTTCCAGCATGTAGGCGGAGTAGCCGCCGTACGAGGCGCCCACGCAGGCCAGCTTGCCGACGAAGGGCTTGGACTTGATGTAGCGTCCGGCGCTCAGGTAATCCTGCATGTTCAGTCCGCAGTAGTCGCCGGAGATCTCTTCCTTCCAGGCCTGGCCGAAGGCGGTCGTTCCGCGGCGGTTGGGCAGGATGACGACATAGCCTTGCTGGGCCATCAGCCGGTAGTTCCAGCGATAGCTCCAGTCCTGGCTGTTGGTGCCCTGGGGGCCTCCCAGCACAATCTCGATGGCGGGATAGACCTTGCCTGCATCGAATTTCGGGGGGTACATGATCCAGCACTGCATCTGCTGTCCGTCCACGGTGGGGATCCAGACGCTCTCACAGGAAGGTGCATCCATCTGGGCGAAGATGGGATCGTTTTCGCGGGTGATCTGGGTAAAGCTCGGGGACCCCGCGGAAATCTTGACGGAAACCAGTTCCACCGGGAAGTTGAGGCAGTAGTAGGAGGTCAGCAGCTCCAGTGTTTCCCCTTCCTCGCGAACGGCGAAGGGGGAGAAGAAGTCGTAGTTCCAGTCGGCGGGGGTGAGGCGGGTGATGCGGGCTTCGCCGTCGTATTCGTTGACGAAGAACAGGGCCTGCACGCCGTCGGTCAGGGCGTTGAAATAGATACCGCTGCTGGCCGCGTTCCAGACGATGCCGGCCGCATCACGGTCCAGGGCGGCCGTCAGGTTGCGCATGCCGGACACCTTCACTTCGGCGCTCTGGCCGTCGGCAGGGGCTGCTCCGAAGTCGATGTCTGCCACCATCAGCCGCTGCTGGTCCGCCTCGTAGCCGTCACGCGGCATCGAGATCCAGGCCAGTTTCTTTCCGTCGGGGCTCCAGACCGGGTCGGTGTCGTAGCCGCCGTCCGTCTTGACGCCCGTGGTGGCGCCGGTCAGGATGTCATAGATGTAGATGCCGGTGTTGGTGCTGAAGGCATACTGCTTGCCGGTCTTCTTGCGGCAGGAGTAGGCGATGTGGCGTCCGTCCGGGTGCCAGTCCAGCTGCTCGGCTCCGCCGAAGGGCTCGGTCGGCAGCTCGAAGGGCTCGTCGCCCAGGATGTCCAGGGAACGCTCCGGGGTGATCCGGCCGTTCGCCAGGGTCGCAACGTAGCTGCGCGGAATCTCCGTCACCCAATGGTCCCAGTGCCGGTACATCAGGTCCTCGGTCGTGTACGCCGAGGCCTTGTCCAGGGCCGGATCGGTGTCGGCCGGCTGGACCACGGCGGGATTTTTGATGGTGCTCAGGTACAGGACCTGGCTCTGGTCCGGGGACAGCTTGAATTCGCTGATTCCGTTGGGGATGTCGCTGAGCTGCTCCCGCTTGCCCAGTTTGTTGCCCTGCAGCGGAGCCTTCCAGAGCTGGCCGCCCTGCAGGAAGAAGATGCTCTTCCCGTCCAGGGACCAGCGGGCGTTGCTGACGCTCTTGGCGTAGCGGGTCAGCTGGACCGGATTCGATCCGTCCGCGTCGCAGAGGAAGAGGTTGCGGCAGCTGCGGTTGTCCGCGATGGAGTTGTAAGACACGCCGTACAGGATCCGGGTCCCGTCGGGGGACAGCTGCGGGTCACTCAGGCGGCCCAGGGCCAGCAGCGTTTCCGGGGTCATCACGCCGTCTTCGATGCGGATGTCGGAAGCGCCGACATAGCCGTGGTCATCTTTCTGTGCACAACTGATAGCCATGATAAGAAGGGTACATGCAATGATAAAACGTTTCATATCAACTGATTTTACTGTAATCACGGATGTTGTATTTCTCTTTGCGCAGTTCCCGCACCAGCTCTGCGTTCCGGGGATTGTCCAGCGTCGGATCCTGCTCGAGGACCTGCTGGGCATAGATGCGCGCTTCGTTCAGCAGCAGCCCGTCCCTGGCCAGGGAAGCGATGTTGAGGCTGATCGGCAGGCCGCTCTGCTGGGTGCCCTCCAGGTCTCCGGGACCGCGCATCTTCATGTCTTCCTCGGCGATCTCGAAACCGTCCTCGGTGCGGCACAGCAGGTCCAGGCGCTGCTGGGCCTCGTGTGAGGTCTTGTAATCCCGGACCAGGATGCAGTAGGATTTCTGGGCGCCGCGCCCGACCCGGCCGCGCAGCTGGTGCAGCTGGCTCAGCCCGAAACGCTGGGCGCTGCGGATGACCATCACCGAGGCGTTGGGCACGTCCACGCCGACCTCGATGACGGTGGTGGAGACCAGGATGTCCGCCCGGCCGGCGGCGAAGGCCGACATGTTGAATTCCTTGGTCTCGGGGGTCTGCTGGCCGTGGACGATGGCCACCTTGTAGTCCGGCAAGGGAAATGCCTTCACGATCTCCTCATAACCCTCCTCGACGTTGGAGATGTCTTCCATCTTGTCGTTGGTGAAGATCATCGGATAGACGACGAAGACCTGGCGCCCGCGGGCAATCTCTTCCCGCATGAACTTGTACATGGCATCGACCCGTCCCGGGGTGATGCACAGGGTCTGGATGGGTTTGCGTCCGGGGGGCATCTCGTCGATCACCGACACGTCCAGGTCGCCGTACAGGGTCATGGCCAGCGTCCGCGGGATGGGCGTGGCGGTCATGACCAGAACGTGCGGCGCCACGCCGGGCCCCTTGGCCCAGAGTTTCGAGCGCTGCTCGACGCCGAAACGGTGCTGTTCGTCGATGACGCACAGCCCGAGCCGGTGGAAGACCACGTTGTCCTCCAGGAGCGCATGCGTCCCCACGATGATGCCGATGCTGCCGTCCTCCAGCCCCGCATGGATGCCGCGCCGTTCTTTCTGCGTGGTCGTTCCGGTCAGCAGGGCGCAGCGGACGCTGGTCGGAGCCAGGTATTTGCAGATGTTGGCATAGTGCTGGCGCGCCAGCACTTCGGTCGGCGCCATCATGCAGGCCTGATAGCCGTTTCCGATGGCCATCAGGCAGCTGAGCACGGCCACCATCGTCTTGCCGGAGCCGACGTCGCCCTGCAGCAGGCGGTTCATCTGGCGCGAGGACATCAGGTCCGCGCGGATTTCCTTGATGACGCGCTGCTGGGCCCCGGTCAGCGTGTACGGCAGGGCGTTGTAGCAGGCGTTGAAGTCCGGCCCCACCTTGGGCATGTACAGCCCTTTCTCCTCGCGGGAGCGGATGAATTTCTGCTTCAGCAGGCTGAGCTGCAGCAGGAACAGTTCCTCGAATTTCAGCCGGTGGATGGATTTCTGAAGCGCGTAGTTGTCCTTTGGGAAATGGATGTTGCGCAGCGCATAGGTCAGCGGGACCAGCCCCTTGTCCCGGATGACGTATTCCGGAAGGCTTTCCTTGATTTCGGGCAGGCACAGGTTCAGCGCCGCCGCCATCATCTTGCACATCACCTTGCCGGTGACGCCGCCGTTCTTCAGTTTTTCGGTGCTGGCGTACACCCCGGTCAGGGTGCCCTGGGGGACGGTTCCGCCCTGCGGCGGATCCACCTCGGGATGCACCATGTTCAGCCGTCCGTTGAACAGCTGGGGCTTGCCGAAGAAGATGAAGCGTTCACCCGCGACCAGGCGCTTGGCATTCCATCCGATGCCCTTGAAGAAGACCATGTCCATCTCGCCGCTGCCGTCGGCGACGGTGACGGTGAGGCGTTTGGGATTCAGCTCAGCATGGGTTACCTGTGCCAGGACCTGGACATAGGCCAGGTCGGGGGTGACGTCCGCGATGCGCGTCAGGCCGCTGCGGTCGATGTAACGGAAAGGATAGAAGCGGATCAGTTCCCCGATGGTGCTGATACCCAGCTCGCGCCGGATCAGCTCGGCCCGTTTCGGACCGACGCCGCTCAGGTACTGAATGCTGTTTTCCAATTCCGTGGCCATAGACTACAAATATACAAAAAAACTGCTAAGACCACCGGGAATGGGGCCTAGCGGAGTTTCTTGTAGACCAGGTCGATGGCCGTGTACTGGTGGTCGGCGTTCCAGTGCTCGTGCAGGCCGAGGGGCTCGGACAGCGGCTTGCCGTCCTGCTCGGGGTCGTAGGTGACGCCGCTGATCGTATTCGGCAGCGAAGCCGCTTCGACCAGGTAGAGGTCGCAGTAGGGCAGGCTGCCCACCTCCGGCCATTCGGCCGCCAGCAGGTCCAGCCCCACGGAATCCACGGCCAGCGGGTCCTGCGACATCAGGATCGAGCAGGCCCAGTCGCCGCCGAAGGGCGCCATGTTCCATTTCGGTGCGGGGGCGCCGTTGCAGTCGCGGGAACCGTAGGTCCCGTCGATCAGGTACAGGAGGGTCTTGCCCCCGAGGTCCTTGTGGCCGATGAAATCCACCTGGCTGCTGTATTTGGCATGGCCCCAGCGCTTGTCGGGGTTGACCCCGTTGTGGGAGTTCTGGTGCCAGTCCTTGTCCAGGGAAGTCGCACCGTACCAGTTCTTGCCCGTGAGGGTCACGCCCGGGCCGGTGTGGATCTTCAGCAGGGCGCTGTTGATGACGTAGTCCGCGTCCACGATGCACTTCGCCAGGCCGTACTGCTTCTCCCCGTGTCCGGAGGTGAAGGGGATGGCGTTGTCGACGAATTCGCATTTCTCGCGGCCCTCACCGCCGACGTTGTCCACGAAGTGCACCTTCGGGAACGCGTCCTTGCAGCGCTTGTACAGCGCGTCCGTGAGGTAGCGGCTGGGTTCACAGACCGTGATGTCCTCCTGCCGCACGCCGGCCTTCTTCACCAGGCTCTCCAGCAGGGCGAGGGTCAGGTACGGGGAACTGTTCAGTTCTTCGTTGTCGGCATAGGCGAAGGTGTTGTTCATGTTCAGCTTGATCGCGATCTTCTCGCCCTTGCGGTACGGCCGGGCGCCGCGGTCATGGCTCTCGTTGAACTGGACGAAGAGCGCGCGCCAGGCACGCCGGACAAACCAGCGGCCGGTCAGGCTGCGCAGTCCCGCACGGATCATCCGCCGGGCCTTGCCCTGGTCGTTCCAGCGCTCTTCCCACCACATGCCGGTCTCGCCGTCCCAGGTGGCGACGCCGGGGGCGTGGACCCAGGCCACGCGGCCCGGATGCAGGCCCTTGGCCACACCCATCGGGTTGTTGGGGAAGTCGTTGTTCATGCGCGGAGTACCGTCGGCATGGCGGGGACGCAGCACGTCCACGCCGCGGGCGGCATCCGGCTCACTGACGATGTCCATGTAGGTGGCGGGGCCCAGATCCGGATTCTTCCAGGAGGAGAGCTTCCAGACCACCTGCTTGTCGGGCGTGATCTCGAAGAACTGTACGCTGCCCGGCCACTCGTTCTGCGGACGGCCGGCGACCCAGTTGCTGATCAGCGTGTTGCCGTTCTGCAGGCGCGTGGCGGTCTGGAGGTTCCAGATGGGGAAGGGCAGGTCGGCCTGCGTGACTTCCCAGACGGTCTTGCCGTCAGCGTCGATCTCGCGGACATAGTGCTTGCTGTCTCCGCCCAGCAGATAGTTTCCGCCGGGGAGTTTGTCCACATGCCAGGCGAACTGGTTCGGGATGCGCTTGAGGACCTCGCCTTCCGGTGAGATTTCGATGATCTCCTGCTCCTGCATCAGGCCCAGCACGAAATTGCCTTCCGCCGTGCGGCGTACGTGGCGGAACTGCCCGTGGGTGCGGGTGTTCTCCGTCGGGACGACGATTTCCTTGACCAGCTTGTCCAGCTTGGTGTTCCAGATGACGATCTTGCCGGGCGTACCGTTCAGCGCGAAATACACGATGTCGGGCGCGAGGGGCTGGCAGGAATGGGATTCGGTGCCCTGCGGGCAGATGTATTTCCACAGCTGCTCGCCGCGGCGGTTCAGCAGCCCCAGCTGGGACATGGCTGCATAGAGGATGTTCCCGTCCGGAAGGATGCGGACGTCGTCGAACTCCTGCACGCGGTCCCACTCGTCGCGGATGGGCAGGAAGAATTCGAAATCGACCTTGCCGTTCTTGATGATGCGGAGGGCCTGCCGGTCCGGGTTGCGGGTGTCCCATTCACCGGCGTAGGCATATTCCGCATAGCGGGCCAGGGACGTATCCTGGGCGGATGCGGAAAGGGAGAGAAGGATACTGACAGCGGTCAGCAAGAGGGATGTGCGAATGAATTTCATCATGACTTGTTAAACAGATTAAAGCGGTCCGAATGCGGTCTGGCCGTTTGCGCGCGGCTGTTCAGGAGCCTGCGGGGCGCGGCGCGGTTCGATGGGACAGTTGAATTCTTTCAGGGTGGGGTGCGGGTCCTTCGGATTGAAGACCGGCGTATCCGGCAGCAGGAACTCCTGCAGGCCGAGTCCGTTTTCCCGGATGCCCTTGACGATGCACAGGGAGAAGAGGTAGGCGCCGTAGTTGTCCGTGTGGGTGCCGTCGGAATAGGCGGCCACAGCATCCTGTCCGAGCGCCGTGATGATCTCGCGGCTCATGCCCCAGAGATCGATGTAGGCGCATTCCCCGAGTTCGGCTCCGCGGCGGGCGTTGATCCCGTAGGGCGTCATCAGTTCCGTGGCCGTGGCGGTCCGGCGGTCGATCTTGGTCATGGGGGAGACGATGACCGGGATCATGCCGTGCCGTTTGGCTTCCAGGGCCATGGTGGCCAGTCCCCAGACATAGTCCTTTTCCGGATCGGCATGGGTCCGGACCCAGTCGCCGGCATGGTCCTCCTCATCCCACATCGGGTCGTGTCCGCGCGATTTCTCGTCGTTGGTCCCGAGCTGGATCAGCAGGTAGTCGCCCGGCCTGGCACTTTCCATGATCTTGTCCCAGCGCCGTCCGAAGCGGAATCCCTTGATGGTCATGCCGCTCTCCGCGTGGTTCGCCACGACCACCCGGGGACCGAACCAGCGGGGGAGATACTGTCCCCAGGTGCCCCCGGAGGGCTGGTCGGTGACGGTGGAGTCACCGATGATGAACACGGTCACCACATCGTCGCCGGCGGGCTGGATCTCCACGCCGCAGACGGCCGGCGCGGCGCCGTAGAAGGCAAGGGTCAGCTTGTCGTCCCAGGTCAGCGTCTTGATCTGCCCCGTGGCATAGTCGATTTCGCGGGAATTGAGCTTGATCTCATTGCCTTTCGACAGCTGCGGGGTGCGGATGTTCACGTTGAAGGAAAGGGTCTTGGTCTCGCCTTTCGCGGTCTGGCAGTTCTCGGCCATCAGGCGGCGGTTTTCCGCCTTGACCGTGGTGGCCGAAACGTCCTGCGTATCGCCCAGCGTGAGGGTCACTTTGTAATTGCCTTCCGCGAGCCGCACCGAGAATCGGAACGGCTCCGCCGCGGTGATGTAGTCCCGGGTGAGTTCCGATCCTTTCCTGCGCAGGACGGTGTTCAACTGGGGACCGGCTTCGAATCCGTAACCGACGGCGTCGGAATAGCGGGTGAGGGCCGTGACGGCGGCGTATCCTTCCGCCGGATCGGCCGCGCCGAAATCAAAGCGGAAGACCTGGCCTTGCAGCGGAAGGACCAGCAAGGCGGCCAGCAGGAAGAAGAAGCACTTTTTCATGATGGCTTCGGTTTAGCGGCCGTGGGCCGTGCTGATGGCTGCGTGGAGCTTGTCCGTGATGTTGAGGGGCGAAGGAACCGAGCAGTCGGCGCCGATCATCAGATGGCCGCGCGGGCCGTTCGCAATGATCTCGCGGGTCATCGCGGCGATCTCTTCCGGAGAGGCCTTGCCGATTTCCGCCTTGCGGTTGAATCCTCCCAGCACCGGTCGTCCGAAGAACTCGTAGGTCTCGGTCAGGGAGAGGGGCTTGCCGTCGATGGTCAGGGGGACGTTGACGATCTTGCCCGGATAATCCAGGTAGCGGGTCAGGTCGTCCATCTCACCTTCCCAGTCGCAGATGTGCAGGATGGTGAATTTCGTGTCCTTGGCGGCTTCGGTCATGACGGCCATGTCGTAGGGACGGATGTAGGTCTCGAAGAATCCGCCGGGGACGTTCAGGTCGTAGAATTTCTTCTCGCCGCCCTGCGTGGCGGTGAAGAACGCCTCGATGCCGGCGGCCTTGCATTCGCGGATGTACCACAGGATGGCCTTGGTGTAGGAGTCCAGCATGCGCTTGTACGCTTCGGGCCGCTGCTCGGCGAAAGCGGGCAGGCGGTCGTCACCCATGCCCTGCCGTGCGACCTGGTGGGTGCTGAGGATGGTGGGCATGACATAGACGTCCTTCCCGACGAGGGCCTGGATCTGCTTGATGACCTCCAACGTGGCACGGTAGTGGTCTTCCGGCACCAGCGGAGTATCCATCGTCAGGTCTTCGATGCGGGGCATCGGCTGCTCGGTCTGGATCTTGAGGATGTCCGCGCCTCCCTGCAGGAAGAGTTGCAGGTGGGCCTGGACGGCTCCGTCGCCGAGTTTCTGGTTGCCTCCGAAATGTCCGAAGAACAAGGCGGGGGTGTAGGAGGGGTCCAGCGTTCCTTCCAGGAAGCGGTCGATGATTTCTTTCTTGTCCGAAGGGATGCTTTGGGCGGACTGTCTGTTCCCGCAGGCACTGGCGCAAAGAATCATGGCGGCAAATGCGGTAATCAGTAAAGTCAGGTTGTGTTTCATATGCAGTGAAAAATATATAATCATGTAATTAATTATACAAATGTAAGACAAAGCGAATTTCGGGATGAGGGCCATATCGGTCAAACAGGGTGTGAGAATCTTTCACGGTCCGCCCCGGGTGAAAGTGACGGTTTTCCCTATCCTTTTTGAAAGAAATGCAAATCATTTATTCAGAATGAATCATGTATCTTTGTAGTAATGATAAACGTAGCCATAGGCTGAATCATTAGGTGTTAGGTTAAACAATTGGGTCGAAGTGACGGGCGGGACGCAATGCCCCGCCTGTTTCTTCTTGTTTTTTGCACACTGTTAACTGTAGCCATATGAGATTTTCTGTAAAAATGATCGTGTGCGCGCTCGCGACCGTATGGTTCGCCGCGCCCGTGTCCGCCCAGATCGGACGTCGTTTCCCTTCCGAACGGAAGGTGATCAAGGATCCCAAGACCGGGGTTGAACTCGTTTTCCTGACCAGCCAGCAGGGCAAGGGGGATTCCAAGATCTACCAGACCCACAACCAGTGGACTTCCGACGGCAAGTGGGTGATCTTCCGGTCCAACCGGGTTCCCGGTGAGGCCATGGCTGTCAACGAGGAGACCGGCGTGATGGTCCAGGTGACCGAAGGCGGCTATTCCGGCATGCTGTGCGTAGCCCGCAAGTCCATGAACCTCTATATCCAGCGCCAGCTGCGCGACGCCGAAGGCAAGCGCACAGGCTGGGAAGTCGTGGAGATCAACCTGGACAAGCTCTTCAAGGATTCCGCCGCCGGGCGGCTGAAGGGCAAGGCTGCGTACGAACGCATTTGCGGCATCATTCCCGGCGAAATGTGCGCGGAGGGTGACATGGCCCTGGACGGCAGCGAGGAAGTGGCCTACTTCCGCCTCGCGCCGGATTTCGCCCGCAAGTATCCCATCGCCGAACAGATCGCGCCCAACTTCGGTCCGCGCAACATGGGCGCAGGCCCGGGCGGCATCGGCAAGATCGACCTGAAGACCGGCAAGGCCGAACCCGTGGTGGCTGTCCACTTCAAAGTGGGCCACATCCAGGGCAATCCCTGGCATCCCGGCGAGGTGATCTTCTGCTGGGAGACCGGCGGCAAGGCCCCGCAGCGCACCTGGATGGTCAACGCCGACGGCACCAACCTCCGTCCGATCTACCGCGAGACCGAATACGACTGGGTGACCCATGAGGCCGTGATCAGCGAAGACGAACTCGTCATCGCCATCCTGGGCCACCGCAAGATCGCCCTGGACCAGCGCGACATGGACACCACCAAGGACTGGGGCCCCTCGGGAACGAAGGAATACGCCACCGGCATCGCCGTGGTCAACATGCGCACCCGGGAGCTGACCCTCGAGGGCCAGGTGGACGGAGACAATTTCTGGCATGTAGCCGGTTCGCAGGACGGCCACTGGGTGGCCGGCGACGATTTCGCCCGCGAACTCTGGCTGGTCGACCGCCATACCAAGGAGCGCATCCTGCTCACCGCCGGCCACAAGACCACGGCGCAGGACCACGTCCATCCGACCTTCAAGCCTGACGGAACCGAGATTGAGATCCAGTCTGCCATGCTCTCCGAGGACAACCGCTCGATGAACATCTGCATCGTCCGCCTGCCCCAGGAGTTGATTGACCGCTATAAAAAATAAGATGAGAAGGTTTTTCTGCATTATTCTTTTCCTTGCCTCGGTCTGCTCTGCTTCCGCTCAGCAGACCGAGCTTCGTTATCTCTCCGGCACAGGGCCGGAGGATGCTGTCCTGTGGGATTTCTGGTGCTCCGACGGGATGAACGCCCGCAAGTGGAGCAAGATCGAGGTCCCGTCCTGCTGGGAACAGCAGGGTTTCGGCGGCTATACCTACGGCCGCTACTACATCTATGACCGGGAATCCGACAAGGTCTGGAAAGATTATCGCGACCATGCGTTCACGGATGAATACGGCATCTATGTCCACAGCTTCGACGTGCCCCGCGCCTGGAGCGGCCGGCAGGTGAAGATCGTCTTCGAGGGTGTGATGACCGATGCCGAAGTCAAGGTGAACGGCGTGCGCGCCGGAGACGTCCACCAGGGGAGTTTCTACCGTTTCTCCTACGATATCAGCAAACTGCTCAAATACGGCCGGAAGAACAAACTCGAGGTGACGGTGCACAAGCAGTCCGCCGACGAGTCGGTCAATGCCGCTGAGCGTCGGGCCGACTGGTGGCTGTTCGGCGGCATTTACCGCCCCGTGTACCTGGAGGCCCGCCCGCAGCGCCACATCGAGCGGGTGGCCGTCGATGCACGCGCGGACGGTACCCTGCGCACCGACCTGTACCTGGCTGGCCTGAAGGGTTCCGAGCAGGTTGAACTGAGCCTGGTGGACATGGCCACCGGCCAGGCGGAGGGAACGAAGGTCCTGCCGCTGGACGCGTCCGGCGTACAGACGCTCACCACCCGCTGGCCGGGCGTGAAGACCTGGGATCCGGAGCATCCGAACCGCTACCGGCTGCAGTTGCGCCTGTTGGCCGGGGATGGCCATCTGCTGCACCAGAGCGAGGAACGCATCGGATTCCGGACGGTGGAATTCCGCCCGCAGGACGGCATCTACCTCAATGGCGTGAAACTGCTGGTCAAGGGAACCAACCGGCACTGCTTCGAGTCGCGCACCGGCCGGACCGTCAGCAAGGCGACGAACCTGCTGGACGCCCGCCTGATCAAGGCCATGAACATGAACGCCGTGCGCTCGCACTATCCGCCGGATACCCACTTCCTGGACCTGTGCGACTCGCTGGGCCTGCTGTACCTCGACGAACTGGCGGGCTGGCAGAATGCCTACAGCGACGCCGTGGCCGCCCGGCTGCTGCCGGAGATGATCGCCCGCGACGTCAACCATCCCTGCGTGTTCCTCTGGAGCAACGGCAACGAAGGGGGCTGGAATACCTCCATCGACCGCTCCTTCGCCCTGTATGATCCCCAGCAGCGCCATGTGATCCATCCCTGGGCCGATTTCGACGGGCTGGACACCCGCCACTATCCGACCGCGGCGGACAATACCTACCGCCAGGAGCGGGGCCAGCAGGTCTTCATGATGACGGAATTCCTGCACGGCCTGTACGACCGCGGACAGGGAGCCGGCCTGGAAGGCCTGTGGGCCAAGTTCAGGCGGAGCCCCCTCTTTGCCGGCGGCTTCCTGTGGGCCTATGTGGACGAAGCGCTGCTCCGTTCCGATACCGGCGCCCTGGATACCTATGGCCCGAATGCGCCGGACGGCATCGTGAGCGCCGACCGCCAGCCGGAAGGCAGTTTCTATGCGGTCCGGGAGATCTGGTCGCCCGTGCAGGTCAAGCCTTTCGTCATAGGCGACGGCTTCCGGGGCGATTTCCTGGTGGAGAACGCTTTCCTGTTCTCTTCACTCACGGAGAGCCGCATGGGCTGGAAAGTCCTGCGCCTGCCTCCTCCCGATGCGGGGTTTCCGCCCGCCTGCCTGGCCGCCGGAGCCGTGACGCTGCCGGCCATCGGCCCCGGAGAAACCGGCCGGGCCCGCTTTGACCTGCCCGACTCGTTCCGGCAGGGAGATGTGCTGGAACTGGAAGCCTACGGCGCGGCGGGAGACACCCTCTGCACCTGGACCTTCCCCATCCGGACCTGCGCTGCGTATTACGCCGCCCATGCCCCGGCGCGGGCCGGCAAGGTTGCCGCCACGGCGTCCGTCGACGGGGACGGATCCTTCCTGCTGGCTGCAGCCGGCACCAGCGCCCGGATCAATCCCCAGGACGGGACGCTGACCGAGCTGCGCCGGAACGGCGAGCTGCTGCCGCTGCGCAACGGCCCGGTGGCGGTCGGGATGCAGATGCAGCTGCGTACCGCCCAGCTGCGCATGCAGGGCGACACGGCCGTGCTGGCCATCAAATACGACGGTGCCGCCGATTCGCTGTTCTGGAAGATGACGCCGGACGGACGGCTGGGCCTCGATGTGCGGGTGCTCAATTACCGGACGGACAACCAGTTCCGCGGCAGTTACGTGGACCGGGAAGTCTTCAACCTGGGATTCTCGTTCGATTTCCCGGAGGAAGCGCTCGCCGGAATCCGCTACCTGGGACAGGGACCCTACCGCGTCTGGAAGAACCGTCTCCAGGGGACCCGGATGAACATCTGGGAAAAAGCCCGGAACAACACGGTGACGGGCGAGTACTACGAACCCCTGGTCTATCCGGAATTCAAGGGTTACCACGCCGGCCTGTACTGGGCGACGCTGCTCCCGGAGGACTCCGCTCCGCTGACCGTCCATTCCGAGACGGACGGCCTGTTCCTGCGCGTCCTTACGCCCGAGGAGCCGCGCGACAAGGAAGGGCGGGGGAATTCCTGGCACGCCTTCCCGGCCGGGGACATCTCCTTCCTGCTGGACATCCCGGCCGTCAATTCCCAGGGTACGGACGGCGGGAGCGCTTCCGTCAAGATGAACAAGGGGGACGAGGGATACAGGATCCGGCTCTGGTTCGGATTCTGATCGCCGGTCCTGCACAGATGCAAAAAAAGGAGGGAGCCACAGCGTGGCTCCCTCCAGTCGTTTCGGGGATATCGATTAATATCCAGGGTTCTGGATCTTGTCGATCTCTTCCTTCGTCAGTGCGTGTCCGTCCACGGTGATCTTCTCGAGGAAGTCCTGAGGAATCGGGCGCAGGTAGTGCTTCTCCTTCTTGAAGTTGCCACCGTACGGGGAGGTGTACTTCGCCTGGTCGGCTCCGTTGCCGGTGTGTCCGAGGATGTCCGTCAGTTCGGTGCTCCAGGACTGGTCGTTGAAACGGAGACGGTCTTCCAGCGTGCGGGTGCGGACAAGGTCGTTGTAGCGCTTGTACTCACCGTACATCTCACGGGACTTCTCGTTCAGCAGGTAGCACATGGCGCGGGTGTACGCATCGCTCTTGTACTTGCTGTTGGTAACGGAGAGGAAGTCCATCACGTACTGGTCCTCCTTGGGATAGTTGCCCTCGGTGACGACAGGCAGGACGGAAGCCTTGGCGTTGACCGCATCACGGTAAGCCTGGTCCTTGTCCCATCCGCCGATCGAATAGAAGTAGGAATTCTTGGGGTAGAAGGCATTGACCCAGGTGTACGCCGAGATGGATTCGCGGTAGTTGCTGACAGCAAATCCCTGGCCACCGTCCATGTATTTGTCACGTTCCTCACCGGCACGGAACTGCGCACGGTCGCGGAGCGGCTTGAGGACAGCGAAGCCTTCGTTGTACTTGCCCTGGCGGATGAGCGCCTCAGCCTTGAAGAAATAATCTTCGGCGGAACGGGCGATGATCTGGTCGCGGAAACCCTGTCCGGCGTTGTAGGTGTTGACTGCGCCGTCGAGGTACTTGGCCAGCATCGGATACTGTCCGTCCTTGGCGGGACCAAGGCTGGTGTTCTCAGGATTGCCGGCGGTATCGTAGGTAAGCAGGGCCTTGACGAAAGGAATGTACTTGCCGGTGTTGTAGTCGACGATCTTGAAGACCTTGGACGGAGTCGCATTGTAAGCGAGGTCGATGTCGGAAGTCAGGTACTTCTGGCCGTACTCTTCGCGGTTGATGACGTACATGCCGCCGAGGTACTTGCTGAACGTGGCTTCGGACTTGTCCGGACCGAAGTAGGTCGTCGGATCGATCTCGGTGCCGTCAGGGAGCTTGTAGGTGGCCTTCTTGGTCTGGTTGACTGCCCAGGTGGTCTTGAAGGACTTCCAGAAGCGGGAGTCGTTCTCCAGGTCATAGAGGAAGTACGTGTACTTCGGGGTGTTCTTCATACGCTGATAGGAACGGCCGCCGGCGACGTCACGCTTCAGGAACGGAGTGAAAGCATTCTGGTAGGGGTTGACGAACCAGCACAGGGACATGTTGCCGGGATAGCTGCTTCCGCGCTCCGTGGGATCCACGGTGTAGGAGGCGCGGAGAACGATTTCGGAGTTGTTCTCGGTGATGGAGGAGTCGTGCAGCCAGAAGTTCATGTGGACGTCCTCGTAGTTGGGGGTAAGCGGGTGCTTGGCGATCACGATGTCAGCATACTTGATGACATCCTGCAGGTCCTTGTCCCGGTAGGAAGAGTTCCAGTCGTTGTTGCACTCGGAGGCTCTCCACAGGTGGGCGCAGGCGAGGTAGTGGGCGGCAGCGGTCTTGGTCAGCTTGCCGGGACGGCTCGGGCTGTCCGGCAGGAGGGCATAGGCGTTCTCCAGGTCGGAGATCAGCTGTTCGTACACTTTCTCGCGCGGATCGCGTCCATACTCGCGCTCCGGCTGGGTCGCGGCGTGGATGACCAGGGGAATGTCGCCGTGCTGGTTGACGAGGAACAGGAAGTCGAAGCCGCGGACGAAGTAGGCGGTGCCCATGATTTCGTTCTTGAGCGGGGATCCTTCGAGAACGCTCTCCTTGTCGATAACCTTGTTGGCACGGTTCAGCCAGATGTAGAGCATGTTCCACATGTAGGCGGAGGACTGGGTGTTGGCGGAACCGGTAACGGACGCCGCATAACGGGAGTCGTAGGTGTTGTAGGCCTCACCTGCACCGTCACCACCGATCATGAACTCGTCGGTGCCGGCGTTGGTGAACATCCAGTATCCCTCAGCGTAGTACATCTGACGGAACTGGAGGTACAGGCTCTCGGACATCGAGTACAGACCATCGGGGGTCTCCAGATAGTCCGTCGAGATGGAGGTACGCTGCACTTCCTCGAGGAACTTCTCGCCGCAGGAAGTGACACTCATGCTGAGCGTGAGGACAACTGCGACCAGGGTGAAAATTCTAACGATATTTTTCATATAGCAATAATCTTAAGAGGATTAGAAGCCGATATTGAGACCGAAGACAAGACCGCGGTTGACAGACTGTCCGGCATCGGAATCAGTCCAGAATGCGGCGTCGTAGATGGAGAACGGGTTCTTCAGCTGGGCCGTTGCACGGATGGAGCTCAGGCCGAGCCGGCGGACGAAATTCTGCGGAAGGATGTATCCGAGGGAGATCTGACGGACCTTCAGCCAGCCGGCGTGCTTGATCTGGATCAGGTTGCCGGCGTAGCTGTCTTCGCTGGACTCGATGTTGAAGGAAGGACGACCGTACTTGGAGTTCTTGTTCAGGTCGGTGTAGTAGTCGATCACGCGGCTCGGGCTGGCGGTGTTCTGGCCGGCACCGGTCTGGGTGAAGTAGTCGAAACGGCCGTACATGAAGATCTCGAGGGTGAAGTTCTTCCAACGGATGTTGTTGTTGAAACCAAGCGTGAACAGCGGGGAAGAGGTACCCATGATCTTGCGGTCGTGGTTGGCATCGATCTTATAGTCCGTGTTGCCGTCGGCATCGGGCTGGTCCTTGATGCGGGTCATACCCGGAGCGAAGTTGTGGCCGTTGGCGTTGAACTTCGCGATCTCGGCCAGGTCAGCCGGGGAGTCGGTCCACAGGCCGAGGCTCTCATAGGTGTAGGAGACGTTGGTCGGATAGCCGATGAACAGGCCGCTGGCGACCATGTCTTCCTTGCCGTTCTGGAGCTCGATGCACTCGTTCTTGTTGTAGTCGAAGTTGATCGTGGAGCGCCAGGAGAAGTCGCGGTTGTTGATGTTGACCGTGTTGAGAGTCAGGTCGAAACCGCGGTTGTTGATCTGTCCGAGGTTGTCCGTCGTGTCGGTGAAACCGGAAGCGGAAGGCAGGGTGACGCCGAAGATCATACCGTGGGTGAAGTTCTTGTAGACGTCGAACACACCGCTGATGCGGCCCTTCAGCACGGAGAAGTCGAGACCGACGTTGATGGCGTCCGTGGTCTCCCAGCCGATCGACTGGTTCGCGAACTTGGTCGGCGTGTAGTAAACGGTGTAAGCCGTGTCACCGAAGGTGGTGGTGCTGCGGGAGAGGAGGTCCTTGGAGGAGTAGGCGCCGACGTTGTAGTTACCGGTGCGTCCCCAACCTGCACGGAGTTTCAACTGGTCGATCCAGTCGACGTGCATCCAGGGCTCCTTGTCGATACGCCAACCGAGGGCGACGGAAGGGAATCCCGCCCACTTGTGGCCGGTACCCAGCTGCGAGGCACCGTCATAACGGAAGGAGACGGTAGCCATGTAGCGGTCGTTCCAGGAGTAGTTGATACGGCCCATGTAGGAAGCCATCTGGGTTTCGGACAGGGAGTTGAAGCTGGGCTCGCCGTCACGGGTGTACGTGCCGTTGCCGAGGCCCCACCACTTCTGGGTCATTTCCATACCGACCGCGGCGAGGGCGATGCCGTAACCGCTCATCGAGTAGAGGGTGGTGTTCATGCGGTACCAGGCCTCCTGGAGGAGGGTCAGGTTGATGGAGTGCGCACCGAACTTGCGGTTGTAGGAAAGGATGTTGTCCAGGGTCCAGGAGAAGTTCTTGCTGGCGTTGGAGGTGACCAGGTCGGTACCCTTCTGCTGGCGGTTAGCGGAATTCGCGGACATATATTTATATGCCTGGTTGAAGCGGAGCTGCGGACCGAAGGTCGTACGGAAGCTGAGGCCCTCGAGGGGTTTCCACATCTTGCCGAAGTCGAAGTTCGTGTAGAAGCTGCCGGAGAAGTCGTACGAGAGGTTGTTGAGCTCGGTCTTGCCGACTTCACCGACGATGGTGGTGTTCAGCTGGTTGCCGTCCGGATAGAGTTCGATGTTGCCGTCCTTGTCATAGGGAACAGCGTAGGGGAACAGGGCCTGGGCTTTGGCGCGCAGGGAACCGGGAACGGAGTTGGAAGCACCGCCGGAACCGTCGACACCGTATTCCTGGTTGCCGAAGCGGGCGTTGATGGCGCCGCCCATCGAGAACCACTCGATCGGGGTGACGTCCACGCTGGTACGGAAGGTATAACGGTTGTATTCCTGTCCGATGGTGGTGCCCTTGTTGTTCATGTAACCGAGGGAGACGTAAGCCTTCATCTTGTCCGTACCGCCGGAAGCGCTGAGGGTGTGCTCCTGGGTGATACCGACGCGGTCGGAGAACTTGGTCCAGTCGGTGGATTCAATCTTGGAAGGATCCCAGGTGGTGGACTTCATGCCGGCGTTCCACTGGTCCAGGGTCAGGCCCCATCCCTTCAGGATGTTGGCCCATGCGGACTGGTTGACACCCTTGATGTTGATACCGGCGTAGTCGACGTCGATGTTCGGCTGGTTGCCGGGGATGTCGGTCAGACCGGCATAGTAGCGGGCCCAACGGCGCCACTCGAGGGTCTGGGCGGCGTCCATGTAGGGAACGACCTCGAAGATCTTCTCGGCGGTGATGGTACCGGTGTAGTTGAGGGAGAGCTTGCCGCTCTTACCGCGGTTGGTGGTCACGAGGATAACACCGTCGCCGCCTCGTGCACCGTAGATAGCCGTTGCGGAGGCGTCCTTCAGGACGTCGATGGACTCGATATCCTGCGGGTTGATCATGTCCAGACCGACACTCTGCGCCACGACGCCGTCAATGACGATCAGCGGGCTGCCGCTGGAGGTACTGTTGCGGCCGCGGACGGTGATGGAACCGGCGGATCCCGGACGGCCGTTGTTGCTGACGAGAACACCCGCAGCCTTACCCTGGAGGGCTTCAACGGCGTTCAGAACCGGGTTCTGGACGAGTTCTTCAGATTTGACGGAGACCATGGCACCGGTCACGTCGCTCTTGCGCATCGTACCGTAACCGACGGCTACGGCCTCTTCGAGCAGCAGTTTGTCATCCTCCAGGGTGACGGCCATCGAATTGGACGCAGCCACGCGCTGGGTGACATAGCCGACGCAAGAGATCTCGAGAACGGTTCCGGGAGAGACGCGCAGTTCGAAGTTACCGTCAAGATCCGTCACGGTACCGTTGGTGGTACCCGGGATGATGATGCCCGCTCCGATGATGGCTTCTCCATTGGAATCCAGGACTTTACCCCGAATGACGCCCTGGGCGAATGCCTGGCCTCCCATCAGGAGCAAAGCCATGACGGCCACGAACGCTGTCAGCGCCCGACGACCGGTTGAGAAAATAGATTTCATCAAGCTTTTGTTTTTAGGTTGAACGTTAAAAAAAATATAGGTTTAATAGTTTTTCCATGCTTATTCGGATACTAATCCGGAGGGGGTTCCTGCCTGTCTCAGGCAGCCGTCGCCCCCTCCGGAGGCATCCTAACCAAATCATTTTACCTTAACAACACAAAAGTAGTCTTTCCCCGGAAAAAGCAAGGGGTGCTGGACGGTCAATCAGGGTGGGTAATTCTTTCAACCTGCCGCGAAACATGCATTGTGTGCCGTTCAGATGCTCCTTTTTGCGCAGAAATGCGTATCTTGTCATCAAACGAGCAAACGATGAAAAGACTCCTGTCCCTTGTCCTGATTGTCGTGACCGGATGGCTGGGCCTCGGTGCCCAGGAGATCCGGCTGTCCAACCGTTTTATCATGGATGTGGCGGTGGATGCGCAGGACCGTGTCTGGCTGGCCACGGAAGAGGGCCTGAACTGTTATGACGGCATCGGGACCCGCGTCTTCCTCAAGCAGACCGGCGGCCTGCCGGGCAGCCAGCTCAACCGGGTCCTGGTGGACCGGGATGATCCGCTGCTGTGGGTGGCCACGCAGAAAGCCGGACTGGCCCGCTACGACATGGAAACGGACCAGTTCACGGTGTACCGGGCGGGAGATACGGCGGATTCGCTGCCGGACGACGACATTTCCGATGTCGAGCAGGCGCCGGACGGATCCATCTGGCTGGCTTCATTCTCCAAGGGACTCTGCCGGCTGGACAAGGAAACGGGCCAGTTCGAACGCTACAATCCGGATACGTTCCCGGGAATGCGGGATGTACCTTTGCATATATTCAAGTTCCGTGACGACCAGCTGGTCCTGGGTTACTGGGCCGGGGGAGTCAGCATCCAGTCCCTGACGGACCGTTCCCGCACCGACCTGCGGGCCGGGACGGACAGCCGTTCCTCCCTGCCGTCGGACGAAGTGCGCTCGCTGCTGGTGGACAGCCGCAACCGGATCTGGATCGGAACCCTGAACGGATTGGTGCTGTATACCGGAGCGGGACGCGAGCTGCTGTGGTTCCAGCATCGGGACGGGGATTCCGGATCGCTGCCGGACAATGCCGTGTTCGATCTGGTGGAGGACGATTCCGGACATCTGCTGGTCGGAACGGGCGGCGGCGTGGCCTCCGTGGACATCCGGGGAGAGATCCGGGACGCCCGGGCGCTGCGTTTCGTGCCCATGAACCGTTTCGGCCGCAGGGACCGGGATGAAGTCCGCACGATGGCGCTGGACCGTTTCGGCAATCTATGGATCGGGACGTACGGAGCCGGACTGCTGTTCCTGGCGGGCCGGGAGAGCGGTGCGGGATGCCTGCAGACCCTGCCTTCCGGCGTCGGTCCCCGGGAAGTCCAGGAACTGCACGTGGGAACGGACGGCCGGCTGGTGATCGGCCTGCACACGGGCCAGGTGGAAGTCTATCCGTCCGGATCCGCCCATCCGCTGCCGGATTACGGCGAAGGCGACCCGGTCCTGTCCCTGCTGATGGACCAGGAGGGCAGATGGTGGACCGGATCCTCGCTGCACGGCCTGTTCCTCTCAGCCCGGGGGCGCTTCCAGCATGTTCCCCTCGAAGGGAATCCGCAGAGCGTCCGGGCGCTGCTGGAGGACGGTCCCAGCCTGTGGATCGGTTCCGACCAGGGTTTGTACAAGATCCGCCGGGACAACCTGCGCACCGAGCTGCGGCTCTCCAGGCGCGAGGGCCTGCCCGACAACCTGGTCCGCTCGCTCTTGAAGGATGCCGCCGGAAGACTGTGGGTGGGGACCTTCGGCCACGGCGTCGTGGTATATGGACCGGATATGACGAAGCTGGCCCAGTATGACTCGGGTTCCGGACTGCCTTCCGACATCGTCAACGACCTCCTGCAGGCGAGCGACGGCACCGTCTGGGTGGCCACGGCGGCGGGCCTGGTGCGCATCGATCTCTGGGCGTCCGGCCAGAACCGCATGTATGTGCAGTCGGATACGCCCGTCTGGGTTATCGAGGAAGGGAACTGCCGCTCGTTGATCGAGGACAATGCCGGCAACCTCTGGGTCTGTATGAACGATGTCGTGCTGTGCCTGCTGACGGACGGCCGGACGGTCACGTTCGACAGCCGGGACGGCCTGCCCGACGGGAATTATTTCAGTGCCGCCGCGGCCATCACGCCGGATGGGAGGCTCTGGTTCGGCAATACGGACGGCCTGGCCTGGGTCGATCCGCACCTGCTGCTGATCGGCAGCAAACTGCCGCCGGTCAAATTCCTCTCGCAGCCCGCCGACCTGTCCACGGACTACCGGAACAATTATCTCCATGTGCGCTTCTGCGTGCCGGATCACGCCCTCGCCGGACGGGCTGAATATGAATACCGCCTGCCGGGGATCAGCGACGCCTGGCACGCCTGCGGTCCGGAGCTGGACTTTTACAGCCTGCCCGTCGGGCGGCACAAACTGGACGTGCGTGCCCGCATCCACACGCAGGACTGGGGCCCGGACGAAGAGATCTCTTCGACCGAGCTGTACATCCGCCCGCCGTTCTGGAAGACCTGGCTGGCGCGGGGCCTCTACATCCTGCTGGCGCTGGCCTTTGTCGCCGCAGCCGCCCTGTACCAGACCCGCAGGGCGAAACGGAAGAACCAGGAGACGCTGCAGCGGGACATGCTGCTGAAGGAGCGTCAGGTCATCGAGGAGCGCTCGGTGTTCTTCACCAACGTCACCCATGAACTCCGCACCCCGCTGACCCTGATCCTCGGGCCGCTGGAAGACCTTTCGGAAGATACGACCATCCCTGCGGGTACGCGCAACCGGATCGAGAAGGTCCGGCAGAGCGCCCGTCAGCTGCTGGGCCTGGTCAACCGGCTGCTGGAGTTCCGCAAGACCGAAACGGACAACCGGCGCCTGACCGTCCGCGAAGGGGACCTGTCCCGTTTCGTGGAGGAGATCGGAGAACGCTTCCGGGATCTGTCCCGGAACAAGGCGGTCAGCTTCGCCCTCTCCGTGGAACCGGATATCCGGCTCCTGTACGACCAGGAGGCCATTGAAATCATCCTGAACAACCTGCTGTCCAATGCCCAGAAATACACGCCCTCGGGCATGATCTCCCTGTCGATGCAGCGCCGGGAGGACGGCGTGGCCATCAGCGTCAGCGATACGGGCTGCGGCATCAGCCAGGCGGACCAGCAGCACATCTTCGACCGTTTCTTCCAGGTCAAGGGACCGCATCAGGCTTCCGGTACGGGCATCGGCCTGGCGCTGGTCAAGAACCTGTGCGACCTGCACCATATCGCGCTGAGCGTCCGGAGCGAACTGGGCAAGGGCAGTGAATTCAGCCTGCTGCTGGATCCGGAGGAGGACTATCCCGAGGCGCAGCACATCGAATCCGATCTCCCGTCCGGACCGGTTCCGGAGGAAACGATTCCGGAAGAAACGGGGCGGACCAGCATCCTGGTCGTGGAGGACAATCCCGAGATCCTCGAATACATCCGGGATTCCCTCACCCCGGAATACGCCGTCCTGCTGGCCAGCCAGGGCCGGGAGGGCTTGAAAATCGCCATCCGCGACATCCCGGACATCATCGTCAGCGACATCATGATGCCGGGCATGAACGGCATCGACATGTGCAAGGCCATCCGGCAGGATGTCCGCACGTCCCACATCCCGGTCATCCTGCTCACGGCCAAGGGAACGGACGAGGACCGGATGGAAGGCTATGACGTCGGGGCGGACAGCTACCTGGTCAAGCCCTTCCGCAAGTCGCTGCTGACCAGCCGGATCCGGAACCTGCTGGAGCGCCGCAAGCGCATGATGACCCAGGTGTCGGAGTCCGGAACGGCGCCGGAGCTGTCGCAGGTGGACAATGAATTCCTGACCCGTTACTCCCGCTTCGTGGAAGAGCATCTCTCGGACGAGCGGATCGACGTCAATTCCCTGGCCGGCGAGTTTGCAATGAGCCAGTCCACCCTGTACCGCAAGGTGAAGGCGGTGTCGGGACTGTCGCCGGTCGAACTGGTCCGGAACATCCGGCTGACCCGGGCGGCGGAGCTGCTGGAGCGCTCGACCCTGTCCATTTCGGAGATTTCATGGCAGACCGGATTCGGCAGCCCCGTCTATTTCCGTGACTGTTTCAAGGAACGCTACGGCCAGACGCCCAGCGAATACCGGACGGCGAAAAAGGGCGCGTGAAAAACTTAGATCGAGCCGGATTCCTTGGCCCGTGAGATGAGTTCCGGGGTGTTGGCGGCTTCGAATTTCCCCAGCAGGCGTTTGCGGTACCAGCGCACGGTTTCGTGGCTGAGGAAGACGGCATCGGCGATCTGCGCCGTGGTATAGCCTTTGGCCAGCAAATCCAGAATCTCTCTCTCCCGCTTGGTGAGATGCGGGGCGTCGGCGCCGGGCTTGACGTCCGCCGGGGCGGGAACGGGTTCGGAGGCAGGCGTTTCGCCGGAACGCGTTTTCTGTTTTCTGTGCCGCAGGAAGAAGGACAGCACGACCAGGAACATGCCTGTCAGGCAGCCGGCCAGGTTGCCCAGCCTGCGTTTCTGCCGGGAGAGGACTTCTTTCATGTTGTCCAGGTTCTCCGTACGGAATTTGGGGCTGAAATCCGGATGGGCGGCATAGTAGGCGTCGGCCTTCCTCAGGTACGACAGGGATTTCCGGGTCTTTCCCAGTTCCTTGTACAGCCGGCCGTAGCCCTTCCACGCCTGCACGATCATCAGGGAGTCGCCGGACGCCTCGGCATACGAAAGGGCCAGGTCGTACTCCTGCCGGGCCTGGTGGAGGTCCCCTTCATCCACCCAGGTTTCGCCCATGTTGTAATGCAGGACGGAATTGCTCTCGTCCCAGCCGTATTTTTCGAATATTTCACCGGCCTTCCCATACCATTCCATGGCCTGCGGGATGGAATCCATCATGTTGTACAGGTTGCCGATGGCCCCGTACAGGGCGGAACGGTTGTCGTCGATCTCCCTTTCGCTGTACCCGTCCGGATTGGTCGGGGAAGTGGCGGTGGCCATCGCCGTGACGCTGCCCAGGGCTGCCCGGTAGTAAAAGAGGGCGCTGTCATACTGCTCCCGGCCGTAGAACTGCTGGCCCAGGTAGCGGTATGCATCGGAATCGGCGGAGTGCCACTGGCGCGGGTGGCTGATGGAGAGGGCTTTGCGCGCATAGAACATGCATTTCTCGCCGTTGATCACGGCATAGCCCAGCATCAGGTCACGGCAGGCACGATTCAGGTCCACCAGCGCTTCGGTCGTGGCCCGGTCGACGGCATCCGGCGTCCAGGCCGCCACGACCCGTTCCAGCGAATCGAGATTGTGCCCCCGGTGGTCGTTGTATGCGCCCGCCACCAGCGTGGATGACAGGAACAGGATCACGATGACCGGCCAGTTTTTCATAAAACAAAAATAGGGAAAAAAGCCCGAATCATCGCAGAAACGCTCCCATTCGTTGCGAATTCCCCCCTTTCGGGTAGTGGGTTTCCACCCTTTGGGGTGGTGTTTAAGAAAAAATAATCTCCGAAATTTGTGAAAGTAATACCGAGAACCACAATGTCAGAACACGTTAATCCGGAATACAACTTAACCGAACGGGAACTGTTCATCATCCGCCGGATTGCCATCGGCCGGACGACTCCGCAGATCGCGGCTGAACTGAACCTGAGTCCGGAGACGGTCAAGTGGCACCGCAAGCGCATCCTGGTCAAGTTCTCGGCGTCCACTTCCGCAGAAATGGTCCGCAAGGCCGTGGAAGCGGATCTTATCTGAACCAATCAAAGCATTTCAAAACCATGAAGAGACTGATGATCATCGTATCTGTCCTGGTGCTCTCCACCGGAGTGGCCAGCGGGCAGAGCCTGCTCAAGAACCTGGGCGAAAGGGCCAAGAAAGCCCTGGAGGAGAAGGTAGGCGAGAAAGTGGAACAGGCCGTCGGCGAAGTCGTGGACAAGGTCACCACGCCGAAGGGCAAGGATGCCAAGGCCGAGAAGGCCGGGAAGCCGGAAGAAGCTGCTGCCCAGCCCGTCGCCGCATCCGCGGCCGGCTGGACCTGCGAGGAGTGCGGCAAGGAAGGCAATACCGGCAATTTCTGCGAAGAATGCGGAGCCAAAAAGCCTGGTGCCGGCGCTACAGCCGCCCCGTCCCGTCCGGCCCCCAAGAAGGCCGAAACCGCATACGCCAAATCGGATTTTGTCCCCGGCGATGAGATTTTCTTTGAAGACGATTTCGCCAATGAAAAACTGGGAGAATTCCCGTCCCAGTGGGATCTGATGTCCGGTTACGCCGAAGTAGGATCCGTGGACGGCCGCAAGGTGATTTCCTTTACGGATGACGGATATGCGGAAATCCAGCCGCTGATGAATGATCAGAAGCATTTCCTGCCGGATGTGTTCACCCTGGAGTTTGACGTTTATTTGGAAACCGGAGAAGGGGATGGTTTCAACGACAGTTCCCTGGAGGTTGTTTTCGGAAATCCGGACCTTCCCAACTGGAACGGAAGGGTAAGCTGGGCGGATTTATGGTTCCGGGCAACGGACGGCGGCGCCTCTATGCACTGGACAGCCCAGAAACCCAACGGCGGAGATGATACCTATGGGGAAAAGGATCTGTACCTGGAATCGACTGATTCGCCTTTGAAGGACAACGACTGGAACCACTTTGCGTTCTCCTTCAACAAGCGTGCGCTTAAAGGTTATGTAAACGGGGTGAGGGTGATCAATATCCCCAACGCCAAAGTGCCTTCCCATTTCTGGTTCATTCACCAGGGTGCCTATAAATACGGCAGCATCTCCAACGTACGTCTGGCGAAGGGTGCCGTGCCGCTGTATGACCGCCTCACCAGTGACGGTAAGATCATCACCTACGCCATTACCTTCGAAACCGGAAAGGCCGACCTCAAGCCGGAGTCCATGGTGGAGATCAACCGCATCGCACAGCTGATGAAGGAAAACCCGGGACTTTCATTCGAGGTCCAGGGTCACTGCGACTCCACCGGCAGCGACAGGGTGAATGATCCGCTTAGCCAGGCCCGCGCCGAAGCCATCGTCGCTGCGCTGGTCGAGCAGGACATCGCTTCCTCGCGCCTGACCCCCGTCGGCAAGGGATCGCACGAACCGATCGCTTCCAACAGCACCGATGAGGGCCGCGCCAAAAACCGTCGCGTTGAATTTGTAAAAAAATAATTAAGGGATTCCTGGAGATCGACTATGAAAAAAGTGATTGTTGCCATCGCAGCGCTGTCGCTGCTGTGTGTCCCGGTACAGGCGCAGGGCCTGCTGGGTAAATTGAAAGAAAAAGCTTCCCAGGCTGTCGGCGGCGCTGTCAGCGGCGCCCTCGGCAATGTGCTCGGCGAGAAGATGCAGGAAATCCTGCCGGAAGAGGTCCAGGATATGGCTTCGCAGGCCGAGGCCTATGGCCAGAATGACGGAGGCCTGTCCTCCGTCGTGACGGGTGAGCAGGCTTTCCCGCCCAAGCGGTCCAGCACCTTCAGCTGGGACGGTCCTGTGACGCCGTCTTCAGCCAAATTCCCCGTACCGCTGATGAACGAATTCCCGGCGGTGCCTTCGCCTTCCGATCTGGCCAATCCCACGGAAGCGAAGCAGATCGCCTACTACAAGGCCATCAAGGCCGTTACCCTACGGGCGGAAGAGCTGAACGCCGACACGACCTGCGAAGACGAGGAAACCCGGCTGTGGCGCGACAAGAGCAACCGGATCCTCCGGGAATCTTTCGGCCTGACCGACGCGGAGATCGCCATGCTGGAACGGGATGACCTGACCCAGGCCGAGCAGGACCGCCTTTCTGAGAAAATCGCGAACGCGATGCTGGGCGGGCTGGACGTGAATGCGCTGGAGCAGCAGGCGGCCCAGTACGAGGGCATGAGCGAGGATCAAATCGTTGCTGCGACGATGAACCGTTCGACGAACGCGATTTTTGCCGTCTATGACCGCAATGCTTCCGATATCCGCAAATACATGGGCGTGACGGCCGAGGACCTCAAGAACGCGACCCGCGCCCAGCTGAACTCCGCCAATCCGGATAAGGAATCGCCCGAGATGAAGGCGATCAACGCGAAGGCCAAGGCTTATCAGAAAGAGCAGGCCGCGAAGAACCCCGGTTTCCAGAAGGAAGCGGACGCATTTGAGAAGCGGATGCAGCAGGAGACCATGCAGGCTACGATGTCCTCCAGCGGGCTGGGTGCCATGGGCGGCCTGATGGGCCAGATCAGCGATATGCAGAAGAAAGTCTCGCCCATCATCGAGATGGAGCAGAAGATGGCCCAGTACTTTGGTGAGGTGCAGAAACTGGTTTCCGTTCCGGACGAGGCCGTCGATGCGCAGTTCTCCGCGGCGGACCGCAAGAAACTCCTTTCGCTCAAGGAACAGATCTACAAGACCGAAGATCCCAAAGTGTACAACCCCCTGTACCTGCAGGCGCTGGAGCTGATCAAGACCTACCGCGAGCGCGCTGCCAAGGTCTGGGCTGCCGATGTCCAGAAGCGTTTCGATGCGGTGAAGGAGAACATGGCGGCGCTGATTAAACTTAGCCGCCAGGCCGTAGCCGACGAACTGATTCCGGAGTGCGCCCTGTGGCGTATTCCGCTGAACCAGGTGATCGTGGCCGGTGACGTGCTGGAAGAGGCGTACAGCGAATTCCCGTCCGATTACCCGCCGATGTACAACGAGGAAGTGGTCCGCGAACTGGCCCTGTCCAAGGTCCCGGGCAGTTCGGCCTGTGCCTGGTTCCCGGAGTTCTCCGTATTCGGATCTTCGCATTTTGACGAGATTGCCGCGGGGAAGTATATCTTTGCTTCCAATGCCGAGGGAGAGGTCTATCAGTTCAGCGGCGGCAGCTGGACCAAGCTGTCCGACGAGCGTGTCAAAGAACTCAGCGAGATGAAAAAGACCGTCACGCCCACCGGCCAGAACTGGAAGTCGCAGGATGGCAAACGGGAGGTCGTCTACAATGCGGAAGGCGGTTACCTGGTCCTGCCGGAGGGTGACGAAATCTTCCAGCCCGAGGCTTGGAAGGCTTCGTCCAACAAGATCCAGTGGATCGTTACGAAAACGACCGAGGATGGCAAGTATCAGTTGATCCTTTGCACCTACAAGTTGTAATATCGCTTTTCCTGTTTTTGTCAGCGCCCTCATCCGGGGGCGCTGACTGGTATGATACCTGGCGGGGCCTCGATGTGGATCCGCTGGTCGCGGAATCCGTGGTCTGGCCCGAGATGGAACGTTACAGGCGCCTGCAGGACCTGATGGAGACAAGCGCCAACTACGGCGCCTACGTCGCCACCGGCGCCGGTCCGGACTTCTCCATCGGCATCTTCCAGATGAAACCTTCCTTCGTGGAGGAGCTGGAAAAGGCCTGGATGCGCAGCGGACTGGCGCGCCGGTACGAACTCTGGTTCGATACCGCGAACACAGCCACGGCGCGCCGGGTACGCATTTCCCGTCTGCAGAAGGAGGAATGGCAGGTGATCTATGTAGGCGTGTTCCTGCGCCTGCTGTACGCCTCGTACGGGTCTTTCGACCGGCAGGGCGAACGCACGCAGGACGGGCTGGAAACCCTCCCGCTCCGCGAGCAGGTACGCCTGGCTGCTACCGCTTACAACCGGGGCTGTGTCTGGGCGGCGGCGGGATACGGCGATCTGGACCGGCTGCGGGAACACGCCCGGGAAAAGCACTTCCATTACGCGCTGATCCCCACAAAAGGGACGAAGCGATACTGCTACGGCGACCTGGCCGTCCGCCACTACCAAACAACAAGGAGGAAGCGTCACTGACACTTCCTCCTTGTTGTTTGGATTCAGCAGTACCTTACAGCTGGGGGCCGGCGGCGACCAGGGCCTTGCCGGCTTCGTTGCTCTCGTACTTGTGGAAGTTCTTGATGAAGCGTCCGGCGAGATCGACGGCCTTCTCTTCCCAGACCTTCGGATCGGCGTAGGTGTCGCGCGGATCCAGGATGCCGGTGTCGACGCCCTTCAGGACGGTGGGAACCTCGAAGTTGAAGTAAGGGATCTGCTCGGTCGGAGCCTTGTCGATGCTGCCGTCCAGGATCGCGTCGATGATGCCGCGGGTGTCACGGATGGAGATACGCTTGCCGGTACCGTTCCAGCCGGTGTTCACCAGGTACGCCTTGGCGCCGCTCTTCTCCATGCGCTTGACGAGCTCCTCGGCATACTTGGTCGGATGCAGTTCGAGGAAGGCCTGGCCGAAGCAGGCGGAGAAGGTCGGGGTGGGCTCGGTGATGCCGCGCTCGGTGCCCGCGAGCTTGGC
>JAFTDE010000008.1 GCA_017454335.1 Bacteroidales bacterium | reverse complement strand
TGGTCGCACCGACGACGGGACCGAGCTCGTCGACGATCGTACCTGAAATCTTTTGCTGGGCGAATGCGGCGACGCTGAGCAGCATGGCGCAGGCCACTGCAAACGCTTTCATGAGATGATTCTTCATCTTTTCAGTTTTTTGAGGTTAAACAAAAGGTTGTAATTATAATAGTTATATTTAGACCGGAATTTGCGAGAATGCCCCTGCAGTGGCCTGTGTTTGTTTTTTGCTCGCAGAAGTGGATGAAAACCGACCCGTTTTCCTCCTGAATTGACGAAATTCACCGTCGATTGTTTTACCTAAGTTTTACTATGAAAGACAGGGATCAATGCAGCCTTTTGTCCATGATTACGATCAAGCCGGTCGTCATACCCGCCCAGCGCCGACGAGACGGATCTTACAACATCAAGATCCGGATCACCTACAAGCGTAAATACCGGATCCTGTCCACGCACCTCACGGCGGCCCCCGGTGAGGTCTCCCGCTCCGGCCGGCTGCGTTCCTCGCTCAATTACCTGAAGGCGAACGCCATCGTGATGGAGATGTACAAGCTGATTTCCGATCTGGACTATTTCACGCTGACCGCGATGGACGTGGATGATCTTGTTTCACTGATCGGGCAGCGCCTGTTCGCGCAGCCCGAGCGCTTCGAGCTGGATTTCTTCACGTTCGCCGACCGCTTCATCCAGGGGAAGTGCGCCGGGACGGCCGCCGCCTACCGGACCGCCGTGAACGCCTTCCGGCGTTACCTGGGCGCCGATGCGCTGGACATCAACGGCATCAACGTGTTGATGCTGCGCAAGTTCATGCGTTCCCTCGACACGTCGGATCGGAAAGTCCCCGGAGCGGCCGCCTACAGTTACGTCACCCGGCTGAAAACCATCTACTGTGCGGCCCAGGATGAATACAACGACGAAGACAACGGCCGTTTCAGCATTCCCAGGAATCCCTTCGCCAAACTGAAGATCCGGCAGGTGCCGATGGTGGCGCGTATCTCCAAGTCCCCGGATTTCATCCGCAAGATCATCGCCTTCGACGGTCCCTGCACGAAGACGGAGCGCATGGCCCTGGATGTGTTCATCCTGAGTTTCGGCCTGATGGGCATGAACGCGGCGGACATGATGGAGGCGCGCCCGCCCCGGGGGGACGTGCTGGTGTACAACCGCAAGAAAACCCGCAGCCGGCGTGCGGACAACGCCGAGATGCGGGTGCGGATCGAACCCTGCCTGCGGCCGCTGGTGGACCGCTATGCGGACCCGGAAGGGGAGTATGCCTTCTGCTTCTGCCGCCGCTACGGCAGCGCGCTCTATTTCAGCCAGGCGGTGCGGCGGGGGCTGATCTCCTGGGCGCAGAAGAACGGTGAGGAACCCTTTACCCTGTACAGCGCCCGGCACAGCTGGGCGACGATCGCCCGGTCGACCCGCTGCAACATCGACAAGGCGACGATTGACGAGTGCCTCTGCCACGTCAATCCGGGTATGAAAATGGCTGACATCTACATAGAAAAGGACTGGTCCGTTCTATGGGATGCCAACCAAAAAGTTTTACGCCTGTTTTACTAAATCGTCACGCGCACTTTGCGGAGATTCCTGTCGGAAGAACTGTTGCCGTAATAGACCGTATAGTGGCCCGTCCCGGCGGTCATGTCTCCCTGGCTGGGGTTGTAGGTCTCGAAGGCTTCGTCGCCGAGCGGGATGCGGACCACGACGCTCTTGTGCGCCGGGATGTGCACGCGCTGGAATCCGCGGAGGGACTTGCGCGGCCCTTCGACATCCTCGTCCTTGCCCACATAGACCTGGACGACCTCATCTCCGTCGCGGCGGCCGCAGTTGCGGACCTTGACTTCGAGGTATCCGTCGCGGACACGGGCGCGGCCGAAGCGGAACTTGGTGTAACTCAGACCATAACCGAATTCCCACAGGGGATCACCCTCGAAATAGCGGTAGGTGCGTCCGGCCATGTCGTAGTTCTCGAAGTCCGGCAGGTCGGCGTCGCTGCGGTAGAAGGTGACGGGCAGTTTGCCGCCGGGGTTGTAGTCTCCGAACAGCACGTCCGCGATGGCGGTGCCGCCGGCCTCACCGGCGTACCAGGCCTGCAGGATGGCCCGGCAGACCTTGGTCTCGGGCAGCAGGCCCATGGCGGATCCGGACATGTTCACCAGCACGATGGGCTTGCCCAGTGCGGCGAGCTGCTGGAGGGTGTCGCGCTGGCCGCGCGGCAACTCGATCGTGGTCCGGTCGCCGTGGTCGAAGCCCTCCGGGCTGAAGCGCATCTCTTCGCCTTCCATCCGGGGGGAGATGCCGCCTACGAAGATGATGATGTCCGCGGCTGCGGCGTCATCCGTGACATTCTGCTCGCCGACCTTGGCGACGATGCCCTCCAGGGCGGTAACCGTCTCGACGGGGGTGCCGTTGTAGTTGCCCCACAGGGTCTGCTCGTTGTCGGCGTTCGGGCCGATGACGGCATATTTGACGCCAGTCTTGCGCAGCGGCAGGATACCCTTGCGGTTCTGCAGCAGGACCATCGTCTCGCGGGCCATCTCCAGGGAAAGGGCGCGGGACTCGTCGCAGGCGAGGCGCTCTTCGGGAATGCTGTTCCAGCTGACCACTTCGTCCGGATCCATTTCACCCAGGCGGAAGCGGGCGCGCAGCAGGCGGCGCAGCGACACGTCGATCTCGGCTTCGCTCAGCTTGCCCTGCTTGACGGCATCGACCAGGTGGCGGTAGGAACTGCCGCATTCCAGGTCCGTTCCGGTGCGGACGGCCTTGGCGACGGCGATTTCCGGCTCGTTCAGGTAGGTCTCGTGCCGGCCGGGACGCCAGAAATCGTCGATGGCCCCGCAGTCGGACGTGACCAGGCCGCGATAGCCCCATTTCTCACGGAGCAGCTGGACCAGCAGCTTGTCGGAGCCGCAGCACGGCTCGCTCTCGAAGCGCTGGTAGGCGCACATCACTTCCTGGACGTCGGTCGATTTGACGATGCGCTCGAAGGCGTACAGGTAGGTCTCCATCAGGTCGCGGTAGGAGAGTTCCTCCACGTCGAAGCTGTGGCGGTTGCCCTCGGGACCGCTGTGCACGGCATAGTGCTTGAGGCAGGCGTGCAGCTTGTCGTATCCGTCCGGCGCCTCCGGGCCCTGCAGGCCGGTGACGACCGCATAGCCCATCCGGGTGGTCAGGTACGGGTCTTCGCCGTAGGTCTCCTGGCCGCGTCCCCAGCGCGGGTCGCGGAAGATGTTGATGTTCGGGGTCCAGACCGTCAGGCCGTGGTAGCGGCGGACGCGTCCTTCGCGGCGGGCGATCTTGTATTTGATGCGGTGCTCGTCGCTGGCCACGGTGAAGACCTTCTCCAGCAGGGCGTCATCCCAGCTGGCGGCCATGCCGATGGCCTGCGGGAACATGGTCGCGGTGCCCGCCCGGGCGCAGCCGTGCAGGGATTCGCTCCACCAGTCGTATTCGCGGATGCCCAGGGAGGGGATCGGCGCGCTCGTGTTCATCATCAGGGAGACCTTCTGCTCCAGCGTCAGCCGGCCGAGCAGGTCCTCCACCCGCTGGTCGACGGGCAGGGTCCGGTCCTGGTAGGGAAGCGTCTGCGCGGCCATCGCGCCGCACAGCAGCATCAGGGAGATAAGGGAAAGGATCCGTTTCATCATCTCAGGTCTTTGGTTGCGCAGGCGTCCATGTCGCCGTAGTCGTCGTTCTCGCCGCACATGCCCCAGATGAAGGTGTAGTTGCGGGTCGCGCAGGCGGCGTGGATGCTCCACTGCGGGGAAATCACGCTTTGTTCGTTGTGCATCCAGATGTGCCGGGTCTGCTGCGGTTCGCCCATGAAGTGGCAGACGGCGGCGTCCTCGGGCAGTTCGAAGTAGAAGTACACCTCCATGCGGCGGTTGTGCGTATGGGCGGGCATCGTGTTCCAGGTGCTGCCCGGAGCCAGTTCCGTCATGCCCATCTGCAGTTGACAGCAGGGGACGACTTCCTTGACCAGCAGGCGGTTGATCGTGCGCTCGTTGGACTCTTCCAGCGATCCCAGGTGCATCACCACGGCGTCCTGCCGGGTGATCTTCTTGACGCCGGTCTCCTTATGGGCGGTGGCGGAGCAGAAGTAGAAATGCGCCGGGCAGGCGGGGTCGTCGCTGCTGAACACCACGTGGCGGTCGCCGCGGCCGACATACAGGGCCTCCTTGAATTCCAGGTGGTAGCTGTCTTCGCCGACTTTCACGCTGCCGGGGCCGCCGACATTGATGATGCCGAGTTCGCGGCGCTGCGTGAACCAGTCCGCCCGCAGGATCTCGGGCGCTTCGAGCGTGAGCGCCTCCCGGACCGGGACGGCGCCGCCGGAGATGATGCGGTCGAACATCGAGTACACCATGTTGATCTCGTCCGGGACCATCACGCGCTCCACGAGGTACTCGCTGCGAAGGCGCTCGGTGTCATAGTACCTGGCGTCCAGATTGCTGGAAGCCTGGCGTACGCTGCAGTTGATCTTGGCCATGTCCTGCGCTTATTTGAGTCTTTCCATCTCCAGGGAAGCCCAGACGAAGGGGCCGACACCCTTGGAGTCGTTCGAGCGGATGGGCTCGCTGAGGTAGTAGGCGAAATCGCCCATGCGGTTCCCGTTTCCGCCCAGTCCGCCGACCGAGCAGCACTGGTCCAGGCTGATCCAGCCTTCCTCGTCCGTGGAAATGAAGGTCTTGACGACGTTCGCGTACAGCTCCTTGGCATACGGCAGCAGGTCCTTGTCCAGGAAGCCCAGGCGTATGCCCTTCAGGAAGGTGTAGCTGAACATCACCGAGCAGGTCGCCTCGAGGTAGTTGCCCTCGCGGCCGGGCTGGTCCAGCACCTGGTACCAGACGCCGCTCTCGGGATCCGCCCACTTGGGCAGTTCCGCGCAGATCTGGCGCAGGATGTCGATCAGTTCCTGGCGGCGGGCGAAAGTCGCCGGCAGCTCTTCCAATACGTCGTTCAGGGCCATGCAGTACCAGCCGAGGGCGCGGCCCCAGCAGTGCTGGGACTGGCCGGTCTCGGGATTGCACCAGAACTGGCTGTGGGACTCGTCCCAGGCGTGGCGGTACAGGTGCGTCACCGGATCGTAGGTGTGCTTGGCGGCGATGACGAATTCGTTGACGATTTCGTCATAGGCCTTCAGCTGTTCTTCGCCCTGGAGGAAGCGGTTGGCGTATTCGACATAGAAGGGCTCGGCCATGTAGACGCCGTCCAGCCAGACCTGGTGCGGATAGCGGAGCTTGTGCCAGAAGGCGCCTTCGGAGGTGCGTGGGTGTCCGTCGATCTGGGTCTTCACCAGGTCGATGGCCTTGCGGAATTTCTCGTCTCCGGTCTTGTCATAGAAGTAGAACAGGGACTTGGCCGGGCAGATGAGGTCGGTGCTGTAGGTCTGGACCGAATAGGTGTTGATCGTACCGTCCTCGTTGACGGCCTTGTCGTACCAGGCCTTGACATATTCGTAAATCTCCTCGTCGTTGTAGAACTCGGCCGCGTCGGTGTAGGCGCGCAGCTCGAGGCCCGGGGTGTAGTTCCAGCGGAAGTTGCCGCGGGCGAAATCCAGGTACGTCGCCTCGGGGCAGCGGTGCATCTGGGAATGGATCATCTTGAGGGACATCGGTTCCTCCTGCGACTTGGCGCAGGATGCGATCAGAACCAGGCTGGAGAGAAGGAAAAGAATGCGTTTCATATCGGTGATTTATTCGATTACGAGGTTTTCGACACGGTTGGTGACGACCGGCTCGCCCGTGGCGGCGGTGACCTTGACGTTCTTCATCGTGATATCCTTGCTGTTGTTCAGCTGGATGCCGATCTGCGAGGTGATGACGCAGTCGGAGATGTTGATGTTCTCGACCGGCATTTCGGGCAGGCCGTTGAAGTGCATCGCACGGCGGGCGCCGTTGCAGACGATGTCCTTGATGTAGATGTCACGGAACTGCGGGGTGGTTTCGTCCACGGGGCGGATGTCCACGGCGGTGGTCTCCCGGCCGGATTCCAGCAGCTCGACGGCGGACTGGCCACCGTAGTACAGGTCGAAGAGGATGCACTCGGTGACGATGTCCGTCATGTACAGGTTCTCGGCGTAGATGCCGCGGACGACACCGCCGCGGCCGCGACGGCTCTTGAAGCGCAGGCCGACGTCGGTGCCCAGGAAGCGGCAGTTGGTGACCTTGATGTTCTCGACGCCGCCGCTCATCTCGGAACCGACGACGAAGCCGCCGTGTCCGTGATAGACGGTGCAGCCGTCAACCAGGATGTTCTTGCTGGGGCGGCCGCGCCGGCGGCCGACCTCGTCCATGCCGGACTTGATGCAGATGCCGTCATCGCCGCAGTCGAAGGTGGAGTTGACGATGATGACGTTCTCGCAGGACTCGACATCCAGGCCGTCGCCGTTCTGGGCGTAGTCCGGGTTGCGGACGGTGACGTTCTTGATGATGACGTTCTTGCACAGCAGCGGGTGCAGGTTCCAGAACGGGGAATTCTGGAAGAGGCAGTCCTCCAGCAGCACGTTCTCGCATTCGCGGATGTCGATCAGGGTCGGACGGCCCGAACTGAGGGACGGCGTGGAAGCCTGGCCGGGGACGCGGGGACCGAAAGTCATGTTCGCTTCGGGGTACCACATGTTGCCCTGCGGGTTGACGGAACCGCCGGAGGCGACGAACTTGGCCCACTCGTTGTCGGTGACTTTCTCACGCTTGAGCGGACGCCAGTCCTGGCCGTTGCCGTCGATGACGCCGCCGCCGGTGATGGAGACGTTCTTGGCGTACTCGGCGTGGATCGGGGACTCGAACTTGTTGTTCGAAACGCCCAGGATGTCACTCTTGACCAGGTGCTGGAGCTCGATCCGGGAGTCGAAGAGGATGATGGCGTCACGGGTGACATGCAGGTCGATGTTGCTCTTCAGCTCGATGGGACCGGTCCGCCAGATGCCGGCGGGGACGACCAGGTGGCCGCCGCCGCGCTCGGAAAGATACTCGATGGCGTTGGCGAAGGCCTGGGTGTTCAGGTCGATGCCGTTGCCGCTGGCGCCGAAGTCGGTCAGGTCAACGGAAAGGGCGGGGATGGCGGGACGCGCCACGACGGGCATGTCGAAGGGCAGGTCCTTGTACAGCTGGGCGAATTCATTGCCGGACTTGGCACAGGAGGTGCTGAGCGAGGCGGCTGACAGCATCAGCAGGCAGGTCGCGAAAAGGGAACGTAGTTTCATGGGTCGTTATAGTTTGATTCTTTGGTCAGGCGATTAGACAAATATACTAATTTTTTATCTTTGCCGTATGTTTTTTTATTTCAGACGCCGCCGGCGCCGTCCTGCCAACACCCCCGAAATCGAGCGGATGCGCTCCGAAGCGCAGCGCATCCTGCCTCCGCGCCTGCAGGAGCTGGCCCGGCAGCATGGTTTTACGTACCACCAGCTGCGCATCAAGCACAACGTGTCCAACTGGGGCAGCTGTTCCGTCAAGGGGAACATCAACCTGAACCTGCACCTGGTGCGCCTGCCAGCCGAACTGCAGGATTACGTGATGCTGCACGAGCTGTGTCACCTGCGGGAGATGAACCACGGACCGAAATTCCACGCCCTGCTGGAAAGCGTCTGCCCGGACCACCGGAAACGCGCGCAGGCGCTCCGGGAATACAAGCTTTATTGAAATAAAATGCTATCTTTGTCTGAACAAAGGGCAATTCTATGATAATCGGCATTTGCAGCGACCACGCGGGGCTGGACTACAAGACCCGGCTGATCAGTTACCTGCTGTCCAAGGGGCACCAGGTCGTCAATTTCGGAACCGACGCTCCGGAGAGCTGTGACTATGCGGATTACGCCCATCCGCTGGCCCGGGCGGTCGAAGCCGGCGAAGTGGACTGCGGCATCGCCCTGTGCGGAACCGGCAACGGCATGGCGATCACCCTGAACCACCATCCCGGCATCCGTGCCGGCCTGGCCTGGAACAGCGCCGTCGGCGACCTGGTCAAACGCCACAACAACGCCAACGTGCTGGTCCTGCCCGCGCGCTTCGTCTCGTATCAGATGGCGGTCGGTACGGTGCGTGCCTGGCTGCAGGCGCCCTTCGCGGGCGGCCGTCACCAGCGCCGCATCGACAAGATCACGCAGCTCTGACCCGTGGAAGCCTTTTCCCGCAACATCGAAGACTATCCGGAAGGCATTGTCCTGCCGGTGGACAAGCCGTACCGCTGGACCTCGGCGGACGTGATCCGCAAGGTCAAGATCGCCGCCATCCGCCATTTCGGCAAGAAGAACCTCAAGGTCGGGCATGCCGGCACCCTGGATCCGCTGGCGACCGGCCTGCTGCTGGTCTGCATCGGAGCGGCCACGCGCCGGGCGGAGGCGCTGCAGGCTTCGGCCAAGCAATACATCGCCGGGGTGACCTTCGGCGCCACCACCCCCTCATACGATCTGGAGAAGGAAATCGACCGCCGCTGCCCCCTGGATGCCGTCAGCGAGGACTCCGTCCGGCGTCTGCTGCCCCGTTTCATCGGACGGCAGGAACAGGTAGCTCCGCTGTTCAGCGCCAAGTCCGTGGACGGGGTGCGCGCCTATGAGACGGCCCGCAAACGCCTGGCCCAGGCGCGGGCGGCCGGCATCCCCTTCGATCCGGGCGATCTGCTGCGCGCCTCGACGGTCGAGATCTACGGCCTGGAGCTGATTTCCTGGGGAGCGAATACCGATGCGCACTGCGTCAGCGACGGAACCGAACGTTCCGGACGCATCCATGTGGCCGACATCAGCGGGGAGGAACTCCCGACTGCGATGATCCGGGTGGACTGCTCGAAAGGGACCTACATCCGTGCGCTGGCGCGCGACCTGGGGGAGGCCCTGGGCAGCGGCGCGTTCCTGAGCAGCCTGCGGCGCACGAAAAATGGCGGCTTCTCGGAAGAAGACGCCATCAGTCTCGATCAGGTGCTGGAGCTGCTCGCCTAGCTCTGCTTCTCACACAGGTATCGGAAACGCCGGACGGCTTCGTCCCGGCCGATGCAGTGCATGATGTCTGCGATGGCCAGGCCGCTGGAGGCGCCGGTCAGCGCCAGCCGGATGGCGTTCATTACCTTGCCCATGGGCATTTCGTGATCGCGGATATAGCCTTCCAGCGTGTCTGTATCGCTGTTTTCGAGGGCTTCGCGGGCCGCCGCGACGATTTCGGGCTTCCAGAATTTGTCCACGTCCTTCTGGACGAATTCGCCCGGCGCGACGAAGAGGCATTTGGCGATGTCCCAGAAATCGGCGACGAAGGTCGCGCGCTCCTGGGTCAGGGAGATGACCTTCTCGACATAGGCAGTATCCACCTCGGTGATGCCGTGCCCGGCCAGGACCGGCAGGAACAGTTCCGCCAGTTCGGCTGCGGGTTTGCGGCGCAGGTATTCCTTGTTGTACCACTTGGCCTTCTCGGGGTTGAACTTCGCGCCCGACTTGCCCACCTTGTCGATGGAGAAAGCCTCGACGAGTTCCGGCAGGGAGAAGATCTCCTGCTCGGTGCCCGGATTCCATCCCAGCATGGCCAGCAGGTTGACGAAGGCCTCGGGGAAGTAGCCGTCCTCGCGGTATCCGTGCGAGGTCTCGCCGTCGGCGTTCACCCAGCGGAGCGGGAAGACCGGGAATCCCAGCTTGTCCCCGTCGCGCTTGCTCAGCTTGCCGTTTCCGACAGGTTTGAGCAGCAGGGGCAGGTGCGCGAAGCGCGGCTGGCTGTCCTGCCATCCGAAGGCTTCGTACAGCAGGTAGTGCAGGGGCAGGGAAGGCAACCATTCTTCGCCGCGGATGACTTCGGTGATCTCCATCAGGTGGTCGTCCACGATGTTGGCCAGGTGGTAGGTCGGCAGTTCGTCCGCCCGCTTCCACAGCACCTTGTCATCCAGGGTGTCGGCGTTCACGCTGATGTGCCCGCGGATCAGGTCGTCCATTTCGACGACGCGCCCCCGGGGCATCTTGAAGCGTATGGTCCAGTCCGTGGTCCCGGCAATCCGGCGCTGGGTCTCCTCGGCGCTCAGGGTCAGGGAGTTGCACAGACGGTCACGGCTCTCGTAATTGTAGATGAAGGTCTGGCCGGCGGCTTCCGCGCGGGCGCGCTCCGCTTCCAGCGATTCGGCGCTGTCGAAGGCGTAATAGGCATTGCCGGAGGCGACCAGCTGTTCGGCGTACTGGCGGTAGATGGGTTTGCGCTGGCTCTGGCGGTACGGCGCGTGCGGATGGCGTTCGCTGGGCGTCTCGACGATGTGCCCGTCGGCATCCACGCCCTCGTCGGGGAAGATGCCGCACCAGCGCAGCGCTTCGATGATGTACTGCTCGGCGCCCGGGACGAAACGGTGCGAATCCGTGTCCTCGATGCGCAGGATGAAGTCTCCGCCGTTCTGCTTGGCGAACAGGTAATTGTACAGTGCGGTCCTGACGCCGCCCATGTGCAGGGGCCCGGTCGGTGACGGGGCGAAACGGACACGTGTTTTCATCGTTGGATCCTCCTGATGGCCGGGACGTTCTCGAGTTCGGACAGGCTCTCTCCCTCTGCAACGAGCAGGGCCGGTTTGTCGTCCGGGTCGAAATTGAACGCCCGGACGTTCTCCTTGGTGTTGTACCCGATGTGGGTGCCCCTGCCGTTGTCGGTCAGCGTGATGCCCTCGCCGCGGGCGACCTCGGTCTTGTTGTACTTGAAATTCTTGTCGATGATGATCAGGTTGCCCAGGTTGATGTCCGGGCCGATCAGGCTGTTGAACTTGAATCCGGTCGCGATGGCCGTGATATGGATCGTGTCGCCGATGGCGGGATCGTCGTCCCAGATCAGGCCGCGCTTGAAATTGTTGGCGTTGCCGGTGTATTCGCTGATCTTCTGGTTGATCAGGTTCAGGTCATTCATCTTCAGGCCCTGCTCGTTGTTGCCGGTGGTGATGTTGACCAGGACGTTCTTGGCGGTCTTCAGGTCGAAATCGTTCAGCAGCGGGGACTCGAAGGCTTCGCGCACGGCCTGTTCGATGCGGTCCGGGCCGCTGCCGGTGCCGCAGCCCATCAGCGCCATGCCGCTGCCCTTCATCATGGTCTTGACATCCTCGAAGTCCACGTTGATGTAGCCCGGTTTCGTGATGATCTCGATGATGCCGCGCACGGCCGTGGCCAGCACCTCGTCCGCCTTGGGGAAGGCGTCCTGGATCAGCAGGTCGCCGAAGTACTCGTAGAGTTTCTCGTTGTTGATGATCAGCAGGCTGTCCACGTTCTTCTCCAGCTCGTGGATGCCGTCGATGGCCCGGGAGAGGGCTGCGCTGCCTTCATTGCGGAAGGGGATCGTGACGACGCCCACGGTCAGGATGCCTTTCTCCTTGGCCATGTTGGCGATGACGGGCGTCGCGCCGGTGCCGGTGCCGCCGCCCATGCCGGCGGTGATGAACAGCATCCGCGTGTTCCTGTCCAGCAGTTCCTGGATGCGGTCCTGGCTCTCGAGCGCCGCGTTCCGCCCCTTGATGGGATCGGTGCCGGCGCCCAGCAGGCCGTCGCCCATCTGGACCTTGATGGGAACGCTGCTGCGCTGGAGGGCCTGGGAATCGGTGTTGCAGACGATGAAGCTGCATCCCTTGATGCCCTGGTTGTACATATAGGTCACGGCGTTGCAACCGCCGCCACCGACGCCGAGGACCTTGATGATCTTCTCGGACGGCTCCCAATCGAACGGAGTGATGAGTGTATTGTTATCCATAATTCGCTATTCCATCGTGTCATACAAACTGCCCAGGGTGCTGTCGATCGCACCGGACAGGCTTTCCCGGATTTTCCGGCCCCAGGTGAAGTGCGTCGTCTTGGGCTTCTTCTCCTTTTTCTTCCGCTCCGGCGGCAGCACCTCGATCTCGCCCTTGCCGAACAGGGATCCGTCGTTCTCTTCGCCCAGGACCGGACCGGTGGTTTCGGGTTCGGGGGCGGCCGGCGCTTCTTCCTGCGGCAGCTGCTCGTCGATGCAGTTCAGGTGCGTGTCCATGCTGGCGCGGCTGAGCATCGCGACGGACGCCACGGCGCTGGTCTCGTTGATGCCGTTGCAGCCGTAGATGGACAGGCGCTTGGTGCGCGGGTATCCGACCCGGACATTGTACCCGGACATTTCCCGGATCATGTTGGCCAGGTTGGTCAGGTTGGCGCCGCCGCCGGTCAGCACGATGCCGTTGCGCAGCCGGTCGGCGTATCCGCTCTGCTGGATCATGAACAGGATGGCGTTGATGATCTCGCGGCAGCGGCAGGTGATGATTTCCGAAAGGTATTTGACGGGCAGCTGCTGGCTGGAACCGTCTTCGTCGTCGTTGATCTGCAGGATTTTCTCGCTCATCGACTGCAGGCGGTCGGGCATGCAGGCGCCGAAGGCGAGCTTGATGTTCTCGGCCAGGCTGGACTGGAAGCCGCACTCGTACTTGATGTCCGAGGTGATGTTGGCCCCGCCGAAGGGGATGGCGTTGTAGTAGCGCAGGATGCTGCCCTGGTAGATGGTCAGCGAAGTGACCCCGGCGCCGAACTCGATCATCGCGACGCCGTTCTCCATCTCCTCGCGGTTCAGCACGACCTGCCCGATCGCGTTCGGCAGGAAATACTTGCGGGCGATGGCGACACCCGCCTCGTTCATGACCTTGTCCAGGTTGCTGACCGGTTTCTTGTTGCCGATGAAGACCTTGAACGTGCCTTCGAGGGTCTCGCTGGGCACGCCCACGACATCGGCTTCGGTGCCCTGGATCATGTCGTCCGTGGCGAAGGACTGGGCGACGGCCCCGTAGATCTCCTCCTTGACCTGGTTGTCCAGGGGATAGGTGTCCAGGGCCAGGCTCTTCAGTTCGCTGACCTCGCTGCTGGTGATGCAGTCGCCCGGGTTGCTCCGGTCGATCTTGGCCGGGGCCGTTTCCTGGCGGACGCCGTAGCGGGGCAGCCCCACCACGACCTGCAGGATCTTGATGCCGAGTTCCTCCTCGGCACTCCGGATGGCCTCCCGGAGGGGGTTGGATGCGCGTCCCGGGTTGTACACGCCGCCATAGCGGATCCCGTCGGATGCGGTTTCTTTGTAGTAGATCACCTGGACGTCATCTCCGGTCGCCTTGGCTACGGCGACGGCAAACTTGGAGGTTCCCAGGTCAACGGATGCTATATACCTTTCCTGCATATGATTTGACCGTTATATTTGAGGTTTATTGTTTTGTAATTGTTTTCCAAAGGACGGATGTAATCGTAGTATTCCTGGATCTTGGGCAGTTTGGAGCGGAATTCTTCCGGATGTCCGATCAGGAAGCGCTCGTCCCCTTCGACGGGGAAGAGGGTCATCTCGCCGCCCTGCGTGGCGATCTGTCCGATCCGTTCGCCCACGGCCGGGTGCGTGTCCAGGTAGCGCACCAGCCCCACCACCGAGGCGACCCACTGCGGATCGTCGTCCGCCCGGCCTTCCACGACCCGCACCGGGGCGGTGTAGGAAGGGAAGAGCGGGAACACGACGCCTTCCGCGTCCGCGTAGAATCCGTCCTCGCCGTTCATGAAGCGTACGACCGGACTGCGTTGCAGGATGCTCAGATGCAGCACGCCGTCGTCCGTGGTCCAGGCTTCGCAGCTGCGGATGGCGCTGCGCCCTTCGAGCAGCTGCTCGATCCGGCCCAGGTCCACGCTGTCCAGGGGCTGTCCCGTATAGACGCCATATCGCTTGTCCAGGAAAGTGCGGATGTCGTCTTCGCTGAAGAAGCGGTGCTCGTCCTCGAAGCGGACCTCGATCCGCTCGCAGCTGACCCGTGCGTGGGCACGCCGGGTGGCTCCGAGCACGATGAGCAGCATCAGGACTCCGATGACGATGGCGCTTCCGGCCAGGCTGTATCTGACCCAGTTTCTCATCTTGCCTGCAGCATGTCGGTGATGGGTTCAACCAGCCGGTCGATGTCGCCGGCCCCGAAAGTGATCAGTACGTCCAGCGACTCGCCGCGCAGCCGCTCCAGCAGATCCTCCTTGCCTATCCTTTCCTTGCGGGGGCCCTGGATGGCGTCGAAGATCAGCGCGCTGCTCACGCCCGGGATGGGCGCCTCGCGCGCCGGATAGATGTCCAGCAGGAATACCCGGTCCAGCAGGCTGAGAGCCCGGGCGAATCCCGGGGCGAAGTCGCGGGTGCGGGTGTACAGGTGTGGCTGGAACACGCCCGTGAGCGTGCGGCCGGGGAAGGCGTCGCGGATGGAGCGGATGGCGCTCTCCAGTTCGGCCGGATGGTGGGCGTAGTCGTCGATGTAGGTCAGGCCGGGGCGGTTGACATGCACGTCCAGCCGGCGGCGGGCGCCCTGGAAGCTGCCGATGGCATTGCGGACCTTCTGTCCGTCGACCCCGTGGCAGAGGCAGATCGCCGCGGCGGCGACGCTGTTCTCGATGTTGACGCGGCCCAGCACGCCGACGCGGATGTCGGCCAGTACGCCGCCCGGGTACACCAGGTCAAAGCTGTAGTGTCCCGTGTCGTCCAGGCGGATGTTCACGGCGTGGCAGTCGGCCTGCGGATCGTCCAGGTGGTAGGTGTAGATCTTGGCAGAGACCTCGTCCGGCCGGATGGGCAGGCCCTTCTTCAGCACCAGGATCTCCGAAACCTGCGCGGCATACTGCCGGAAGGCCTCCTGCACGTGCGCCAGGTCGCCGTAGATGTCCAGGTGATCCGCATCCATCGCCGTGATGGCGGAAATGCTGGGATGCAGCTGGAGGAAGGAACGGTCGTATTCGTCCGCTTCCACGACGGCCACCGGGGTGTGGCTCATCAGCAGGTTCGTGTCGTAGTTCTTGGATATTCCGCCCAGGAAAGCCGAACATCCCTCGCCGCTCTCGGTCAGGATGTGCGCGACCAGGGTCGAGGTCGTGGTCTTGCCGTGGGTGCCCGCGACGGCCAGGGTGGTCTGGCCGGCGGTGATCTCGCCCAGGATCTGCGAGCGCTTGATCACCCGGTAGCCATGCGTCCGGGCATGGACCAGCTCGCCCATCGCCGGCGGAATCGCCGGCGTATAGACGACCAGCGTATCCTCGACCGCGGCGGGAATGCGGGAGGCGTCGTCCTCGTAGTGGACGTCGATCCCTTCCTGCTGCAGGCGGGCCGTCAGTTCGGACGGGGTCCGGTCGTAACCGGAGACCTGTGCGCCCTTGAATTTGTAATACCGGGCGATGGCGCTCATGCCGATGCCGCCGATCCCGATGAAATAGACGTATTTGTATTCCTTGTTCATACCAGTTTGTAAACTTCGTCAACGATGGTCTGGGCCGCGTCCATCCGCGCGAGGGGCGCGATGTTCCGCTCCATGGCGGCGATGCGCTGCGGATCGTGCAGCAGGGCCGTCGCTTCGCCCAGCAGTTTCTCTCCGGCTTCGGCGTCCCGGACCATGACGGCGGCGTCGTGGCGGACCAGCGCCATGGCGTTGTGGGTCTGGTGGTCCTCCGCCACGTTGGGCGAGGGGACGAAGATGGCGGCCTTGTGTGCGGCGCACAGTTCGGAGATCGAGGAAGCGCCGGAGCGGGAGACCACGACGTCCGCAAGGGCGTACGCCAGGTCCATCCGGCCGATGAAATCCGTATGGTGGATGTTCGCGCGCGGGTGCGCGGCCATGAACGCGTCCATTTCTTTCTTGTAGTAGCGTCCGCACTGCCACAGGACCTCCACGTCTTCGCCGCCCGGGCATCCCGCTTCGATCCAGCCGCACATGGCGCGGTTCAGCGTACCGCTGCCCAGGCTGCCGCCCACGACCAGCAGGTAGCGCCGGTCCGGTGCGAGACCGTAAAAGCGGATGCCTACCGCTTTCTCCTCCGGGGTATACGGGTGGATGTCGGCGCGGATCGGATTGCCGGAGAAGACGATCTTGTCCGCGGGGAAGAAACGCTCCATGCCCTCGTACGCGACGCAGATGCATCCCACGCGTTTCGCGAGCAGTTTGTTGGTCAGACCAGCAAATCCGTTCTGCTCCTGGATCAGGGCCGGGATGTGCTTGGCGGTCGCCTTCCACAGCAGGGGAGCGCTGGCGTACCCGCCGACACCGATCGCGATGTCCGGGCGGAATTCATCCAGCAGGCGCCCCGCCTTGCGCAGGCTGGCGGCCACCCGGAAGGGGACCTGGACGTCGTTCCAGAGGTTGCGCAAGTTCAGCTGGCGCTGCAGCCCGACGACCGGCAGGCCCTCGATGCGGTAACCTGCGACCGGCACCTTCTCCATTTCCATCTTGCCCTCGGCGCCCACGAACAGGATTTCGTTGTCGGGGTTGACTTCCCGGAGCTTGTCCGCGATGGAGATGGCCGGGAAGATGTGTCCGCCCGTGCCGCCTCCGCTGATGATGATCCTGAGTCTCTTATAGGTCATAGTCGTTGATTTCTTGGTCGGTTTCAAAGGCATCCAGTACCTCCAGCTCCTGCTGGATGTCGGGATGCACTTCCAGGAGCGGCTCCGCCTGCTTCTGCTCGAGCTCCATCTTGCGCGAAGCGATGCGGCTGATCGAGAGGATGACGCCGAAGGCCAGGCTGAAGCACAGGAAGGCCGAATTGCCGTGGCTGATCAGCGGCAGGGTCTGTCCGGTCATCGGGCCGATGTCGGCGTTGACGAACATGTGCAGGAAGGCTTGTCCGGTGATCAGCAGGGACAGCCCGGCGACGCTGAGCTTGGCGTACAGGTCCTTGCCGCAGTTGCGGGCGATCAGCGAGCTGCGCGCCAGCAGCGATACGTACAGGAAGATGACGAGGATGGCGCCGAAAAGACCGTATTCCTCGATGATGAAGCTGAACATGTAATCCTCGGACATGTCCGGGACGACATAGCGCTGGGTGCTCTGGCCCGGGCCCTTGCCGAGCAGGCCGCCCTGGTGGATGGCGATCTTGGCGCTGTACGGCTGGCGGATCTTGTCCAGGGCCGCCTGGTATTCGAGGCTGCCCGGACGCGCTTCGAGGAAGGCCTTCTCATAGTCATTGTCGTCGCCGATGCGGCTGATGGCGGTGCCGATGCGGTCGAAGAGGGGGTGCTCGTTGTTCCTGGTGGCGCTGTACAGGCCGAACACGGCGCCCAGGAGGATGATGCCCGCCGCGGCCAGAATGGCCATGTCCTTGAGGTTGCCGCCGCCCAGCAGGATGGTGATGAACATGATGCCGCCGATGAACAGGGCGCTGGAGTTGCTGCCCGGAATGATGGCGACGAAGATGATCAGGAAAGGCAGGTAGATGTACAGGATCTTCTTCCAGATCTCGGCCCGCGGCCCGATCAGAACGCCCCGCTTCAACGCGTCCAGCGCCCAGGCCAGGTACAGCACCATGGCCACCTTGACGACTTCGAACACGTGCACCTGGATGCCGCCGACCTGCAGGATGCGGTAGGCGTTGTTCAGGTTGATCGGGACGAACGGCCCGACGGGCCGGTGCAGGTCCAGGATCAGCAGCAGGAGCAGCGAAACCGGGAAACCCAGCATCGAAGCCCAGCGGAAGACCTTGACATTCTTGATGTTATAGCAGATGATGATGACGACGAGGCCCGCGGCTACGATCAGCAGCTGGCTCTTGACGATGTCCACGCGGGTCTGGGAACCTTCCAGCAGGCGGGACGTGGACGAGAAGATGCAGACGATGGAGATCAGGATCAGCATCAGCGCAATGATCCAGACCACCTTGTCTCCCTCGAAGTGATCCACGAAATTCCAGAAAGTTCTCTTTTTCTTCGTCATTACAGTTTCCTTACGGCTTCCTTGAATTTTTCCCCGCGGTCTTCATAGCAGCGGAACAGGTCGAAACTGGCGCAGCAGGGGCTCAGCAGGACCACGTCACCGGGCTCGGCGAAGCGGCTGGATTCGTTCACGGCCTCCTCGGCGGAGTGGGTGTCCACCATCCGGTCCGCGCCGACGATGCCTTCGAAGGCTTCGTGGATCTTGCGGTTGTCCAGGCCCAGGCAGACGATGGCCTTGACCTTGGTGCGCACCAGTTCCTCCAGCACGCTGTAGTCGTTGCCCTTGTCCGTACCGCCGACGATCCAAACGACCGGCCGGGTCTGGCACTCCAGCGCATACCAGGCGGAATCCACGTTGGTCGCCTTGGAGTCGTTGATGTACAGCACGTCCCGGATGCTCAGGACGGGTTCGAGCCGGTGCTCGATGGGCTGGAAGGTCTTGAGGCTGCGGCGGATGGTCTCGCTGTCGATACCCGTCGCCTTGGCCGCCAGGGCCGCCGCCATCGAGTTGTAGATGTTGTGCTTGCCGCCCAGGGCCAGGTCCTTGAGGTACAGGTCGGTCTCGTCCTCCTCGTAGCGCAGGACGATCTTGTCCCCGTCGAGGAAGGCGCCCTGCTCCACTTCGCCCTGCTGGGTGAAGGGCAGCATCTTGGCCTGCAGGACGATCTTGCTCAGGTGCTCGATCGTGATCGCGTCGTCCGAATCGAAGATGAAGCAGTCCTCCGGCCGCAGGTTGCGGGTGATGCGGAACTTGGACTTGACATAATTCTCCATCTGGTATTCGTAGCGGTCCAGGTGGTCGGGCGTGATGTTCGTGATGATGGCGATGTCGGGACGGAAATCATAGCAGTTGTCCAGCTGGAAACTGCTGATTTCCAGGACATAATAATCGTGGTGTTCCGTGGCGACCTGCAGGGCGTAGCTCTTGCCGATATTGCCGCCCAGCCCGGCGTCCAGTCCGGCCTGCACCAGCATGTGGTGGATGATCGACGTGGTCGTCGTCTTGCCGTTGGATCCGGTGATGCAGATCTTTTTGGCCGTGTCATAACGCGCGGCGAACTCGATTTCAGAGATGATGTGCGTTCCCTGCTCGGTCAGGCGGCGGACCATCGGGGCCGTGGCGGGAATGCCGGGGCTCTTGACGACCTCGTCCGCGTTGAGGATCAGTTCCGCGGTGTGACCGCCCTGTTCGAAGGGAATGTCCCACTGCCGGAGCGTCTGGAGGTATTCCTCCTTGATCTGCCCGTTGTCGGACAGGAAGACGTCGAATCCTTTGACTTTTGCGAGCACGGCGGCTCCGATGCCGCTCTCCGCTCCTCCCAATACTACAATTCTGTTCATGTCTGCTGCTATCTGATCTTGAGCAATGCCAATGTTGCGGCTGCGAGGACGATCCCCACGAGCCAGAACCGCGTGACAATGCGGGGTTCCGGTATGCCTTGTTTCTGGAAATGGTGGTGCAGCGGGGCCATCAGGAAGACCCGGCGGCCCTCGCCGTATTTTTTCTTGGTGTGTTTGAAGTAACTGCGCTGGATCATGACGGAGAGCGTCTCCATCAGGAAAATGCCGCACAGGATGGGCAGGAGCAGCTCCTTGCGGATCAGCACCGCCGCCACGCCGATGACGCCGCCGATGGTCAGGCTGCCCGTGTCGCCCATGAAGACCTGGGCGGGGAACGCGTTGTACCAGAGGAATCCCAGCAGCGCGCCCGCAAAGGCGGCCATGTAGATGGCGACTTCACCCGCCCCCGGCAGGTACATGATGTTCAGGTAGCCGGCGTTGATCACGTTGCCGCTCAGGTAGGCCAGCACGCCCAGCACGACGCCCACGATGGCGGAAGTGCCCGCGGCCAGGCCGTCCAGGCCGTCCGTGAGGTTCGCCCCGTTGGTGCAGCCTACGATGACGATGACGATGAGCAGCATGTAGATGCCCCAGGTGCAGTACACGCCCAGCTGGCCGCGGAACGGCGACAGCCAGGAGTAATCGAATTCATTGGCCTTGACGAAGGGAATGGTGGTGATGACCTTGTCCGTGATGATGGACTGGCTGAGGCACATGGACAGGGCGATGACCAGGCCCAGGCCCAGCTGGGCGATCAGCTTGCCGCGCTCGCTCAGGCCCTGCTTGTTGTGCTTGAACACCTTGATGTAATCGTCCGCGAATCCCAGGGCGCCGCACCACAGGGTCGTGACCAGCATCAGGATGACGTACATGTTCGTCAGGTCGCAGACCAGCAGGGCGGAGACCAGCACCGCCAGGACGATGATGACGCCGCCCATGGTCGGGGTGCCCTTCTTCTGCATCTGTCCTTCCAGGCCCAGGTCCCGGATCTCTTCTCCGATCTGCTTGCGCTGCAGCAGGCGGATGATGCGTTTGCCGGCGAAAAAGGCGATCAGCATGCTGATGACGGCGGCGAGGATGGCCCGGAAGGAAAGGTATCCCATCAGGGCCTTCCCCGGGAAGTCGAACTGCGCCTGCAGGTATTGGAACAGGTGATAAAGCATAGTTCAGTTACAGGGTTTTGAATATCTCGGTGACGATTTCCCGCTCGTCGAAATGGTTCTTCTGCGTTCCGATGATCTGGTAGGTCTCGTGTCCCTTGCCCGCCAGCAGGATGGTGGATCCTTCCGGCGCGACCAGCATCGCGGTGCGGATGGCTTCCCTGCGGTCGGCGATGCAGAGGGCCTTGGCCCGTCCGGCGGGGGTGAATCCCGTGCAGATCTCTTCGATGATGTCTTCGGTGCGCTCCGTGCGGCTGTTGTCCGAGGTGACGACGATGCGGTCGGCGTAGCGCTCGGCGATGGCCGCCATTTCGGGACGTTTGGTGCGGTCCCGGTCGCCGCCGCAGCCGAACAGGCACCAGAGCTCTTTCTCAGGGGCCACGTCGCGCAGGGTCTTCAGGACGTTCTCCAGTGCATCCGGGGTGTGGGCGTAGTCGATGACGACGCTCAGGCCCCGTCCGCCGCGGATGGTCTCCAGGCGGCCGCGGGCGGATTCCAGCTTGGAAATCGCGACCAGCGCTTCTTGGGGCGATGCGCCCAGCTCGACGGCCGTGCTGTAGATGGCCAGGATGTTCTGGGCGTTGTGCGCCCCGACCAGCCGGGTCCAGGTCTCCACGCCGTCGATGCGCAGCTGCATGCCGTCGAAACTCTCCTCGAGGATGCGGCAGGTATGGTCGGCGAGCGAGCGGCAGGAATAGGTGATGACCCGGGCTGCACAGTTCTGGACCATCACCGGACCGTTCTTGTCGTCGATGTTGATGATGGCGGCGGCGCGGGGGGACAGCTGGTCGAAGAACAGCTTCTTGCAGCGGAGGTATTCGGCGAAGGTGCCGTGGTAGTCCAGGTGGTCGTGGGTGAGGTTGGAGAAGATGCCGGCGCGGAAATCCAGGCCCGCGACCCGCTCCTGCTCGATGCCGATCGAGCTGACCTCCATGAAGCAGTAGGCGCATCCCGCGTCGACCATCTCGCGCAGCAGGGCGTTGATGGTGATCGGATCGGCGGTGGTGTTGGCCGTTTCGCTGCGCCGCGTCCCCACGAAGTTGGCGATCGTGGACAGCAGGCCGCACTCGTATCCGAGCGAGCGGAACAGGTTGTACAGCAGGGTCACCGTCGTGGTCTTGCCGTTGGTCCCCGTGATGCCGACCAGGTCCAGCTGGCCCGAAGGATGGCCGTAGAAATTGTCCGCGCACAGGGCCAGTCCGCGGCGGTCCGTGGAGACGACGGCGCTTGCACCGGCCGCACGGGCGGCGTCGATGTAGTCGTGGCCGTCGCCGCTGCATCCCTTGACGGCGATGAACAGCGATGCGGGAGCGGCTTTGCGGGAGTCACTGCAGATGGCGCTGATTTCGGTTTCGGGCGTACCGTGCAGGATGGCTGCGCCGGTGTTCCGGATGATGTCGGACAGTTTCATTTCTTCGTATTTTTGGCGACGACCGGTCTCCAGTAGGGATCGATGTCGTGGATTTCGTCAACAATGGTTTTCACGGTCGCGGCCGGGTACTGGCTGCCGTAGAAGTTCTTGTACGACAGTTTCGAGTACACGACGGCGATGACGCTGTACTGCGGGTCCTCGGCCGGGAAGAAGCCGACGAAGGAACCCTGGTTCTTCTTGCGTCCGTCAGCCGCTTCGTAGCGGCCGTTGTCCAGCACGGCGCGCGAGGTGCCGGTCTTGCCGGCGACGCTGCACTTGGCGTTGCGCAGCCGCACGGCCGTTCCGTCCTCGGTGACCCCGCGCAGGGCGCGCGTGATCGTGTCCGCCGTGGCCGGCGAGCAGATGGCGGCGTTGAGGATCTGCGGCCCCTGGACCAGGTAGGGCTTCATCATGCGCCCCTTGTTCGCGATGGCGTTGTAGAAGGTGATGATGTGCAGCGGGGTTTCGGTGATGCTGTATCCCATCGCTACCTGTCCCAGGTCGCTCTTGTGCCAGGTCTTCGAATCGGGCGTGGGGAAGCTCGGGGTCTGCATGCCGTCCAGGTCGAAATCGAAGGCCTCGGCGAGTTTGTAGGTATGCAGGCGGTCCAGGAACTCCTTGGGCCGCTTCTCGTAGTTGTGGATGGCCAGGTAGCGGAACACGTAGTTCGACGATACCTTGACGCCGTACAGGATGGGGACCTGCTGGGTCTTGTTCTCGCGCACGTAGTCCAGGATGTGCTGGTCTGTTTCGTAGGAGTATCCCGGGATGCGGCCGCCGTTGGCGGGCAGCACGTCGTCCAGGGACTTGACGATGCCGTCCTCGATGGCCGTCATCAGCGTGGTGATCTTGAATACCGATCCGGGCTCGCCCAGGCGTCCGACCGCCAGGTTCTGGCTCTCCTCCAGGCGTCCGGTGGACGGATCGCGCAGCAGGTTGACCATGGCCCGGATGGCGCCGGTCTTGACGTCCATCAGGATGACACAGCCGCCCTCGACCTCGTCATCGGCCTCGATCTGCTCGCGCAGGGCGCGGTCGGCGATGTCCTGGTAGTCGATGTTCAGGGTGGTGACGATGTCCACTCCGTCCACGGCGGCCCGGTAGGTGCTGTCGTAATTGCGGACGCGCCCGTAGTCGGTGACGCGCAGCCACTCGATGCCCTCCTGGCCGTGCAGCAGGTAGTCAAACTTGCCCTCCAGCCCGATGTGGGTGTTGGTGACGGTGGATTTGTTGTTCCGGACGAATCCGATGGTGCGCCGGGCCAGCTTGCCGTAGGGGTACTGCCGGACGTTCTCGCGCTCGACGATCAGGCCGCCCTTGTACTGCCCCTCGTTGAACAGGGGGAAGGTGCGGACCTGGTTCAGCACGTTCCGGTCCACGGGATGCCCGATGGCGAGGTATTTCTGGCCCGCCGAGCGGCCCCGGCGGATGGCCTGGTAGAACTGGTCCGCGCTCTGGTCCGGGAATACGCGGGCGAGTTCACGGCTCAGCTCGCGGGCCTTCCTCATCCACTCCGCTTCCAGCTGCCCGCCGTCCTTCATGCCGGCGAAGCGCTCTTTCTGGACCGTGCAGTCCATGTGCAGGGTATAGCTGGGGCAGGACATGGCCAGCAGGCGTCCTTCGCAGTCGATGATGTTGCCCCGTCCGGGGATGATGACGCGGCTGGTGACGGGCGGGGTCAGGGCGTCGGTGATGCGCTGGTTCGGCCGGAATCCGATCTGCAGGTAGACAAGCCGCACGACCAGCAGCAGGGATGCCGCCAGCAACAGCAGGTACACGCCGTACAGGATCATCCCGATGCGGTCGCGTTTCTTGGGCTTGGTGACTTGTCTCTCTTCCATTACTTTTTCAGTTCCGTGACCGGCTTCTCGCGGTCCCTGAGTTCCGATCCCATCCGGATCAGCGATTCTTCCACGGTGGACCTGCGGCACAGGCTGACCACTTCGTAGGTCTTCTGGTTGCAGGTGATCTCCAGCTCTTCCAGCGCCGCCTTGTTCTTCTCCACCCGGGTCAGGGTGCCGTCGATCATCAGGCTGATCCAGATGATCAGGGCGAGCAGCAGGAAGGTGTACAGGATGTGGATGAAGTAGCGGCCGATGTTCAGGCGCAGCAGGAACTCGCCCCGCAGCACAGCCTGGAGGCTGTTCAGCAGGAGCTTGCCCAGATCCGCGATCTTCCATTTGCCTTTTCCTTCTTCCATGGTCCTATCGTTTCTGCGCGATGCGCAGCTTGGCGCTGCGGGCGCGCGTGTTCTCTTGTATCTCTGCCTCCTGCGGGAGGACGGGCTTGCGGTTCACCGCTTCCAGCGGGGTCTCGCTGCGGCCGAAGCTGTCCTGCTGCAGGATGCCCTCGACATTGCCGGTCCGGATGAAATTCTTCACCATCCGGTCTTCGAGCGAATGGTAGGTGATCACCGCCAGCCGGCCGCCGCTCCGGAGCGAGGCGCAGGCACCCGGCAGGAATTTCTCCAGGGCCCGCATTTCCTGGTTGACCTCGATGCGCAGGGCCTGGTAGACCTTGGCGAGGAACTTGTGTTCGGCGAAAGACGGCAGGGCAGGGGCGATGGCATTGTCGAGGTCGTCCGTGAGAAGGATCGGAGCTTGCGCACGTGCGGCGGCGATGAGCTGCGCGAGTCTGTGCGCATTGTCCAGTTCCCCGTACAGACGGAAGATCTTTTCCAATTCTGTTTGCGTATAAGAATTGACAATGTCCGCGGCTGTGGTCCTGCCCTGCACGTTCATTCGCATGTCCAGCGGGGCGCTGTAGCGGAAGGAGAAACCCCTGTCCGCCGTGTCGAACTGGTGGGACGAGACCCCCAGGTCGGCCAGGATGCCGTCAAATCCCTCCTTCGCTTCGAGGAGGGTGTAGTTGTGTATGTATCTGAAGTTGTTGTGTATCAGTTTCAGGCGCGGGTCCTTCGGGGCGCGTGCGATGGCGTCCGCATCGCGGTCGAAGGCGACCAGCCGTCCGCGGGGGGAGAGACGCCGCAGGATTTCGGCGCTGTGTCCGCCGCCGCCGTAGGTGGCGTCCGCATAAATCCCGTCCGGGTTCAGGACCAGGGCGTCGATGCTTTCTTGGAGTAGGACAGGTTGGTGGTACAGCGTCATCGGGAATCCTCCTACCTGTTTTCAGGCAGTTTCTCCGCGATGGCAATGTAACTTTCTTCCGAGATCTCGCTGCACGCATACTGCTCTTTCGCCCAGATCTCGATCATGAAATCATTGCCGGAGAAAACCACTTCTTTGTTTACACCGATGGCGTCAAGGAGTTTGCGGCTGATCGAGATGCGGCCCAACTTGGCGTCAGGCTCGACGACATCCCGGTTCCGCATGTATTCTCTCCAGAATAATGCGTGTTCTTTGTTGAAGAAATTGAGTTTCGACCGTACCTCTTCGGACCGCCTGTCCCATTCCCCGTAGGTGTACATCTCGAGACAGGGGGCGAAGAGAGACTTTTTGATGACGAACCTCAGGTCGCTTCCCGGCGGCATGGCACCCTTCAGCGGGGCAGGGAAGACCAGTCGTCCCCTGTCGTCAACCTTGGAGGTGTATTCGCCGATAAACTTGACCATAATTCTTATACGCAATGGCACAAAGGTAGCGAATTTTTTCCATTTTCTTACATTCCCTTCCATTTTTTTCCACAAAGATTTCAACAAGCAGATCCGGCCGTTCCGGCGATGCTTTTTTTCTGTGTCTGGATGGGGGATTTCCGGGGATTTTTTGTAAATTTGAAGGATTTTACCAATGAAACAATTTATGGCACGCGAAATCAAATTTTCCCTTGTTTACAGAGACATGTGGCAGTCCTCCGGCAAGTATCAGCCCCGGGTGGACCAGCTGGTCCGGGTAGCCCCCGCAATCGTTGATATGGGTTGCTTCGACCGCGTCGAGTCCAACGGCGGCGCATTCGAGCAGGTGAACCTCCTGTACGGAGAGAACCCGAACATCTCCGTCCGCAAATGGACGGCGCCGTTCCACAAGGCCGGCATCCAGACGCACATGCTGGAGCGCGGTCTGAACGCGCTGCGGATGTACCCGGTTCCCGCCGACGTGCGCGAGCTGATGTTCAAGGTCAAGAAAGCCCAGGGAACCGATATCGCGCGTTCTTTCTGCGGTCTGAACGACCACCGCAACCTCAAGCTCTCGGTCGAGTATGCCAAGAAGGCCGGGATGATTTCGCAGGCGGCCCTGTCCATCACCCACTCCCCGGTGCACACCGTCGAGTACTACATGGGCGTCGTGGACCATCTGGTCGAGTACGGTACGGACGAGATCTGCCTCAAGGACATGGCCGGTGTCGGCCGTCCGACGGATCTGGGCCGTCTCGTGGCTGAGATCAAGAAGAAATATCCGCACATCAAGGTCCAGTACCACGGCCACACCGGCCCCGGTTTCTCTCCCGCTTCGATGCTGGAGGTCGCCCGCGCCGGCGCCGACTACCTGGATGTGGCGGTCGAGCCCCTCTCCTGGGGCAAGGTCCACCCGGATGTGATCACCATCCGCGACATGATGAAGGCTGACGGCTTCCTGGTCAAGGACCTGAACATGGACGCCTACATGGAGGTGCGCCGCCTGACGCAGGAGTTCATCGACGACTTCCTCGGATACTGGATCAACCCGACCAACTCCCAGATGACTTCGCTGCTGGTGGGCTGCGGCCTGCCGGGCGGCATGATGGGATCGATGATGGCGGACCTGAAGGGCTTCAAGGCGGCGATCAACGCCTCCGAGGCCGCGAACGGCAAGCCGGTCAGCAGCCTGGACAGCCTGATGGTCCAGCTGTTCCGCGAGGTCGAGTACGTATGGCCGCGCCTGGGCTATCCGCCCCTCGTGACCCCGTTCAGCCAGTATGTCAAGAATACGGCGCTGATGAACCTGCTGGCCCTCAGCCAGAACAAGCCTCGTTTCAGCACCATCGACAAGGATACCTGGGGTATGATCCAGGGCAAGATGGGCAACCTGCCCGGTCCGCTCGCGCCCGAGATCGTCGAACTGGCCAAGGAGAAGGGCATGGAGTTCCATACCGAGAATCCGCAGGACAACTATCCGGACGAGCTGCCGAAGTTCCGCCAGATGATGAAGGAAGAGGGCTGGGACGAAGGCGAGGACCAGGAAGAGCTGTTCGAGCTGGCCATGCACGAGCGTCAGTACCGCGATTACCGCAGCGGCGTTGCCAAGCAGCGTTTCAATACCGAGCTGGAGGACTTCAAGGCCAAGGCCGGTGCGCCGATCAAGGTCGTCCGTCCGGTGGTCGAGGTCCCGAAGTTCGATATCGCCGAATACACCGCCCGTTTCCCGAAGGCCGTGGCCGTCCAGGCTCCCGTCAAGGGCAAGATGCTCTGGCAGGTGGATGTCGATGACCGTTCCTGCGCGCCTGTGGCCGGGACGAAGGTCAAGAAGGGTGAGGCGATGGGTTATGTCCAGGCCTACTACGGCATGGAGGAGATCGTTCCCGCCATCAACGGCCGGGTGGTCGCCGTCCTCGCCGAGCAGGGCACGGATGTCGCCAAGGGCGAAATCGTCGCTTTCGTTGAAGCATAGTTACCGCTCTTGATTGAGCGGCCCGACAAGGGGTCCGGAATGCGGAAAAAAGGGAGAAGCATTCCGGACCCCTTTGTCGCGCCGATAAGATTTATTTTATGTCAGATAAATTTTAAGCGGCGGTCGATTTTTCTGTTTCTTAGCTGATTTTCCGTTTGCTTGTGCGATCTTGCGCACATGAAAATCAAGGAACTCTGTCCTTCGGAACGGCCGAGGGAAAAACTGATCGAGCGCGGGGCGGCGGCGCTCAGCAATGCGGAACTGCTGGCCGTGCTGCTGCGCAGCGGGCTGCCCGGGGAGAGCGTGATTGAGCTTGCAAACAAGTTGCTGCGGGAGGCGGACGGGCGGCTGGGACGGCTGTTCGATCTGTCCGCTCCGGCGCTGATGCGGGTGCGGGGGATCGGGCCGGACAAGGCGTCGACCGTCCTGGCTGCTTTCGAGCTGGGCAAGCGTTTCCTGTCCGAGGGCGCGCCGGTCGTCAAGAAACCCATCGTGTCCGCCCGGATGGTCTACGAACTGATGGGGCCGGTCCTGAAAGGGCTGGATCACGAGGAGTGCTGGTTGCTGCTGCTGAACGATTCGAATTACCTGAGCGGGAAGCTGCGGCTGACCAGCGGCGGGGACAATGCCACCGTCATCGACATCCGCCAGGTGCTGCGGGTGGCGCTGGAGCGGAAGGCGCGCAGCCTCATCCTCGTGCACAACCACCCTTCGGCCAATGCGGGGCCGAGCGAGGCGGATATCGCCAACACCCGTTCGTTGCAGCAGGCGGCGGAAACGATGCATCTCTGCCTGATGGACCATGTCATCGTCTGTGACGACAGCTTCTACAGCTTCGCCGACGACCGAAGGTATTCGCGGTAAATCATTAGAACATCCAAGTAAAGAATACGATCTTGGGCTGTTCCGGGTCGGTGCTGTCAATGCAAACGAACTGGTCGTCGGCGGTGCATTGAACCTGGATTGAAGTAAGGCCATCGCGATCTAGTGCCGGCATGCAAAGTGAAACGCTGTCGCCGCTTCGTTTGTCAATACCGGTCCAATACAGATTGCCTTTGTAGTAGTAACTGATGGTAATCTGGCTGCGAGTTTCATAAAAATCGGGGATCGTGACAGATGCATTTCCTTCAAGGTCCTGATAATATATGATGCCTCGTTTGAGCTTTTCTTTGAAGCTCTCAACATCCAGATTATGACGGCCGAAATCTACGGAGAAGCAGGGCTGTGGCTCTTTGCCGGACGTGATTGAATAGACGGTTTGACTGTAATTCGGGACATAGCGGATTTGATTGCCCATGCACCAGAACACATTCCGACCATTGATTCTCATATTATGACCCTCATCGTAAGGGAGATAACGTTCTGTAATCCGGAACTGCTTGTCCGTGCGCAAGAGGCAGAATTTGTCCTCATCGGGTGCTTGTTCGTAGCTATTGTTGAACCAGTAACCGTCGCCTTCCGGAATAAAGATGCTGTACCAGGGTTTATAGTCGCCCTCGCCTTCAGTTGTCCCCAGGTAACTCCCATCCAGGGCGAAATGCAGCATCTGGTTTTTACTTGCGTTCATCAAGTCAATCCGTTTGTTGTCCGGATCATAGGATATGTTTCCAAGGGAGGAGTATTCTCCGGGGCCTTGGCCCTGCCGGCTGATGTCGCAGAGGTAATTGCCCTGACGGTCCAATAGATATACCCGGGCTTGTGCTACGTCTTGAATTATAAAGCCTTGCTCAAGGACTGTCGCTTTCAAGACGGCATCCAGCAACAGGCTGGTATCAATCGGGACGATACTTTGCTTCTTGATGATCTGATCTGCTGATGTGTAGGGAAGCGCACGGTCTGCGTCAACCTTATAAACGGGGATCTCAGAGGTTTTGTGGCAGGATACCAAAGAGATAATGGCAAGAATGGAGAGAAAAGATAGTTTATGCATAAGAATATTTTGCTATTCAAATATATGCATTTATTTCTTACTTTTGTGTATTAACGAATTAATTATCTATAGAATGCATCGGTTTTTATCTTTGGTGGTCCTTCTGATGGCCTGTATGCCTATGTTTGCGCAGCGGGAGTTCACCCTGCCCGTTTCTGCGGACGGGGAAGCGACGTTGACGGCTTTTCTGCCCGCCCAGCCTTCCGGGCGAGCGATCGTGGCCATCCCCGGCGGCGGTTACCGCAGTACCAGCATCGGCAACAACGCCCAGTGGGCACCCCTGTACAACGAACTCGGCATTTCTTACTTCATATTGAAATACCGCATGCCCCAGGGCGATCCTTCTGTTCCGATCTCAGACGCGGAAACGGCCCTGCACATCGTGCGGGACAGCGCGGCCCGCTGGGGCATCAATCCCCGGGATGTCGGCGTGATGGGAACCTCGGCCGGCGGCCACCTGGCCACCTGGCTGGCCACCAGCGCGGAAGAGGGGCTCCGCCCGGCTTTCCAGATCCTCTTCTATCCCGTCATCACCTTCGGCGAGGGCTGCCACCAGGGTTCGCGGGACAATTTCCTGGGCGCGGAGGCGGGCAATCCGGACAAGGTCGCCCGGTACTCCACCCAGAACCGCGTCAGCGCCTCGACCCCACCGGCCATCATTTTCGCCAACAGCGACGACCGCGGCGTTCCGCCCGAATTCAATTCGGTCCCGTACTACGTCGCCATGGTCCTCAACGGCTGCAACGCCAGCCTCCACCTCTATCCCGAAGGCGGCCACGGCTGGACTTTCGCCCGTCCCTACCGCTACCACGACCAGGTCGTCGATGAACTCACCGCCTGGCTGGCGGCCCTGAAATAGCCGGACAGGTTTTGGGATCTCTTTTTCCCTAGTTCCTCCTTTACAGCTTCGCCGATCTGTTCGCCCCGGATGTCCCGCTTTAGGATTGTTAGCAACAGTTGAAAAAGAAAAACAATGAAGCCGCAACGTCTCCAGCACTGACACGATTGTACTCTTCATTTGTTTCCGAATTGGAGCGAAGCGACCGAGGGGATAGCCGCGTTCGCGGCGCAAGGGGATTCATCCCCTTGTCCCCCTGGGGGGTTGACCTGAACCCCAAAAGTTGGACGGTTAATAATTGATTTTTATGAGTGCTGAGTTCGGTACTGTACCGGACTCAGCCCGTTTAACCGTAGTTTGATTCTATCGTTGTTATAGTAATGGATATACTTTCTGAGTTCCTTTTTGAACTCATTCATGCAGCTCCACTGGCGCGAATATAGCAATTCTGTCTTCATTATCCCAAAGAAGTTTTCCATCATCGCATTATCAAGACAGTTGCCTTTGCGCGACATA
>JAFTDE010000007.1 GCA_017454335.1 Bacteroidales bacterium | reverse complement strand
TATGCGACAGGCATTTCCTGCTGCTTGATGGCGATTAGCGATTTGATAGTCTCTTTTATTGTCATGACTCTGTTTTTTACAAAGATAAAAACTTTCCTTAATCTTAGGAAAGAAATTGAAAAAGTTTCCCAAAATTTAGGAAAGATGCGATGGAACTTCAGATCAACCCATCAAACTTCGTCATGGAGCTCGCCTTGATGGAATCAACGATGTCGATGTAAGGCTTCATGGCCTTGTAGTCGGAGTGGCCGGTCCATTTCATCACGATGTTCGGGGTGATGCCCAAGGACAGGGCGTTGACGATGAAGGTGCGGCGGCCGGTGTGGGTACCGACCAGTTCCCACTTAGGCTGGATCTTGTCAGTGCGGACGTTACCCTTAAAGGGAGTGTCTTTGTATTTCTCCAGGATGGCCTTGGTGACCTTGTTCAGTTCGATGGAGATGCTGTCCGCCGTCTTGACGGTCGTGACCTCGATGTGATCGCCCTTGATGTCGCTACGGCGGAGGTTGTTGACGTCGGAGTGCCGAAGGCCGGAGAAGCAGCAGAACAGGAAGATGTCCCGGATGGGATCCAGATATGATTGAGTCTCGGAGAGCTCCAGATCACGGACTCGGGCGGTTTCACCCTTTGGGCCTTTGTAGCCCGTCTTGACCAGTTCTGCTTCTTCGTCCCAGGCAGATTTCTTATTGATCTGGCAACCGGTCTTGAGGTCCAGCCGCTGGGAGTTGAACGTGGTGCGGAGCCTGATTTGGAAAAGGCCGCCGCAGGCGGACTAATCTCGTCCTTTACATTCTATCCCTGCTGTCTTTCCCGGCCCCGGTACCCCGGTATTTGCTCTGGACCGTGTTGAAACTGTATCGGATCGTGAACTTGACCTTCTGGGAGTTCATGATATTGTTCTGCCAGAGCTTGTAGTTGCCGAAGTCGGTGGCAACGTCGGTGTGAGCCATACCGGCCAGGTCGGCGCCTTCCAGGCGCAGCACCAGCGAACCATCTTTGAGAAGGGACTTCTGTACGGCAGCCGCCAGGTTGAAGTAGATGTTGGTGATGTACATGTTCTGCGAATAACCCCGGCTGTACGCCTGACCGCCCAGTTCTATCTGCCAGCCGCCCTTCAGGCGCAGGGTGTTGAACATCTGGGCCACAAACAGGGGCTTGTCGTTGAAGGAAGTCGTCCGGTAACCGCTGGGCTGGCTGGGATCGGGAGCGGTGATGGTGAGCCACTGCGGCTGGGCCACGAAGGTATAGTTCAGCGACAGCGGGCCGATGGTGGGCGTCAGGTTCACATAGGCCTGCAGGTTGCGATAGGGGACATCCAGGTTGCGGGGTTGCACCAGCATGACCCCTTCGTCGTTATACGGGTACGACCAGGTCACGATGGCCTTGTCCACGCGGGAGTAAGTCACACCGGCGGTGATGAAATTCCACACGGCGGTGAGGCTCAGGTCATTGTTGATCTGCGGCTGCAGGGCGGCGTTTCCGCTCTGCCACAAGTAGCGGCTGTTGTAACGGATGGCACTGGACAGCTGGGAAAATCCCGGCCGGAGCGTCTTGGCGCTGTAGTTCACCAGCAGCTGCACCGGACCGAACACATTGGCATAGGACAGGGTGGGGAACCAGTTGCCATAGGGACGTTCGATGTTGTTCTGCGGAGCCAGGGCATCCTGGTAGATGTAGTTTACATGCTCGTAACGCACGCCGGCGCTGATCTGGCCCACCGTGGGCACATAGACGCCGTAGGAGGCGAAGCCCGCGATGTTGTCCTCCTTCACGCTGGCCGACGAGGCCGGCACCGGAATGCCGCTGAGGGTATAATTGTCCGAGCGGCGGGAGAAGGATTCCTCGGCACCTATCTGCAGCTGGCCCATCCAGATGGGGTAGGAAAGCACCAGCTTGGCGGCATACAGGCGGTTGCGGCTGTCGGAACGGGTGCTGACCCTGGCATCCTGCGTCATGGAGCTGGTCTCGTCGGAGAGGGCGGTGGCGGTGCTGGCGTTGGTATAGTAATCGGCATTGAAGTCGATGTTCAGTTTGCCGCCCACCGTGCCGTTGTAGTAGAGGTTGGTGCCCATGTTATAGGGAGCCATATCGCCCATGAAGTCCTTGGTGGTGGTGACAATTTCGTCCACCAGCACGCCGTCACGGAATACCTTGTCGGTGATGACGGTCTGGCTCGAAACATGCAGCGTGCGGCCCCATTCCACCTTGCCGCCCAGGAAATGGTTGTCGGCGATCTGCCAGTTGACGCCGGCGTTCCCGCCCAGATCCCGCTCCATTCCGCTGCCGTCAATGGTAGCCCGCTCCAGGAACTTGGGCGAACCGGTGGTCTCTTTTTCGGCATCGCTGATCTGGAAGAAGTTGCTCTTGACGTAGTTGACGCCGGCAAAGAAGTCCAGCCCGCCGGTGCGGTAATTCACGTTCAGGTTGGCATAGGGGTCGTTGAAATCAGCCCGGCGCAGGGACTGGGCGTCCGAAGCGGTGAGGTTGAAACCGAAACCGTCGCCCTGGCGCCTGATGGTCTTGATGCGCACCACGGCACGCACGGTGGCGTCGTACTGCGCCCCGGGGTTGCTGATCACCTCTACGCTCTGGATTTCGTTGCTCTGCAGGCGCTGGAGTTCACTGGCGTCGGTCACGCGACGGCCGTTGATGTACACCAGCGGCGATCCCTTTCCGATCACTTCCAGCCCGTTCTGACTCTTGATGAGGCCCGGTGTCCGGGCCAGCACATCGTCGGCCGTGCCCACATTCTCCAGGACGGATCCACGGATATTGGTCTGCAGGCCTTCGCCGGTCAGCTGGGTCTTGGGCATAACGGCCGTCGCCACGGCGCCTTCCAGCATCGAAGTGTCTTCGACCAGCGTGATCACGCTGCCGTCCACCGGAGCCAGGTAAAGCGTCCGGTATCCCAGCATCGCCACCATCATGATGCCGTCGTTCTCGTCCGTAACGATATTGAAACTGCCGTCTTCTTCCGTCACGGTGCCGCACAGCACGGTGGAATCGGCCCGGGAGAGCACCGCCACGTTGGCATAGGCCACGGGTTCTCCTTTTTCATCAACCACTTTCCCTCTCCAGTCACCCTTGGCGAAAGCCGTCACGGAAACGAGGGTCATGCATGCAGCAGCGAACAATATTGTCTTCATCTTTTCAGTGTGTTAGTTCATTAGCACACTGCAAAGGTATGACATTTTTTTTATTCTGCAAGCGTATTGCTAAAAAAAATCCTGCTCTTCCTCGTCCAAGAAAGGCGTCTGTTCACATTTTCCACGTTACGAGGTGGAATGCGACCACGATCCGATTTATCAGACGCAGGATGCATACACGTATGTGTCCTCCCCCAAGCCCCAGTTCACGCCATATCCGGCCATCGAGAACGCCTATCTGGTAGAGTGGAACATAACCGGGACGGCGAAGAACAAACTGATCGTGGTATTTACCAAGGAAAAGGGCGCCTGGAAAATCGACAATCTGGTCGAATTCTTCGACGGCCGGCCCAATGACCACTTGCTGTTCGATTATTCCAAACCGCCCGTTCCGGCATATGACTGATTTTTCCGAATTGTTCGTATCTTTGTGGAATAGAATAAAAAGACAAACCAATTTCCGATGAACCTGATCAGAAAAACTATCCTGCTGTTTGCGTTCACCTGCATTCCTGCCTTCCTTGTTTCGGCCCAGCACCAGATCATTGCCCCCAGCGTCAATCCGCATGAAGACTCGCTCGCGGTCGCCCGCGTCCGGGCGAAAATGGATTCGATCCGCCAGCACCGTCCGACCGTCGCGGTCGTCCTGGGCGGTGGCGGCGCGCGCGGCATGGCCCACCTGGGCGTGCTGCGCTACATGGAGGAGATGGGCATTCCGGTCGATCTGGTGGGCGGAACCAGCATGGGTGGTCTGATCTCCGGCCTGTACTCGCTCGGATTCGGAGCGGAGTACCTGGACTCGCTGGTCCGTGCCATCGACTGGACCGTGATGATGTCCGACAAGATTCCGGACAGCTTCCAGACCTACAAGGTCCGCCGCAACAAAGAGCGTTTCGCCCTGACGGTCCCGTTCCATTACGATGACGAGGACATCGTGACCCGTATCGCGCGGCAGACGCGTCTCAATACGAATTACGAGCGCAGCGACACCCGTTCCGGCGATATGAGCCAGGAGATGGTGGCCAAGGTCGGCATGGGCCTGCCGGACGGATTCCTGTTCGGATTCAACGTCCGGAACACCCTCAGCTCGGTCACCGTCGGATACCAGGATTCCGTCGCCTTCGACGATCTCCCGGTGCCCTTCTTCTGCGTGGCCACGGACATGCTGAGCATGAAGGAGAAGAACTGGACTTCCGGCAGCCTGGTGGACGCCATGCGTTCCACCATGGCCATCCCCGGATACTTCCGGCCTGTCCGCCTGGACGGTATGGTGCTGGTGGACGGCGGTACGCGCAACAACTTCCCGGTGGACATCGCAAAGGCGATGGGCGCAGACATCGTCATCGGTTCGGAAATGCCGACGCCCCGCACCCTGGCAGACCTCGGCGGTCTGGCCAACCTCCTCATGCAGAACATCACCCTGATGTCCGCCGACATCTGCGAAGCCAACCGCAAGAACACGGACATCCTGCTGCAGCACGCGCTGCCCGGATATACGATGCTGTCCTTCGACTCGGCCAGCGTGGATGACATCATCGCCCAGGGATACGCCAAGGCGGTGGACAACAAGGCCGCCTTCGAGGAGATCGCACGCCGCGTCGGCGCCACCCCCGGCGCCACCCAGGAACGCCGCCAGGCCATCGACCTGACCAAGCATAAAGTCCTGATCGGGGAAATCCGCTACACGGGCGTTGAGGAGAAAGAGTCGGACTACATCGTCAAGCCTTCCCTGCTGCCCCGGGACGGGATGTACGGCCGGGAAGAGATCGAGGCGGTGCTCTCCGCCCTGTACGGCACGAAGGCCTTCGAGTCGGTGACGTACCGGATCAGCGGCGAGAGCGAGCCCTACACCCTCATTTTCGACTGCCAGAAGGGCCAGACGAACGAGATCGGCATCGGATTCCACCTGGATCACGACGAGGCCATGTACCTGGGCGCCCACCTGGGCATCGGCACCCGGAGGCTGTCCGGCCTGCGTTTCATCACGGAGCTCAAGTTCGGCCAGGTCTCCCAGGTGGATATGGACCTGTCCTACAAGGCCCTCGCCCAACTGCCCATCTTCGGCGTCACCTTCAAGAATTCCTACCGGAATTTCACCTATCGCGTCGATGACAAGCACATGCCCGGAGGCTACACGAAAGCCCGCTACAACGGGGTGAACTCCCGGGTGGAGCTGTATGCCGAAGACGCCCGGCTGGTCTATGGCAACATCCGTTTCGGCGCAGCCTATGAGATGGAGCCGTATGAGAGTTACCTGGACGACAGCATGCAGTGGCAGGGATGGGATTTCCGCAGCCGCTGGTTCTCCACCTTCGCGTCCCTGTACTACGATACGTTCAACGAGAGCTATTTCCCCACCAGCGGTTTCCGCCTGAAGCTGGATACCCGTTACGTGTTCGACGGATACTCCATCTACCTGGAAGACAATGGAATGGCGGCCGGCGAACATTATGAAGGGGAAGTCCCGCCCTACAGCGCCGGACTGGCCCAGGCCTCCGTCGCCGTGCCCATCGGGCGCGTCGTCGTCCTGCAGCCTTCCGTCCATTTCGGCTGGCAGACTGAACAGCCCGGACGCATGAATTTCATCCACACGCTGGGCGCCGGCGGCGTCCAGGCCAGCCGCTACATCGATTACCAGCTGCCGTTCTTCGGATTCAATACGGGATTCTATGAGTGCAAGAGCGTTGCCGCCACGGCCCAGATGGACGTCCGCTTCCAGATCAACCACAAGAATTTCTTCACGCTGCGCGGCGGCTTGTTCCAGGACAAGGACAAGCTGGTGGATCTGGTCAAGACCCGCCTGACGGCCTATGCCTTCGGTGCGGAGTTCGGACGGAAGACCTTCGTCGGTCCGTTGAAGCTGGGTGTTCAGTGGTGTGACAGGACCGGAGTCTCCGTCGCCCTGTCGCTGGGATTCGACTTCTAGCAGTTATTGCATCTTGTTCCGCTGTTCGCAGATCGCGGCCCATTTGGGTGCGCGGTCGAACAGCGCGGCCAGATCCGCGAGGACCTCGGGGATGCGGATGCCCTGCGGGCAGACATGCATGCAGGATCCGCATTGCAGGCAGGCATGGGGCAGCTTGTCCGCCGGAAGGGACTCCAGCCGCATCACGGGGGTGAAAGAGACCTGGACCTTCATGTCATTGTATTCGGAAATCAGCGCCGGGATGTCCAGCCCGGCGGGACAGCCTTCGCAGCAGTAGCGGCAGCCCGTGCACGGGACGGAATCCTTCAGCCCCTCGGCGATTTGCGCCAGAACGGCACATTCGGACTCGCTCAGCGGCGCTTCGCGTTCAAACGTGGCGATATTCTCCTGCATCTGCGGCAGGCTGGACATGCCGCTCAGCACGACCGTCACGCCCGGGATGCCGTGCAGCCAGCGCAGCGCCCAGTCCGTATCGCTCCGGGACGGGTCCAGCGCCGCCAGGGAGGCGTGGGCTTCGGGTGCGAGGCTGGACAGCCTGCCCCCGCGCAGCGGCTCCATCACGATGATGGGCAGCCCGTGGTCGCGGATGATCTCGCACTTGCGGCGGGCGTCCTGCAGGGTCCAGTCCAGGTAATTCAGCTGGATCTGCACGAACTCGACGGCCTGGCCGTAAGGCCCGTCCAGGATGGTCCGGAGGTGGTCTGCCGTGCTGTGGGTGGACAGGCCCAGGTGGCGGATGCGCCCCTGCTCGCGCTGCCGCACGAAGTACTCCAGGATGCCCCAGCGGGGGTCCATGTAGTCGGCGATGCTGTTCTCGCAGACGTTGTGGAACAGGTAGAAGTCGAAATAATCCACGCCGCATTTCTCCAGTTGGCGCTCGAACACGCCCGCCGGGTCGAACACGTCGAAATGCTGGTGTCCGGGATACTTGTCCGCCAGGAACCAGCGATCGCGCGGGTGACGGGAGAGGGCCTCGCCCAGCACCTCTTCGGAATGGCCGTTGTGGTAGGGATAGGCCGTGTCGAAATAGTTCACCCCGTGCGCGAGGGCGTAATCCACCATCGAAAAGACGGCGTCACGGTCGATGGCGCCTTCTGCGGTCTGGGGCAGCCGCATGGCCCCGAATCCGAGGGCGGACAGGCTGGAATGACGGAAAGGACGGTAAAACACTTCTTTTAGAACTGCATGTCACTGCAAAGATATCTTTTTTTGTTATATTTGCCTAAAACACTGCGCTATGAAAAAGATTTTGTCTCTCTTTTTCCTTCTGATCACGTTGAATGTCTTTGCTTACGAGCGGACCCAGATATGGCCGGAGGGCAAGATGCCCCATCCGCAGAAACACCAGATTGCCGCCATGAGCAACGAGACGCGCGCCCCGGGATTCAATCCTGACAATTTCCGCGGTGCGTATCTGGAGTGGTACGAAGCCCCGGATCCCGCGGACAGCAAGGGGGTCTGCATGATCCTGATTTCCGGCGGTTCGTACACCGGTTGCGTGGACACGCGCCTGATCGACCTCTGGCACGAGACCTTCACCCGGATGGGCGTCCAGTGCGTCAACCTGGTGTACCGCACGCCCCGTCCGGAGGGCCTGCCCATCTACCAGAGCGCCTGGGAAGACGCCCAGCGGGCGGTGCGCATCGTGCGCAGCCAGGCCGCCCAGCGCGGTTACGACCCCGAGAAGATCGGCACGATCTCGATGTCCGCCGGATCGCACCTGGCCCTGCTGATGGCCACCAGCTCGCTGACACCGGCCTACGAGGCCATCGACGCGCTGGACCAGGTCCCCTGCCACATCAACTTCGCCCTCGTCAACGCGCCCGCCTATGTCACCACCGACGCGGACGTGGCGGGCATCCCCGCCTCGCGTGAGGGCTACGGTCCGGACGTCAAGCTCAGCCCGGTCTTCAAGTTCGACGAGAAGACCTGCCCGATGAGCCTGCACCACGGCGGGCTGGATCCCTATTCCCCGAACGGATCGACCCTGGTGTACCGCCAGCTGCGCCGCATGGGCGTGCCGGCCGAACTGCACCTGTATCCCGGCAAGGGACACGGCGCCTACGGGCTGGACCGGGGCATCGAGTTCCTGACGCAGATGGGATTCCTGGGCGAATTGTATTCGGAAGTGCCCATCATGAATGGTTATGCATCCGACAGGGGCCGTGCGGAAGTGATCAAGGAGAATATCTGGCCCGAAGGCCGGACGCCCGACTTCTACGATTACCAGTGTGAGCCTTACATCGAGTGGCACATTCCGGAACACAAGTCCACCAATGCCATCCAGATCATCTACTCGGGCGGAGCGTACAATACCAATACGCCCGATGACTTCGAAGTCGCCCCGGCGCGCCGTTACCTCAATGGCCTGGGCGTGACGGTCGTGACCCTGAAATACCGTACGCCCCGTCCCCGGGGCCTGGCCAAGCATACCACGGCCTGGCAGGACCTGCAGCGGACCATCCGCGTCGTGCGCAGCGAGGCGGCCGGCCGCGGGCTGGATCCGAACCGCATCGGCATCATGGGCTCGTCCGCCGGCGGGCACCTGACCCTGATGGGCGTGACCTCCTCGCGGCAGCGCTCGTACGGGGTCATCGACCAGATCGACCGGCTGCCCTGCAACGTGCAGTGGGGCATCGGCATCTACCCGGCCTACGTCCTGACAGACGGGCTGGAAGGGGGCAACACCACCGGCGGAAACGATGACTCCGCGGTGCTGGCTCCGGAATTCAATTTCGATCTGGACACGGCTCCGATGCTGTTCATCCACGGCGACGCCGACACCTATGCCTCGATGAACTCCGTCAAGACCTGGGAGAAGATGCGTGCGATGGGCATCCAGTCCGAACTGCATACCCTGGCGCTGCGCGGTCACTGCTTCCAGCGCACGGCTTCGCCCTTCACGGGCAGTTTCAACTGGCTGGACCGCATCGCCGAATTCATTGCACCATTCATGGTAGACGAATAATTTGAAGAATATGACAAAGCGATTGATGACCGTTGTGGCGGTTTTGATCCTTGCCGCCTGTACGCAACAACGCGGGGTCCTCGACCTGTCCGGCACCTGGCAGGTCAGCCTGGACAGCCTCGCCACCTTCCAGCCCATCTCCCTTCCGGGGACGACGGACGACGCCGGGCTGGGCGAACCCAATACCCTGGAGCCCGCGATCACCGGGCCCCAGATCCAGCGCCTGACCCGCAAGCATTCTTTCATCGGTGTCGCGTTCTACCAGCGCGAGATCAACATTCCGGAGTCGATGGCGGGCAGGCCGCTCGCCCTTACGCTGGAGCGTGTCCTGTGGCAGAGCAGCGTCTGGGTGGACGGCGTGAAACTGCCCGGAGAGGAGGAGAGCCTGACCACGGCCCACCGCTACACGATCCCGGAGGGCCTCTCCGCCGGCAGGCATACCCTCATGCTGCGCATCGACAACCGCGAGCGCTACGCCCTGTCGGCCAACAAGCTGGCCCATGCCTATACCAACGATACGCAGATCATCTGGAACGGCGTGCTGGGCGAAATGACCCTGAAGGCCCTCGAGCCCGTGGAGATCGCCCGGGTGGACGTCTATCCGGACGCCGCCGCGAAGAAGGCGCGGGTGGTGACGACCCTGGTCCGGCACGACCCCGAAGTGGATTTCGCCCTGCTGGAGTACCGTCCGAAAGGGATGACCACCATCCGGGAGAAGGTGGCCCTGCATGAGGACAAGACCCAGGTGGAATATCTGCTGGAGTTGCCCCGGGCCTCGCTGTGGGACGAGTTTACGCCGAAGATGCAGGAGCTGACGCTGTGCTGCGGACGGGACGAGCGGACCGTCCACTATGGCCTGCGCGACTTCAAGCGGGCCGGCGACCACATTGAGATCAACGGCCGGCGGGTCTTCCTGCGCGGGACGCTCAACTGCTGTATCTATCCCTTGACCGGCACGCCGCCGATGGACGAGAAGGGCTGGGAAAAGGAATTCAAGGTCTGCCGCGAGTGGGGCCTGAACCACATCCGTTTCCACTCCTGGTGCCCGCCGGACGCCGCTTTCCGCGTCGCGGACCGGATGGGATTCTACCTGCAGGTGGAACTTCCCGACTGGGCGCGCAACATCGGCCAGGACTACATGAACCACTTCCTGCAGAGCGAGTACGACCGCATCGTGGCCGATTACGGCAACCACCCTTCGTTCGTCATGCTGACCTGCGGCAACGAACTGGACCGCGGCTACGACTGGCTGGACTGGATGCTGCGCTACATGAAGGCGAAGGATCCGCGCCACCTGTACTCGAACAGCACCTATTCGATGGGCGGCGGCCACAAGGGCTATCCCGAACCGGAAGACGAGTTCATGGTGGCCTCCCGGACCTACAAGGGGCAGTACCGCGGCCAGGACTACCTGGGTACGGAGATGCCTGATTTCACCCACGACTTCACCCCGTACATGGATTTCGACCTGCCGATGATCTCGCACGAGGTCGGGCAGTATTCCGTATTCCCGAACCTGGCCGAGATCGACAAGTACACGGGCGTGCTGGATCCGCTGAATTTCAAGGGAATCCGCAACGTGATGGAGTCCAAGGGACTGCTGGACAAGGCGGAAGACTGGACCCTGGCTTCCGGCCGCCTGTCCGCCCTGCTGTACAAGGAAGAGGTCGAGCGCGCGCTGAAGACGCCGCGCATCAGCGGTTTCCAGCTGCTGGGCCTGCAGGATTTCAGCGGCCAGTCTACCGCCCTGGTGGGGCTGGTGGATGCCTTCTGGGACAACAAGGGGCTGGTCAGCCCGGAGTGGTTCCGCCAGGCATGCGCCGCCGTGACGCCGCTGGTCCGCTACTCCACGCCCTGGTGGACCAATGACCAGGTCTTCACCGCCACCGTGGAGGTTGCCAACTACGGACAGAGCAACATGGATGCGGACGTCGTCTGGACCCTGCGGGACGGATCGCATAAAATCGCTTCCGGCGTATTCGAGAACCAGATAATCCCGACCGGGGGGAACACCGTGCTGAACGGACGGATCGAGGCCGACCTGGACAAGGTCAAGGATGCGGCCGAACTGACCCTGGAGGTGCGTCTGAAGGGCACCAAGTGGCATAACAGCTGGAACATCTGGGTGTACCCGGCCGATCCGGACGAGGATGCCGGGGAAGTCGTGCTGGCACGTACCCTGGACGAGGCCGAGGATGTGCTGGAGGACGGCGGGACGGTCCTGCTGAGCCCGGATCCGGCGACCCTGCGCGGCGAGAAAGGCAAGTTCGTTCCCGTGTTCTGGAGCCCGGTCTTCTTTCCGATGGAAGCCGGCACGATGGGCATCCTCTGCGATCCGGACCACCCGGCGCTGGCCGATTTCCCGACCCGGATGCACAGCGACTGGCAGTGGTGGTACCTGGCCAAGCACTCGACGGCCATCGACCTGGACAAATTCCCGCAGGCGGGCACCATCGTTGAGGCGGTGGACAACTTCACCCGCAACCGCCACCTGGCCTACATCTTCGAGGCGAAGTGCGGCGAGGGCAAGCTGTTGTTCTGCTCGATGGACCTGCTGGGCGAAGAGAGCAGCGGCCGGCCCGAGGTGCGGCAGCTGCGCAAGAGCTTGCTGGACTACATGAAATCGGCGAAGTTCAAACCCGCGGGCGAGATGACCCCCGACGACCTGGACTCCTTCGTCCGGAAACCCGGCGAGCGCCCCGCCTGGCCCTTCTTCCCGCCCCAGTCGGAATAGGCTGAATACAGTTGTGAGCGTCTCCGGCCAGGGACACCCGGCGCGACCGGGAGTC
>JAFTDE010000006.1 GCA_017454335.1 Bacteroidales bacterium | reverse complement strand
TTTTATTTATTAACAAACACTTATGCCAACAATTCAACAATTGGTCCGCAAAGGACGCGAGACTGTCGAAGTAAAGAGCAAGTCCCGCGCGTTGGATGCTTGTCCTCAGAAGCGTGGCGTATGCCTTAGGGTTTACACTACTACCCCTAAGAAACCTAACTCAGCAATGCGTAAGGTTGCCCGTGTACGTCTCACGAACACCAAAGAGGTCAATGCCTACATCCCCGGCGAGGGTCACAACCTCCAGGAGCACAGCATCGTGCTCGTTCGCGGAGGCCGTGTAAAGGACCTTCCGGGTGTACGTTACCACATCCTTCGTGGCGCTTTGGATACCGCTGGCGTAGAAGGCCGGACCCAGTCCCGCTCCCTCTACGGTGCCAAGCGGCCGAAGAAGTAATCACGGAGTGTCAATCACCTAATTTTTCAAAACAATGAGAAAATCGAAGCCTAAAAAGAGGATTCTACTTCCTGATCCCAAGTTCCACGATGTCGAGGTTACCCGCTTCGTGAACAACCTGATGCTGCAGGGGAAGAAGAGTATCGCGTATTCTATTTTTTACGATGCCATCGATTTGGTAGGCGAGAAGATGAAAGATTCTGACAAGGCTCCTCTGGATATCTGGAGAAAGGCGCTCGAGAACGTGACCCCTCAGATCGAGGTCAAGTCACGCCGTATCGGCGGTGCCAACTTCCAGGTGCCTACAGAGTTGCGTCCGGAGCGGAAAGTCTCGCTTTCGATGAAGAATATGATCGCGTTTGCCCGTAAGCGTTCCGGCCACTCCATGGCAGAAAAACTCGCCGCGGAGATTCTCGCAGCGTACAACAACGAAGGTGGTGCATTCAAGCGTAAAGAGGATATGCACCGTATGGCTGAAGCCAACAAGGCTTTCGCCCACTTCCGCTTCTAAGCCTGATTCGAGCAAATGGCTAACAGAGACCTCAATTTCACCAGGAACATCGGCATCATGGCCCACATCGATGCCGGTAAGACCACGACGTCCGAGCGCATCCTGTACTACACCGGCAAGACCCACAAGATCGGTGAAGTGCATGAAGGCGCTGCCACGATGGACTGGATGGTGCAGGAGCAGGAGCGTGGTATCACCATCACTTCTGCCGCCACCACCGCATTCTGGCACTACGGCGGCCAGACGTACCAGATCAACCTGATCGATACGCCGGGCCACGTGGACTTCACGGTGGAGGTTGAGCGTTCTCTGCGTGTACTGGACGGAACCATCGCTACGTTCTGCGCCGTCGGCAAGGTGCAGCCTCAGTCCGAGACTGTCTGGCGCCAGGCGGACAAGTACGGGGTTCCGAAACTCGCCTATGTCAACAAGATGGACCGGGTGGGCGCCGATTTCCTCGGCTGCGTCGAGGAGATCCGCACCAAGCTGGGTGCGAACGCCGTCCCCGTCTGTCTGCCCATCGGCGCCGAGGAGAACTTCCTCGGCATCGTGGACCTGATTTCCCAGAAGGCCATCGTCTATGACAGCGGTGAAGAGCTGGTCAACTACCGTTATGAGGAGATTCCCGCAGACATGCAGGAGAGCGTCTCCACCTGGCGGGAGAAGTTGATCGAAGCGGCCGCCGAATGCGACGACGCCCTGATGGAGAAGTTCTTCGACGATCCCGCCACCATCACCGAGGAAGAGATCATCGCCGCCCTGCGCAAGGGCACCATCGCGATGAAGATCGTCCCGGCGTGCTGCGGTTCCTCGTTCAAGAACAAGGGTGTCCAGTACCTGTTGGACGCCGTGATGCGTTACCTGCCGTCCCCGATCGACATCGGTGCGACCAAGGCGACCAACCTGGCGAACAACGATACGGTCGAACTCCAGCCGCGTCCGGACGCTCCGTTCTGCGGCCTGGTGTTCAAGATCGCCACGGATCCCTATGTCGGCCGCCTGGCGTACATCCGCGCATACTCCGGACATCTCGATGCCGGCAGCTATGTGCTGAATACGCGTTCGGAAAAGAAAGAGCGGGTCGGCCGCCTGTACCAGATGCACTCCAACCACCAGAATCCCATCGAATTCGTGGAGGCGGGAGACATCTGCGCCGCAGTCGGTTTCAAGGACCTGCGCACCGGCGACACGATCTGTGCCGACAACCACCGCTACGCACTCGAATCCATGGAATTCCCTGATCCGGTCATCGGCATCGCCGTCGAACCCAAGACGCAGGCCGACCTGGACAAGCTGGGTATCGCCCTGGGCAAACTCGCCGAGGAAGACCCGACTTTCACCGTCAAATCCGATCCCGATACCGGCCAGACCATCATCAGCGGGATGGGCGAGTTGCACCTCGACATCATCGTTGACCGGCTGCGCCGCGAATTCGGCGTCGAGATCAATCAGGGAGCTCCTCACGTCAATTACAAGGAAGCCGTCACCGCCAGCACGCAGCACCGCGAGGTGTTCAAGAAGCAGACCGGCGGACGCGGCAAATTTGCAGACATTATCGTCGAAATCGGCCCTGCTGACGAAGGGGTCAACGGATTGCAGTTCGACAACCAGGTCAAGGGTGGCAATGTTCCCAAGGAATACGTGCCCTCGGTCCAGAAGGGATTCGAATCCGCCATGGTCAACGGTGTGTTGGCCGGGTACGAGGTCCAGTCCCTGAAGGTCACCCTCCTGGACGGTTCGTTCCATCCGGTGGACTCCGACCAGCTGTCCTTCGAGGTGGCCGCCCGCATGGCCTTCCGCCACGCCTGCCCCAAGTGCAAGCCCGTGCTGCTCGAGCCCATCATGAGTCTCGAAGTGGTCACGCCGGAAGAGTACATGGGCGACATCGTCGGCGACCTGAACCGCCGTCGCGGCCAGATCGTCAACATGGACTCCACCAGCAACGGTGCCCGTATCATCAAGGCTTTCGTCCCCCTGGCCGAGCAGTTCGGCTATGTGACGGTCCTGCGGACCCTGTCTTCGGGACGCGCCACCTCCACGATGTCCTTCGACCACTACGCGGAAGTTCCTGCGGCCATGGCCAAGGAGATCGTCGAGAAGAGCGGGTACAGGTTCCATTCCTCCGATGACGACGAATAAAGATCAAATCAAAAAACAAGTAATATGAGCCAGAAAATCAGAATTAAACTCAAATCCTTCGATCACATGCTCGTGGACAAGTCCGCGGCCAAGATCGTGGATACAGTGAAGGCTACAGGCGCGAAGGTGAACGGACCTATTCCTCTTCCTACCAACAAGAAGATCTTCACTGTCAACCGCTCGACCTTCGTCAACAAGAAGGCCCGCGAGCAGTTCGAGCTCGATTCCTACCGCAGACTGCTCGACATCGACGACTCCAACGCCAAGACCGTGGATGCGCTGATGAAACTCGAGCTGCCTTCCGGTGTGGAAGTTGAGATCAAGGTCTGACCTTAGACCCCTTCCCGTACCGGCCCCCGCGTGGGGCCGGTTTTGGTCCCTTAGCTCAGTTGGTTAGCAGCAGCTGACTCATAATCAGCGGGTCGCAGGTTCAAGTCCTGCAGGGACCACAAAACTGCCGGCTTCGTGCCGGCAGTTTTGCGTCCCTGCAGGACCGTCCATCCATTGGGGGAAGGATCCCCCAAACCCTCTCGGTCGCTGCGCTCCGAGGACGCGGACGGACGGCACCGAGGCGGTGGAGGCGGATTTCGGGCCGCCCCGGAACCAGATTTTGCGGAATTTTTGACGATTTTTCTGCAAAATGACCACTCGGACCCCGGTTTTGCAGAATTTTCATCGATTTTTCTGCAAAATGACCTCCCGAACACGGATTTGCAGAATTTTCGGCGTTTTTTCCGCAAAATGGGTTCGGGGTGCCGCGAGGGACTGTTTATCCATTGAGGGGAAGAATCCCCTCAAACTCCTCTCGGTCGCTCCGATCCGACTCCGGGTTATAATAATGCGTCGCAGACGCCGCGCAGGTAACCGACGGACTCCGCGATGCCCGGATGGGGGTTGTTGCCGTTCTTCTCGAACTCGATGGACACCACGCCCTGGTAGTCGATCTCCCGAAGGGCCTTCACGATGGCCGGCAGGTTCATCTGGCCGCGGCCCATCTCCCAGGTCTGGCCTTCCTTCGACGGAGCGGTCTCATCCTTGATGTGTATGTCCCATATCCAGTCCTTGTAGGTCACGATGTCCTCCGCGACGTCCCAGCCATAGCGGAAGGTGTGGCCCAGATCCATACAGCAGCCGACGCCCAGCGACGGGTCCTTGACCATCTCGACGACGGTACGGATGTCCGGGAAGGCAGCTCCGTCCGGGCCGTGGGTATGGATCGCGACGCGGATACCGGTCTCCTTGACCTTGGCGATCACGTAATCCAGCAGTTCGTAGTTCGGCACACCGATGAACATACCCGAGCCGTAGCGGGCGACATAGGCGAAAGTCTTGTCGACATCTTCCTTGCTGCGCATGTAGATCGGGCCGAGGATATAGCCCTGGATGCCGTAGGAGGCGCATTTTGCCTTGAACGCATCGATCTGCTCCTGCGTCGAGTCCAGCGGCAGCCACCAGTCCTTCACCGAGAAGTACTTGACGTCCATGCTTTTGAGGAATTCGAGCGTCTGGTCGATGTCGAATTTGCGGTAGGAGTAGCCCGCAATGCCGATCTTCATCTGCTCGGAGCGGTGCTCGGTAATGACGTTCTGGGCCGGTTCGGCTTGCTGGGAGGGCTTGCACTGCACGGCCAGCAGCGCCAGGGCCAGGAAAACAAGGATTCTTTTCATTGTAACTGATGTTTCTTCTCCAAAGATAGCTAAATAGCCGATACTCCGGGCCATTCCTGCTGCAATTATCGTCCAGATCGAGCACGGCAGAGGGAAGGGGGCCGTCACCGGGCCGACGATCCCGTCCCACTTCTGGAGCACACCTCATTATTCCTGGTTTGGGCAGGAAAACCCGGGTTTTCCTGGCGAAAACCGAAAATCGATCAAGGGAAGATCGTCACGGCAAGGATGCGCGGCGGGTGACAGGACCGGGCGGACCTGTCCGCCCCCGGACGGGGGAAGGGGGATGGGGCCCGCCGGAGACAAGTTCCGCGAAGCGGGACGCAGGAAACGGTGGGAGGGGCCGGAGCGCAGCAGGCCGAAAGGCCTGCGGAGCGGAGTTCCGCCCGGTCCTGGTCCCCGCCGCGCACCGCGGAAGGGGATCCCCGATCGGGTCGGGGATGACGAAAAGGGGCGCACCGCGGAAGGGGATCCCCGATCAGGTCGGGGATGACGACAGAAGGTCGGGGATGACGAAAAGAGGTCGGGCAAGGTCCGGGCCGGGGGCGAGAACCGGATACGTGGGTCTCACCGGGAGGAATGTTGTAGATTCCATGATGATAAAGGGATTAAAGGGTTAATGTTGGTTTGCGCTATACTGGCTTCTTGATTGCCTCCAGGAAGGAACGTAGTCCCGTGCTGTAGGTGGAGGAACGGTCTCCTGCTGCCGCTGTTGCGTTCTGCGAGGCTGTTCCGTAGAATCCGGAAGATCTTCTCCGGCATAGATGTAGAGGCCCAGGCCGTGACGGGCACAGGCTTTCGTGAGTGAGCGCTGGATGGACTTGTTGACATCGACGCTGCGAACGGCATCCAAAGGAATGGACTGGTTGCGCTGGTCCATGATCGGCAGGTACTCAATGTGCTCGAGACCGCAGATCGTCACGCCGGTCTTCACCCAGCAGGTTCTCCCGTCGGTGAAGTAGTTCCATCCGTCGGGACTTTCGTAGATGGTGTAGGACGCGTCAGGAAAGTGGGATTTCACCATCTGCCACGCCCACGCCCAGGAGAGATAGGACAGGTTGCCCTTCTTCTCCAGGTGCTCGTTGCAGTTGAGCGCATTGAGCACCGAGAAAACAGTGTTTTCTTGCATGGAAGGTTTGTTTAGAGGGTTATACAAAACGAGCCGCCCTCGAAGTTGAGAACGGCTCTTCAAGAATCTTGAACAGGGTTTTGTGCCTTGATTTGTTTTGTGTTATTACGGGTAATGCGTATCTTTATACCGGCAAAACGGACCCTATGGAACTTTTGAGCTGCACGGAGATTGCGCGGGACGTCAGAAGAAAGGGAACCCGATTGCGAAAGCCGGAATTCTATTCATCGTCAACCAGATGCTGTACTTCGATGACGCATCTGCATATGAATAACTTTTTATTTGAACTATGACCATTCTGTTTTCTTTGCTTGTGGCGTCCTTATTGGACGCAGCCCAGGTAGGTCCGCAGGCCATGCCTTATGAGATCGAGCCCGTGGAGGCTCCTTTCGAGATGCCCGTATTCTCCCGGCCGGAGTTCCCGGACCGGACTGTAATGGTCCGTATGCGGCGGCGCGGGATGTCCACAGACCGCATCCAGGCGGCCATCGACCGGGTCAGCGCCCAGGGCGGGGGAACGGTAGTCGTGCCCCCCGGGGTTTGGAGGACCGGACGGATCAGCTTAAAGAGCGGTGTCAACCTGCATCTGTCAGAAGGGTCGGAGCTCCACTTCAGCGGAGCGGTCAAGGACTATCAGCCGGCCGTATTCACCCGCGACGAGGGGGTCGAAATGTATTCGCTAGGCGCTTTCTTTTATGCCGACGGGCAAGAGCACATTGCCCTGACCGGGCGCGGCAAGGTGGTGGGACCGTCCATCGACTGCGAGATTTACCGGCGCAATACAGATTCCCAGCTGGACGGGCTTCATGGCACGCCGCTCCCGGAGCGCGTCTTTGATGGCCGCGACGGCGGGGTGGTCTATCTGCCGAAGACCTTTGCTCCTATTAATTGCAAAGATGTCTTCCTGGAGGGAATCACCTTCGAGAATGGCCTGTACTGGAACCTGGTCCCGCAATACTGCGAAAATGTCATCATCCGCGGCTGCACGGTCCGCAGTTTCGGCCACGGCCGTACGGACGGAATGGACATTGACTCGTGCACGGACGTGTTGGTGGAATACTGCTCGCTGGACGACCAGGACGATTGCTATACGATTAAGTCCGGCCGCGGCGAAAACGGCCGCCGGGTGAACCGGCCTGCGGAGAATATCGTGATCCGCAAGTGCCTGGCCCTGCGGGGTGCCGGCGGCATCGTGTTCGGCACGGAGATCGCCGGCGGCGTGCGCAATGTCTATCTGTGCGACTGCGTTTTTGACGGGACGGACCGCGCATTCCGCTTCAAGACGCGGCGCCCGCGTGGCGGTTTCGTGGAGAATGTGTGGATAGAGCGCGTCCGGACAAAAGTGCTTCGGGAGGTGCTGGTAAGCGAAATGCTGGGCGAAACGAAATGGGTGGGCGAACTGGCGCACCGCTATCCCGCGCGGGAGGTGACTCCGCTTACGCCCTGGTTCCGCAATATCTCCGTGCACGATGTGCAGGTGGACTCCTGCCGGACCCTGGTGGATGTCGCCGGCCTGCCTGAGATGCCGGTGCGCAACGTGTTTTTCGGCAATGTGACGGGCCGCTGCGAACAGTTCGGCAAAGTGCAGGACGTCGTGAAATTCTCGCTGAAGGACGTGCGGGTGGAGAGCGGCGATGACGTTCTGACCATCGACAACGTGGACTATGCCACTTTCTTCGGTGTGGACAACCTTTCGACCGGGAGGCCGGTCCGGATAGAGCAACTGGGCGGAGACTGCCAGTATCTCAATATCCAGGAGTATCCGCTCCATCCTGTCATGTACAATTCCATCCGCCCCGGCGAAGTGTGGCTGGACACGGAAGGAAAACCCATCCAGGCCCACGGTTTTCAGGTGACCTGGCACGACGATAAATATTGGTGGTACGGCGAGGACAAGACGGAGACCCTTTTCGGCACCAACCGCTTCTTCTGCGGAGTGCGGCTCTACTCTTCGACCGATTTCTACAACTGGAAGGACGAAGGGCGGATTGTCACGCCGGACTCCGATCCGGCATCGCCCCTGCATCATAGCCAGAAGTTGGAGCGGCCCCATATCCTCCATTGCCCGGCCACGGGTCGCTACGTCTGCTGGCTGAAGGCCCAGGCCAATGACGGTTATTTCGTGATTCTGGAAGCAGAGAACTTCACAGGGCCCTATCGCTATGTGCGCAGCCTGAAGCCTTGCGGTTTCGCCGTGGGCGATTTCGACATGTATTCCGACCCGCAGACCGGCAAGGGCTATGTCTGGTTTGAGCGCCCGCACTGGGAAAACATCTGTGCGGAGTTATCGGAGGACTACACAGATGTGAACGGCAAGTTCTCAGAGCACTTCGTCGGGCTCGTCCCGCCTTTCACGCGGGAAGCCGCGGCGCATTTCGTGCTTGGTGGACGGCACTACATCTATACCTCCGGCACGACCGGTTATACGCCCAACCCGTCTGAGGTGGCAGTGTTCGATGATTACCACGGAGAGTACACGGTCCTGGGCGATCCGCACATCGGAGATGCGTATGAGCATTCTTTCTGTTCGCAGATTACCAGCGTCATCCGCATCCCGGGGACCGACGTGTATGTGGCCATGGCCGACCGCTGGCAACCTTGGACCTTCCGCACGGACATTCCGGTGCGCGAGCGGGCGGGCTTCCTGGACCGTTACAAGAACCACCAGCCCTTCCCGCGCGATTTCGAGCCGGTAAAGCCCGTCGACCGGCGCTATGTCCTCGTCAACCAGAACCAGGATGTCTATAGCGCCACCTACGTCTTCCTGCCCGTTGTCCTGCGTGACGGCGTCCCGATGATCGAATGGCGGGACGAGTGGCGACTGGAAGAGTATCTGTAAGAAAGTCGTACAAACTATAACAGAGAATGAATCCTTTCATAAAACGCTGGGCGCCGTGCGCATTGCTTATCCTGGCCTTGTTGTCGGCCTGTAAGGAAGGTTTCCGGTGACGGCCGGCACCGTGGCGGTGGAGGCGGGAAGGGGTCTGGCGGGTTCTCCCCGAAATTTCTTCCCGCCCAGACCCCTCCCGCCTCGCCGCAACATCGATCCCACTCCGCAGCGAGGGCCCCACAGGTGGAAATCACAAGGCTCCGGGGTCTTTTGTCGATTTCGCGCGCACAAATCTGGCGTTTTTGTGTCTGAAAACGGATTTCGGGCCGTCCCGGAACCAAGTTTTGCGGAAAATTCGACGTTTTTTCCGCAAAATGGGTCCGGCGTGCCGCGAGGGACCCCTGGTCAAGCCGGGGGTGACGTACGGGGCCGGTGGATGCAAGTGGATGCAAGTGAATAAAAATTCGCGCGCACGTGTATATTATTGAAAATAATTTCTAAATTTGTGATTGTTGGTTAGATTGGAATAGTATGTGCATATTATTTTTGAACGACATATTTAGCTGAGACCGAGCCGATTTTCCCTTTCGGAGAATCGGCTCTAACTTTATACAGACGAACACTTTATGAGCACGAGCAGACTGGAATTGGTCAGATCTTCCTTCGAACGGAAGGCCCTGGAGGTGGAAGCCCCCGCGGGTCCGGCGTCGGCGTACTTCGGCGAGTTGGTCTTCGACCGCGCCAAGATGCGCAAGTACCTCGAACCGAATGTCCTCAAGGCCCTGTTGTCCTGCATCGAGGGCGGCGAGGCGCTGGACCGCCAGACGGCGGACGGGGTGGCGCGCGGCATGAAGGAATGGGCCCTGGAACACCATGTGACCCATGTGACCCACTGGTTCCAACCCCTGACCGAGGGTACGGCGGAGAAGCACGACTCGCTGATCGACTACGACGGCAAGGGCGGCGTCATCGAGAAATTCGAAGGCAAGGACCTGGCCCAGCAGGAGCCGGACGCTTCGTCCTTCCCCAATGGCGGCATCCGCGCCACTTTCGAGGCCCGCGGATACACCGCCTGGGATCCGACCTCCCCGGTCTTCATCGAGGGGGACACGCTCTGCATCCCAACCGTGTTCATCTCCTACACCGGCGAAGCACTGGACTACAAGACCCCGCTGAAGAAGTCCCTGCGGGCCATTTCCGACGCGGCGACCCCCATCTGCCGCCTGTTCGATCCGTCCGTGACGAAGGTCAGCACCTTCCTGGGATGGGAGCAGGAGTACTTCCTGGTGGACGAGGCGCTGTACGCCGCGCGGCCTGACCTGATGATCACCGGCCGCACCCTGATGGGGCACATGTCCTCGAAGAACCAGCAGCTGGACGATCACTATTTCGGGGCCATCCCTTCCCGCGTGAACGCATTCATGCGCGAACTGGAAATCGCCGGGCTGCGCCTGGGCATCCCCATCAAGACCCGCCACAACGAGGTCGCGCCCAACCAGTTCGAGCTGGCGCCGATCTTCGGCGAGGCGAACCTGGCGAATGACCAGAACCAGATCCTGATGAACCTGATGAACACCATCGCGCGCAAGCACCGTTTCGTCGTGCTGCTGCACGAGAAGCCCTTCGAAGGCATCAACGGTTCCGGCAAGCACAACAACTGGTCCCTGGGCACCGACACGGGCGTGAACCTGCTGGCCCCGGGCAAGGACGACGCCGGCAACCTGCAGTTCATCACCTTCTTCGTGAACGTGCTGGCCGCGGTCCAGAAACACAACGCCCTGCTGAAGGCCAGCATCGCCAGCGCCACGAACGCGCACCGGCTGGGCGGTAACGAGGCGCCTCCCGCCATCATCTCGTCCTTCCTGGGACGCACGATGACCGAGGTGCTGCGCAAGCTCGTGGACCTGCCGTCCGACACCCCGATCACCATCGCGGGCAAGAAAGGCAAGCGGGTCGGGCTGGTCGAGATCCCGGAGATCTTCCTGGACAACACCGACCGCAACCGCACTTCGCCTTTCGCCTTCACCGGCAACCGCTTCGAGTTCCGCGCCGTCGGGTCCAGCGCCAACTGCGCCGGGGCGCTGACCACCCTCAACGCCGCCGTCGCCGACCAGCTGAACGCCTTCAAGCGCGCCCTGGACGGGGAGATCGCCTCCGGCAAGAGCCTGCAGGTGGCGGTGATGGATACGCTCAAGCCCATCATCCGTTCGATCCTGGACGTCGTCTGCTTCGACGGGAACGGTTACTCCGCCGAGTGGGTCGAAGAGGCCCGCCGCCGCGGCCTGGACACCGAGACCCGCGTTCCCGAGATGATCCGGGAGTTCACCGCCCCCGAATCGGTCGCGATGTTCGCCCGTACCGGCGTGTTCACCGAGAAAGAACTCGTCGCCCGCAACGAAGTCAAGTGGGAGACCTACAGCAAGAAGATCCAGATCGAGTCCCGCGTGATGGCCCGCATGGCCATCAACCACGTCGTCCCGGCCGCGTTCGAATACAAGTCCCGCCTGCTGAAAGAGCTGGCCCTGCACAAAGAGGTGTTCGGCACGACGGACGGCTGCGAGGCGGAACTCCAGCTGGTCCGCCAGATCAACGACCTGGTCGAAAAGATCCGGGTGCAGGTGGACGCCATGCAGGTAGCCCGCTCGCAGGCGAACGCCATCACGGACGAGTACGGCAAGGCCCGGGCCTACTACGACATCGCCGAGGCCATCAACGCCTTGCGCCGTCCCATCGACCGCCTGGAGGAACTGGTGGACAACCGGCTGTGGCCGCTGCCCAAATACCGCGAACTGCTATTTATCAGCTAATATCATGAAACAACTCAACATCGCCATCATCGGATATGGCAACATCGGAAAATACGCCCTGGAGGCCGTAGAAGCCGCTCCGGACATGCAGTGCGTCGGCATCGTCCGCCGCGTCGCGTCGAAGGACGGATTCCCCGAACTGGCCCCCTACCCGGTCGTCTCCGACATCCGCGAACTCGGCCAGGTGGACGTGGCCATCCTCGCCACGCCTTCGCGCAAGGTCCCCGAGACCGCCGAAAAGTACCTCGCCATGGGCATCAGCACCGTGGACAGCTTTGACATCCACACCGAGATCGCCGGCCTGCGCGCGAAACTCGGCCCCGTCGCAGCCGCACACGGCGCAGTCAGCATCATCTCGGCGGGCTGGGATCCGGGCAGCGACTCGGTCGTCCGCGCCATGATGCAGGGCCTCGCCCCCGCCGGCATCACCTACACCAACTTCGGTCCCGGCCGCTCGATGGGCCATTCCGTCGCCGCCAAGGCCGTTCCGGGCGTCAAGGACGCCCTCAGCATGACCATCCCCGTCGGCACCGGCCTGCACCGCCGCATGGTGTATGTCGAACTGGAGGAAGGAGCGGATTTCGCAGCGGTCGAGCAGGCCATCAAGTCCGATCCATACTTCGTCCACGACGAGACCCACGTCGCCCAGGTGCCCAGCGTCGCGGCCCTGAACGATGTCGGGCACGGCGTCAACCTGGTGCGCAAGGGCGTTTCCGGACGCACGCACAACCAGCATCTGGAATTCAACATGAGCATCAACAACCCCGCCCTGACCGGGCAGGTGCTGGTGATGGTGGCCCGCGCCGCCGTCCGCCAGGCGCCGGGCTGCTATACCATGATCGAGATCCCCGTCATCGACATGCTGGCGGGCGACCGCGAAACCCTGATCAGACAGTTAGTTTAAATAGTGTATAAACCCTTAGAACAGATGGACAATTTTGCGAAAAAGTACGTGGATGGGTTCATGACCGAACTCATCGCCAAGAACCCCGGTGAGACCGAATTCCACCAGGCGGTCAGAGAGGTGCTGACGAGCGTCGCGCCCTACATGCAGGCCTACCCTTACCTGCTGGACAACAAGATCATGGAGCGCATGGTCGAGCCCGAACGGGTGATCATGTTCCGTGTCCCCTGGACCGACGACAAGGGCGAGATCCATGTCAACCGCGGTTACCGCGTCCAGATGAACAGCGCGATCGGCCCCTACAAGGGCGGCATCCGCTTCCACGCCAGCGTCAACCTCAGCATCATGAAGTTCCTCGCCTTCGAGCAGACCTTCAAGAACAGCCTCACCACCCTGCCGATGGGCGGTGGCAAGGGCGGATCGGACTTCAGCCCGCGCGGCCGTTCCGATGCCGAGGTGATGCGTTTCTGCCAGAGTTTCATGACCGAGCTGCAGCGCCACATCGGCCAGGACACCGACGTCCCGGCGGGTGACATCGGCGTCGGCGGCCGCGAAATCGGTTATCTGTTCGGCCAGTACAAGCGCCTGCGCGACGAGTTCACCGGAACCCTGACCGGCAAGGGCCTGGGCTGGGGCGGCAGCCTCCTGCGTCCCGAGGCCACCGGTTACGGCGCCTGCTACTTCGCCCAGGAGATGCTGGCCACCCGCGGCGAGACCTTCGAGGGCAAGACTGTCGTGATCTCCGGATCCGGCAACGTGGCCCAGCACGCCGCTGAAAAGGCCATGCGCCTCGGCGCCAAGGTCGTGACCCTATCCGATTCGGACGGATTCATCTACGACCCCGACGGATTCAACGAGGAGAAGATCGCCTACGTCAAGCACCTCAAGAACGCCATCCGCGGCCGCATCAAGGAATATGTCAAGCAGTATCCGAACGCACAGTATACCGGCGAGGGCACCAAGCCCTGGGCCGTCAAGTGCGACATCGCGATGCCTTGCGCCACGCAGAACGAGCTCAACGGCGAAGCCGCGAAGGTCCTGCTGGCGAACGGATGCTTCTGCGTCACGGAAGGTGCGAACATGCCCTGCACCCCCGAGGCCATCGAAGCCTTCCAGGCTGCGAAGATCCTCTACTCGCCGGGCAAGGCCAGCAACGCCGGCGGCGTCGCGACCTCCGGTCTGGAGATGAGCCAGAACTCGATGCGCCAGAAATGGACGTCCGAGGAAGTGGACGCCCAGCTGCACCGCATCATGAAGGACATCCACGCCGCGTGCATCAAGTACGGCACGGAAGAGGACAGATACATCAACTATGTCAAGGGTGCCAACATCGCCGGCTTCATCAAGGTGGCCAACGCGATGGTGGACCAGGGATTGGTATAAGACCATCATGAACGACGCTACATCATTGATGTCCAGGCGGATCCGCCGGATATTACTGATCTGCAACAGCTACGACCGTTTCTCCCTCGAGGAGGACGGTCGTATCGATACGCAGATCGCGCAGGAATATGCCGAACTCCGGCTGAGCAACCCGCCCGAGATCATCGGGGCCGAGACCGCCGACGAGGCGCTCGCGATGATCGAAGGGGGCCAGGGGTTCGACCTGGTCATCACGATGTATTCCGTCGGGGAACTCAGCGTGTTCGAGTTCGCCAAGCGCGCCAAGGCCTGCCAGCCCGACATGCCGATCGTGCTGCTGTCGTCCTACTCCCGCGAGATCTACCACAAGATCGAGGAGAGCGACTGGTCCTACATCGACTACATGTTCTGCTGGATCAACTCGATGGACCTGCTGATCGCCATCATCAAGCTGATGGAGGACCGTCTCAACGCCGAGCACGACATCCTGGAGGCGGGCGTGCAGGCCATCCTGCTGGTCGAGGACTCGGTCCGCTACTATTCGACCTACCTGCCGGCACTGTACAAGCTGGTCCTCCAGCAGAACCTCGAATCCATCAAGGATGCGCTGAACGACCAGCAGCAGATCGCCCGCAAGCGGGCCCGCCCCAAGATCCTGATGGCCACGAACTACGACGAGGCCGTGGAACTGTACCAGCGCTACAAGACCAACCTGCTGGGCGTCATCTCGGACGTGGGATTCGTCGTACACAAGGGCGACAAGCCCTCGCAGGAGAAGATCGACGCCGGCGTGGACCTGTGCCGCCTGGTACGGGCCGACAACCCGCGCATGCCCTTCCTGATGCAGTCCTCGCAGGAGGACATGCGCTCCGTGGCCCAGTCCCTCGGGGTGGGCTTCCTGCGCAAGCGCTCGAAGCTGCTGACCCAGGAACTGGGTGATTACATCGGCCGGGAATTCGGATTCGGGGACTTCATCGTGACGGATCCGAAGTCCGGCGCCGAGATCGGGCGCGCCCGGGACCTGTACGAGCTGGAACAGCTGGTCCGGACCATGCCGCCGAAGACCTTCCAGCGGCTGGCGGAGGGCAACTACTTCTCCAAGTGGCTGTTCGCCCGCGGCCTGTTCCAGCTGGGAAAGGGCATCCGGCAGATCCGCCGCGAGGATTACGCGGACATCGAAGAGCACCGGCGCCACGACCTCCAGCTGATCCACGACTTCCGCGTCGGGCAGGCGCTGGGCGTGGTGGCCGCCTTCAATCCGGACACCTACAACGACGCCATCTGGTTCTCGCGCGTGGGCAGCGGCTCGCTGGGCGGCAAGGCCCGCGGCCTGGCCTTCCTGAACCACGTCCTGCAGAAGCACAATCTCTACAACGAATGGGAGGACGTGCGCGTGATGGTGCCGCGGACCATGGTCATCACCACCGACTATTTCGACCGTTTCATCAAGGACAACGGGCTGAAATACATCATCGACGCCGACCTCAGCGATTCCGAACTGCTGTCGGAATTCGTCGCCTCGGCCCTGCCCCGCGACCTGCTGGACGCGATACGCGCGTTCATCCGCGTCACGAAGGGGCCCATCGCCGTGCGTTCATCCTCGAAGCTGGAGGATTCCTACCACCAGCCCTTCGCCGGGGTCTATTCGACCTACATGGTGCCGAAGACCGAGAACGAGGACCAGCAGCTGCGCCTGATGGCCAAGGCCGTGACCAGCGTGTACGCCAGCGTCTATTTCGCTTCGTCCAAGAGCTACATCATCTCGTCGGGGAACGTCATCTCCGAGGAGAAGATGGCCGTGGTGCTGCAGGAAGTCTGCGGCAGCCGGCAGGGGGACAGCTACTTCTTCCCGACCCTGTCGGGCGTGGCGCGCTCGGTCAACTTCTACCCCGTCGGCTACGAGAAGCCCGAGGACGGCATCGTCAAGGTCGCCTACGGTCTGGGCAAGGCCGTCGTGGACGGCGAGCAGGTGCTGCGCTTCTCGCCCAAATACCCCAAGCACGTGCTGCAGACCTCCACGCCGGAACTGACGATCCAGGAGACGCAGCGGTCGATGTACGCGCTGAACCTGCATCCCGAGAAGTTCATGATCTCGGTGGACGACGCGGTCAACCTGGACCGGCTGGAGATTTCGGATTGCGTGCGCTTCCCGTCGCTCCAGCAGGTCGTATCCACCTGGGACTACGCCAACATGCGCATGATCGATTCGGCCTTCCCCGAGGGCCCGAAATACGTGACTTTCGCGCAGATGCTGAAGTACAACACCTTCCCGCTGGCGGACATCGTCTCCCGCCTGCTGCAGATCGCCCGCGAAGAGGTCAAGAGCGACATCGAGATCGAATTCGCCGCGGACATCGATCCGGAAGGCAGTTCGGTGTTCTCGGTGCTGCAGGTGCGCCCGATCTCCGTGGACACGCGGGTCGCCGAGGTGGACTGGGACAAGGTGGACGACGAGGGCGCCTTCCTGCGCTCGTCCTGTGCGCTGGGCACCGGCTGGGTCGAAGGGGTGCGGGATGTCGTGTACCTGCGCCGCGAGGCCTGGGACGTGCTGAAGACCTACCGGATGGCGGACCAGGTGTCGGCCATCAACGCGCAGATGCTGCGCGACAAGAAGGGATACATCCTGATCGGCTTCGGGCGCTGGGGCAGCAGCCAGCCGTCGCTGGGCGTGCCGGTCAAGTGGGGCGACATCTCCGAGGCCAAGGCCATCGTGGAATGCGCGCTGGAGCATTTCCAGATCGACCCCAGCCAGGGGACCCATTTCTTCCAGAACCTGACCTCGTTCAACGTCGGGTACATCAGCGTGAACCCGTACGCCCGGCAGCGGGACGTGCTGGATTTCGACGTGCTGGACGCCCTGCCCGCCGTCGAGGAAACCGAATACCTGCGCCATGTGCGCTTCCCGGAGGACCTGTCGATCTGCATCGACGGCAAGACCAACCGGGCCATGATCAAAACCAAATGAATTATGTGTGGAATCGTAGGATACGTAGGTGACAGGCAGGCCTGTCCCATTCTGCTGGGCGGCCTCCGCCGCCTGGAATACCGGGGCTATGACAGCGCCGGCGTCGCCATGGTGATGCCGGACGGCGATCTGGCCGTGTACAAATGCAAGGGCAAGGTGGACGCCCTGGAGAAATACCTGGACGGCAAGGCCACCGATGCCACGATCGGCATCGGGCATACGCGCTGGGCCACCCACGGCGAACCCAACGACACCAACGCGCATCCGCACTACTCCGCCGACGGGCGGATCGCGATGATCCACAACGGCATCATCGAGAACTACCGGGTGCTGAAAGAGGCGCTGCAGGCGCACGGCGTGGTGTTCCGCAGTGAGACGGACTCGGAAGTGCTGGTCAACCTGATCGAGTACATCCGGACGACCGAAGGGTGCGACCTGGCCGAAGCGGTGCGCCGCTCGCTCAAGCGCGTGGTCGGCGCCTACGCCATCGCCGTGATCGAGCGCGGCAACACGGACCGCATCATCGCCGCCCGCCAGAGCAGCCCGATGGCCATCGGCATCGGCAACGGCGAATACTTCATCAGCTCTGACGCTTCGTCGATCGTGGAATACACGCAGGACATCGTCTATGTGGGCGACGGCGAAGTGGCTGTCGTGGAGCGCGGCAAGGCCCTGCAGGTCTTCACCCTGGACAACCAGGAGGCCGACATCCAGGTCACGCGCCTGGACCTGTCGATCTCGGACCTGGAGCGCGGCGGATACCCGCACTTCATGCTGAAGGAGATCAACGAACAGCCCCGCACCATCGTGGACTGCATCCGCGGCCGCGTCAACCCCGACACGGGCCAGGTCATCCTGTCCGGCATCCGGGACAACATCGACCGCTGGCTGGGCGCGCGGCGGGTGATCTTCGTCGCCTGCGGCACGTCGTGGCACGCCTCGCTGATCGGAAAACAACTCTTCGAGAGCATGTGCCGCATCCCGGCCGAGGTCGAATACGCCTCGGAGTTCCGCTACCGGCGTCCCGTGCTGTTCCCGGACGACGTCGTGATCGCGGTGTCGCAGTCCGGTGAGACGGCGGACACCCTGGCGGCGATCGCACTGGCCCGCGAGGCGGGCGCTTTCGTGTACGGCATCTGCAACGTGATCGGATCCAGCATCGCCCGCGGGACCGACAGCGGCACCTACATCCATGTGGGGCCCGAGATCGGCGTCGCCTCGACCAAGGCCTTCACGGGCCAGGTGACGGTGATGGCGATGATGGCCCTGGCGCTGGGCGAGCGGAAGGGAACCCTGAGCGCGGCGCAGTACGCCGAAGTGTCCCGGGGCCTGCTGGCCCTGCCGGACCAGCTGCGCGAGGTGCTCTCGCACAGCGAGCAGATCGCCGACCTGGCGAAGATCTTCACCTACGCCCGGAACTTCATCTACCTCGGGCGCGGATACAATTACCCGACGGCGCTGGAGGGCGCGCTGAAACTCAAGGAAATCAGCTACGTGCACGCGGAGGGCTACCCGGCCGCCGAAATGAAGCACGGCCCCATCGCGCTGATCGACGCGGAGATGCCCACCGTGGCCATCGTCCCGCACGATTCCACCTACGAGAAGACCCTCAGCAATGTCGAGGAAGTCAAGGCCCGCGGCGGCAAGGTGATCGCCGTGATGGCCCGGGGCGACGAGATGGTCCGCCGCATCGCGGACTATGTGATCGAGGTCCCTTCGGCGGTCGAGTGCCTCCAGCCCATCATCGTATCCGTTCCTTTGCAATTGCTGGCCTATTACATCGCCATATACAAGGGTCGAAACGTGGACCAGCCCCGGAACCTGGCGAAGTCCGTAACGGTCGAATAAGCGCGTTTTAAGGGGCATGGAGAAGATCGTAGGATTCCTGAACAGCGTCATCTGGAGCCCGGCCCTGGTCGTGCTGCTGGTGGGGGCGGGATTGTACTTCTCGCTGCGCACCCGCTTCGTGCAGGTACGCCGTTTCGGGCTGATGGTCCGCTCGCTCTTCGCCCCGTCCCAGAAGACCGCCGACGGGCGCAGGCAGGGCATCTCGTCCTTCGAGGCGTTCTGCGTCGCACTGTCGGGACGCGTCGGCACCGGGAACATCGTCGGCGTGGCCACCGCCATCGCCCTGGGCGGGCCCGGAGCCGTCTTCTGGATGTGGATCATCGCCTTCTTCGGCGCTTCGACCGCCTTCGTCGAGTCCACCCTGGCCCAACAATACAAATTCCCCCACGCCACCGGTTTCCGCGGCGGCCCGGCCTGCTACATCGAAAAGGGGCTGGGGCGGCGCTGGGCCGGCGTGCTGTTCGCCGTGCTGACCATCGTCGGATACGGCATCCTGCTGACCACGGTCCAGGCGAACGGCGTCTCCGGGGCGATGCGCAATTCGCTGGGGATCAATCCGCTGGTCTCCGGACTGGGCCTGGCCTTCCTGCTGGGCCTGGTGATCATCGGCGGCATCCGCAGCATCTCCCGCGTCGCGTCCATCGTGACGCCCTTCATGGCGCTGGGATATATTGTCATTACAGTGATCGTCATCGCCCGGCACATCGACGTCGTACCGGGGGTGCTGGAGTCCATCGTGACCAATGCCTTCGGCATCCAGCCCGTCGCCGGCGGCATTCTGGGATCCACCATCATGATGGGGGTCAAGCGCGGAATCTTCTCGAACGAAGCGGGCCAGGGCGGCGGCGCCATCGTGTCCGCCTCCGCCGCCGTGTCGCACCCGGCGCGGCAGGGCCTGGCGCAGGCTTTCTCGGTCTATGTGGACACCCTGCTGATCTGCACCGCCACGGCGCTGATGATCCTGTGCTCGGGGACGTATAACATCCTGGACGCCAAGACCGGCGAAGTGCTGGTCGCCAAGGCTCCGGAACTGGCGGACAACTACGTCGGATTCACCCAGGCGGCCGTGGATTCCGTACTGACGGGATTCGGCGGAACCTTCGTCAGCATCGCCCTGGTGTTTTTCGTCTTCACGACGGTGATGGCGTATTACTTTTACGGCGAGTCCAGCATCATGTACATCTTCGCGGGCCGGCCGGAGCGCAGGAAGGCCGAGCGGGCGGCCATCTGGGCCTTCCGCTTCGCGCTGCTGGGGATGGTGGTGTTCGGGGCCGTCCGCGAGGCCGGCGTCATCTGGCAGCTGGGCGACGTCGGCGTGGGCCTGACCGCGTGGATCAACGTGATCGCCCTGCTGATCCTCTGTCCCCAGGCCATCCGGGCCCTGCGGGAGTACGAGGACGGGGTCGGACCTACTCGTCGCAATAGCCGACCGTCTGGCCGAGGACAACGACCAGGGAAGGCTTGAGGCCCAGGGTCTCCGTCAGCTTCTGCTGGTCCCAACCGCCGCGGGCGCGGCTGCCGATTCCGGCGTTGGCGCAGGCCAGATAGACATTCTGGGACACATACCCCACATCGACATACGACACGGTCGCGGCGCCTCCGCCCGGCGGATTCTCGCCGGCGGTCTTGTCCGTATCCGCGAAGAACAGCAGGTTCAGGTACGCCTCGTCGGCGCCGCGCCGCCCGGTCAGGCTGCGCCAGTCCCCTTCCTTGACCAGCTCCAGGGTGTGGTCCTTGTAGTTGTAATAATAGGCGCCCGACTTGAAGAAGGCATAGACCTCGATCTCCTGGCGGTTGGATCCGGTCGGAGCGGTCCGCTTGCCGTCGGGACGGTTCACGCCGACGGACGCCCACAGGATGTTGGACAGATCCTGCAGCGGGATTTCCTTTTCCGTGAATCCCTGGGATGATTTGCGTTCCTTGAGGGCCTGCATCAGGGTCAGTCCTTCGTTGTAAGAGGGTTCCAGCAGGCGGATGACTTTGGGCGCTTTCTGCGCGCAGGCGGTCAGGCTGATCACCAGCACCGCCGCAAGGGTAAGAAGTTTTTTCATACCGAAAGTTAAGCATTTTTTCTTGCTTACCCGGCAAAAAGTGTTGTCCTTTGAATGAAAGTATATATATTTGCAAAAATTATATATGGAAAGCGTCGCGACAAGAAGAAAGTTGATTGACCTGAAGCCGGAGGTTTTCAGGGGGCTGTCCATTAAAGCAAAGAAACGGGGATTAACACTCAAGAAGTACATAGAGAATGTGTTGGAAGAGGATTCTGTCTCCTCCGCTGCTTCGGTTCCGGAAAGTGTTACTTCTCCGAAGATCGTGTCTCTCATCGGTATTGCAAAAGGTGCAGATATAGATTGGGAGGAGGAAAGGCTTGATTACCTGCTGTCCAAATGAGCCCGAAAGTTTTCCTGGATACAAATATCCTGATGGATCTTCTGCTGCAGCGCCACGGTTATGAGGACTCGGCACAAATCCTTCAGGCGGGAGAGGATGGTCGCTTGGACCTTTATTGTTCTATACTCACGATGGCAAATCTGGCTTTCGTTCTTCGCAAGACAGTCACTCCGGCAGTTCTGGATGCGAGCATGATGCAGATTCAGTCGCTCGTGACGGTGCTCCCCATGGACAATGATCAATTAACGGAAGCCCTTCGGATGCACGGCAAGGACTTTGAGGACATTCTTCAGGCTGTCTGCGCCCGCAAGGCCGGATGCGATGTCATCATCTCCAGGAACAGCAAGGATTATCATATCACGGGCGGGAAGGCAATGTCCCTCCCTCCCGTAATGTCACCTGCCGAGTTTCTGGATCAGCCGGCCACCGGAAAGGAGATGCGTAAAAATCCATTGTAATAAAACCAACAATGGTTATGTTTGTCCATCGGCCAGCAGAATCCTTAGCGCCGCCCATTGTAAAACAATAGACTTTTTTCTATATTTGCAGCGTGAGAAAGCATGAAGTCGTCGGAATTGCATCGAATTATCCGCCAAAACGGATGGATTCAAATCCCTAAAAGAGGTAAGGGAAGCCATGTGCGCTATCAAAAGGAGGGGAAAATATATACAGTTCCCTTTCACAAGGGGAAGGAAATTGAAAACACTTTCGCCAAGAAAATATTGCACGAATTGGGAATAGACTTATGAGACAGATTGATATCACCATTTGCCAGGCAAAAGATGGGACATACAATGCCTACTGCAATGATCATCCCGCTATTTTCGGAATGGGAGATACGGTGGCAGCTGCCAAAAAGGAATTGGAAGAGACGCTTTTGATTATCAAGGAAGACGGCCCGAAGGCTGCATTTGTTTATCCAGAATGGCTGGACGATGAATATGAGTTCGTTACACACTGGGATGTCCAGACCATGCTGAACTACTATGCGGGAGTCTTGTCTCTTACTGCTCTTGGCAAATTAACCGGAATTCACCCGAAACAAATTTGGTCCTATATGCACGGAACCTCTCATCCGCGTCCCCGCCAAGTCGATAAGATTGCCTCAGCAATTCACAAACTTGGACACGAACTCGTCAATACTCGTTTCTGAAATAGCGCCCAACCGGAAATCCCCGCCTGTTTCGCAAGAGAGAAACACGAAGACCGGCCGTGAAGCGGCAGAAGTGTGCCTAGACTATCGCGCCATAAAAGTTTCGACTACCTGTGTGCAAATGTCCCACAGGTAGTCGGAATTTTTGGTCGAGAAGGAGCCGGATAAATCGGGGCAGAGCGAAAGACTTTAGTGCTTCCGGACGACGCGGACGAACTTGTAGAGAGCGCGGGAACGGTGTTTACCTTCCACCGAACCAATCTTTATTGTGCTCTGGTTAGTAATATATGAAATAGTCTCCCGAGAGCGAGTCACAGAATTAGCTCCAGAACTACTATTACCCGGCATCACCTGGGAATAATCCAACCCGCCGCCATTAACCTGAAGCGAATCCTTTAATAAACGTACTGTCAAACTTCCATCCAAATCATAAGGGCGCAGGCGCGTTACCGTACCATTATTATCCTTAATGGAAAGCTGCAAGCGATCCTCTGTCGGAGCCTCATCAGGGTGATGGGCAGGATAATAGAAATATAAATCCCTGTTTTTCCAGTTCAAATCATTACTGACGCCGATTGTTATCAGATTATCCATCCCAATATCATTATCGGTTTTTCCATTGTAACGTATGTAATTGCAATTGGTCACATCCATATAAGTATCAACAAAATCTCCGGCAGAGAAATTTAGGTTTGTTATTGATTGAACGGGCCAGTTGACGGTTATATCGGAGGCTTGATTGCCATTCTCCCAAGGTCCCGGGTTCGGATTATAATTGATCTTGATGAACTCCATAGTTGCATACACATCAGCGGCATTGAGCTCTATGATGCCTGCATCAACGAGACCGTTTGCGTCACTGCTGCTGATCTCAGCAGAGAAATAATACGTGCTGTCCGTATACACCAAAGATGAGTTGTCAAGCCAAGTAGGATGCCAGTATGCCGTAATGGTATTGCTGGTCAATGACTGGTCCCCTGCCGGAATCGTAACGGTATCTTCGGTGTAATTGGCATCGCCTTCCTTCTTCCAGCACAGTTTTACGCTTTGGACAGGAAGTCCGGACCCGGCAAGGGAACTGGCCGCAATTTGTATCGGGAATCCATTCGTCGGATCAAAGCTGTCAAGAATGTCCACTGTGCCGCTATAATGAGATTTGATTGTGATCGCCCCATTGGAAACTGCACTGAGTCCATCTGCAGTGGACACTTCCGCACGCAGATTGGCAACGAGAGGCAGATCCGCCGCCGTAAGTCCAAGTTCGTGCAACGTGGGCATCAACGGCGTTTCCGTAGGATTGTATGTGAGGCCACTGGGGTTGCCGGAAAGCGAAAGCGTTTTCTGTGTGAGGACACCTCCCGGCGGCGTGTACTCCAATGTGAGCGTTGCGCTCGACAACTGCACCGTATGACCCTTTGATTCGAAGTCAAACGTAACATCCCCCTCATCTCCTGCCGGATAGAAATAAGTTCCTGCACTGATGGAGCCCTCTACCGGATTTGCCAGGGTAATCGTTTCGCTGTCAAAGCTGTTACTGAATCCATGCGTATCGGAGATAGTGGCCCGAAGGAACACCTCAACAGGGTCAACGCCATTAAAGACCGCTGGCAAGATATTGATTTTGCCCTCTTCGCTACCTATCGAAGGGACAGTGAATGCATACGCTCCTTTGTGCTCGCGCCCAACAGGTTGTGTGAATCCCGTAACGGGCACCACACGGGAAACCCCGCCGCCATCGGTATAATGCAACTCCAGCGTAAGATTCGAATTAAGCGTAGCCGAACTCGAATGATCTACTATATTGAAGATAAGGGTGTCCCTGTCTGATGGATAAATTTTGTCTCTGTTCCCGGAAATGGTCATGCTGCCGGACAGCGGATGTGCCAAGACAATCGGACAATCGAACGTCCGGCTGTTACCAGAAACATTCTGGATTTCGGCCTGGAGAACCATATAAACGGAATCCCGCAGTTCCTGCTCTGTCAAGCCCAAAGAAGCAAAAGACGGAATCGAGACCGTCATTGTTTCACGATACTGCAGGCCATGGGGTTGCTCCGGCATTGCGATATCGATTTCACGGTAGTTGCCCGTAGAAGGGATTGTGTAGCAGAGTTTCAGTGAGGCCGCATTAAAAGCGGAGGCCGTGGAGGAGAAATTTAAACTGACCTGATTATTGTCGCCAGGGTAAACAATTTGATCTCTCACGGATAATGCACCGCTGATATTGCCGATCATGCTTTCGTCATCCCGGACACAGCGGGAGCGTGTCGCATTCTTGTTGTACTCTATACAGTGCATCTTGTTCGAGTATGCCCATCCGACTTTATTAAATTCCGTACTCCAGGGATCGCCCGGATTCTTGGACCCGTAGTAACCCTTATCGTAGAAAGTGCGGGAAGGCATATACGTTGTGCCAGTATAACTCGAATCATTCACGTTCTTCTGCAAATAACTTGACGGAAGGTACAGAGACATTACAAGCCATTCCGTATGATTGGGGAAACGGTATCCTTCCGGACAATAAGGATTGTACCCCAGACGCGTTACGTTGTTATTAACGTCTTTCATAGCAACGGAATATCCAGGCACATCCAACGACAAAGGCTGAGTTTCCATCTTGACATAAACGCGATTATGTAGCGAGTTCTGGTCGTGGTAAGGAAGATCCGAAGATGTGTATTCCCGGATGGCCTTGGGATCCAGCCGGTTGAAATGGAAGGTATAATACTTATCAGCGCGAGTAGTCCCGATTGTGTCAATCGTAAAGTATTTGTCAATCGAATAGGAATACGGAGCTTCGCTGATGTCCGTCAGGCCGGAAGGTCCGTCATAGGTACCGATATTGCGAATGCAACGGACGCTTTCACCAACAGAAGCTGTTGCTTCATTAGCCCAAGTATTATAAGGATTACCCGGCGACCAATCATAAACTAAATCCGTTGCGCCAGCTCCTTCTTCTGCCCAACTCACTTTCTTAGCCGTACTGGACACAACATGTGAGCGCCACCAAAGTGTCGGGTCCAGGGTCTTGTCATGGGTTTGATACAAACGGGCGCTCATAGACAGCGCTTCATTGCCCACCCAGATTCCAATCAACTGCTGCGAAGCCGCCATATACCAGCGCACTTCGTCCCTGTCAATAACACCGTTACCATTATTGTCCCGGTTACGGGTTAGGCAGGAATAAGCCATGCCATGATAATGATGTCCTTCGTCGTCACGAAGTTCCGGCACCTTGTTCTGGACTTCGTAATTTAGGATGTCCCCCCAATTTTTCGTTTTGTCTGTTCCGTTTGCTTTCTGGGAGGAATAGACGCCCCAGATGTATGCGGAATTCAATCGTCCATTCTCTTTCCCGAGCGCAGAATCCTCTCCGGCACGGGCGTCGTCCGTATTCCCCGCCGGCCAATAAGGCCACCCGAGAGGCTCCTTCTCCTTCACCTCATCCTTGTGCTCGCAGCCCCACAGGGTACGGAGTGACGGTTCGTAGATGTTGTAGATCGTTTGGATGGACTGCTGGATGACCGAATGACTGGACAAGATGACATCGCTCTGACGGTCCCGGCTCTTGACCGCATTGGACAGGATGTGCATCTCGCGAGGTTTGGCGTTTACGAATGTCCGCCATAGATCCGGATCTTTCTGGTGCGTAATGGGGTTCTCTTCGTAATAGTATTCGTCAATAAAGATTGTCGCCCGAATGATGAGCGAGTCGTTTTCCGCGTCACCCGGCCTGAGCGGTTTGAAATAACTGGACCCAGGAGTCGCCGTCTCCTTGGCGGTTTGATCGAAGACAAATTCAATCAACTGGTTGATATCCATCAGTGTTGGACGTCCTTCCTGTGTGGTGGGATCCGGTTTCCAGCTGGCAACGTACGCAGAATCTCCCGGATAGGCCCGTCGGTTCAACGAATAAGTTCCGCCTTCTTCCAGATTCACGGCGAACTTCAGCCACTGATAGTCCAGGCCCTCTGACGTGTAAAGCTTGTATCCCGCATGATCCGGATCATTCACGATCGTAGGACGCCCCTCGCCGAAAGGAGTCTTGACATACCAGGTAAAGACACCCGGATCCAGGAGCGGATCATATGTGAATGTAATGGAGTGATACTCATAGTGGCAGTCCGCATTGACCACCTCATCGTCGGTCAGCAACAGGAATCCTTCCTGTCCTGCCTGACGTTCATTGTCATTCATCACCTCGGCATAGATACTTTTGGAGTTGTTGATGGTGATGAAATATTTGTAATAATTTCCCCGCAGGGTGTTAAAATCGCTCAGTCCGCTATTCGAAAAATCACCCAGGTGCACTGAGAAGATGGTATCCGACGTGAGTGCATTCCCGACATCTCCTCCGCCCAATGTGCTGATTCCTTTCTGCGTGAGCGTCAAGATCAAGTCGAACTTGACATACGTGGCATTCGGATCGGCATACAGCCATCCCTTGTTCTCCACGAAGTTTCCGCCGCCTGTGCCCTGGTATCCAGACGTGCCCGTATCCTGTTTTCGCTGCTTCTCCCGGTCGTAATACGATGTCGGATCCTGAAGGGCTTCTTTCCGGTTCTGCATCATATAGAACGTGAAGACATACCAGTCTACGCCCTCTACGGTCTCCGTTCCTTCGAAATAGGCCTGCTCGGAATCGAAATACATCGTCTCGTCAGGCGAATTGCCATCGTTGACATCCGGGAACAGGTAACAGCGGTCCGGCGTCTTGCAAACTTGCCAATACACCGCTTTGACAGCATCGATGCTGTCCGGATTGCACCGGACCAGGAACTTGACCTTGGCATCCAGCGGCTTCAGATCGACTTTGTAGGTTGGGTTATAACTCACTGAAGGCGTGGTGTCCCCCCAGTCCATGTCCTTCGTATTCTCCACGTCCATGGTTCCCATCATCAGGAACAGGTCCTTGCGGTTCACCACATCCTGTTCCAGACGAACCTGTGTGGCTTTCAATTCTGCCAGCGTTGATATACCGTTCAGGTAGGTGATATCGTCATCCTCGCCTGATTGCAAAAATGACGAAACGGCGTTTTGTATGTTCGCCAACACCACGACCTTCGCGTTAGAACACGTCTGGGTGGAAACTTTCACAGCACCGGTGGTCTGGCTGACATACGGGGTAACACCCGTCAACGTCTTGTTTTCCACCCACCACCCCTCATTGGGATCGCTGTCCAGGGTGGCCAGACTGGAGGTCAAATGTCCATAAGAAAAAAACCGGCCGTAAATCTTGTTTCCGCTGCTGTCGAAGATGAAGACATACAAGTCATGGACACGGGCTTCGTCGGCTTGGGACGCTTCTGAGCGGGTTCCCACGGTCGTCACTTCGTACTCCGGTGTTCCGAAACCGATCCGCAACGTCACCGGCGTTCCATCCGACGGGTAGTCCCGCGGGGTAGGCTCCACCATATCCCGGGCACAGGAACCCATGGCCAGACAGAAGGCCAAAACCATGACGATATGCAGTAATCTCTTCATCTTCTAATCAAATAGCACGATTTCACTCTTTTCTGTCCAGTTCGACACTTCAAAATTGAAGGATACCGTAGTACCCTTGCTGATACGGGTTTCGATGCGCAGGTGCTGGTTCCGCTCCAGCGCCGTCAGATCCCGTGCATGGTCATCGTGGACGGGGAGGTCGGTATAGTGATAATTGTTCCCACCTGTAGTGAAATCCACATTACAGGTGTATGGGCCTTTGCTCGGGAAAACAATCCAGGATACGGAAACCGTATCATCTTTCGGAATCATGAGCGAGGACGCCAGTGAGACCAGATTGCACGCCACAGTATCCACCGGAGAAGACGGGACATGAGGCAAAACAAAACTGCGGTCCGGAGAGATCCCAACCAATTCGTTACGATAATTCGTCAAGGTGAGAGTATCCCCGGTATTGTTGACGAAACTGGCCGTAATCTTGGCCACGCAACGGATCAGCGCCAGCGAAACCTCGCCGGTACCACCCGAAGACACACGCACCGTCCCCCTGGCAGACATTGGCAGACGCCCGGATTTGAGTGTGAGCGAGGTATCCCGGGGAGACAGTCCCCACGGTATGAATTTCAACGAATCTATCACGGCAACGGAAGTCAGTGACAGCAGTGAATCCTTGGCAGTTGCACCCGTCATGGATGCGGCACCGGGAGTCATCACCCACATACCTTCCGTGTTTGCAAAAGCATACACGATATATGTTTTGTCACATTGTTCTGCGGTGAAGCCGGAAAAAACGACATCCATCCCGGTGGCGCCCGGACTGTCCTGCAACTCGCTGTCAATACCCGTTCCCACTGATTTTTCGGGATATGTGGCAACGATACTACTATCCGGACCGGCCAGCAGAATCACCAGGTCTGGAATCGGATTGAGCGGATCGGTGTTGTCAATAAAAATACCACCTCCGTCCGCGACCACCCCGTCTCCCGGCGTAGTGACCGCCTTTGAATATGGATTACCCGCCTGGAAAGATATCCGCACACCTTCGCCTGCACTGGGCCGTATTTCCTCGCGTTCGCAGGAAACTACTGCCCAGAGCAGCATGGCAAGTATGACCAGATATCTTCTCATCTTTATATCAGCAAACCGGGTGTTTCGGCATCAATGGTTTCCCAATCCGTCGTAACGACACGGACCAGCACGCCGCCATCCAGACGCATGGAAATGTAGTACGTGTACTTCTTCCCCATGACCCAAGAGGTTATGGGCGTCACGCCATCCGCATCCGAAACGATGTCCTTGAGGACCTTCTCCGCTTCCTTTTGAGACTGGCCCTGTGGCGTGTACTTTATGATCAGCCGGGGCATGTTGGCTTCAAGCCCACCACTGCCCACGGCCTGGTCCAGACGCTGCGGAATCATAAAATCAATGGGCTTCCGGAGCGTGTCCCCCGCCGCAATGCTGGCATCGTCCCCCGTCCATCCCGTTCCCCGGACTGACTGGGAATTCCGCTCGGTGTTGATCCACGAAGGGGAAGGATTGTTGTACAGGTCGAAGGTCATCTTGGCATCGCCGCATACCATCAGGTTCCGGAACTTGACGGAATCCAGGGAGACGGAATTGGTCGAAGAACTGTTGATCACAACCACCTCAACGGCACTGGTGAGGTGCATAAAAGACAGCCGGACCGTATCCTGCGGATTGGACACATTCCCGTTGCGGCGGTACGTCGCTCCCAACAGGTCACAGTTGTCCGCCGCGCGCGTAATGTCAATGTGTGTTGAGACAGCCAGGTTTCCGGGGATATCCATCCGTGAGGTCTGTCGGCCAGCCGGAGAGATGGCCACGAAGTCATAATGGTCGCTGGTGCTTGTCCAGACCCACGATTTCACCGGCGAATAACGCCAAATCACCGGCCCCCCGTATGCCGTAACCGTCACGCCATCGAATAAGGTCGATGTTACACCGGAAAGCGTCCGGTCTCCATACACGATAAACGTGTCAGTGGCCTCGAAGGATTCCTTGAGGCCCGCACGCGTCGGTTCATCATCGCGCAGCAGCATCGACCCGGCCCCGAAGCAGATGCTCTCGCTCTGCATCGGGGTCAGATCAAGCGTCCCCTTGCACCCTGCCATAGACAGGGTGATCAAGACTGCCGCCATTATGTACGTTACGCGATAAAGCACAAATTCACTTGCCTGCAACTAGTTGATGAGGTAGTGATGACCGGCAACGGTCTCGGTCGTCCAAGGATCGATGGATGCCGTGAACTCAATGCCATTCGCATTGATGGTGATGTAGTACGTGTAGCACACGCCGGGTCTCCAGCGGGCAATGTAAGGTGCCGTGTTGTCGTTGTCCGGATTTCCATCGCTATTACCATCCACGGCCGGGTCGGTAAGGTCGAACAGAGCCAGATCGATGGTCTTATTCTGATACGTGACAGTCTGCTCGTTGGGCGCCGTTCCCGTCGTGATGCTGTAGGTAATCGTAATCTGCTGCTTGTTATTGCCAGTATCATTAAGAATCTGAGGCATGACAATCAGGGAATCGATCAAAGAGCCTGCAGTAGCGACATCGGTTCCGGTATCAACGGCAAGGGCAACCTCGCTGGTCTTCTTGAACGCAGTAGCCGAAGAGTCGTTGTACACGGGCGTTGCAGCCGGCGTCCAGCCAAGGGAATCAACAGAGGAAACTTGAGCACCGATCGGGTTGTTGTTGGCGTCATAGGAAATATTGGAATACGAACCGGCAACCAGAAGACTGTCAAGCGCAACGTACGACACGGTAACAACCGCATCCTCAAGATTGGGATGCTTCTTGAACTTGAGGTTCAGAAGGGAAGACGTGTGCTTGAACACGATTTGAACCGGAGAGCCATAGGCGGCGTTGTCAACCGTCTTCTTCTGGGCGACGAGAAGAGGTTCGGCCGCTCCGGTGGAGAAGCTTTGCTCGTTGGAGGTGAAGATACCTGTCTGGGCATCGCTGGCAGAAAGCTGGTCTTTGGGATAAACCGCATAGAAAGTGTAGTGGTCGAAGTTGGCATCCCAGAAACGGATCGGCTCATACGTCCACTTGGAGCCGTCAAATTTGACATCGTCGCCATTGAAAACCGTCGTTTCGTTCGCCGGTCCATCGTTCCACTTATAACCAAAGACATCGAACTCGTCATTGGTCACGAAACTGTTCTTCGGCGCCCTGGTCATCACATCGTTCCAGGTGCCCAGCGCGATAGGCATGCCCTCACTCTGGGTACCGACTTCGTAGGTTTTGGTGCAAGATGCCGCGGCAATCAGCACGGCAACTGCGAGGAAAACTGTTTTAAAAAGTTGGTAAAAAGTTAATAAATATTTGTTTTTTAATTAATTATCGTTGTCGTTCCCACTTGTTCGTTCCATTCCCCGATGACCGGGTTGAATCCGCCGCCCTCGTCTACCGGCGGATCAATCTCCTCCGGCGGGAAGTCATTCACGTCAAGTTCCAGGGTGATCACGCCGCCGGTGGGCAGGTCGCGGAACAGGTCCGTGATATCCACGCGCACGTTTTTGTAGTGTCCTGTCGCGAAGGTTACGTTCAGGACCAGGTAGTGGGGGGTCTGCGGGGCCGCCTTGACGCTGAGCGAGTCATAGGGGTTGCAGGCCGGGATCCCGAAGGTCATCACGCGGGCGCCCAGCAGGTCGGGATCCGCCTCCTGGTTGAGGTACACGTCGAACGGCACGCTGACCCGGTTGTCATGCGTAACTCCCGTCTCGAGGTTGACCCCGTCGGCCACGCCCGTAAGGGCTCCGCCGCCGACACTGCCTGTCACACGACCCAGATTATTCAGCAAACGTACCTGGATCAGATAGATGAAGGTTCCGGGGGTCAGTTCGCCCTCGATCCGGAGGACGTAGCGCCCGTCGATGTAGTCGTAGTCCGCCAGGTTGTCCGACACGTAATGGGCCGGATCGAAGAGGCGGAACAGTTCGTCAGGCTGGAACGTAACGGGCTCGTTCTCCATGTCCGTGACGCTGTCCTTGGTCTTCGCCTGCTCTTTCTGGCTGGTGGTCTGGACCGGAATCGATCCCTTCAGACCGGAGGAAATCACGCGCGTGTATGCGTGGATCGGCGACAGGTCTTCGTCCGCGCGGAACAGCAGGACCTCGGAGTCGTTGTTGTGGAACAGCAGGTCGTGCGTTCCGACGAAGACGGACACGGTACCCTCCATGCCGGCGAAGTTGTTCACGGTGTGCGCGCGGCGTTCGCCGTCGGCGCCCAGGGTGTAGGTGTGCATGCGGATGCTGGCCGGGTCGTCGTACTCCAGCGGGCCCCAGACCTCGGTCTTCCAGTCGAAGTTCCATTCGGTGTGCCAGTCGATCTGCCACATCATGTCCACCTCGAAGTTCATGTCGACGGCCACCTCCGCCTCCACCAGCCTGCGCAGGTGCAGGGGAGGGTCGATCTTGCATCCGTACAAGATCAGCATGGGCAGCATCGCCAATATGAGGTGCATCCATTTCATTTCCTCTTCGGCTTTTTGAAAAGGTCGAAACCGATGTTGAAATAAACCCGGGTCGCGTTCAGCCACAGCAGATGCATACGGCGCGGAACAAACTCGTCGGCATATCCGGGGAAGTCGTAGTAGTACCAGCGGTTGGCGTCGTTCCCCCAGTAGTACGGATCGTACTGGGACCAGAACAATCCGGCCGCAAGCCCGACATCCAGGGTGACGCGCTGACCCAGGCTCCACTTGTATCCCACACCCAGCGAGGCGCCGAGTCCTTCGCCCTGCCAGCCCTTCTCGTCAAACCCGATTCCATAGCGGGCCGCATTGAGATTGCCCAGCAGGTACAGCCCGCCGAAACGCTCCGCCTCGCACGCGCGCGTACGAAAATAACGCCGGGTCCACAGTGTCAGATTGTTGATCTGCAGATAGCGGTGCGAATCGGGGTGTTTCCACCACGGCGTCTCGAAATCCAGGCCCAGCGTCCAGTGGGCGGACTTGCCGGGATAGAACTCGAGACTGAAACTGGGGATGGAGGTGAGGCCGTATCCGGGCACGTATGTCACATCGTACAACACATTGGTACTGAGACCAATAACAGGCATCTGCGCCGCTTGGGAAACGTTTACCGTATCCCTTTCCTGCGGTGCAAACAGTGTCGTCAGAGCCAATATGATGGTAATCAGATGCATGCGCCTACTCCGTCAATCTCACAAAAATATATATAATTTACAATATATCAACCCCCGACGGGCAAAAAAATGCCGCCGGAGCGACTCCGGCGGCCATAATAACTCCGCTCCGAAGGATCAGTTGAACATCTTTCCGTCTCCGTCGTTGTCGAGGGTCCGGGCGAGTTTCTCGATGTTGAGACTGCGGGCGGAAGCATCCACGATATCCTTGTACACGCCGCCCTGACGGTAGACCGAGTCGGGATCGCCGGACTGTTCCACACGGCCGGCCTGCAGGGCGTACACGATGTCCGAATCGATGATCTGCGAGATGGAATGCGAGATGATGATCACTGTGCGGTCCTTCTTGATGGCGTCGATGCTGTTCTTGATCTGCTCGGTCGCGATCGCGTCCAGCGAGGCGGTGGGCTCGTCCAGGAAGATCACCGGCGGGTTCTTGAGGAACATCCGGGCGATGGCGACGCGCTGCTGCTGGCCGCCGGACAGGTCGGTGGCCTTGTTTCCGAACTGCAGCGGCAGGGCCATCACCTGGTCGTACAGGAATGACTTCTTCGCGGCCTCGACCACCTCTTCGTGCGTGGCGTCGGGCTTGCCGTAGCGGATGTTCTCCTCGATGGTCCCGTCGAAGATGTGGTTTTTCTGCAGGACCAGCCCGATGTGGTCCCGCAGGTACTTCGTATCCCAGTCGCGCAGGTCTACGCCGTCCAGCAGGATCTGCCCGGTCTGGGGCTCGTAGAACTTGTCCAGCAGGTTGACGATCGTGCTCTTTCCCGCACCGCTCAGGCCCACCAGCGCCGTGATCCGGCCCGGTTCGATGGTCATGTTGATGTCGTGCAGCGCCTTGTTGCCGTTGGGATAGGTGAAGTCCACGTGCCGGATTTCGAACTTGCCGCGGACCCGGGCGGGGCGGTACTCGCCCGAGGGCTCGACCTCCTCGTCGGAGTCCAGGATGCCGAAGAAACCTTCCGCATAGATCAGCGCGTCGTTCACGTCGTCGAAGATGCGCTGCAGCTGGGTGATGGGCGCGATGACGTTGCTGAACAGCATCACGTGGTACATGATCTTACCGATGGTCATCCCGGGGTATCCCCGCAGGACCAGGTACGCCGTCAGGATGATGACCAGCACGGTGCCGATCTGCTTGACAAAGCTCTTCAGTCCGTTGTAGTAGAAAGCCACCCGGCGCGTCTTCATCTGGTTCTCCGTCACCCGGTTCTGGATGTCCAGCTGCTTGCGGCTCTCGATCTGCTCGCGGTTGAAACTCTTGATGACGTTGATCGAATCGATGATGTTCTTGATGCCCTGGCTCTTCGTCTCGATGTGGGAGCGCATCTCCCGCCGCCAGCCCTTCAGGCGCCGCGCCTGCCGGTACGTGATCCAGAAATAGACGGGCACGATGCCCAGGGCGACCAGCCCGACGTACACGTTCGCCGCGAACATCAAGACGAGGGCCAGCGCGGCGCTGGTGAACAGCGGCAGCAGGTCGATGAAGAAGTTCTGGACCGTGCGGGACAGGCTGCTGACTCCCTGGTCGATACGCGCCTGGACCTTTCCGGTCGCGTTCTCGTCCGTGCTGAAGAAGGCCATCCGGAAGGTCAGCACCTTCTCGATGACGCTCTGCGAGAGATCCCGCGACACGAAGATCCGCATGCGCTCGCCGTAGTAGTTCTGCGCGAAGGTGATCAGCGCGGAGATGATTTCCTTGCCCAGCAGGACGATGCAGATGGTCGTCATGATCCGCGCGGCCTGCGCCCAGGTGAAGTCCGTCCCGATCAGGGCGTTGATCGCATCGACCGTCCGGTCCAGCACGATGGCGTTGACCTGGGCCATCAGGGACCCGACCAGGGTCAGCACCAGCGTGATGATGACCAGGACGCGGTAAGGCCGGACAAAAGGTTTGATTTTGGTGAAAAGACCGAAGATGCTCATAACAAGCGATAAAGTTAGAAAAATTTGTTTATATTTGTGAGTTGAACAACTTTTCGAAATATGAAGAAACTGATCACCCTTATTTCCGCGTTACTCCTTGGCCTGGTGGCCATGGGCCAGACCACCGTCACCGCCCCCAGCCAGAACCTGAAGCTTCAGCTCAAGAGTGCGGCCGTGGTCGGTGGCGACGTTGAACTGACGTTCCTGGTATCCAACTCCTCGCAGAACGAGACCGTCATCAATCTGGTCGGCGGCATCTACCAGACCGGCATGGCCGGATCGGTTGCCTACGACAATGAGGGTAACGTATATGAACTGTCCGATATTTTGGTTTCGGTAGGAAACAAGAGCTATACAGACCAGTACAGCGCCGGCAGCTTCCCCTCCAACGTGCCCGTGAAGTGCCACCTGCTGGTCAAGGGCATCGCCAAGGAAGCGCGCTCCCTGACCAAGGTCAAGGTGTGCCTGCTGGCTCCGGAACTGAACGTTGCCAGCGCGGGCGCCTGCTTCGAGATCAACAACGTCTCGTTCCGCTAACGGATTCCCGGCCCGGCCGGGCCTGAATCAGATATATCCTCCGCCTTCGGCGCGGAGTTCCTCGTCCACCTTCCTCTTTTCATCCATCAGCAAGTCCAGCAGCCAGTCCTTCTGCTCGTCCACGAGCCCGAGGTCTCGGCAAGCGCTTTCCCATCTCGCCAGGACGGCCTCCTGGTAGCGGTGGGACGCCATCGACTTGCGCAGTTCCTCTTCGATGGATTCGTGCTCGATCTCGAAACTGTCCTTGTAATACTGCTTGTACACCTTCTCCGAGGTGTAGCGGATGCAGAAGTAGAACAGGCCCGCAGCCAGCACCACGACCCCCAGGATGCCCAGGAGCAGCGGGACTTTCTGGATCAGGCCCAGCATGGACAGGATGGCGCCGACCAGGAAGATGGCCAGCGCGACGAGTTCGCTTCGGTGATTCTTAAAGATTGAGATATTCTTCATAACCGGTCAGTCTGTTGGTGGTTCTGTTCTGCAGGATCTGGAGTTTGGTGGCGTTCTCGGCCTCCTTCGACTCCAGCATCTTATGGTACACCCGGCGGGTCTCCAGGTTCTGTTCGTTCTTGCGGCGCATCTCGTCGAGGTTCTGGCGCAGCTGCCACTGGCTGAAGAGGATGGCGAAGAAGGCGATCACGAACATCACCAGGAAGCCCAGCAGGATGGTGATCTGGTTCCGGGCCTTCAGCCGCTCGGCGTCCTGCCGCAGCTGGGCGTTGTTCATCTCGGCGTCCAGAATGGCCATGTCCTCGTTCTGGACGTTGATGTAGATGGAGTCCTTGGCGGACATCAGCAGGGACAGCTCGCCGTAGGCGTCCGCGAAACTCCCCTGGGCGGCGTAGATGCCGTGCTTGCGTTCGTGCCGGTCCCGAGCCGTGGACAGCGAGTCCGCCCGCGCGAGGGCCTCGCGGAACAGGCCGCGGGACTGCAGGTAGGCCACGTCCAGCCCGTAGCGCTCGTCATCTTCGGTCACGTTGCGGTACAACGGGTCGGCTTCCAGCGCGTCATACATGTTCCAGAACCCGTCCCAGTCCTGCTGCGCATTGAACAGGTACGCCCGCGTCATCCGCGTCTTGACGCGCAGCGAGGGGAAGTATTCCTGGTACGCTTCGGCCTGGGCGCAGAACTCCGCGGCACGGTCGAAGTCGCCCATGCGGATGTACTCCTGGGCGATCAGCAGGTACAGGTTGGGGATTTCCTGCTCGAAACGGGCGGAGACGCAGTACTCGGCGGAGCGGGTGAAATTCTGCACGGCCAGGTGCGCGTTGCTGCGGTAGCTCTGGATCAGCCCGATGATGCGGTGGGCGTACATCCGGCCCAGGTCGCTATGCTCTTCGCCGGCCTGGCGCTCCATCGCGCGGGCCTCCAGCATCGCGTCCGAGGCGCGTCCGATGTGGATGAGGTACTGGCAGTATTCGTTGATGACCCCGTAGCAGAAGTCGCGCGTGTCGGGGTACGGGGCCAGCAGTTCCTTGATCCGCGCGACGGCTTCGTCCATCCGTCCGTAGTCGTCCTGGGCGAAGCGCACGGGGAACTCGAGGGCCAGGCCCAGTGCCTCGTAGCGGTAGTTCTCGCGCGCGGCGCCGACCTTCTGGAGGGTATCCGCGAAAGCGAGGTTGCCGGCGTCGTAGGGCTGCATCCGGCAGTAGGCCCAGCGCTGGAACACGCTGTCGTTGACGCCCAGCCGGTTCACGATCTGCGCCGCCGCACTCAGGGCGGCCGTCAGCAGGACGGCCGTCAGCGCCAGGCGGAACAGGCGGGAACGATGCGGTATCACTTCTCGGCGGATTTCGAGCTGACGATCTGCAGCTGCGTCACCACGCAGCTGAGCAGTTTCTCCATGATGACCGGCTTCATGATGAAGTCGTTCGCACCGACGTTGAATCCCCTGACCACGTCTTCCTGCGAGTTCAGTGCGGACAGGATGACGATCTGGATATCGGCCGTGGCGGGGTCCTCACGCAGGCGGCGGATGACCTCGAACCCGTCGATGCCGGGCATCATCAGGTCCAGCAGGATCAGGTCGGGCTTCTCGGCGGCGACGGCATCCAGGGCCTGCTGGCCGTTCGCGGCGGTGCGCAGGCGGAAGTTGAAGCGTGAGAGCATTTTGGTGACCAGCAGCAGGTTCAGCGGAATGTCATCGACCGCCAGGACGTTGTACTGGGAATAGTCGTGCTGTTGTGCGTACAGGGGTGTCATATCATGCGTTGTTTTGTTTCTCTTGCGGGGGTTCCAGCGGCAGCGTGAAGACGAAGCGCGCACCGCCGGCCTTGTAGCTGGTGTCCAGGTACACGCGCCCGCCCATCTGGGTGGCGATGTCGCGGCAGATGCTCAGGCCCAGGCCCGTGCCCTGCACGAACTCGTTCAGTTTGGTGAAGCGGTCGAAGATCTTCTCGGCCTGGTCGTCGGGCACGCCGGTGCCGGTGTCGGTGACGGTGAAGGTCATCTGGCCGGGGTTGGCGGTCAGCGAACTGACCAGGCAGATCTCGCCCTTTTCCGTGTGCTTGCAGGCGTTGGTCAGGAAGTTGATCAGGATCTGCTGGACGCGGCGCGGATCGCTGCGGAAATGCAGCGGGGCCTCGGTCTCGGGGGCGTAGTACATCCGTACGCCGGGCAGCAGGCGGTGCTCGGCGCTGCTGAGCGCAGCCCGGCAGGCCTCATGCACGTCGCAGTCGCTGATCTGGATGTCGTAGGTTCCGGCGTCCATCTGCGAGGCGCTGAGGATGTCGTTCAGCAGCATCGTCAGCATGTTCGAGTTGTTGATGATGTAGCGGCCGAACTCTTCCTTCTCCTCCTCGGTGTTGCAGCCGTCCGGCAGGGTCAGCAGCTGGGAGAATCCCATGATCGCGTTCAGCGGGGTGCGGATCTCGTGGCTCATGTTCTGCAGGAAGCGGGTCTTGGCCGCATCGGCCAGGCGTACGCGATCGTTCGCGTCCTGGAGTTCGGCGATGTGCTTTTCGTCTTCGGCACGGCGGCGGCGCAGGTTGCGGATGTGCAGCCCGGCGAACAGCAGGGAGGCCAGCAGGATGATCACGACCAGGGCGACCACCAGGCGCGAGATGTTCGTGACGGCGCGCGAGGTCTTGGCCAGGTCGGCTGTCAGGGAGTGGTTCTCCATCCGTGCGTTCATTTCGGCCAGCCGCATGGCATTCGTGGTGGAGATGGACTTTTCCAGCTGCAGGACCATGAGATGGTGCACGTGCGAGGAGACTTCATAGTATCCGAACTCCTCCGCCAGGTCGGCGACGTAGCGGCGGTCGGCGAGGCGGGCCACGTTGTCGAAGGCGGCCTTGTGCCGGTCGGGGTTGCCGTGCATCAGGGCTTCGATGGCTTCGAAGAAAGCCCGGCTGCCGGGATACGTCCCTTCGGTGAAAGAGGGGGAAGCCAGGCAGAAGTCCCGGTGCTGGCGGAACGCCTTCTCATCCCGGTCGGCGGCAGCCAGTTTGGCCAGGTAGTATTCGCAGCGCAGGGTGTCGGCGAGCGTGACGGAATGCTTCAAACCCTCCGTGATGAAGAAGCGGGTGGAGTCGCTGTGCAGGGGATAGCAGTCCGACAGGTCCATGAGCTGTCGGGCGGACGACTGCCGCAGCAGGGTCGGGTCATCGGTCCGGTTGAACACGTCCACCGCCCGCAGGAGATAGCCCTTGGCCGACTGGTAGTCGTTCATGGCGATGTACAGGATGCTGAGGTAGCGCGCACTGGTCCACAGGCCGTAATCGTCCTGCTCGGCCAGCGCCTTGTCCTGCAGTTCCGTCAGCAACTCCATCGCCTTGGCGATCTTGTTGCGGCTGTAGTAGTGGCTCTGGGTCAGTTCGTAGCCGTAGTAGTAGTACTGCTTGTATCCCAGCGCCTTCGCATGGGTGCACAGCTGCTCGCGCGCGGCATCCACTTCCTCGTCGGAGATATTGGGGGTGTGGGTGGCGCGCTTCATCATCTGCACGTAGTAGATCACCAGGGCCTTGTTGTCGCCTTTCTCCACGGCGGTCCTGTACAGTGCGGACACAGCCCGGTCGAAGGCCTCCGGGTCCCTGATGTCCCAGCGGTTCAGCAGGGATTCCGCCTCCAGGAAATAACGGTAGCACTCGTCGTCGATTCCGTAGACGTTGGTCTGGGCGGCCAGCGGCAGGGTGAATGCCGTCAGCAGACAGAAAACCAGCAGGATCCATTTCTTCATTGAGTCAAATATACGAAAAAGTTGCGTTTGTTTCATACATTTTTGCTATCTTGACATGTTATGCGAACCAAAACCCTGCTTTGCCTGTTGCTGCTGGGCTGTGCCGCCGTCGCACCGGCGGCCGAACCCGAGCACCTGGATCCGAAGAATATCCTTGTCATCTGCACCCACGCCGAGGCCAGTGACTGGTCCCGGGACATGCTGGCTCCCATCTACGAACTGGAGTCCATACGCGGCGACCTGCAGGTCTATTCCTCCGTGCTGCGCATGACGATGCTGTCAGGTTTGGAGGAACTGGAAGAGCGCAAGCAGGAGATCTTCGAGCCCTTCGGCAGCGAAGGCCCGGACCTGACGGTCCTGGTCGGATGTGCCGGGTTCATGCTGGCGGAAGACATCCAGGCCCAGTGGCCCGGGACGCCGCTCATCCTGGCCGGTGAGAACGACTACTACTGCGACAAGCCCTACACGCTCCGGGGCGGGGTCGACCACGATGCCGCCCGCCACCCCATCATCGACCTGATCCGCCACGACCGGGCGAACCTGACCCTGGTCCAGACCCCTTCCTGCATCGCGGAGACGGTCGAGCTGATGCAGACGCTGATTCCCGACATGGATACGCTGGTCTTCATCTCCGGCGAAAACTTCCAGTGCCGGGAACAGCAGGTCCGCCTGGAGAACTACCTGGCGGAGAAGCAGCCGGAGCTGGCCTACGAAGCTTTCTATTCCTACCAGCACAGCACCGAGGAACTGATCGCCATGCTGGAGGCCCGCAATCCCGCCCGGACGGGCGTGCTGTTCGGGTCCTGGCTGACGCACAAGGGATACCAGGAGGCGATCTCGGCCCGCCGGAACGTCGGCCATATCATCGAAGCCGCCATCCCGGTCTTCGACATCTTCGGTGCCGACATGGAGATGAACAAGAACCTCACGGGGTATTACACCTACGACCACGAGCTGTACAAACAGACCATGATGTCCCGGATCACCGACGTGCTGGACGAGGGCATCGCCCCGCGCGGCATGCCTTTCATCTGCTTCGAGGCGGCCTACCCGACCGTGAACTGGGCCAGCATGGAGCATTTCGGCATGGACACCTCGCTGATCCCCCGGAACGCTGTCGTGTACGGGCGGCCGCCGGGATTCTTCCAGCGGAACCGGCGCCTGCTGCTGGAGTTGTTCGCGATACTGCTGCTGACCGCTGCGGTGGCGGTCTCGATGCTGATGCGGCGCAAGGAGAGGCAGGAAGAGAAAGCCCGCCTGCAGGCCGAACATGCGAACCGGATGAAGACCATGTTCATCCAGAACATGAGCCACGAGGTACGCACCCCGCTGAACGCCGTGCTGGGATTCGCGCAGCTGCTGGCCTTGCCGGACGGCTGCAACACCGAGGAGGAAAAGGCCGAGTACCTGTCGTACGTGACCAACAACGCGCAGATGCTGACGATGCTGATCGGGGACATCCTGAACATCTCCGACGTCGAGAACGGGCGCTACAAGATCACGAAGGCCCCCGCGGACCTGGCGGAGCTGTGCCGGATGGCGATCAAGACCACCGAGCACCGCTGCCAGCCGGGCGTCACGATGGAGTTCGTGAACGGGCTGCCGGAGGGGATGCAGGTGGAAACGGACGGCGGACGGGTCCAGCAGTTGCTGGTCAACCTGCTGTCCAATGCCTGCAAGCACACGAGCGAAGGATTCATCCGCCTGGAAACCTCGCTGGCCGAGCACCCGGGCCGGGTGACCTTCTCGGTGAGCGACTCCGGGCCCGGGATTCCCCCGGACAAGGCCGAACGCATTTTTGAGCGTTTTGTCATGCTGGATCACAAGGTAGAGGGAACGGGCCTGGGCCTGAACATCTGCCGGGTCATCGCCGACAACATCGGCGGCGAGATCTTCCTGGACACTTCCTACCCGGGAGGCGCTGCCGGGGCGGATGCCGGAGGTGCTGTCAAGGGTGCCGCGGGGCCGAAGAGCGGCGCCCGCTTCGTCGTCACCATCCCCCTGTAGAAGAGGCGCGGGCAGTCTGTGCTCCCGGCCGTTTTCCCCCACCGGATCATGTGCGACAACAGGGCACCGTGCTTACCCTACCCTGGCATCCGCAGGGTAAGCACGTTTTCCCGGGGTTTTCGTGCCTACCCTATCGCTGTAAAGGAAGGGTAAGCACACTTATCCGTCTGACTTCCAACACGAGGGCCGGGATAAGTATCGCTAAAAGACATAAGATTCTTTCATCAACATTGAACTCCAGGGCGACTCCGAAGAGGACCGACCGGCTGCGCTTTGTCTTCGTCGAGGTCGGACGAGTCAGGCGAGGGAAAAGGAAATGAGGCGAAGAAAGGGAAGCGGGGCGAGGAAAGGGAAACAGGGAACAAAAACAAACAGGGCGGAGCCGTCGTGGCTCCGCCCCGGGTTCGTGTTTAAACGTGGAGAAAGAAACTATTGGGGTATCTTACTCATCAAGATATGTCACCTCTATACTCTTAAGCTGAAGCCTAGTAGTTGAATTATTCTGGGTGAAGGAAATTTGCGTTGACTGACCGGTCCAAGTACCCGAATAGTTATTATTCGATCCTCCATTATTCGTATATGTCCCCACACAGGAAACATTTCCAGCTGCATTGTTATTGAGCCTGAGGACGATTTCTGTCAAGGTCTTTCCTCCCGCAGAGACACTGATGTTTGTAGTATTCCTATTCAACTCCACATAATTTTGATTATTCCTATTTCGAACATTCAGCGTAACCGATACCGGAGTCTGATTAGAAAGTGTTTGTGATCCGGTTCCCGAGATAGTTGAACTTGTCGTCGTGTATATTATCTTCCCGTACTTGTGTACCGTCACCGCGCAGCTTGCGGAGTACGGGCCCACAGTGGCAGTAATGGTAGCAGTACCCTTAGCGACTGCGGTGACAACGCCACTCTGGTTCACCTTGGCAACCGTTGTGTCGGAGCTGGACCACTCAATGGTCGGCTGCGTTGCATTATTAGGCTGATAGGATGCCGTCAACGTTTCCGATCCGGCCACGCCGTTAACAATACCGATCGTCGTGCTGGTCTTGTTCAGGCTGATGCTGGTGATCGGCGTGTTGACCACCGAAGCGTTCTCGTATTCCGCGGCGGACAGCGCTACGGACACGGCTCCGTCATCCACCGTGGTACGCAGGTAGATGGTCACATTGCCCGCAGCGTCACACAGCATGTCTCCATTGCCGTTCACCGAGGTGGACGGCTCGAAGTAATACCGCCCGTTCTCCTGGACAAGGCCGCTGTTGTTGGCGGGACGCAGTCCGACCATCGTCAGGTAAACCCGGTCAGGCAGAACATTGCCCTCTTCCGCACGTGTCTCGATATGGAACTTCAACGTCACCAGTTTGTCGCTGGCATACTGGACGCCGCCGTCGAACTTGCCGTTCAGGAAGTGCTTGATCTCGTAGTTCGAGAAGCTGTCCTGGCCCGTATTGAAGAATTTGTTCGCCACATAGACCGTGGCAGCATTCTCCGGCTTGTTGGTCAGGAAATACGTCGTGAACACGACATAGCCGTCGTGGGTCGAGGTCGGCAGATTCGTGTATTTATTGTACGAAAGGGTCTTCAGATAATAGAAGGATGTTCCGCTTGCACCCGGCTTGATCGTAGCGCCCGCCTCAACCGGCAGGTTGTTGTCCGCGACAGCATTGTTCGGGGTCAGGCTGAGCGCATCGGACTCGATCTGGAAGACCAGCGGGAACATGGATTCCGGCAAGTTCGTCGGGAGGCTGATGTCCACATTCTGCGCCTGGCCGGCCAGGCCCAGCACATGGTGGTACTGGCAGTCCACATACAGGGTCTGCTTGCTGAGCAACGACAGGCGCACCTTACGGTACAGGGTTCTTCCGTCGACAGTACCGGATATCGTAAGGTATTCCGACTGGGTTGCGGACGTCGGTTCCGTCGTCTGGATCCGGATCCGGCGGAATCCGTCGGTCGGATCGTCCGCAGCGTCCACATCGAAGTTCGTGATGACGGTCCCGTTTTCCTTCGTGATGGTCACGCCGGATGATCCGCTGAAGAGCGAATTGTCATGGCGGGGCTCCTTGTCTCCGGGGTTGTCATATCGCGTAATGTCCGGATAGAACTTGTATTTCAGGATCAGCGAGTCGTTGCCTGTGTACTGGTGGATCAGCGTCTCCGACATCCGGTCCACCTGGATTCGGCTCTGGCCGTCGGAGATATCCGTCAGGTTCTGCGTCTCGGCCGCGCCGGACACATCGCCGCTACCCACAGAGTTCGCGGCATCTTCCGGGGTGTCCGCTCCCGGTTTGAGGATGCGCCGGATGTCGATCTTGTACTTGAAGTTGCGATACAGCGGGTAATACTCGCCATCCTCCATCAGGTCAACTTTATAATAATAGTCCCCGTCCATCGTATGGTCCTCGGGGTCCGTGTAGTGGCCGTACATGATTACGAATGTCGGCGACTGCTGGTCGTTCGGGGCGGGGCGCTCGTACAGGTACACATAGTCGTCCTTGCCCTTGACGCCGTTCGTCTTGTTCAGGAAATCCGACTCCGTAGGAATCGTGGTGTTGAACGTCGCCGTCAGGGGCAGACGTCCCGGATAATGCAGCGAATCCCGCAGGGCGGCATAGCTCAAGGTCTGGTAATCCTCCACGAATCCGCCGGAATAGTAGGGCGCCAGGGATCCGGCCGTCGGGGTGTTCACCGCCGTGAAAGAGTACAGGGTGAAGTTCGCCGTCGCAGCCGTATCCAGCACTTCGATTTTCGAGAAATTGCGGATCAGGCGGATGTTGTCCAGCGCCGCCTGCGTCTCGTCGGACACGACGTATTGCTGCTCGTTGGTATTCGTAATGACCCTCCCGTATTTGTCCACGAACAGCCCGTCGCTGTTCCGTTTGGCCTTGATGCCCGGTAGTGTGACGGTCTGCCAGTAGCAGCCCTTGCCGGCCGTGCTCAGCATGTTCGGGATGATGCTGGTCACCTGGTCGAAAGGCACGTCTGCGGGATTCGGTCCGTTGGCGATGAAGTGGACGATACGCCGGCTGTTCTCGCTGAGGGCCAGCGAGACGCTGTAGGTGTACGGAACTCCGTTTTCCTGGGCCTGCTGGATCGGTTCCGCCTGGACATACTCCTTGAGGTAGCCCGAGCTGCCGAATACGGCGACATACAGGTTCTCGATATCCGTCGGTTTCTCCGACAGCGCCTTTGCCTCGAGCGTTGCGATCGGCGCATCCACGGCGAATTGGATGGTGACACGTCCCTGCGGACCGTCCTCATCGTCTTCCTGGCCCGGGAATGCGGGTTCGACGACCTTGCAGGCGAACAAGGTCAGCAGCATCGAAAGTATGCAGAATATCTTTTTCATCGCTGTCCTCCTTTATTTCGTCGTCTGGAATCCACCCCAGCTGGTCATGTGCTCGGTATCCTGTCCATCGCCCCAGTACCAGACATCATACACGCATCGGGTATAGACAGAATGGTGGGAATAATCCCTGTTCCCGAAACGCTGCGTATAACTGTAACTCTGGTTGTTCCAGTCTTCGTGTGTACGGCCGGTCATGTCCGAGAAACCTTCGCCGTGATAGGCCTGGTTGCCCCCGGCCCAGTAGTAAGAATAATAGTACGTCGTAGTCCAGCCGCTTGTAAGCGTACCGCTTCCCGGAGAGAAAAGGCTGGGGATAACACCTTGTTCAGAGAGCGTGACGAAGAACTCGATTTCCGCAGCGGTCGGCAGGCGCCAGCGTCCGGCCGGATAACCATTCTCCTGATAGGCCGCACAGCGCGTCTGGGCATTCTCATACCAAAGCGCGTTGGTCTTGCCATAGGACGATGCGATCTTGACGACCGGCGCGATGACACGCTGGGTACTGTCGGCCGTCGGCCGGTAATTTGCGGCGGAATTCAGGTTGTCCAGGGTCGTGACAATGGCAGTCGATCCATCCGTCCGGGGATCTCCGATCATATACGGCGAGGTTGCCGGGAGAACGGACAGATAAATGGTGTACTGGTTCTGGTTGTTGTTGTCTCCGCTGCCGTTCACGCCGGAAGGATTGACGACGCTGCCGATGTTGTTTCCGCTATTGTCCGTGATTCCGCTTGTGGACGTGGAATTGTTCACGAAAGCCTTGCCGTTCGACTGCGCCCGGGTGATATAGATGGCCGGTTTCTGCACGATGGTCACCCGGTGCTGGTATGCCGTATTGGCATCGTTCCGCTGGTCCTTCTGAATGACCGTGAACGAAATGGTGTACGGTGAGGTGTCGAAACTGCTCGAGGTGATCTCATTGTCCAGCGTATGCGAGAAAACCACATGCGTACCTTCGATCTTGATCCAGTCCTGGCCGCTGTTGCGGTCTGCCCGTGCCGTGGAATCATATTGGACGTACTTCATTCCGGCCGTATAGTAGGTCCCGGCGTTGTCCGTGAGGACAGCCAGCGATCCCGTCCCGTCCGTATAGGTATTGGCGTTGCCATAGTACGGTTTGGTCACGACGATGTCCTTCAGGACCACCGGGTGGCTGGAGGTATAGAGCACTTGGACGCTGTTTTCGTTGCTCAGCACGAGCGAATCCTGCTCGACCGACAGGTAACGGGCATGACCGATTTCGGCATGCTTGATGACGACTTCCTTGTCCTGCCATTCCTCGACGTAGTAGTGGCCGGACAGGTCGATGGAGGCCTCATCGGTCTCGCTGCCCAGGATGCCGATGTCGATCTTGAACTTGTACCAGTTGTTCCGCACGAAAGACCGCAGGTAGTCTCCGCCGCGCGCGTCATTCGGAACGAGGATCTTGTAGTAGAACTGCTTCTTGACCTCAGCCAGCCCGTTTTCGGGGACACGGGTCCAGGGCAGCTGGAGTTTCAGGGTCGGCTCCATCTCCGGCGGCGTTTCGGATCCGAATTCCCAGTGCTGGGGATACATGTACATCGGATCGCAGACCCATACGTACGCCGCATCCTCGGGTGCCGAACTGCGCGAGAAGGTCAGCATGTTGTTCCGGTACGTGAAATACGTCGGATTGTCGAGCGGCGTCGCACCGACGACCGCATTCCGCACACCGTTCACCAGATAGACCTTCATTTCATTGAGAGCCGGTTTCCAATGTTCGGTCACGATTGCCGTGTCTTCCCCGGCTACGATTACGTGCTGGACTGCGATGGTATCCGGAATGTTGATATGGACCGTGATCTTGGCGGCGACCCGCTTCAGCATCACTTCGGCGCGTGCCACCAGGCGGCGGGTGCGGCTCTCGATGGAGGCCTGGATCTCGCCGTCCATCACGAAGGAATTCTGCAGGTGGTTGCTTACGAAATCCGTATTCAGGGACAGTTCCTTCAGGTGCGTGAGCGACGTGTTCGTGAGGTTGTTCAACTCGGTCGTGTCCGGATAGTTCGCCAGCACATACACGATGAAGTGGTTGGTCACGGCGCGGGGTGCGATGTTCTCGATATCGACATCCGTCACGTTGACCGGGACGGTGACGCTGTTGTCCGCACCGGACAGATGACGGACATGCTTGACAGCATTGGATCCGGTAGCCCCGTCCCGATAGAAATAGATATCGAGAACCCGGAGCTTGTTTTCGTTCCAGGCCGCGATGCCGGGCTTCGTTCCGTGCGTTCCGGCACGGCTGGAGAGATCGGGTTCCTGGCACTTCATCGTCAGGACGATGCCCTCGAGATCCTGTTCCTGACCGGGATCCGGAACCAGATCCTTCTGGCACGAAACGAAGGGAAGCACCAGGGCCATCAATATGTAGATTGCTGTTCTTTTCATCGTCCTACTGTCTGATAAATGCGTAGTTGTCATCGATCAATTCCGAATCCGCGTTGACTTCCCGCCCGTCCGGCAGGATCACGGTGAATGAGAGATGGATGGTGCGGTCCACACCACCGGTAGGCGCATCCGACGCACCGACATAGAACACAAATTCGTTCGCGTCGATGGTCGTCACCGAAGGGGTCACTTTGAAATAATCCGTATCTCCGATCATGCTGATCACCAGCGTGGCTCCGAGCGGGGTCAGGACATGCATCCTGCACTTGATACCCGTACCCGTCGTCATGCGCGCCGTCTTGGCCGATCCGTTGAAATCGCAGGATGTCGGGTCGACGTTCAGTCGTCCCACGTTCGCCTGCGTCGTGACGGCGTCGCTGAGGAAGTTCAGGGTCAAATCGTTGAAATCCCAATCCAGCACGGTTGAAGTAACGTTGATGACCTTGTTGGTGAACAGGATGTTGATATGGTGCTTCTTGCCCGGGGCCAGGCTGATGGCAGGGAACTTGGCCTTGCCGGACTGGACATCCCCGGCGATGGTATAGTCTACATGGATCAGGGAGTCGGTTCCGGCATAGATCGGAATCTCGTCGATTTCATCGATCTGCGTGGACGGCGAGATGATCCTTTCCGGCGCCGGCCAGGTCAGGTAATAGGTCGTATCGTTCTGCCGGCCGTTGAAAATGTTGTACATGTCTCCGGTCTGCAGCGTCGTGCGGGCCAGCTTGTAGGCATCGAAGAACGGCGTAGCCCCGGGAACCGGATCGGCATAGGTAACCGCACCGTCGCGGTAGTTGACCGTCGCGCTGCCCAGGTTCGGAAAGGCCGGAATGGTGATGGAGTTGATCGTCACCGGAATATCGGCCGCATTCTGGAAGGTCATGCTGATCGCGGAGAACAGGTGGCTCAGGTGGATATCCACCTTTTCGGCAGGATTGAACGAGCTGCTCTCGACATCGCGGGTGACGACATTGGAATAGGAGAAATCGAACTGGGGCGTCTCCGTCGTGAACGTGACCGCCGGCAGCGAAAGGATCCGGTTGGCACCCAGCACAGGCGACCAGCCGCCGAACACCTCGGTAGCACCGATGGTGCCGCCCTGCTGCTGCGTCGATCCGGCATCATAGATCAGCCAGCCGAAGAAGCTGTGACGCCCTTTCCGGGTCCAGGGATATTCGTTCCCGCTGTTGTAGCGCCAGCGCCAGGCGGCGCCGCTGTCGTAGATGATTTCGTCCGAGAAATACTGGACCGTGTCCGTTGCCGCATGCGTCACGCCGTCAATCTGCCCTTCGTATCCGGTCAGATAATCGTAGACGCGCAACATCACGCCGTTGTGATCCAGGCCATCCGAGTTCATCAGGGCGCGGGTCGCAGTGATGCTGGGCGAGAAAACGATGGCGTTTTCGCCGTGCAGGGGCACGGGGTCGGTCCGCTTGCACCCGGGCAGTACCGCGACCAGAGCGAAGGCCGCAAGTGCGGTCGCCAGCGTAATTCCGTATGTCAGGATCGGCCTGTTGTTCATATTCTTCTCAATTTTTTCTTGGTGACCCGGGGCAGGGTCAGCCGCCCCGGGCCTGTTACTGCAACAACCGAGCCTACAGGTTCAGGTTGAAATAGACGTTTCCGCTCTCGTTCGTGGTGGTATCCCAGTCGGCGATGGCCGGATCCCAGTAGATCGGCTTCGGCACATAGCTGCCGGTCGGGTTGAGAATGAGGGTGTACAGCGTGGACTGGTTCATCTGCCAGGCCGGGATGGCAAGGCTGGTCAGGTCAGCCGTTGCGACAACACCCGTCTGCGAGGTGGACAGGAACTCGGCGAGGCCCTTCGGAGTGATATAGGTCTTCACGTCGAAGGTGATCCGGACCTTCTGCTGGCCGGCGACGAGGGTCTGAGGCAGAACGAACATCTCGGGGATGACGTTCTCCTGGGACTGTCCGGTGGTGGTCAGCACGTAGTGGCTGAAGTCGGCGAACTTGGGATCGGTGGCAGGATCGCAGACAGTGCCGTCGTTCGTCCAGACCTTGTATCCGTTCGTGTCGGTCGGGGCGGTCCAGGGAACGATACCGAAGGCGGTGGAGGTGGTGTCGGAGAGGTTCAGCGTAGCGGAACCGCTGGTGTAGATGCCGTTGAGGGTGATACCCGTGACGGTGATTTCCCAGCGGGTCTTGGTGCTGTCGGCGGCGAGGGTCTCCATGGTACCGGCAACCAGGTTGCAACGGATCTTGGCTCCGGCGTGACGGAAGAAGGTCGGGACACCGGTGTAGTTGTTGACACCGTCCACGACATCGCTGCCGTCGCCGTTTCCGGTACGCTTGACAACCTTGTCGGCGTACATGATATCCAGCTGCTTGGCATCATCGGCGAAGTTGTTGGTGAAAGAGATCTGCTCCTTGCCGACGGTGATTCCGGCGAATCCGGTCGGATAGTAGCTGAAGAAATCGACGGGCTGGTTGGCCGGCCAGTAGTAGGTCGTGGCGGTCTTCCAGATCGGGGTGGCACCGGAGGCGTCGTAAGAGACGGTCTCGTTGTTGATGAAGTACTCACCGGTGGTACCGGCGGTCCAGGCGTAGGTGCTGAAGGTTTCGGTCGTAGGGAACACGGAACCGCTCACCCTAGTCTGGGCATAGTTGGCAGGCATGAAGGTAATGGCATTGTCCCTCGCGATGGGAGCAATCTCATTCTTCGTGCAGGATGCGGCGCACACGGCCGCGAGAGCGAGAAAAATAAAGAAACGTTTCATAATGTTTAAAAAATTAAACTGTTATAATTTGATGTTTGCGTTCATGCTTACCTGCTCCCAATCACCGACGGCCGGATCGAAGGTCACCGTCACCGGTTCCAATTCCGTCCCGTTGTCCTCGGCCAGGCTGGGGGCCAATACAAAGTTATAATTAATAAATTGATTTATTCCCCATTTCGGCAGCGAGGCCGTCGACAGCGGCACCGCCACATGGACATGGGATTCGGTCAGGAACAACTGCCATCCCGCGCCGGTATCGCGCCAGGTGCGGACGGTGATCTCCAGGTCGGCGGACTGTCCGCCGCTGAGCATCTGCGGAAGGACCAGCCGGGTGGTGTCCACCGCGAAGGTGGCCGTGCTGTCCAGCAGCGGGAGGCTGCTGCAATCCAGCACGATGTCCACGGGCGAGCCCGAAGGAGCCCAGGTATTGCTGTCCGGACGGTCCCAGTTGCGGCCGTCCGCATTCAGGTTCAGGTTCAGCGATCCGGCGGTGCGGATGTTCCGCAGGCGGATGCCGTGTACGGTGACGTCCCAGCGAGTCTTGTCCCCGGTCGGAGCGGTCTTCTCGGTGTAGGCGAGACGCAGGTTCACACCCACCTTCGCCAGCGCGTGGTGGAACAGGGTGGGAACGCCGCTGTAGTAGTAGGAGTGCGTGTTGTCGGTCTGGCCGACGGCCTTGGTGGCGTACATCAGGTCCGTCGTCGGGTGCTCGGCAACGCTCCATCCGGTCCAGCTGATGCTGTTCTCGGTGACCGTCGGGACGGTCGGCAGGGAGTCGATGTAAGGGGAGTAGGAAATGAAGTCGAGGCTTCCTCCGTTCGGCCAGTAGTAGGTAATACCGGCCGTCGCCCAGTGTTCGCCGTCGAAGGCGACCTCCTGGCGGCTCATGAAGACTGTGTCGTTCGCGGGGTTCTCTCCCTTGAACCAGGCGTAGGTGCCGAACGGCACGCCTGCGAACTCAGCAGCATAATCCGTTGTGTCGGAACCGGCGCGGACAGCGTGCCGTGCCACCTCGAACGTGATGGCACGGTACGGCCGCCCTTCCTGCGCAAATTCTACCTTCGAACAGGAAGCCAGCGCAGCAAAAGCTGCGACAACAACAAACAATATTATACTTCTGATCTTCATGATTCTTGGTGACCCGGGGCAGGGTCAGCCGCCCCGGACCAAATTCACATTATGATCTTATCGTGTACACGCGCGCACTACAGCTGGATGGTGGCGGAGGTGCTGACATTCGTCCAGTCGGCGACAGCCGGGTCGAAGGTGATGGTCACGTCTTCGGGCGAGTCGTCCAGGCCGTTGGGGCCGTCAGCCTTGGCGGTCGGTTTGAACTTGATCGTATAGACGATGTTCTGGTTCATTTCCCAGGCCTTGAGGTTGGAGATGTCGCGGATGTCGATGGTCTTGACGAAGTCTTCGTTGATGACCTTCTTGTTGGAAAGGGTCGTCTTGATGTGCGCGTTGATGGTAATCGTCTGCGAGGCTGCCGTCAGGATCTGCGGCAGGACGAATCCGCTGGCGGCGCCCAGGTCCTGGGCGACGGTATCCAGCACGACCGGGGCGGAGGCAAGCTCCTGGGCGGCCGTAACCTGGGTCGAATCGGTCACATTCCAGACGTTCACGTACACGGGATCGGTAGCGGTTCCGATGTTGACCTGGGGCTTGTTCCAGGCCTTCGCGGTCGCATCCCAGCCGAGGGCGCAGGAGCCGGTGTTCAGGAAGCCGCCGATCTTGAAGCTGTTCAGGGTGATTTCCCACTTGGTGGTGTCGCCCGGGCTCTGCGGATCAGGCCACTCGGTGAAGTTGGCCATCACCTTGAAGCTGAGCTTGGCAAGGGCGTGACGGAAGATCGTCGGGACGCCGGAGAATCCGGAATCGGTGCCGGTTCCCAGGGAGTCGCGGACGTTGTCCACGTTCGAGCTGCAGGTCACCTTGTCGGCGTACATGACATCGGTGCTGGCAACCGTGAGGTTGTTGTACTTGATGCTGTCCTTGGTCACCACGGGGACGGTACCGGGCGTGTCGCTGGTACCGGCGAACGGGGAGTAGGAGATGAAGTCGATGCTGCCGGTCTTGGGCCAGTAGAAGGTGTGGTCCTTGGTCTTCCAGACACCACCGATCTGGTCCACCTGCTCGTTGACCATGAATTCATCGCTGGCGTTGAACCAGGCGTAGGTACCGAACGCGCCGTTGTTGTAGATCGCTCCGGAGATGATATCCGCACGGGCGCGGACGTTGTTCGCCACGGCGAAGCTGATTTCGCGCTGGGCCTCCGGCGCAATCTCGGTCTTGGTGCAGGCGGCGAAGGCTGCCAGGGCCGCTGCTGCGAGGATGATATACTTTTTCATTTTCTTAACTTTCTTTATGCGTTCAACGGATTATTCGTTCGGGTAGGTGTAGCCGGGCTGGTTGGGCTCGTCAACCCACTGTTCGACGACAGGGTCGAAGGTGACGGTCTTGTTCGGCTTGATGGTGAGGATGTAGGTGTAGCGGTAGTTCGTGTTCCAGGCGTCGAGCGTCGCAGGCGTTCCGGAATTGTCATACTTGAAGTTCGTGAGGGCGATGGCATCGTTTCCACCCAGGACAACCGTCTCCTTGATGTGCTGGACATTGTTGTAGTAGCTGGTCAGGGTGTACTTGATGGAGAACTTGGCGGCGCTGCCGGTCGTGGCGGTCAGATCCTGCGGCAGGACGCTGATCGCGGTGAAGAGGTTCTTGCCGGCGGAAACCTGACCGGCCGTGGTGGTCTGCTTGTTGGCCTCGGCAAGGTTATCGGTACCCACCAGGTCGACGTTGGCGGAAGCGCTGCGGGTCCAGTTGATGGCAGGCGAGGTGAGCGGCCAGTTCTGGCCCTTCGCAGCCGGGTCGACGAAGTTGATGGCCAGCGATCCGGCGTTGGCGTAGTTCAGGGTGTCGGCCTCGATCACCAGATCCCACTTGTAGTTGGTGTCGGAGATGTCGCTCGCATCGAATTTGACGATGACGTTGACCTGGGAAACCAGGTGGTGGAACAGGGTGGGAACACCCTCGACATCGGTGCCGTTGTACTTGTAGTCGTCACCGGCATAGACGTTTTCGTTCTTGGCGTAATGATAGGCGGCGGAGGCGACCATCGGGTTGGAGTCGGTTGCGATCACGGCGTTGGTGTACGTGACGTTTCCTTCGGTCACCGAAGTCGGCTGGGGATATCCGGTCCAGGAGAAGAAGTTGATCCAACCGGTCTTGGGCCAGAAGTAGGCACGGTCGGTGCCCCAGGTGCTGTTGGTGCTCTGCCACTTCACGGTCTCGTTGTCCATGAAAGCCTGGGCGGCAGCCGTTGCGTTCTCATGGAACCAGGAAGAGGTCTTGAAGGTGGAGTCCATCGGGAAGAGGGACTCGCCGGCGCGGGTACGGCCGACATAGTTGGCCACCTGGAAGGAGATGGCCTGGTTCGGGGTCAAGGTGCTGACCTCGGTCTTGGTGCAGGCGGCGCTGGCTACCAGGGCCGCAATTGCGATGATGAAATACTTTTTCATGATCATAATGTGTTTAAAAGTTTATAATAATTTTTCTTGGTGACCCGGGGCAGGGTCAGCCGCCCCGAGCCTGAAGGATTCTTAGTTCAGCCAGGGGTTGAAGTTCTGCTCTTCGTTCACCCACTCCTCGACAGCCGGGTCGAAGGTGATCTTGCTGGCGATCGGGTCGATAAACACGTTGTAGGTGTACTTGGTGTTCTTGTTCCAAGCGGTGAGCGCAGATGTACCGATGAACGACGTGAGCGGGTTGGTGAACTCGAGGGTCTCGACAGAGTACGGATCGGTCGAAGCGTCATTGTAGGCGGAGACTTTGTACTTGATGTAGAATACCTGGTTGGACGTCAGGGCCTGCGGCATGACGCTGCGCATGGCCAGCATCACGGTGTCGGTCTCGGTCTGAATGACGGCATTCTTGGCCAGGTTCAGCGTAAGCGCCTTCATATCCTTTCCTTCAACCGGGGAGGCAACAATCTGGATTGTTTCCACGGTCTCAGAACCGGAAGTCTCGTTCCATGCAGCGGGCACCCAGGCGACATTCGCGTTGGCGGTATTCGCATTGGTCCAGGGATTGAGGGCGGTGGTGCCGGGGGCGGCAGCCGTTCTGGAGGTATTCGGATCGGCATTCGTCAGCGTCAGCGTTCCCTTGTTGGAGACCTTCACAGAAGCTTCCAGGACCTCGACCTTGAAGTAGTTCGTCGCAGACTTCTTCTCCTCGGTGGTGCGGAGGCTGACATTGAAAGCGACCTTCGCAAGATAGTGGCGGAACAGCGTGGTCACACCCTTGACGTCAGCGTGATCGATATGATACTGTGCGGCATTCGCATGGAAGCCATAGGCGGCATCGGCCACCAGGACGTTGTCGTTGTAGTTGATCACGGCATTCGTGTACGTGATGGTTCCTTCGGTTGCCGCCGTCGTACCGTAAGAGGTAGGGGCGGGGGTACCGGCATAGGAGTAGAAATTGACATAACCGGTCTTCGGCCAGTAGTAGTCAATGTCGGAAGACCATTCGTTCTTGGCGGACTTCCAGTTGATTTCAACGTTCTTCATGAAATACTGGTTGCCGTCATTGACGGAATGGTACCAGGCGTTCGTCTGGAACTTGTTGATCGAACTGCCGTTGGCGTCAGCCTCGGACAGAAGGCTGGTCTCCGCCTTGGACTGCATGTACTTGGCAACCTCGAAGGAGACCTTCTGGGCCGGTGCCTCAACGGTTTCGACCTTGGTGCAGGCGGCAAAGGCTACCAGAGCCGCAGCTGCGAGGATTAAACACTTTTTCATCGTTGTTTGTTGTTTGGTGTTGTTGTTTGTTAATACTATTTTTTCAATCATTTGGTGACCCGGGGCAGGGTCAGCCGCCCCGAGCCTGAATTCAATTACGGACGCGGATAGATCTCGGTATCCACGGAGGTAACGGTCGCCCAGTCAACAACGGCAGGATCGAAGAGGACCTTCTTGCCAACCGGGTCGATGGTCACGTTGTAGACATACTTGGTATTCATGTTCCAAGCGGTGATCGTATTGACAAGCGTAGCAAGGTTTTCCTCGGTGAGCGTCACGATTTCCTCGCTGTAGGCGGCACCGTCCTTGTTTCCGTCATTGTTGCTGTCATGGAAGAGGCTGATCTTGAAGGTCATCGCGAACTTGACGGTCGTGCCCAGGGTCTGGGGCAGGACAGTACGCTCGGCGAGGAACTCCTGGGCGGCGCTCTCGTACTTGCCGTCCGTCAGGGTCTTCGGAGCAAAGTTCTCAAAGGTGAGCTTGGCGAAGTCCTTGGTGACATCCGAAGCCGTGCTGCTGGTCTCCACGATGGTCTCCAGGGTCGGGCTGGACGGGTGTGCCCAACCGACGATGTCGGAAGTGGCAGCGGCGGAACCGACCTTCCAGGCAACCGTGGTGGCGGCGGTACTAGGATCCGCATTGGTCAGGGCCAGATAACCGTCCTTGCCGATCTTGAGGCTGGCGGTCTGGATGGCGACATCCCAGATGGTCTTCGTGCTCTGGGTCGTGGTCTTCAGCTTGACATTGAACTGAACCTTGGCCAGGGCGTGGTGGAACAGGGTGGGAACACCCTCGGAAACGCCGCTGACAGCCGTGTACGTTGCCGGATTGTTGTTGCTGCTGAATCTCCAGGCCTCGTCGGCGAAGAGGAAGTTGTCATCCTTGGCGATGGTGACAGGCGCGGCGCTCGTTCCCCACTGCAGTGCGGTTTCGGAAACGGTCGTCGGGTTCTTGGAATTCGTGGCGAACCAGGAAACGAAGTTGATGTAGCTGTCCGCAGCCTTGGGCCAGAAGTACTCGTTGGACGGTTCCCAGACATTGGGGGTTCCAGCCGTGAAACTCACGGTCTCGCCGGTACCGAAGAAGTCCGTACCCGCCGCGGCGCCATTGGCGTGGAGCCATGCCTTGGAGCTGAAAGAATTAGTCTCATCCTGAAGGGCGTGCTTGGTGGCGGGATCAGCCTTGGTCCCGGCCTTGTAGGTTCCAACGTTGAAGCCGATCTTCCGGGCAGGAGTCTCGATGGTCTCAACCTTGGAGCAAGCGGCCAGCGCTACCAGCGCGGCGGCTGCAAAGAAGAAAAACTTTTTCATGATGTTTTGTTTGTTGTTGATCATTATCTTTTCTTTTTTCCGTTTATTCAACTGTCACGCCGCCACCTTCACCGGCCACCCAGTCCGTCAGGGAAGGATCGAAGAGGATGGTGTCGGTCGACGGGTCGATCACAATCGTGTATATGATCCGCTGTCCCAGTCCCCACGCTTCGATTTCGGGCGTGAAGGCCTTGAGGCTGCCGGAGAAGCTCATGTATTCGACGCTGAACGGCGTCTCGCTGTTGCCGCGGTACGAACTGATGCGGTAATTGAACGTCAGCATCATGTTGTTGTTGACCGGCTGTGGCAGGACGGTGCGCGGAGCCTGCAGGACCGTTTCCGAGGAGGCGTTCAGGGCGACCTGGCTGGTACCGGCGATCTCCACGGAAGCGGCGTCGTCCAGGTCGGTCCAGTTGCCGCCGTCCACCGTCCAGGGAACGATGGTCCGGGAATCGGGGTCGGCATTGGACAGGTTCAGCGTTCCGGTATTGTAGACATTGCTGAGGGCGACGTCGCTGATGCTGACTTCCCAACGGGTCAGGCCGGAGGTGCTGACATCGCATCCGGACTTGATCCGGGCGCGGAATCCGACCTGCGCCAGGGCGTGGTGGAACAGCACGGGAACACCCGCGGAGGCCTCGTAGAGGAACTGCGCGTTGTCGTTGTTGTTGTAGCGCCAGGCCTCGTCCGCGAACATGATCTCGTCGTCCGCGACGATGGTGCGCTCCAGCCAGTGCATCTGAGTCTCGTCCAGGGAGTCGGCATGGACGGACGGTGTGCCGTTCTTGTCGTACCAGCAGACGAAGTTGATATAGCTCTCGGAGGAGAAGGGCCAGAAGTATTCCTTGCCTCTGACTGCGCCGGGAGCCCAGGCATTCGTGCCGTCGAATGCGACGACCTCGCCCTCGCCGGTACCGAAGAAGTGCTGGACACCGGAAACACCGGCACCGTACAGGAAGGCGCGGCTGTTGAAGGTCGTGCTGACATCGGAGAAAAGCGTATGTCCCGCGGCAGGATCCGCCTTCGTCCGGTGCGCGTAGTCACCGACCGCGAAGGAGATCTTGCTGGCAGGCATGGGGTCCCGCTCCACCTTGGTGCAGGCGGAGAAGGCCACAAGGGCTGCGAGTGCTATGCCAACATACTTCTTCATTACAGGGCTATCTCTCCATGTTCTTCTTCCCAATCGTCAACGGTAGGCTGGAAACCGCCGCCGCTGCCGCTGGGGTCAGGGTTCGGGTTCGGGTTCGGAATGACCCAGGTTTCGTCGATCAGCAGCCAGTGGCGCTCGATGGCATCCTCGGTCAGGAAGATGCGGTCCAGGCTGGTCTCGTACTGCACCAGATTGCCCGCGATGTCGATGACATTGAAGGTTACGTGCAGGTCCGAAGACGCGTTCGGAATCTTTCCGAAAGTATTGAACACCGCGCACAGGACGTCCTTGTTCGTGCCCGGAATGCGCGGGTCGGTGCTCTTCTGCAGGTCGAAAGCCACGGAGATCGGAGGGTTCTCGGTGCGCTCGTTCAGGCCGAAGTGGTTGGACGGCGACAGACCGGAGATGACCGCGGTGGCGGTGGAGGCATACTGCATGCCTTCCACGTGGATCTGCAGGTAGTAGGAATCCACGATGGTGCGGGCCTCGGTGGTGATGACCACGACCGTATCGTGGGGGCTGATACGGAAGTCCTCTTCCTTGGCGACGACCAGGTGGTCGGGTTCGTAGCAGATCTCGTCGATGGTCGAAACGACCTCGTCACGGGTGCGGCCGAGGAACTTGGCCTTGAGGGCCGGGGAGACCTCGGAGGTGAAGGCCAGCAGGCTGTACTCGTTGGCTTCACCGGTGACCTGGGTGGTAGGGGTATCGAAGTTGTAAACCAGGATGTCGTAGTTGCCGTACGAAATGTTCAGGTTACCGGACAGGACCTGGTTGCCTTCCTCGTTGTACGTCTTGGACGAGATGAAGCTCTGCGACAGGAGGTTCTTGGTGGCCGGGTCGTAGATCAGCACGCGCATCATGTCGGTGTTCAGGTCGGGCAGGGGGATGTGCTCGTTGTACACGTCCACCTTTACGTTCGCGACGGCCTTGATGTTCACATCGACACGGATGCTGACGAACTCGGAGGCCTCTTCCAGCGGACGGCGCTCGCAGCCGGCGATGGATGCGAGGGCCAGGAGAACCGCCGTTGCGATTCCTGCCAGTCGGGTTATGTTGCGTCCGTTCTTCATCTTATCTGCGTTCTCTGATTTGGGTGCGGATCGGGACGACCAGGCTGACTTTGGCCTTGGTGGGTCCGATGTAAGTCGCAGTTCCAACGTTATATTTGTCCCGGATCAGCATGTCATAGCTGTCAGTCGGGAGGTAGTGTCTATAGTCAGTCTGCAAGTATCCTGCCGAAAGCGAAAACTCGAGTCTTGCACGAAGTGCATCGTGCAGCCAGCCCTTCTTGAAAGGCATGACATAACCCGCTGTCAGGCCGGCGGACCAGTACTCGCCCTGGTAGTCGATCTTGGTGTCGAACTGGATGTCGTAGCGGGAGGACATACCGTACGCGCCGACGAACCAGCCCAGCATCTTGTCCATGCTGCCGGGACGCCAGGAGCGGAACCAGAAACGGAGTTCCGGACCCATCTCCCAGTGCTGCAGGCAGTACTTGTTGCCGGTCTCCCACCAGGGGAAGACATCCTCCCACAGCAGCGAGAAGCGGTACAGGAAGGGGATCTCGACCTCGGCGTTCAGCATCGTCACCGCGTCGTACAGGAGGTTGGTCTTGACTGCGAACAGCAGGTTCTCCTTGCGGGCGGACGGCATCGGCAGGGGGCGGACACGCAGGGCAAGCGGATCCAGCACGATCGAAGACTGCGGCAGGGTGATCGGCAGGTCCTCGACGGGGATGATCAGCGGCAGCACCACGAGACCCGGGGCCTGCGGCTGAACCTCCGCGATCTGGGGAGTCCGTCCCGTGTTGAAGCGGAAATCGACGGCCGACAGGCGGAGCGTCGGGAAGATGTCCCGCAGCAGGTGGCTGTACTCCGGCTGGGCGCGCAACTGGGCCTTCTTGGCCTCTACCGGCGCCGTAGCGTCGATGATCGACAGGAGGCGGGTACGGGAAGCGAAGTCCAGCTGGGGATCCGCCAGGATCGCCGAACGGAGCTCGCTCCAGCCTTCACCGATCGGGTAGAGGTAGATGCGGGACAGCAGGTCGGGGTTGGTGGCGATGATATGGCGGCGCATCGAGTAGGCGCGCTCTTCGGCGAGGCTCATGTTGCGGGCGACATCTCCCTCGGGCGAAGCCTGGGAGACGACCAGCACGGAGTCGATGTTGTCGGAGACCTCGGTCAGCAGGATATCCAGGACATCCAGGTTGGTCTCGTTCGACATGTAGGAATTCCGCAGCACTGCGTCGCCGGTCGGGAAGTAGACGCGGATCTGGTTGGAAGACAGAACCGGGGTCGGAGCCAGGGGGCCCTGGCCGGGCGTCACCGTCTGGGCGGTCGGGAAGAGGCTGCGGGCATCAATCCCCTGCGCAGCGCCCGTGCTTTCATTACGCGCACCTGCATCACGGCCGGCGGCAGCGGCCTGATCGGACGTTGCAGCGGGAGTCTCGGTCACAACAGGAGCGAGGATGCCTTCCTGCGGAACTTCATAGCGGGGCTGCTTTGCAGCCGGGACGGTGGAAGTGGGGACAGGAGGGAGAATTTCAGGCATCGGGGGGATGATGGGGTTCTGGGCCTTGGCGAGAACCGGGCACAACAACAGGGAGATCACCGCAAGTCTAAGACTTGTGCCGAAAAAGCTGTGGCGAGTTGTTGTGCGATTTTTCATCTCGTAAAATTTCGACCGCAAAGGTACTGCAAGAAAATTTTATGTTCGGAAAATTATTTTTCAGATTCGCATAATTTTTTTCAAATCGAATAAATTTTCGTCTTAAATCTAAAATTTCTATGCGGGGGGGGTGGAAAACGGGGCAAAACATCCCAAAACCGGGAGTTTGGCGTGTGGCGAAAAAATTATCAACACATTTATCAACCACCGTAAATCGGTCACCGCCCTGCAAAGGTAAGAATGTTTTTGAAAATTATTTTCGATATAATGATAAAAATTTTTGGTATTTCAAATTTTTATTTATATTTGCAGTGGCATTATAAATTATTTATAGTAGAAACGCGTTTTTAAAGGAGCACATCACCATGGTCGTCCTGACATTATTGACCTATATGCCCGTTTTGGTCTGCCTGCTGTGGTTATTCAACCACACGCTGTTCGTCAGCAGCACCAAGACCTTTCCGGTCATGGTGTGCCTGCTGATCATCATGCTGCTGTACACGTTCACCGACTGCGCATACGGCGATCCGAACGCTTCCGACTCGCTGCTGCTGGCCACCAGCAACATGGCCCAGCTGGTCGCGCCCTGCGTGCTCCCCCTGACGATCATGTACCTGCGCAAGCTGCGCACGGGAGAAGATATCAAGTTTCACCAGCTGATCTGGATCGTGCTGCCTGTGGCACTCTTCACCTCCGTCGTCATGATCACGCTGCTCGCCGGTCCCGGACAACTTGAATCCTTTTTGTCACGCCTGTACGCGGAAGGACCTTCCGTCATGGAGAACTATTCCGCCCAGGGGGTCGCTTTCATGTATTTCTTCAACTCGTCGATCATCTTCCGCGTCGTACTGGGCTTGGAGCTGATCGGTCTGATCAGCTCGTTTATCACGGCCTGGCGCGAAGGGGATTTCAAACCGAAGCGCTATTTCGATTTTCTCTTCCACAAGGGGAAAATCAGCATCGTCGAGCTGCAGTACTACAACCTCACGCCGCTGATCCTGTTCACCATCCTGAAGATCTTTGTCTTCCGCAGCATACTGATCTCCCACATCTGGCTGCCGCCGACGATATCGTTCCTGTTCGCGCTGGTCCTGTCGCCTTTCAGCTACACCGCCATGTTCGGCGCGAAGAAAACCCTTACGATGCGTGAACTGGCCCTGGCTTTCCGATACAACTACACGCCGGAGACGATCCGCTCGGTTTACAACGAGGCGGTCTGGAATTTCCTGAACGAGTTCGGTGACGAAGGCGAGGAGTTCCTGCACAGCGCTTCCCTGCTTGAGGACCGCAGGCCCGAACCCGAATCACGCGGAACGTTCTCCCAGGAAATGGGCCTCGCGGAAACCCTGTTCAGCAACATCCAGCGCACCTGGGACAAGGACAGCCTGATGGGCCGTTTCGAACACCTGATGATGGAAGAGAAGGCTTTCCTGCAGCCGGGACTGATGCTGGCGGACGTAGCCGAGAGCCTGGGCACGAACAAGACCTATATCTCGCGTCTGGTAAACAGCACGTACAAGATGAGCTTCCCGGATCTGGTGAACTTCCTGCGCATCGACTACGCCGAAGAATACCTCATCGCACACCGTGGCGCCAAACAGGCTGAAATCGCCACGGCCTGCGGATTCCCCAGCGCGTCGTCGCTGAACATCACGTTCAAGAAAGTCACGGGAATGACCCCGCGCATCTGGCAAACCACCCACGACCGGGCAAATGAGAGAAAAGATTAATAATACCTTACTTAATATTATGTTTATGATGAACCGATTCCCTCACAACGTTGCAAGGACGGCCGCATTCGCCGCCCTGGTCCTGACGGGCCTGGGAACCATGAGTTCCTGCCTGCAGAAAGATGACTACGGTGATTTTGTCGATACACAACAGCAGAAGGTCAACTTCGACGTGCTGGTCACGCGTGACGGCAAACTCGTCTCGCGCAGCGGGTCCGGCGTGACACGCGGCGACGTGGTCACCTCCGCCGACAACCTGGCGACGATGAACGACGAGATTCCCTTCGGGCTGGTCGTGACGGACGCCGAAAGCGGCAACCTGCTGGTGGACAACAAAATGGTCTACGGAAGCAACAGCAACTACAGCACCTATTTCGACCACGACATGTGGGGGAATGCACGCAGGATCAACTTCAGCGCGTATTACCCGTACGTGGGCAGCCTGGCCTACGGAGCACAGGACCAGACCTATTCCATACCCTACTCCGTCAAGGAGACCGAGGCGGGCCCGCTGGTGTCCAAGACAGCCCAGAAGGCGGTCGAACTGCTGAGCATGATTCCGCTGGAGTTCCAGCACATCACGAACGACATCGGCTACAAGGTCTGCGACGTCACCCCGATGGAGGAACTCCGGGGGCTGATCCACCTGCGCCGCCTGACGGCCGCGAACGTGGCATCCGCAGGCACTTTCGTCCAGGATATCGCGGGCAGCAAGGGTGTGTGGAAGCGCCAGGGATACTACCGCAAGGTGGTGGTCTTCGAAGGCGACGCCAAGGTGGGCGTAGGTTCGGAGAATGAGAAATACGTGGGCTCCAGCACGCTGGAGGACAGCATGGCCGCCAGCCACCGCTACTACTCGGTTCCGGACGAAATCGAGATCGGCAAGCAGTACGTCGAGGTCGTCTTCGACGTGGAGGGCTTCGAGCACGGCGGATTCCACTATCCCCCGCTGACGGAACAGGTCTTCAAATACATGCTGTACGGCCTGCTGCCGAACAACGAATTCGCCTACGGCAAGCAGTACACCTTCCACATCGGCCTGGATCTCAGCTCGATCTACAAACAGATCACCTTCGCTCCCTCGGTCGGCGACTGGGAAACCAAGATCTACGAAAACAACGAGGACTTCTAGTCCCCGGTCCCATAAAAAACCGGTTCTGCCAGGAAAACACGCTTTTTCCTGGCAGAACTGTTTACTGTGATCTGCACCCCAAAAGTTGGACAAAAAAAGGTATTATGAAAAAGAACGAGAACTACCCGAAGTATGTCCAGGCCATGCGGATGCTGGATAAAGGAGCAAGCGTCAACCACGTATGCGTAACACTGAAGATGGCAGCACGTCATCTAAAACGATTGAGGGCTATTTATTTAAAAGGCGGAGAGCTAGCACTCCTCGAACCTCCGCACAAAGTATGTTTAACTGTAGAACAGAAAGTGGAGATACTTGAGGAAATTGAAAGAAAAGGATTATCTTTGGTAGAGGCATCCATCCTGTACAATACTTCCCATGAGAATCTTCGGACTTGGAGTCGGTTATATCACGAAAAGGGAGCCATAGGGTTAGAGAGAAAAGGAAGCCGAAACGGTATGAAAAAGAAAAGGCAAAGAACTGAAGCAGAGATGGACGAACTTGAGATGCTCCGCAAGCGGAACGAGTATCTTGAGGCGGAGAATGCTCTGTTAAAAAAAGTGAAGGCCTTAGTCGAAGAAAGGGAAGCCCGTCTACACGCGATTGGGCGGGGGCCATCCAAGAACTAAGGCCCAAACACCGCCTTGACCTTCTGTTGGAGATCAAGGGGATGGCCAGATCCACATTTTACTATAACACGAGACAAAAGCCGGACAAATGGGCTGTCGAACGACAACGCATAGTAGAGTTATATCACCAGCACAAAGGCCGCTATGGTTATCGACGTCTCACTTTAGCTATGCGAAACGAGGGCTACACCATCAATAGCAAAACAGTACGACGTCTGATGGCCGAAACCGGGATCAAATGTATGGTCAGGATGAAGAAGTATCGGTCTTACAAAGGCGAGATAGGAAAGATTGCGCCCAACTTGCTGGAACGAGACTTTAACGCTTCTCAGCCTTACAGGAAGATGGTTACAGATGTGACTGAGTTCCACTTATTTGGTGCCAAGGTATATTTGTCCCCTGTCCTGGACCTGTACAACGGTGAACTGATCTACTACACGATCTCCCGGCATCCTGTTCTGGATATGGTTATGGATATGATTACTGGAACTGTCGCCGTAATTGGGAGTAACACAGATGCAATCCTTCATTCAGATCAGGGGTGGCAATACCAGCACAAGGCCTATCAAAAGTTGTTGAAAGATAACCACATAATCCAAAGTATGTCCAGAAGAGGGAACTGCCTGGACAATGCAGTAATGGAAAACTTCTTTGGACTGCTAAAGTCTGAATTGTTATATTTGCACAAGTTTGACTCGATCGAACACTTCATGAGTGAGCTTGAAGAATATCTTCATTACTACAACGATCGAATCAAGGAAAAATTGAATGGAATGAGTCCGATACAATACCGAACTCTTAACCATAAAGTTATTTGTTAAACCGTCCAACGAAAGGGGCGCACTTCACTGGACCCTCCTGCGAACCATTTCTGCCACGAAATCCTGGTATTTTCTGCCGCAAAGTATTGTGCTGGTGGCAGCCCGGCACAGATGCTATCGGACCATATCGATGTTATCGCGCCGGAGCGGCGCCTCGCATCGCGAGGCTCGGCGCCTACCGGCCGAGGTGTGTCGGAATAGTTCCGCGACGATCGTTACCAATAGATGCTGTCGGACCTGCGGCACTGCTGCCGCGCATTACGCGGCGCGGCAGCTACCGGCACGCTGCGGCGGGCTCCCCGGAAGGGCCCGCCTTCCGTGCCGGTTGCCGTGGGCGGATCGTTGTTGACAGGGAAACTCGGAGCGTGGCGACGCAGGGAGTCCGAGGGGTACGCCCCTCGGTAAATGATCGAGGGCGCGCAGCGTCCGCCATCCGCGCCGGTTGCCGTGGGCCATGGGATCGGGGGCGTGAGTTTGAAACGTCGGGATTTTTGCAGAATAATCGACGAAAATTCCGCAAAACCATGTCTCAAGGGTCAGTTTGCAGAAAAAATGGCTAAAATTCTGCAAAACAGGGTTTCGGCGAGGGCAGGAAGGGGTCTGGCGGGCTCTCTCTAAGTCTGTTCCCGCCCAGACCCCTCCTGCCCCGCCGCAACAACAATCCGCCCCCTCCGCGAGTCACCCCCACGGAGGTATGCGGGCCCGGAGGGTCGGATTATTTCAGGAAGGCGAAGAAGACGGCGAGGACCAGGCAGACGAAGGCGGCTGCGTGGTTCCAGTGCAGGGCCTCGCCGCGGAACAGCAGGGTCACCACAATGGTGAACACGGTCAGGGAGATCACCTCCTGGATGACCTTCAGCTGGACCAGGGAGAAAGGTCCGCCGTTCCCGGCGAAGCCGATGCGGTTCGCGGGAACGGTCAGACAGTATTCAAAGAATGCGATTCCCCAGGACATCAGGATGATCAGGATCAGGGGCCATCCGTCCGATATCTTCATTTCCTGCAGTTTCAGGTGCCCGTACCAGGCAAAAGTCATGAAGATGTTGGACAGCACCAACATCAACACGGTCCAAATCCCTTGCATCTTGTCCGGAAACTACAGATCGTACGTCAGGCCGAAGGTCAGCGTCTTGTTGTTGGCCTGCAACGCCCAGTTAGTATAGGGGATGGTCCCGCCGAATCCGTTCTGCAGCCCGAAGGTCGCCCGGAAACGCAGGAAACGCACCGAACCGGCCACGCCGAACACGGTGCCGTACGAACCGACGCCATAGTTGGCCGTCAGGTCCAGCCAGTCCAGAGGACAGACGCCCACGCCCAGACGCGCCTCTTTGTAAGGCAGCCCCTGGACCTCCGTGAACATGCCGGTCATGCCGACGCTCAGCCCCTGCCAGAACGGCATGCGGTAACGGGCTCCGACATGGGCCTGGAACGGAACCATCGCCACGCGCACATTATCCCTGCGCTTCGTAAAGACGAACGTATCCAGCGCGTCTTCTCCCTTTTCCTTCATGATGTCCAGCAGTCCGTCCTTGTTCATCTGGTCGAGCGTCAGCCCTTCCAGTCCGGTGAATTCCAACTCCCCGGAAGCGTTGAAGGCGTTGCCGTAATACCACACCATCGCCCCGAGGTCCAGCAGCGACACCGAGAGATCCAGTCCCTCGAGCGGCGTGACAACGAAGCCCAGATCCACAGCCAGTCCGCCGCCGGCAGGCAGACGCCACTTGTCACGCGCGATCCGGCGCGAGAAATCCATGTTGCCGAACTCATCCGTCTGGATGGCAGAGCTCTTGCTGGTCATATCCACCTGCATCGCCACCTCGGAACTCAGCTCGGGGCTGCCCGAAGACATGTTGAAGCTGGTCACCTTCATGCTCAGCGCATCCAGACCCACGAGCAGCTTGGCCCGTGCACCGACGGAGATGATGTCGCCCAGACGCCGCGAATAACCGTAGGCGAGCTCGGCGTACAGCTGGCCGAAACCGCCGAAGCGGCTCAGGTCGTAGTCCTTCCCGTCATCCATACCCATCTTGACGACCTCGAAGAAGGTCTTGGGGGCCGTTCCGCCGAACTGTCCGCGCACATTGACCTCGAAAGTATGGTAGGCGCCGCCGCGGGCGATGCCGTACGATGCCAGGTTGTAGTTGACATCGCCGAGTCCGTAGTTGAGTTCCTGCAGGTTGCCGAGGAACTCGCTGCCGGATACCGACGAATGGAGAGCCGTCACCACTTCCCCTTCGCGGGGGTACAGGAACGCCGCCGCACCGACATTGGCGCGGGTGTTCAGCCCGAACTGCCCGATACTGATCATGTCGGAATCATTGCCCAGGGCCGGATTGTAGCGGTAGCCCAGCCGGTAATTGCTGAGCAGGAACCCCTCCTGGAAAGACTGGGCCCCGGCCGGAAGCGCTGCGCACAGCATCAGCGCCGAAATGATTGCGTATCTTGTCTTCATAGTACCTTGTTGATGGTTATGCCCCCGGAGAGGGTGGCGTTAGCGGATTCCAAAGAAATGCCCTGGTCGCCGCGGATCGGCTTGACCGGGAGAGACGGCTCGGCCGTGATGGCGAGCGACAGCTGCAGCCCGTACAGGTCCGGGATGCGGCCTTCCACCGCCTCGATCTCCAGCGTGACGGGCGAAACGGCCGGACTGTCCGCCAGACCGCCACGGATGACGATATCGTTGCCGATAAGGATCGCCCCAAGCACGGATCCGTCTTCATCCAGCGCCCAGGCGTCGGTCACCTCCACGCGGAGCGGAAGCGAATTCACCACATTCATCGTCACCGAAGCCTTCTTCAGGTCGAAACGCCCCAGGGGAAGGGAGAACTTGATCGGGAACTCCTCCATCGGGATGTTCATTTTCGGAGCGATTCCCAGGTACGACTTGTATGAAACGGAGAAGACGATGTCCTTGCCCGAGGAATACAGCTTGTCCATCAGGTTGGCCGGCAGTTCCACCTTCAGATTCTCCAGAGCGATCGATGACGCGCCCGCATAGATCCCGTCCGGCGCCTCCAGGCGGAGGAACTCCTCGTCCGTACGGCTCCGCGGGAGGGACGTCCCGTCCAGCACCGATTCGGCGATGGGCACCGACTCGTACGTCTCGGAATCCCTGTAGCTGAACAGCGCCTTGCCCGTGACCGGGAGCGTCGCCCTGACCGGATGGGCCACGGCGAAACTTACCTGCTGCTGCGGGAAGGCGAAACCGAAGGTTCCCAGCAGGGTGACCGCAAGCGGCCCGGAGGTATCCAGCGTGCCGAAGTCATAGATATACGGCTTGTCCTTCTCGGTAATGTTCTGGTCGATCTCCAGGACATTGATCGTATGGATCACCTGATTCTGCATCGTGATGCACACGAATCCGTCCTCGTCGGGTGCGGGCAGATAATCCTTCGCCATCGACAGCAGCGGGCTGTTGCCCAGCCTGCCCAGCAGATCGTTGAGCGTAATGGGGCCGATATTTCCGACGGGAATGGTAATTCCCTTCTCGAACAGGGTGATTTCCGTGTTGACGCCGTCAGAAAGGTCGTACTCCTTGTGGGAGCAGCCTGCCGCCATCAAGGCGGCCGCCGCAAACAGTAATAGCAGACTCTTCTTCATACAGGAGCAATATTTCCTGCAAAGATACAAATAACTTTTCCGTTGCACGCGCGCGATCTTTAATAATTATATAATTGCTATCTTAGCGTCATCAACAACCATGATCCCATGAAAAACGCCATTTCCCTCCTGCTGGCCGGCACCCTGGTGCTGGCGGCATCCTGCACCGGCCGCATCCATACGCCGGAAGAGTCCAGCCTGTTCGAGCCCGTCACCGACCCCGTCTCGGGCGTCGTTTCCTACGCACTCAAATACGGCGCGCCCGACGACAACCGCCAGTCGCTGTACTTCGTCACCAAGTCGATGACCGAAGACGGCCGCTACCTGCTGTTCTGGCACAGCGACGGCAACGAAAAGAAGGGGCTGGGCGAACGCCACCTGATGCTGGCCGACCTCAAGACGGACACCGTGCACGACTTCGGTCTGCCGGCGATGACCCCCTTCGTCGAAACGCGCCTCAACTACATGGTGTACGGCGACCGGCAGCGGGGATTCTTCCGCCGCAACTTCGACACCCCGGACCAGGAAACCAAGCTGTGCGACGTGCCCAAGGAACTCAGCGACCTGGGCGTCGTGACCCGGCTGGCCACGCACCTGACCCTGACCCAAGACCGCAAGAAAGCCTTCCTGGACGCCGCCGTGCGCACGCCGGAAGGGCGCGAGCGCTACCTGCAGGGCCTGCTGGACCTCGAAACCGGAGCCTGGGACCTGTGGGGCGAAACCGAATGGAACTGCAACCACGGCCAGCTGTGCCCCATCGACGACTCGCTGGCGATGTGCGCCTGGGAATCCGCCTGGGAGGCCCAGGGCCAGGCTTATCAGGCCGAGACGGGCTGGTATCCCCGGATGTGGCTGGTCCGCAAGGGCTCCAAGACCCTCATCCCGGCCGAAAAGATGAACTTCGCCTCGCACGAAATCTGGGACGATGACGGCAAGGGCGTGTCCTGGTGCGGCCACGGCCGGATGACCGAGGACGACTGCGTCTACCACGTGGACCTGGCGACGGGACAGCAGGAGCGCTGGGCCGGCGTACCGGGCGCACGGCACAACAACTGCTCGCCCGACAACAAATACGTCGTCTGCGACCAGGCGCCCGAGACCTGGTGGCGCGGCTGCCGCTGGGCCGTCGCGTTCTGGAACCGCGAGACGGAGAAATACGTTTTCGTCTATACGTCACGCGATGCACTGATGCCGCAGGACAATCCGTCCCGCCTGCATCCCGACCCGCATCCGCATTTCGTGATGAACGGACGCTACATCGTTTCGACCGCCAACAACGCCGACGGGCACATGGACCTGTACATCACGCCGGTCAAGCAGCTCATCGAGATGACACAATAGCCCCGAAAGCACTTGCAAATCCACACAAAATACCTACCTTTGCCGTCCATTATAAAAGCGAAAAGCCTTTAATTACTCATATTGTTTAACCAAATCAACCTTAGATGAAAGCTATCAACTTTCTGACCCGCAAATCCTTCTTCGCATTTGCGGCCGCTATGGCTTTGCTGCTTGTGAGCGCCCCGGCATTCGCCCAGACGCTCGGCAAGGGAAAGGTCCTTGATTCCAACGGTGAACCGATCGTGGGTGCCTCCGTCTTCGTGCCGGGCACCAGCAACGGTGTCATCACGGACATCGACGGAAACTTCGAGATCCGCGTCCCGTCCGGGGCCGAGATCGAGATTTCCTGCCTCGGTTACGTCGGACAGCGCCTCCGCGCCACCTCTGACATGACCGTCACCCTGGCAGACGACGCCATGCTCCTCGACCAGGCCGTATCCATCGGTTACGCCAAGGTCAAACGCAAAGACCTGACCGGTTCCTCCGTCTCCGTGATGGGTACGGAGATCGCCCAGGTGCCCGTCACCACCGCCGCCCAGGCCCTGACCGGCAAGGCTGCCGGTGTCAACGTCGTCACCCAGAGCGGTGCACCTGGCGCCAGCATCAACATCACCGTCCGCGGCGGTACCTCCATCACCCAGTCCACCTCGCCTCTGTACATCGTGGACGGATTCGCCATGGAGAACGGTCTGCAGAACGTCGACATCAACGATATCGAGTCCATCGACGTCCTGAAGGACGCCTCCGCGACCGCTATCTACGGTGCCCAGGGTTCCAACGGTGTCATCCTCATCACCACCAAGTCCGGCAAGGCCGGCAAGACCCAGGTGACCTACAACGGTTACGTGGAGTTCGAGAAGCTGGGCAAGAAGCTCCCGCTCCTCGGTGTCGAGGATTACGTCAAGTACCAGTACGAGTTCATGGAGATGGCCAGCAAGATGTCCAGCTGGACCAACATGTTCGGTGACTTCGGCGATGCTTCGAACGCGTACAACTACATCCACCAGCGTTATGGCAACGCCAACCCGATCGACTGGCAGGACGCCGTCTTCGGCGGCACCGGCCTGACCCAGTCCCACAACGTCAACATCACCGGCGGCAACGAAATGACCCGCTTCATGGTCTCCTACAACAACACGAACCAGAACGGTATCATGGAGAAGCACGGTTACAAGAAGAACTCGCTGCGCGCCAAGATCAACCACGAGCTGTTCAAGGGCGTCCGCCTGGACTTCAACGTCAACTTCAGCGATTCTGACGTCGAAGGCGGCGGTTCCCTCGGCGGCACCCTGAAGAAGACCATCCTCCAGCCTGTGACCGGCGGTGTCCGTTACACGGCCGAAGAGATGCTGCACACCGACCTCGGCGACGAAATGCTCGCGATCGATTCGCAGTACGACCTGAACAACCCGATTCTGGAGAACCGGGCTGTCGACCAGCACAACATCACCCGCCAGTTCGGCGTGAACGGCGGTCTGGAAATCGACTTCCTCGAGCACTTCACCTGGCGGACCGCCGGCAGCTATGCCTGGTATTCCACCCGCAACACCTACTGGGATGACGGTACCACCCGCAGCGCCCAGAACTACAAGACCGACACCCAGACCACGGGCGTATACCCCTGGGGCCGCCTGAACCACGGCGAGCGCTACTCCTGGCAGATCACCAACACCCTGAACTGGAACCAGGAATTCGGCCGCCACAGCCTGAACGTCCTCCTCGGCCAGGAGACCCTGTTCAACAACTCGATGGGTGACAACAACACCTACTACGGGTTCGCGGAGAACAACTTCGGCCTGAACGACCTCAGCATGGCCCAGTCCTACAACCGTTCCTCCAGCTTCAGCAGCAGCGCGCTGGTTTCCTTCTTCGGCCGCGTGATGTACAACTACGCCGACCGCTACCTGCTGACCGCTTCGCTTCGTGCCGATGGTTCCTCGAAGTTCGCCAAGGGCAACAAGTGGGGATTCTTCCCGTCCGCTTCCGCCGCCTGGCGCATCTCCGAAGAGGATTTCTACAAGGACAGCGCGATGAAGGACATCATGAACCGTGCGAAGCTCCGCATCGGTTACGGTACCTCCGGTAACTGCAACGTCAGCAACAACATGTATGCGACGGACTACGGTTCCGGCCACTACGCCATCAACAAGACCGACGTCTCCACCCTCAAGCCGGGTTCCACCGTCGGCAACCCGAACCTGAAGTGGGAGACCACGACCACGTTCAACGTCGGTCTCGACCTCGGATTCGCCCGCGACCGCGTCGCCCTCAGCGTCGACTGGTACAACAACGAGTCCCGTGACCTGATCATCCAGAACACCATTCCTTCCTCCACCGGTTACACCAGCCAGTTCCAGAACATCGGCGCCATCCGCAACCGCGGTGTCGAGCTCGTGCTGAACACGATCAACATCGACTCCCGCGACTTCCGCTGGACCACCGATTTCAACATCTCGTTCAACCGCTCCAAAGTCCTCGCGATCTACGGACTGGGTGACGAGGATTACTTCACCCGTTCCGCCGAGGAAGGCCACTGCGCCTACATGATCCGCGTGAACGAGCCCATCGGCCAGTTCTACGGATACCAGTACGACGGCATCTACACGACCGACATGTTCGACCAGACCTCCGACGGCAAGTACATCCTGAAGGCCGGCATCGCCTACGACAAGAACCGCAAGCGCGCCGACATCAAGCCCGGCGACTTCAAGATCAAGCGCCAGCAGGACGAACTGTACGACGCCGACGGCAATCCGCAGTTCAGCACGACCGGCAACGATGACCGCGTCGTCCTCGGAAACGCCATGCCGCTGTTCACCGGCGGTCTGACCAACACCTTCACCTGGAAGGGCTTCGACCTGACCGTGTTCATGAACTTCAGCTACGGCAACAAGGTCTTCAACATGTCCACCCAGCGCTTCATCGGCCCTTACCTGCCGAACCAGACGATGGTTGCCGAGATGGCCGACCGCTTCATGCTGATCGATCCCGCCACCGGCAAGGTTTCCACCGACCTGGCCAAGCTGGCCGCCCTGAACCCGAACCAGAAGGACGCCAACATGATGTGGAGCATCAACTCCGACAACAAGCTCGCCATTACCTGCCCGATGGACAAGTACATGGAGGACGGTTCCTTCCTGCGTCTGAATACGATCACCCTCGGCTACACCCTGCCCAAGAACTTCACCCGCAAGTTCCACGTGGACAACCTCCGCTTCTACGCGACGCTGAGCAACATCCACACCTTCACCAAGTACAGCGGCTACGATCCTGAGGTCTCCAGCACCAGCAGCATCCTGACTGCCGGTATGGACAGCTCGGCCTACCCGCGTGCCAAGGGTGCCGTCGTCGGTCTCAATATCACCTTCTAATCCTTACGGCCATGAAAAAATTATTCACTATTGTTTCGGTCGCTGTCCTGGGTCTCGGCCTCGTCGCCTGCAATGACTTCCTGGACATTCCTTCCCAGACCAAATTCGACAGTGCCTCCATCTTCCAGACGGAAGGCCGCGCCGAGATGGCCGTCCTGGCCGCCTATCCCGCCGGGTACAACCGCGAAATGTGGTACCAGCTGGGTATGGGCACCGATGAGGTGATCTCCACCGAAGGTCTGACCAACTCCAAGAACCAGATCGGCAACTACCTGCTGTCCGGTTCCATCACCGGTTCTTCCACCTACACGGCCGCTTACGCCGCCATCGAGTACGCGAACGTCTGCATCCAGGGTCTCCCCACGATGGAGCAGACCCCCAAGGTCAAGCAGCTGCTGGGCGAGAGCCTCTGCATCCGTGCCATGGCGTACCTGAACCTGGTCCGCTACTGGGGCGATGTCCCGTACACCCGCGTTCCCGTCGCTACGCTGAGCACCTTCGAGTCCTCCCGCGAGAGCCGTGACCTCATCCTCGACGACATGGTCAAGGACCTGCAGGATGCCATCGAACTGCTGCCCTGGAAGAGCGAAATCACCAACTTCACCCCCGAGCGTTACTGCAAGGAGGCCGCCTATGCGCTGCTGGCCCGCGTTGCCCTGTACAACGCCGGTTACTCGCTGCGCTGGGACCTGGACAGCTATTCCGAGTCCTCGCTGAAGGTTGCGAAGCGCTCCGACGCCGCCCGCGTCAAAGAGCTGAACAAGATCGCGATGGACGCCTGCAAGGCCGTCATGAACCGCGGTTCCTTCTCGCTGAGCGCTGACTACAAGCAGATCTTCATCGACCTGGTCAACGGCGCCTACAACAAGGAATCCATCCTCGAGCAGGGCCAGTTCGGCACCAACTGCAACGTCGAGACCGGTTACACCAACGGCGCTTTCTGCCACACCAGCTCGCTGTACGGCAAGAGCCAGCCCGCGATGAAGATCAACCCCGCCCTGTACTTCGAGTACGGCGAGGATGACCTCCGCCGCGACGTGGCCATCTGCACCTACGCCGTGGACAACAACGGCAACATCCATCTGCACCCTTACGGCGGATTCTACATCGGCAAGTTCCGTCCCAGCTGGAAGACCAGCATCGGTACCGCGACCAACAAGCGCGACATCAACTGGCCCTGGTTCCGCTACAGCCACATCCTGCTGATGTACGCCGAGGCCGACAACGAGTACAACGGAGCCCCGTCCGCCGAGGCGCAGAACGCGCTGAAGGCCATCCGGACCCGTGCCTACGGCGGTGACGCCTCCAAGGTCGGCACCATCCCGACGACCCACGACGAGTTCCTCAAGGCCATCATCCTCGAGAACAAGCTGGAGTTCGCCGGCGAGGCCTGGCGCCGCACCGAGCTGGCCCGCTGGGGTGTCCTCCGCGAGACCCTGCTGGCCAACAAGGAGCAGATCAAGCAGATCGCTTCGCACACGGGCGCGTATGCCAACTACGACCGCTACCGCATCTACACGCCGGTTGCCGGATACTTCGGATTCTCGGATGCCACCATCCCCTTCGAGTCCGTCAAGAAAGAGCAGCTGACCAAGGAAGAGATCGATGCCTACAAGGCGGCCGGCAAGACCGTCCTGGACATGAACGATTCCGTCGTCGCCGCGAACACCGACAGCGCCAACCAGATGGGCGGTTTCGAGACCGTCGACGGCCTGAAGGTCTTCAAGGGGGCCGAGGGCCTGGACGACATCTCCTGGTACGCCAGCCTGTTCCGCGGCCTGCGCACCATCGGCTCCGAGCTGTGCCCGCTCAGCCAGACCAGCGTCATCGACGTCAATCCGGGTCTGAAGGACCAGCAGCTGCCGGGCTATTAGCAGTCCGCCTGCATTGATTGCAGAGGGTGCGTCCGTCAAAAGGGCGCACCCTTTTTATGCATTTATAAGATTTTTTCTATATTTGCAAGTTCATTAATGTACTTAAACCTATGGCAAAGACCAACCTCCTGAATGAGATGTGTGCCAAGTACACAACAGCTCAGGATGTCAAGGCGATGGGGATTTACCCCTACTATCGTCCCATTTCTTCCGGACAGGATCCTGTCGTCACCATGGCATCGGGCCAGAAAGTCCTGATGTTCGGCTCGAACTCCTACCTGGGTCTGTCCGACGATCCCCGACTGAAAGAGGCGGCCATCGAAGCCGTCCGCAAATATGGTTCCAGCTGCTCCGGCAGCCGTTTCCTGAACGGTACCCTGGACTTGCATGAAGAACTGGAGGCCAAGCTGGCCAAGTTCGTCGGCAAGGAAGAGGCGGTCACCTACAGCACCGGTTTCCAGGTCAACCTGGGCGTCATCTCGGCCCTGGCTCCGCGCGGCGGATTCGTGTTCCTGGACGCCCTGGACCACGCCTGCATCATCGACGGCGCCCGGCTGGGATTCTCCGAGGTCCGCAAGTTCGCGCACAACGACATGGACGCCCTGGAGCGCAAGCTGCGCCTGACGCCCCGGAACGCGATCAAGCTGATCGTCGTGGACGGCGTCTATTCGATGGAAGGCGACATCGCGCCCCTGCCCCGCATCGTCGAGCTGTGCGACAAGTACAACGCTTCGGTGATGGTGGACGACGCGCACGGACTGGGCGTGATCGGTGAGAACGGCAGCGGCACCGCCAGCCACTACGGCCTGACCGACCAGACGGACCTGATCATGGGCACCTTCTCCAAGAGCTTCGGTTCGCTGGGCGGTTTCATCGCCGGCAGCCACGAGGTGCTGAACTACCTCAAGCACAACTCCCGCACCCTGATCTTCAGTGCGTCGATGACGCCGGCCGCCGCGGCCGCCGCCAGCAAGGCGCTGGACATCATGATCGAGGAACCGGAGCGCCGCGAGCACCTCTGGGAGGTCACCCGCCACGCGCAGAAGGCCTTCAAGGACAACGGTTTCGACACGGGCCACACCCAGTCCCCGATCATTCCGCTGTTCGTGCGCGACACGATCAAGGCGATGACGGCGGTCAAGCTGGCGCTCGAGCAGGGCGTCTTCATCACCCCGGTCATCGAGCCCGCCGTCCCCAAGAAAGACGTGCTGATCCGTTTCGCCCTGATGGCGACGCACACGGTCGAGCAGGTGGACGAGGCGGTGGACAAGCTGACCAAGATCTTCCGGCAACTCGAAATCATCGCATAATATGGTTATCCTCATCACCGGCATCACGTCCGGATTCGGCAAGGCCATGGCCGAACGCCTGCATGCCGACGGACACACGGTTTACGGAACGCATCGCAAGGCCGAAGACCGCATTCCCGGCGTGACCTACATCCGCGCGGACGCCACGGTGGACGCGGACGTCGAAGCCGCCGTCGCGCAGGTCGTCGAGAAGGAAGGGCGCATCGACGTGTTCATCAACAATGCCGGCATGGGCATCGGCGGACCGCTGGAATTCAGCTCGCTGGAGGACGCCCGGCGCCAGATGGACGTGAACTGGATGGGCATGGTGCGCTTCCTGCACTACGTCGTTCCGGTGATGCGCAGCCAGGGCGGCGGCAAGATCCTCTGCTTCAGCTCGATCGGAGGCCTGATGGGCCTGCCGTTCCAGGGTCTGTATTCAGCCAGCAAATTCGCGATCGAAGGGTACTGCGAAGCCCTGCGCCTGGAGACCAAGGCCTTCGGCATCCAGGTCGTCGTGATCGAACCGGGCGACTTCGCCACGGGATTCACGGCCCAGCGCAAGAGCGTCGCCGATCCGCAGGCCTACGAGGTGTACAAGACCTACGCCAAGTCCCTGGCCAGCATCGAACACGACGAGACCACCGGGCTGAAGCCGGAATACCTCGCAGGCAAGATCTCCAAAATCGTCGCCTGCCGGCGTCCCCGCTACAACTACATCATCTCGACGCTCGAGCAGCGCCTGTCGGTGACCCTCAAGAAGCTGCTCCCGCCGCGCTGGTTCGCCGCCATCCTGGGCAGCTACTACAAACTGTAGTTTATTCCAACCACTTCAGGAAATCGTCCACGCGGGCGCGTGAGACGGTCAGATCTCCGGGAGACGCAGGGCTGGTCTCCAGGCGGAGCCGGCCGCTGAAATGGCGGCTGACACGCCGCACGGCCTGCCGCGCGACGATGCAGCCCCGCGAGATCCGGAAGAACTGTTCCGGATCCAGTTCACTCTCCAGGGTATCCAGCGTCACGTCCACCAGGTAACGCTCGCCCGTGGACATCACCAGGAAATTGCTCTTGTCTTCGGAATAGAAGAAGGCGATGTCGGCCACCCGGACGGGGATGATCTGGTCCCCGACATGCACGGTGGCGCGCTCGCGGTATTTCCGGCGGGGCCGGCCGACCGCAGCCAGCAGTTTCCCCACATCCAGCACCTCCGTCCGCGCCCGCACCCGCGACACCGCCCGCTTGAGGGCCTCCTCGCTGATGGGTTTCAGCAGATAGTCGATGCTGCCCGCCTCGAAGGCTTTGACAGCATACGAGTCGTAGGCCGTCGTCATGATGACCTGCGAGTGGACCGGCACCTGGCGGAAGATCTCAAAGCACTCACCGTCAGACAGTTCCACATCCATAAAAATGACATTTATGGGGGGGTCGGCTGTCAGGAACTCCACCGTCGAACGGACCGAATCGGTCATCGCCACGACTTCGATGTCAGGAAAATGGGTCTTAATCAGGCGGGCGAGCTGGGCCTGGGCCATGGGCTCGTCCTCGACAATCAGGGCTCGGATCATAGCAGGGGCACGGTAACAGCGTACAAATCTTCTTCTTCCCGGACCTGTACGGACTGGCCGGAAAGGTCCTTGTATTGCTGGCGGATGTATTTCAAGCCCAGGCCCGTCGATTCGACGCGGGTGAGCTTGGGGTTGCGGTTGTTGGATACGGTGACGCTGTCCAGGGTCGCCGTGATGCAGATGCGCAGCGGCCGGTCGGCGCTGACGGCGTTGTGCTTGAGGGCATTCTCGATCAGCAGCTGGACGCAGCAGGGCACGACCGAACGGGCGTAGGCCTCCTCGGGAATCTGCGTCTCAAACGCGATCCCCACCGGGAAGCGCACCTGCAGCAGGTCCACGTACTGCATCACGAAATCCATCTCGTCCCGCAGCCGCACGGTGGTCTCGTCCTCGTTCTTGATCATGTAGCGGTACACGTCCGCGAGTTTGTGGGTGTAGAGGCTGGCCTCTTCGGAGGACTGCTCCTGGATCATGAAATCCAGCACGTTCAGCGAGTTGAACAGGAAATGCGGGTTGACCTGCTGTTTGAGCTTGTGGTAGCGGTACTGGGCCAGGTTGGCCACCTCCGAGGACTCGCGCGCCCGTTGCTGGAGGCGCAGGGCGTATTCGGCCAGCACCACGACGACCGCGAGCGTCAACGAATAGTCCAGCAGGATCGAGATGGCGGTGTTCTGCCCGCTCCAGCTGTCCCGGGACAGCAGCAGGATGGCCAGGCGCGTCACCAGGATCAGCACGAAGGTGATCAGCAGCCATTTCAGCGAGGATACGGACGCCCCGGGCGGCGTCGGATGCCGGCGCGAAACGATACGGGCGATGCCCAGCATCGACCAGCCGATGATTTCGGTGCAGACGAAGGTGGACAGCGGATAGATGGCCAGCGGCGAGGTGAAGGCCAGGCCCAGCAGCCACGAAGTCGCCCGCCCCAGCAGCACACCGACGATGTTGACGGCGATGACGGAGACCGCCATCAGGGGGCCGCTGACCCGGCAGCGCAGGCACAGCACCACCACCAGCAGCATCGTCAGCAGGGTCAGCAGCATCTCGTCCGGCAGGCCTGCCATCCGGCAGCCCAGCGCGACGGCGCCGTGCAATAATGCAAATCCGTGAATGATCCAGACTTCGGTAGAAAATTTCATGTATTAACAGGCCTCAAGATAATAAATTTCTTTCGAATCCGACCATTCATCCGCAAAAATCTACCGTTCATCCGACACCTATTTTATACGCGCGCAAGAATTGTCAACTTTGCCGTCGACGTCAATAACACCAAGCATGCAATCTACCAAACTCACCTTCTGGCAGATGTGGAACCTGAGCTTCGGATTTTTCGGAGTGCAGATCGCCTATGCGCTGCAGAGCGCGAACATCAGCCGGATTTTCGCGACGCTGGGCGCAGATCCGCACCAGCTCAGTTTCTTCTGGATCCTGCCCCCGCTGATGGGCATGATCGTCCAGCCCCTGATCGGCAAATACTCCGACCGGACCTGGTGCCGGATGGGCCGCCGCAAGCCCTACCTGCTGGTCGGTGCCATCGTGGCCGTCCTGGTGATGCTGCTGCTGCCCAACGCCGGCAGCCTGAATTTCAGCCAGCGCCTGATCCTCGGCCTGAACGGGGCCATGTGGTTCGGGCTGTTCTCGCTGATCTTCCTGGACACCTCGATCAACGTGGCGATGCAGCCCTTCAAGATGATGGTCGGCGACATGGTCGGTGAGAACCAGAAGGCCCAGGCCTACTCCATCCAGTCCCTGCTGTGCAACGCCGGCAGCCTGGTCGGTTACCTGTTCCCGATCTTCTTCACCTGGATCGGCATCGCGAACACCGCCCCCAAGGGGGTCATCCCGCCTTCGGTCATCTGGAGCTTCTACTGCGGCGCCGCCATCCTGATCCTGTGCGTGCTGTACACCTTCGCCAAGGTCAAGGAGATGCCGCCGGCAGAATACGCCGCCTTCCACGGCATCACGGAGCGCGCTCAGGCCGCCCCCGGCAGCGCCCAGGCGTCCAAGCCCGGCCTGCTGCAGCTGCTGTTGCACGCCCCGAAGACCTTCTGGACCGTCGGACTGGTGCAGTTCTTCTGCTGGGCCGCGTTCATGTACATGTGGACCTACTCCAACGGCGCGATCGCCGCGAACTGCTGGGGCACGACCGATCCGGCATCGGAAGGCTACCAGGCGGCGGGCAACTGGGTGGGCGTCGTCTTCGCCGTCCAGGCCGTCGGGTCCATCCTCTGGGCCATCGTCCTGCCGAAGTTCAAGTCCCTGCGGCTGGCCTACGTGGTCAGCCTGCTGATCGGCGCCGCCGGATTCGTCTCGGTCGCCTTCGTGCACAGCCAGTACCTGCTGTTCGTCTCGTACTTCCTGATCGGAGCGGCCTGGGCGGCCATGCTGGCCCTGCCCTTCACCCTGCTGACCAACGCGCTCAGCGGCGGGAACATGGGCAGTTACCTGGGCCTGTTCAACTGTACGATCTGCCTGCCGCAGATCGTCGCCGCCGCCCTGGGCGGAGTCATCCTCCGGCTGGTCGGGGGCGCGCAGGCCACCATGCTGGTCGTCGCCGGCGTGCTGCTGGTTGCCGGCAGCCTCGCGGTGGGGCTGGTCCAGGTCAAAAAGACAAAACAATAATTCCAATATATTCACAACAACTTTATGAAAAGAATCCTAACCTTCCTCGCTGCCTTCGCGGTTTCGGCCGTGTTGGGAGCCAACGTATCCGCCCAGGGCGGGTATGAGGTCAAGGGTGTGGTCGTCGACGAGTTGGGTCCGGTGATCGGCGCGACGGTCCTCGAGCAGGGCACGTCCAACGGTACAATCACGGACATGGACGGACACTACACACTCAAGGTGGCTTCGCCCGATGCGACCGTCGAGGTCAGCTGCATCGGTTACGCCTCCGTTTCTTTCAAAGCTTCCCAGGCGCCGGCCACCATCACCCTGGCCGAGGACACCGAGTTCCTCGACGAGGTCGTCGTGATCGGTTATGGTACGCTGTCCAAGAAAGAGCTGTCCAGCTCGATTGTCCAGGTGGACAAGAAGGACTTCGTGCAGGGTAGCATGAACAATGTCATGGAACTGATGAACGGTAAGGTCGCCGGTCTGAACGTCAACACGACGGCAGCCGCCAACCCGAACTCCTCGTCCGACCTGCAGATCCGTGGCGCCACTTCCCTGAAGGCCGGCAATGGTCCCCTGTACGTCATCGACGGCGTGACCGGCGGTGACATCCGGAACATCTCCGCCCAGGACATCGAGTCCATCACCGTCCTGAAGGATGCGGCCTCCGCCGCCATCTACGGTACGCGCGGTGCGAACGGCGTCATCCTGATCACTACCCGCAAGGGCGACAGCAGCACCTCCGCGGACCGCTCGCACGTCACCTACGACAGCTGGGTCGGCCTGAACATCGCCAAACCGCACATCGCGACGCTGACGCCGGACGAGTTCCGCCGCTCGCTGCGCGGTAACGACTATGGTGCTTCGACCGACTGGTATTCGGAGATCACCCGTCCCGTTTCGTACGACATCAACCAGTACGTCGCGCTGGACGGCAGCACCGACAACGGTTCCTACAACGCTTCCGTCAACTGGAAGAAGGCCAACGGTCTGGACATCGCTTCCGGCCGTACCGAGTTCGGCGGCCGTGCAGCCGTCGAGCAGAAGGGCTTCGGCGGCCGCGCCACCTTCAACGCTGCGATCAATGTCCGCCGCGTGAACGAGCTGTGGGGCAATGACGGCATGATCGACACCGCCCTGAACCTGAACCCGACGATGCCCGTTTACAACGAGGATGGTTCCTGGTACCAGCCCACTTCCGCCACGGGTGTCAAGAACCCGGTTTCGGAACTGACGGTCAACAAGAACGACGGCCAGCGCCTGTACCTGCTGGGCACCGCTTCGGCCAAGCTCATCCTCTTCTCCAATGCCCACCACAACCTCACCACGTCGCTGCAGTATTCCTACAACTACAACGATCTGAAGAGCAACTACTACACTCCGTCCATCTCGTCCGAAAGCTTCTGGAACGACTATGACGGCCGTGCAACGCTGCAGTATCAGAAATGGTACACCAACCAGCTGGAATGGCTGTTCAACTACATGTATTCCGGCGGCGACCACACCGTGACCGCCGTTGCCGGTTATGCCTACCAGGACACGACCTACGAGAGCATGTGGATGCAGAACAACGACTTCGCCACCGACATCATGGGTTACAACAACATCGGTGCGGGCCAGTATCTCGGCGAGGGCAAGGCGAACATGTCTTCCTACAAGTCGCTGTACAAGCTGATCGGCACCTTCGGGCGCGTGAACTACAACTGGCGCAACACCGTCTTCGCTTCGGCTTCGATCCGTTACGAAGGTTCCACCAAGTTCGGTGCGAACAACAAGTGGGGCGCTTTCCCGTCCGTCTCCCTGGCTGTCGAACTCGCCAACACCGGCCTGCTGAAGGGCGCTGATTACATCCAGAGCCTCAAGCCCCGTATCTCCTACGGTGTAACCGGTCGTTCCGATTTCGACCCGTACCAGTCCCTGGCCACCTACTCCGCCAGCGGCAGCTACATCCAGGACGGCGAGTTCATCACCGCTTACAAGCCTTCCTCCAACCCGAACCCGAACCTGCGTTGGGAGCGCCTGGTCGCCATCAACGCCGGTATCGATTTCGTCCTGTGGAACCGCCTGCGCGGTAGCATCGACCTGTTCGACCGCCAGAGCCGCGACCTGCTGTACAACTACACGGCTCCCCAGCCGCCGTATGTGTACTCCACCATTCTGGTCAACGTCGGTACGACTTCCAACAAGGGTATCGAGCTCTCCCTCGACTACGACGTGCTGAAGGGCCGCGGAATCAACTGGACCACGGGCATCAACGCCTCGTTCGGCGAGACGACCCTGAAGACCCTGTCGAACGACACCTACAAGGCTTCCTACATGGAACTCTACCTCAAGCCGGGTGTCGGCACCAACGAGTACTTCTTCCGCGTCGCGGAACGCGGCAAGATGGGCCAGTTCTACGGATATGAGTATGCCGGCGTGGACGAGAACAAGAACATGCTGGTGTACGACAACGACGGCAACAAGGTCATCGCCTCCGCCGCCGATCCTTCCTGGAAACGTTATATCGGCAACGGTGCCCCGAAGATGTTCCTCAACTGGAACAACAGCCTGAGCTGGAAGAACTTCGATCTCGCCCTGCAGTTCACGGGCGCGTTCGGATACCAGATCTTCAACATGCGCAAGTACGGCATGGGCCTGCAGGGCTGCGGTACCGATAACATCTTCCGCACGGCCTACACGACCGATTCCTACATCACCACCGGCGGCGGTGTCATCTCCTCCTTCTTCCTGGAGAACGGTGACTACTTCAAGCTGCAGAACGCGACGCTCGGATACACCTTCAACCCGAAGGAGTCCGTCATCAAGTCCCTGCGGGCTTACCTGTCGGCCAAGAACATCTACACCCTGACGAAATACTCGGGCAGTGACCCGTCCATCGTTCACGTAACCGGTATCGAACCCGGCGTGGACAGCAACAGCGCCTATCCGACCGCAACCGCTGTCACGCTCGGTGTTACTTTGACTTTCTAACAAGGAGGAACACATCATGAGAAAACATATTTTCGCTTTGATCGCTCTTGCGACGATGGCTTTCAGCCACACCGCCTGCTTCAATCTCGATGAAGAGACTTTCAGCGTAATCGGAGCCTCCGAGTACTACCAGAACGACGGAAACATCCAGGGAGCCGTCAGCGCCATCTACTATTCCGCTGCGAACCGCTTCATGGAGTACGGTTTCTACCTGCAGGAGTTCTCTGCTGACCAGGTCGCCTGGCGCACCTGGAACGGTAGTTCCTGGGGTTGGGACGAAGGTCTGAAGTTCGTTCTTTCTACCCACAGCTGGACTTCCGAGGCGACGATCATCCGTCAGGCCTGGGAATCCTCCTGGGAAACAATCGGTCTGTGCAACAACCTGCTGACCGACCTGTATAACATCAACGCCGAGGCTGTCGGACTGGACCAGAAGGTCGTCAACGAGTACATCGCCGAGGTCCGTTCCCTGCGCGCCTGGCAGTACTACAACATCTTCGAGCTGTGGGGCGGCGCGCTGCCCATCTGCGACTACGGCGAGACGGATATCCCCGGATCGGCCGACAAAGACTTCAACACGGGCTGCCAGAAGGTCTATGACTTCATCATGAAGGACCTGGACGAGTCGGTAAACGATCTGTCCCAGAACAAGGTCAACGCCATGAACCAGGCTGCGAACCGCATACTCAAGGCCCGCCTGCTGCTGAACTCCGAACTGTTCACGGGCACCCCGCACTACACGGAGTGCGCGAAGCTCTGCGAAGAGATCATCAACGGTAGCTATGGCAAGTACAGCCTGGCCGCCGACTACCGCGACATCTACGGATTCAACAACGCTTCCTGCCCCGAGGTGGTCTTCGCCTTCGCGCAGGAGAGCAGCCACTATGCCTCGAACTGCCTGAACATCCGCTCTCTGCCGTTCCTGCCCTACAACTACAACGAGTTCCTGGGATACACGACGGTGATGCCCGGATGGAACTGCATCTGCCTCACCCCGTCTTATGACAATAGCGGCAAGGTCCAGGAGACCGGCGGCTCAATCGGCGCGACCTGCTTCCTGGACGCCCCCTACAACGACAAGCTGGGTGCTGTCTACGAGCGTTTCGACAACCGCGACATCCGCAAGGCCGGATACAAGTGGAACAGCGACGAGAACAATTACAGCGGACTTTTCCTGATCGGTGCCATGAAGAACCTCGTCACCGGCAAGCCGGTCAAGGCCGACGCCGACCGTGACGGCCAGGATCTGGTCTATGTGGACCAGGTCGGCACCTTCCAGAACCTGGGCCGCAACCTCGAGACGGTCATGTCCCCCCGCTGGGGCGAGACCAACTCCGGTATCCGCATGCTCCGCTATCCCATCGCGCCGGAATCTGCCGGCCTGAAATGGGAAGACATCGACGAGGTGGAAATCCGCCTGACCGAGGCCTACTACATGCTGGCCGAGTGCACCCTGCGCGGCGTCTCTTCCTCCATGGGCGATGCCAAGACCATCGTCAACCTGGTCCGCAAGCGCTACTTCAGCGCTGCCGACTGGGCAACTGCCCAGAACGATCCCGGACACGGATTCACCGCGTTCGACAAGGATTGGATGCTCAGCCAGTGGGGCATCGAGTTCCTCTGCGAGGGGCGCCGTCGCCGCACCGACCTTCGTCGTTTCGACAAGTTCACCCAGGGCCAGTGGTGGTTCTTCGGAAGGGCCACCGAGGACGGGTACAGTCTCCCGGCCAAGCGCGACCGCAAGTACGAGTGGTTCCCGCTGCCGCAGGCTGCCCTTTCGGTCAACCCCGGATTGGTACAGAACCCGAATTACAACGCCCAGTAAACCTTTCGTGATATGAAAAAAGTATTGAAATATGCGTTGATTTCCCTTGCTGCACTCAGCCTAAGCTCCTGCCTCAAGGAAGAAATCGTATTCGACCACGAACAGCCGGCTTTTGCCACCCAGGACGGGCAGATCCTCATCGAGGCCATCCTGCCCACCAGCACCGCTGCCGATGACGCCGTGTATATCTGCGGCCCGTTCAACGGCGGAGCGGCGGCTGTCGGCAATGTCAACTGGATCCTGCAGAAATCTGAGGAGATCCAGGGCAAGTGGGGCATCTACCTGAACCCGGCCACTTTTGAGGCCGGCAAGACCCTCAACGACGGTTTCTGGTTCTATTCCACCAAGGACCGCCGCGAGGTGACCGCCAAGGGCGAAGAAGCCCAGCACAAACTGGACGCCCAGACCGGCAAGCGTTACAACGTCTATGTCACCCGCTGGGCCTCCTATTACGACGCTCCGGCGATTCCCATCCCGACCCATATCGACAGCTACCGTGTATGGTACATCAACGACAACGAGGTGGATGCCGTCAACCTGTACATGTACGGTGACGAAAACGACCTCGGCGGAGGCTGGCCCGGTATCGAGACCACCGGTACCGCCATGCTCGGCGAGCACCTGTGGGCCTACTTCGACATCCCCAAGGGCGATGCGATGGGCAAGACCGAACATCTGATCTTCAACGTCAACGGCGGCAAGAAGCAGATCTCCGGTGACCTGGAACCGATCATTACCTTCGGCCAGACCACGGACTTCTTCTACGCCCTGTCCTCCGACGGTGACGGCAACCTGACCCTCACCGGCATCGCGGACATCGAGAATCCGGGCATCGAGCTGTACGTCCCTTCGACTCCGCTCGTCAGCCTGTACGTCTCGAACCTGACCGACTGGGAGAATGTCTATCTGTATTCGGCCAACCCGAGTGAGATCCCGACCGAAGAGGCCTTCGGCGCCTGGCCGGGTGCCACGGCGGTGGAGACCGTCAACAAGGATGGCACCGACTACCTGCGCTTCGAGTTCGAGGAAACCTACCTGGACCACTTCGCCAACCTGATCTTCAACAACGGCGGCGATCCTGAGGAGAAGACCCTCAAGAGCGCCGGCGGTATCGGACTCAACCTGGCCGCGGACCTCAAACTCGCCCTCAGCGGCAGCTGCTTTGCCATTGTCGAGAACGAGGATGTCGAGCCTTATGTCATGAGCCTGTACGTCGTGGACAACTCCGGTTGGGAAGACCTGGCGCTGTACGCCTGGGGCGACAAGGAACTGTTCGGCGCCTGGCCGGGCGCCCACGCGGCGGCGGAGGTCACCTGGAACGGTGTCACCTACAAGCGTTTCGACTTCATCAGCACCGATGAGGGCCTGGAAGAGCACCTGATCTTCAACAACGGCGGCAACGGCCTGCAGTTCGACGGACCGATCCTCAACATGGCCGACCGGGTCTTCATGACCATCACGGACACCGAAGCCACGATCAACGAATCGGGCGAACTCCCCGTCTATATCTACATCAAGAACAACACCGGCTGGGACGATATCGCCCTGTACGCCTGGGGTGATGTGGAACTGTTCGGCGGATGGCCGGGTGCCCAGCCCGTGGGCCAGGTCGTCGTCAACGAAGTCGAGTTCACCGCCTTCGCGTTCGGTGACAGCAACATCGGCAAGAACGTCAACCTGATCTTCAACAACAACGGCGGCGGCACCCAGTTCGACGGCCCGAACGTCACGCTTGGGGAAGAGCTCTTCCTGGATGTCCAGGCCAACAGCGCGACGATCATCGACAAGCCCAAGCAGATCACCTGGGTGGACTTCTACGTCAAGGATGAGACCGGCTGGGATGCCCTGTCGGTGTACTCCTGGAGCAACGACGGCGAGTTCCACGAGCTGTTCGGCGGGTGGCCGGGCTCGGCCCCGAAGGAAGTAGTCACCTTCAACGGCGTGCAGTACCAGCACTTCCGCTTCGACGGTGATTACCTGGGATCCGAGGAAAACCTGATCTTCAACAACAACGGCAATGGAGTGCAGTTGGGCGACTTCTCGATCGCCATGCAGGAAAGCATGTTCATCACCATCACGGCTGATGGCGCCTCCTTCTCCGCCGATCCGCGCTCGACCTACAGCATCTACGTGGCCGACAACACCGGCTGGGATGCCCTGAGCGTTTACGGCTGGCAGTCTGACAAGCCCGAAATCTTCGGCGGCTGGTCCGGCGCCGTTCCCGTGGGCGAGGTTCGCCTGGCGGGCAAGGTGTACAAGCAGTACAAGATCAGCGACTCGTTCATCGGCCAGTCCTACAACATCATCTTCAACAACGCCGGCGCCGGTGCCCAGTATGACGTCATGGAAATTACCATCGACCGCAACTGGTTCTTCGAGGCGGGAGCCTCTTCGGCTACCTCCATCGACGATCCGGGCTGCCGCTTCTATGTGGAAGACAAGACCGGCTGGGACGCCCTTGCGATGTACGCCTGGGGCGATGTGGAGCTGTTCGGCGGATGGCCGGGTGCCACCCCTGCCGGGACGGAAACCATCAACGGCGTGGAGTACAAGTACTTCAACGTCGCCGGTGGCCTCCAGGGCAAGACGGTTCACCCCATCCTCAACAACAACGGTGGCGGCGCCCAGTTCGATCTGGCCGAGACCGTGATCGGCGAGGATGTGTTCTTCAGCAACTGCACCCCTCCCGCAGCTGACTAAAACCTAAATAACCGGGGCTGACTTGCCTGCCACAAATCAGGCGGTCAGCCCCTTTTTTATTATTTTTACGTCATGAAACTCAGCCACCTCGCACTTTTGCTCTGGGCCCTGGCCGCATCGGCCTGCGGCGGGAGCAACGCAGGTCCGGACGACCCGCCCGCCGCACAGGAAACCGATCTGGCGACCCTGCCCTCCGGCAACACGATGGTTCTCTACGAGGCCAACCCCAAGTTGTTCTCGCAGACCACCGCGCTGAAATCCATCGAGAGCAACCTCGATAGGATTTCCTCGCTCGGGGCAAACGTGGTCTGGCTGATGCCGGTGTACCCGATCGGCAAGGTGAATTCCGTCAATTCCCCCTACTGCGTACGGGACTACAAGGCCGTCAACCCCGAATTCGGGACCCTGGACGACCTGAAATCCCTGGTCAAAACCGCGCACGCCAAGGGCATGAAGGTCATCCTGGACTGGGTCGCCAACCATACCGCCTGGGACCATGCCTGGGTCACGGAGCATCCGGACTGGTACACCAAAGACGCCAACGGCAAGATCGTTTCCCCGCCCGGCATGGGCTGGAACGATGTCGCCGACCTGAACTACAATGCGGCCCCCATGCGCACCGCGATGAAAGAAGCGATGTTGTGGTGGATCAGCACGGCGGACGTGGACGGATTCCGCTGCGACTACACGGACGGCGTGCCGACGGACTTCTGGTCCGATGCGTTCGCCGACATCCGGAAAGCCAAATCCGGCGCGATCCTGCTGGGCGAGTCCTCCGACACCAAGTTTTACAACTGCGGATTCGACCTGCTGTACGCCTGGTCCTATCCCGGAGCCCTCAAGACGGTCTTTGGCGGCGGTCCGCTGACCGCGCTGTACAACACAGTCAAAAGCGACTCGAACGTGCCCGAAGGCAAGAGCCGCATGCGTTACATCCTCAACCACGACACCGCCTCGGAATCCTCGCTCCCCAGCCTATACCGGAGCAAGGAAGGAGCCCTGGCGGCCTGGGTCCTGACGGCCTTCCTGCCGGGCGTTCCGATGATCTACTCCTCGCAGGAGATCGGGTATGAGAAGACCATCAATTTCTTCAACTACAACATCCTGCAGTGGACTTCCGCGCCGGCCTACTCCTCCGCGTACGGCCAGGTGATGAAAGCCTACCGGGACAGCGAAAAATACCGGGGCAGCGAAGCGCCCCAGCTGATGGAAAACGGGAGCGTGGCCACGGTCCTGTACAAGGCGGGGACCCGCCGGCTGCTGGTCCTGGTCAATACCAGCAACAGTTCCCAGACCATCCCCGCACCCATGGCGGTTGTCGGCGGTACCTTCAAGGACCTGCTTTCCGGCCAGAGCGCGGAACTTTCTTCTTCGATCACCCTTCCGGCTTACGGATATAAAATACTTGCCAAATGAGACGCATTCTGATTGCTGCCCTGTTCGTCCTGGCGCTGGGCGCCTGCGACAAAAAGAAACCGGATGTCCCCGGAGAGCCCTCCGGCGGCAATGAATCCCTGCCCCAGGCAGTCGTGCCCGTCCCGGCGAAATGGGACGGGAAGAAGCAGGCCGACATCAGCTACCAGGTGCTGGTGTATTCCTTCGCCGATTCCGACGGCAACGGCTGGGGCGATTTCGCGGGCATCACCTCGAAGATGGATTATTTCGACTCGCTGGGCGTCAGCGCCCTGTGGCTGTCCCCCATCCATCCCAGCCAGTCCTACCACGGGTACGACGTGACGGACTATGGCAGCGTAAACCCGCGCCTCGGAACGCTGGACAGTTTCAAAAACCTGGTCAGCACAGCGCACAATCACGGCATCAAGATCTACCTGGACTTTGTGCTGAACCACACCGGGGACCAGCATTTCTGGTTCAAAAACGCGAAGGCTTCGACCACCTCGCCGTACCGGGAATATTACATCTTCTCGCAGAATCCTTCGGCGGACATCGCCGGGGGCAAGATCCCGATGATCGCTTCGGAACGATCGAACGGATACAACAGCGGCGAATGGTTCTCCGCGGGCAGCGGCTGGTACTACCACGCCAACTTCAACACCGGCATGATGCCGGACCTGAACTACGGGCCCGTCGCCAGCTGTTCCTCCTCCCCGGCCTTCAAGGCCGTGATCGCCGCGGCGGGTTATTGGATATCTCTGGGCGTGGACGGCTTCCGGCTGGACGCCGTCAAGCACATCTACCACAACACGGCATCGAACGAGAACCCGACCTTCCTGAAGGCCTTCTACGACCATTGCAACACCATCTGGAAGGCCAATGGCGGCTCCGGGAACATCTATGTCATCGGTGAAGTCCTCAGCGAACACGACCAGGTCGCCCCTTACTACAATGGCCTTCCGGCGCTGTTCGATTTCAGCTTCTGGTACCGCCTGCAGTGGGCCTTGACCAACAAGACCGGCCGCTATTTCGCTTCGGACATCCTGTCCTACCAGAAGGAATACGCCGCCGTCCGGGCGGATTACATCGAGGCGACCAAGCTGTCCAACCACGACGAGGACCGCGCCGCGGAGGTGCTGGGCAGGGATGATGCGCTGGTCCGCCAGGCCGCGGCCATCCTGCTGACCGCCGGCGGATCGCCTTACCTGTACCAGGGCGAAGAGCTGGGCTATTACGGCAACAAGGGCGGCGGCGACGAGTACGTCCGCGGGCCCATCGTCTGGGACGCAGCGGCCAAGCAGGCCGCCAAAGGGGCCCTGAGCAGCAAGGTCATCACGGCGATGCTGACTTCGGCCTATTCCGTCGAGACCCAGGCGAAGAACGGCGAATCGGTCCTGCAGACCTACCGCCGCTTCGCCCAGCTGCGCAACACCTACCCAGCCCTGGCCAAGGGCACGATGCAGCGCCACGATACTTACAATGAGAACAACGCCGATTTCAACGGCATCGCCTGCTGGTACATGGTCACCAGCGGCGAAAAACTGCTGGTCGTCCACAACCTGGGCGACGCGTCGGCAACCCTGGGCATGAGCGACGACCTGTCCCGCCCCATCGCCCTTCTGGGCAATGCCAAGACTGCGAAAGGCAAGCTCTACCTTGGCGCCCATTCTTCCGTCGTATTCAAAGTCCAATAATATGAGAAAGCTCTTTGTTTTTGCCCTTTTGGCCCTTCTGGCGGCCTCCTGCGGCCGCGACACCGACTATTCCGCCGTCCCCGAGGCCAGTGCGGACCAGATCCAGCGGGTCGAACCGCTGTGCTGGTGGACCGGCATGAAAACGCCCCTGCAGCTGATGGTCCAGGGTCCGGAGATCGGATCCTTCGACGTTGCCGTCGAGGGGCGGGGACTCGAAGTGACCGCCACCCATCCCGCCGACAGTCCGAACTTCCTGTTCATCGACCTCAAGGTCAATGGCGAGGGCACGTTCAACCTCGTTTTCACCAAAGGAGACATACAGTTCAAGTATCCGTACATCATCCGCAAGCGCGAGGCGGGCAGCCGCGAAAGGGCGAGCTTCACCACGGCCGACATGGTGTACCTGATCATGCCGGACCGCTTCGCTTCGGGCAGCGCCGACAATGACCACGGCTGGCCGGGCGGGGACTATAACGACGGTTCCGCCCGCGCCTGGAACGTGCCGGAAACCCCCGATGATGTGGACCGCAGCAATCCCGTCAGCCGCCACGGCGGCGACATCCAGGGCCTGGCTGACCACCTGGACTACATCGCAGACCTGGGCGCAACGGCCATCTGGTGCACCCCGCTACTGCTGGACAACCAGGGGCATGAGTCCTACCACGGATACGCCTGCGCCGACTACTACCACATCGATCCCCGCTTCGGGGACAACGCCGCCTACAAGGCCTTCGTGGACGCCGCGCACGCGCGGGGCATCAAGGTCATCATGGACATCGTGACCAACCACTGCGGCACCGCGCACTGGTGGATGCAGGACGCACCTTTCGCCGACTGGTACCACAGCGGATCGCCCTACATGCAGATGAACGCGCTGTTCTCCGTGTACATGGACCCGAACGCTTCGGTCCGCGACCGCGAGCGCCAGGAGAGCGGCTGGTTCGTCCCTTCCATGCCGGACATGAACCTGGACAACCCCTACGTGCTGCGGTATTTCCAGCAGTGGGCCGTGTGGTGGATCGAATACGCCGGGCTGGACGGCCTGCGCGTGGACACCTACCCGTACAACGAACCGGAGCCGATGGCCCAGTGGTGCCGCTCCGTCACGGACGAATACCCGAACATGAACATCGTGGGCGAGTGCTGGGACGTCAAGATCCCGCAGCTGGCCTACTGGCAGAAGGACAACCCCAACAAGGACGGATTCAACTCCCAGCTGCCGTCCATCATGGATTTCCCGCTGGAGAGCGCTATCAAGACCGCCCTCTGCGAGGATGAGATCAACTGGGACGAAGGCATGACGCGCATCTACACCATCATTGCGCAGGATTTCGCCTACCAGGACCTCAGCCACATGATGACCTTCTTCGCCAACCACGACCATGCCCGCACGGGCGACGTGCTGCGCGCGGAACCCGGCCGGATGAAACTGGCCCTGACCCTGCTGGCCACCCTGCGCGGCATCCCGCAGCTGTATTACGGCGACGAGATGATGTTCCTGGAGCGAAAGGACCGTCCCGGCCACGACGGGTCCAAGCGCATCGACTTCCCGGGCGGCTGGGAGGGCGACACCCCGGACCTGTTCTCCCCCGAGGGCCGCAGCGGTGCGGACGGGTTGTACAAGGACGCCGCCGACCTGCACGACTACACCCGCACCCTTTTCCAGTGGAGAAAGGGCTGCAAGGCGATCCAGGAAGGCAAGACCCTGCATTTCCTGTCCCGGGCCAACGTCGGCTCCCGCAACGTCACGGACAACACCTACGCCTTCTTCCGCTTCACGGACGAAGAGGCGGTGTTCGTGTACATCAACAACACGTTCGAGCCGCGCAGCCTCGACTGGAATCACTACCGCGAGTTCGTTTCCGGGCCCGTCACCGGGCAGGACGTCCTCAAAGGTGAACCCATCACGCTCCAAGACGGAGTGGTCATCGCCCCGAAGAGCGCCCTTGTCGTTGAATTCAAAAGATAACGCGATATGAAAAAACTGATCCTCATCCTCGCGGCCGCGCTGTGCCTGGCGGCCTGCAAACAAGCCGCTGCACCGCTGCATCCCGCATGGACCTACAATACGGTGGTCTATGAAGTCAATGTCCGCCAGTTCTCCCCGGAGGGAACCTTCAAGGGCGTTGAAGCCCAGCTCCCCCGCCTCAAGGACCTGGGCGTGGACATCCTCTGGCTGATGCCCATGTACCAGATCGGGGAAGTGGAGCGTAAGGGCAGCCTGGGGTCGTACTACGCGATTGCCGACTACACGGCCGTCAACCCGGAATTCGGCACCCTGCAGGATTTCGACGACCTGGTGCGTGCAGCGCACGACCAGGGATTCAAGCTGATCCTGGACTGGGTCGCCAACCAGACCGCTCCAGACCATGTCTGGATGGAGGGCAAGCCCGCCGACTTCTATGAGCGCGACTCGCTGGGCAACGCCATTTACGAGTACAACTGGACCGACACGCGCAGCCTCAATTACGAGAACGAGGCCGTCTGGGCCGCCCAGGACGAATGCATGCGTTTCTGGCTGGAGCGGGGCGTGGACGGATTCCGCTGCGACGCTGCAGCCGAAGTGCCGGCGAAGTTCTGGAAAGGCATCCTGCCGAAAATGAACGCCGACTATCCGGACATCTACCTGCTGGCCGAAGCGGAGAGCGACGCGCTGACCGACCCGGCCGAGACCTTCGACGCCTCTTACGCCTGGAAACTGCATCACATCCTGAACGATGTGGCGCAGGGGAAGAAAACGGCCAGGGACATCCGCGAATACCTCGATGCGGATGACGCCTGGATGGGCCCTGCCAACTTCCGCCTGATGTTCACCTCGAACCACGACGAGAACTCCTGGAGCGGCAGTGAATTCGAGCGCATGGGCGATGCCGCCAAGGTGATGGAGGTCCTTTGCTTTACCCTTCCGAAGGGTCAGCCCCTGGTCTATACCGGCCAGGAAATCGGCCTGAGCCGCCGTCTGGAGTTCTTTGAGAAGGATCCGATCACGGACTGGTCCGAGAACGAATACACTGCTTTTATCCGGGATCTGGTCGCCTTCCGGCATGCGCATCCCAGCCTGGCTGCAGGCGAGAAAGGCGCGCCGGCCGTGTTCATCGAGGATGTTCCCGAAGGGGTTCTCGCTTTCACCCGCGGCAAGGGTCGCGGCAAAGTGACGGTCTATGCCAACCTGACCGATGCACCCGTTGAGGTGAAAATCGGCCGGAAAGTGGAGTGCCTCGATCCCTGGGGATGGAAATTATTCTAAGATGAAACGGATTCTTTCCCTGATTTCCGCCGTACTGCTGACGGCCTGCGCCGGTGCTCCGAAGCTGACGCCTGAAGCGACCCTGGCTTCGCCGGACGGGGCGCTGCAGATGCAGTTCAGCTTGTCCGAAGACGGCGCTCCCTACTATGACCTGACTTACAACGGCACGCCGGTGCTGCTGCCCAGCCGCCTGGGATTCACCCTGCGCGGAACGGTCAAATCCACCCGGATCGGCTACGAGCGGGACGGCAGCGTCACCAAGACCGACGAAGCGGGTCCGATCGACTTCGACCGGGGATTCACCCTGGCCGGGACCGAGACGGACAGCTTTGACGAGACCTGGACGCCGGTCTGGGGCGAGGAGTCGCAGATCCGCAACCACTACAACGAACTGCTGGTGCACCTGCGCCAGGGGGACAGCGGGCGGCTGCTGGACATCCGCTTCCGCCTGTTCGACGACGGGCTGGGCCTGCGTTATGAATGGCCCGGGGGCCAGTCCCTGGCCCATTTCGTGATCCAGGAAGAGCGCACCGAATTCGCGATGGCCGACGACTGCATCGCCTGGTGGATTCCGGGCGACTACGATACGCAGGAATACGAATACAACCGGACCCGCCTGTCGGAGATCGGACCGCATTTCCGCGACAAGATGCGCGGGAACAGCAGCCAGACCCCGTTCAGCATCTGGGGCGTGCAGACTTCCCTGCAGATGAAGACCCCGGGCGGGCTGTACGTCAACATCCACGAGGCAGCCCTGACGGACTTCGCCTGCATGCACCTGCTGGTGGACGGACGCACACACACGCTGCGCGCGCACCTGACCCCGGACGCCGAGGGCTGGAAGGGCATGCTGCACGCACCCGCCCGGAGCCCGTGGCGGACGGTACAGGTGGCCCCGAGCGCAACGGCCCAACTGGCTTCGCGCCTGGTGCTGAACCTCAACGAGCCCTGCGCCCTGGAGGATGTCAGCTGGATCCACCCGGTCAAGTACATGGGCGTGTGGTGGGAGATGATCGCAGGAGCGGGCTCCTGGGCCTACACGGACGCCGAGGGCATCCGCCTGGGCGAGTTTGACTACGCGGCGGCCACGCCCAACGGACGGCACAGCGCCAACAATGCGCGGGTGCGGGAATATATCGACTTCGCCGCGGCCCACGGATTCGACGCGCTGCTGGTCGAGGGATGGAACATCGGCTGGGAGGAATGGGCCAACTGCAACAAGGACTTTGTTTTCGACTTCCAGACCCCGTATCCGGACTTCGATATCGAAGCACTGAACGCGTATGCCCACGCCAAGGGGATACGCCTGGTGATGCACCATGAGACTTCGTCCAGCGTCCGCAACTACGAACGCTACATGGAGGACGCCTACAGCCTGATGAACCGCTACGGCTACGATGCCGTCAAGTCGGGATACGTCGGGGACATCCTGCCCCAGGGCCAGCACCACTACAGCCAGTGGATGGTCAACCACTACCAGTATGCCCTCGAGCAGGCGGCGCGCCACCACATCATGGTCAACGCCCACGAAGCGGTGCGGCCGACCGGACTGTGCCGGACCTGGCCCAACCTGATCGGCAACGAGTCGGCGATGGGAACGGAGTACCAGGCTTTCGGCGGCATCACGCCGGGCCATACGGCCATCCTGCCCTTCACGCGCCTGAACGGAGGCCCGATGGACTACACCCCGGGTATCTTCGAGCAGAATCTCAAGGAGTGGTGCGGCAACGATTCCTGGGTCAATTCGACGATCTGCGGCCAGCTGGGCCTGTACGTGACGATGTACTCGCCCCTGCAGATGGCCGCCGACACGCCCGAGCACTACAGCCGCTTCATGGACGCGTTCCAGTTCATCCAGGACGTGGCATTGGACTGGAGCGAGAGCCGCTACCTCTTCGCCGAACCGGGTGAGTACCTGGTCATCGCGCGCAAGGCCAAGGACAGCGGCGCGTGGTTCTGCGGCGGCGTGACCGACGGGCAGACACGCAGTTTCTCCGTCGGGCTGGACTTCCTGGAGGAGGGCCGCTACGAGGCGACGGTGTACGCCGACGCGTCCGACGCCCATTTCCGGAACAATCCCCAGGCCTACACGATCACCCGCCGGACCGTCACGCCCGCCGACCGGCTGGACCTGACCATGGCGCCGGGCGGCGGATTTGCCATCAGTTTCAAGAAATTATAGCTTATGAAAGTCTCATTCAGCATAGAATACCGGACCGCGTGGGGCGAGAGCCTCTGTGTGGTCCTCCAAGACAAGAAATACCCCATGCAGTGGGGTGAGGGAGCCATCTGGAGCGTCACCGTGGACTGCCCCGCCGCCGCGCTGGCGGATTATACCTACGTGGTGATGCGGGACGGCCTGATCATCCGCACGGAGTGGAAGCACCACAGCGCGAAGGCCCCGAAGGGGGCGCGGACGCTGGAGATCTGCGACGCCTGGATCGACTGCCCCATCCCGGGCTGTCCCTTCCCGCGCGAGCACCAGGCGGCCATTTTCGACCGTCCGGGCTTCCGCGGAGCCGGCACGGCGATCCCGGTGTTCTCGCTGCGCACGGCGGACGACTTCGGCATCGGCGAGTTCCGCGACCTGCGGCCGCTGGTGGACTGGGCCGCCGCCACGGGCCAGTGCGTCCTGCAGCTGCTGCCGGTCAACGACACCACGCGCAAGGGCGGATGGGCTGATTCCTATCCGTACAGCCCGGTCTCGACCTTCGCGCTGCACCCGCTGTACATCCACCTGCAGGACCTGGGCGTGGCCGAGGACGCCGCTTTCAAGGCCCGGCAGGCCGAACTGAACGCCCTGCCGGAGCTGGACTACCCGAAGGTCTTCCAGGCCAAGATGGCCCTCATCCGGAGCGCTTTCGAAGCGCGGGGCGCGAAAGACCTGGCCTCCGCCGCCTGCAAGCGCTTCGTGCGCGAGAACGCCTACTGGTTGGAAGAGTACGCCGAATTCTGCGCGCGGCGCGACGGCCTGGAGCCGGAATACTATGTCTGGATGCAGTTCCACCTGGACCGCCAGTTCTCGGAGGAAGTCGCCTATGCCCGCGCCAAAGGCGTGTACTTCAAGGGCGACCTGCCCATCGGGGTCAGCGCCGACAGCGCCGAAGCCTACTGGCACCCCGAGCTGTTCAACCTGGATTCGTCGACCGGCGCCCCGCCCGACTATTTCAGCACGGATGGCCAGAACTGGGGCTTCCCGACCTACAACTGGGAGGAGATGGCCAAGGATGACTATGCCTGGTGGAAAGCCCGCCTGCGCAAGATGAGCCAGTACTTCGACGCCTTCCGCATCGACCACATCCTGGGATTCTTCCGCATCTGGGAGATTCCGACCGAATTCACCAGCGGCATGATGGGCCATTTCAACCCGGCCCTACCCTATACGCCCGAGGAAATCCACGCCCTGGGACTGCCCCTGGAGGGCCTGTTCCATCCGGATCCGCGCCACCCGGGCATGTACCAGCCCCTGATCGCCCCGGCTTCGGCCAGCCTGCCGCAGGCCCAGCAGGAGCGTTTCGGCGCGCTGTACAACGACTTCTTCTACCACCGGCATGACGCGTTCTGGAAGCGCAATGCGGAGAAGAAACTGCCCGAACTGCTGGGCGCGACCGGCATGCTGGCCTGCGGGGAAGACCTGGGCATGGTGCCGGACTGCGTGCCGGGCGTGATGGACCACGAGCGGATCCTGTCGCTGAAGATGCGCGGCATGGAGCAGGAAGGCCCCTGGCGGGTTCTGAGCGTCTGCGCCACCTCCAGCCATGACATGGAGACGCTGCGCATGCAGTGCGAGTCCGATCCCCAGCCATGGGAGGTGCGCCGGATGCTGAATGAATTCCTCGAGTCGCCCTCGATGCTGGCGATCTTCCCGCTGCAGGACTGGGTCGCCCTGGACGCCGGGCTGCGCCGTCCCGACCGCGACGCCGAGCGCATCAACCAGCCCGCCGACCCGCACCACCACTGGCGCTACCGCGTGCATTTCGACCTGGCGCGCCTGCGCGAACCCTCCGAACTGAACGTCACCGTCGCCGGCCTGATCAAGGACGCAGGCCGGGCGGTGTAGTTCCGGGTCTGCCCCTGCCGGGCACGGAATTTGCGGCCCGGAACGATAAATGATGAACTATGAGTAAACGTTTGATTCTGGCCCTGCTGCTGGCGTTTTTCGCGGTGCAGGCCTTTGGACAGGATATCATCCACACGAAAGACCAGCGGACCATCGAGGCCCGCGTCCTTGAAATCGGAGAGGAAACCCTCCGGTATAAACTCTTTATCAACCTGGAGGGTCCGGACTTCATGATGTCCGTCAGCCGGGTGGACTGGATCGAATTCGAAAACGGAACCAGCTGGCAGGCCTCCGCCGCCGGCGTGCAGGAAGAAGAAGAGCCCGTTGACGACATCGGCCCGATCTCCTATCGCTGGGGACACTTCTACTCCCCCTATGGCATCCTGTATGACGATGACCTGGATTACTATCTGGGCATGTCCATATTCGGCAGCGACTACCGCAAGGCCCTCAACCGCTACTCCTGGGGAGAGTGGCTGACCGTCGGTGGCGCCATGACCATCGCCTCCTGCATCATCGCGGGCATCGCCGATTCCGGGCTGGACAGGATCGCGAACTATCACGGCATGCAACCCAGCGGATCGGGCGACGGCGTCATCTCCGCCACCGCCCTCTTCGGCGCAGTCTGTCTCGGCGCCGGGATTCCCCTGTGGATCAGCGGAAACCGCCGCCTGAACCAACTGGCTGATGAATACAACCAGACCCACAGAGGACGGTCCTACGGCAGCGCCGCCCCCGCCACCCTCCAGCTCGGCCCCACCCGCAACGGCCTCGGCCTGGCCCTGAATTTCTGAGCGGAACCGAAGACTCGCCCAACCGGAAGGCAACGATTCCCCGAGGACCCTGCAGCGTTCCCGGCAGGGTGCGCATGACAGCCGGCGGATCCGGGTTTTCTGTCCGGGCACAGGGGTGGCCGGGGGCAGCTTCCGCGCGGAAAATGCAATACAAAACGCTCCCGCGTTTCAAGCATTTCCGCCACGGAACTGCTCCCCGGCCTGCCAAGTTCCAGTTCTCCCCGGATTGACAGGCAGCGCAACGGAACAATCCCCCCTTCTCTCTCACCTCCACCATTATTCCACATCGGACACCGCGGCCCCATGGCGAAACCGGGGCCATTGATGTTTTTGCGCGCACAAATATGGCGCTTATGTGCGCGGAAACGGGTTTCGGACCGCCCCCGGACCCCGCTTTTGCGGAATTATCGATGATTTTTCCGCAAAACGGCCTCTTGGATATGATTTTGCAGCATTTTCGTCATTTTTTCCGCAGAATGACCTCTCGAAACCAGGTTTTGCAGAATTTTCGTCATTTTTTCTGCAGAACGACCCGTCGGGGCGGCCGGGGGCAGCTTCCGCGCGGCGACAGATACTTCGTGCGCGTTTCCGCAGAAGTGAAGCACGCGGGGGTGCCACCTTTTATTTCCGGGAGACGGAGTATCCGACGCCGAGGGAGGAGAGGGCGTCGATCAGGTCGGCGCAGACGGACAATGCGTATTTCTTGGAGTAGAATTCGATGTTGTATCCGGTCGCGCGGTCCTGCAGATACATGTTCAGGGGCGTCTTGCCGGGATACGCCTTCAGGACTTTCACCAGGCGTTTCCGGAAGTCCGGGCTCAGCATGCCGGTGTCCACGGTGACATTGATCCCGGTCAGTTCGCTCTCCCCGACCAGTCCCAGCAGCATCATTTTCTTGATCTTGAAGCTGTAAGGCGCGGTCTTGCCGGCGTCCCGCTCTTCTTTCTTCAGGCGGAAGCGCTCGTTGATCTCCCCTTCGATGTACAGCTGGTTGTGCACCTGCATGTACTGCATGTAGGACTGGTAGTCCTGGCCGAACAGGGCCAGCTCGTAGGTCCCGCTGTAGTCCTCCAGCACGGCCCGCGCGCCGGGGGTCCCGGATTTGGTGATCAGGGTCTTGACATCCGTGACGATGCCCGCGACCGCCGCCCGGGCCGGCTTGCGGGCCGACTCCGCGGCGTCCACCCGCTCCTGGATCGAAGACAGCGGGCAGTCCGTGAAGGTCTCGATCTCGAAGCGGTAGCGGTCCAGCGGGTGCGCGGACAGGTACATCCCCACGAACTCCTTCTCCTGTTTCAGCAGGGCCAGGTCGTCCTCGTCGCCCGAGAAGACCGGCATTTCGGGACGGACCGGTTTGAGTTCCTCCATCTCGCCGAACAGCGAGGAGGCGCTGTCCAACGTGTCGTTGCGGTAGAGTTCCGCGTAATGCGTCAGTTCGTCCAGGAACAGGTCCCCGCTCTTGCAGGGCACAAAGAACTGCGTGCGCTTGTACCCGAAGGAATCGAAGGCCCCGGCATAGACGAGCGTCTCCAGCGAGCGCCGGTTCAGCACCCCGGACAGCCGCTCGGTGAAGTCCCACACGTCCTTGAACGGGCCGTTGGCGCTCCGTTCGGCGATGATGGCCTGGACCACGTTGTCCCCGAAGCCCTTCAGGCCGCCCAGGCCGAAGCGGATGTCGCCCTGCTTGTTGACGGAGAACTGCGCCTCGGACTCATTGACATCGGGGCTGAGCACCCGGATCCCGCCCTTCTTGCAGTCCGCCATGATCTCCTTCATCTCGTCCATGTTGGAGGCCTGCTGGGTCAGGTTCGAGGCCTGGAACTCGGACGGATAATGCGCCTTCAGCCAGGCTGTCTGGTAGCTGACCCAGGCATAGCAGGTCGCATGCGACTTGTTGAAGGCGTATTTGGCGAAGGCCTCCCAGTCGGACCAGATCTTCTCCAGCGTCTCCTTGGGATGCCCGTTCTTCATCGCCCCTTCCATGAAGGACTCCTTGAGCGAATCCAGCACCGCCTTCTGCTTCTTTCCCATCGCCTTGCGCAGCTTGTCCGCCTTGCCGCGCGAGAACCCGGCCAGCTTCTGTGACAGGCGCATGACCTGCTCCTGGTACACCGTGACACCGTAGGTCTCCTTGAGGTACTCCTCCATGTCCGGCAGGTCGTAGGTGATCTTCGACGGGTCCATCTTGCGCGCCACGAAATCCGGGATGTAGTCCATCGGGCCCGGACGGTACAGCGCGTTCATAGCGATCAGGTCCTCGAAACGCTCGGGATGCAGCTTGATCAGCCATTCCTTCATGCCGCCGGATTCAAACTGGAATATGCTCTTGGTGTCCCCGCGCGAGTACAGGTCATAGACCAGCGGATCGTCGATCGGAATCTTCTCGATGTCGAAGTCGGGATCTCCGTTCACCGTACCGAAGCGCTTCTTGACCAGCTCCAGGCAGCGGTCGATGATCGAGAGGGTCTTCAGCCCCAGGAAGTCCATCTTCAGCATCCCGACGTCCTCGATCTTCGTGCCTTCGTACTGGCTGACCCAGACCTCCTGGCCCGTCGCCTTGTCGGTGCCGAGCGAGATGGGGATGTAGTCCGTCAGGTTGCCGCGGCCGATGATCATCGCGCAGGCATGGATACCGGTCTGGCGGATGCAGCCCTCCAGCTTGAGGGCGTACTCCAGCACCTCCCGCACCAGCGGATCGCCCTCCTCGTACTCGTGCTTCAGTTCCTTGACGTACTTGACGCTGTTGGCCAGGGTCGGTTTGTATTCGCGGTCCTCGCCGTTCTCGCGCACGATGATGGGCCGGTCCGGGATCATTTTCGTGAGGCGGTTGGACTCGGGGATGCTGAGGTTGGAGATGCGCGCGACGTCCTTGACGGCCAGCTTGGCGGCCATCGTGCCGAAGGTGACGACGTGCGAGATGTGGTCCGCCCCGTACAGGTCCTGGACGTACTGGATGACGCGGTAGCGGCCTTCGTCGTCGAAGTCCACGTCGATATCCGGCATCGAGATGCGCTCGGGATTCAGGAAGCGCTCGAACAGCAGGTCATAGCGGATCGGGTCCAGGTTCGTGATGCCCAGGCAGTACGCGACCATCGAACCGGCGGCGCTGCCGCGGCCCGGCCCCACCGAAACCCCGTTCCGGCGACCCCAGTTGATGAAGTCCTGGACGATCAGGAAGTAGTCCGGGAATCCCATGTGCGAGATGGTCATCAGCTCGAAATGCAGGCGCTCCTGCTGCTCCGACGTCAGGACTTCGCCGTAGCGGCGGCGGGCTCCCTCGTAGGACAGGTGGCACAGGAAGGCCACCGAGCGGCAGAATTCCTCGCCCCGGTCCTTCTTCCCGGTCACGTTGCCGTCGTGGTCCTTTTCGACCTCGTAGCGGCCGTTTTCGATGATGTCGGCGTATTTCGCCAGGTGTTCGTCGATGTTCGCCAGGAACGCCGGATCGATCTGGAACTTGGGCAGCACGTGCCCGCGGTTGATGTCGTAGCGTTCGACCTTGTCCAGCACTTCCAGCGTATTGGACAGCGCCTCCAGGTGGTCCGGGAACAGCGCCATCATCTCGTCCTCGCTCTTCAGGTACTCCTGCTGGGTGTAGCGCAGGCGCTTGGGGTCGTCCACCATCGCGTTCGTCGTCAGGCAGATCAGCCGGTCGTGCGCCGGGCCGTCTTCCTTGCGGACGAAGTGCACGTCGTTCGTGGCGACGACCTTGACCCCGTGCTTTGCACCCAGCTCGAAGATCCGGGCGGTGTACTCCTTCTGCTGCTCGTACAGCTCCAGGCTCAGCCCGGGAACTTCGGTCTTGTGCAGCATGACCTCCAGGTAGTAGTCGTCCCCGAAGACCCGCTTGTGCCATTCGATGGCCCGGTCCACTCCGGCGGCGTCCCCGGCGAGGATCCCGCGCGGAATCTCCCCCGCCAGGCAGGCGGAACAGCAGATCAGCCCTTCGTGGTAGCGTTCCACGACCTCGTGGCTGACACGCGGCCGGTAGTACATGCCCTCGATGTGGCCTGTCGATACGATCTTCATCAGATTGTGGTACCCGACGGGGTTCTTCGCCAGCAGAATCAGGTGGTAGTACTTCTTGTGTTCGTTGTCCTTCAGCCGGTGATCGTAGTGGGTCGTCACGTAGATTTCGCAGCCGATGACCGGCTTGACCTCGGGGTGCTTGGCCGCCACGTCGCAGAAGTCCTTGACGCCGTACATGTTGCCGTGGTCGGTGATGGCCAGTCCGGGCATGTGCAGTTCCTCGGCGCGCCTGAACAGTTTTTCAATGTCAGACATTCCGTCGAGGATGGAGTACTGGGTATGGACGTGCAGATGAACGAAGGCCATAGCAGAACAAAGATACAAAAAGGCCGCGACTTTCATCGCGGCCTTTCCATATAAAGTTATCAACAATTACTTCTTGACAGCCTTCCCGGCAGCCTCCTTGTTGAGGCGGCGCATCGTGGTGTCGTACATGATCGGGGTACCGATCATGATGGAAGCGTAGGTTCCGACCAGGATACCCAGGCACAGGGCGACGGACAGACCGCGGATCGATTCACCTCCGAAGAACGCGATGGCGAGCATCGGGAGGAGGGTCGAGACCGAGGTGTTGACCGTACGGGTCAGGGTCGCGTTCAGGGACTTGTTGACGGTGTCCTTGAAGTTGTCGTTCGGGTGCAGCGCGAGATTCTCACGGATACGGTCGAAGATAACCACGTTATCGTTGATGGCGTAACCGATGATCGTCAGGATGGCCGCGATGAAGGTCTGGTCGACGTCCAGGTTGAACGGCAGGATGCCGGAGAACAGGGAGAAGAAGCCGATCAGGATCAGCGCGGTGTGCGCCAGGGAGACGACGCCACCCAGACCCCAGGCCCATCCGCGGAACCGCCAGGCGATGTACGCGAAGATGATGATCAGGGCCAGGATGACGGAGATGATGGCGCTCCGCTGGATGTCGCTCGCGATGGAGGCACCCACCTTGTCGGAAGAAATGATACCGTTGGGGTTATCCAGCGTGGAGATGAAGTCACTCTGCGTGATCTCCTCGGAGTAGAATCCCTTCAGGGCATTGTACAGCAGGCCTTCGATCTCGGCATCCACCTCGGAAGCGTCGTTGTCGACCTTGTAGGAGGTCGTGATCTTCATCTGGGCGTCGCCACCGAACTGCTTGACCTCGGCGGAGGTGTTGGAGACATCCTCGCGGGCCGCAGCCTCGTTGAAGACATTCAGCACGGCGTCGCGGACCTCCTCGGCCTGGACCGGACGGTCAAAGCGCACGACATAGGTGCGGCCGCCGGTGAAGTCGACACCGTAGGTGAAGCCCTTGAAGGCGATGGACAGGATGGCGATGAGGATCAGCGCACCGGAAACGATGTAGGAGATCTTGCGGCCGTCCACGAAGTTGATGTGGGTGTTCTTCAGGAAGTTCCGGGAGAACTTGTTGTCGAAGGTGATGTTCTTGCCGCGCGACACACGGGCCTCGAAGATGAGGCGGGTGATGAAGATGGAGGTCAGCACGGAAGTGATGATACCGATGATCAGGGTCGTAGCGAAGCCCTTGATGGGGCCGGTACCGAAGAAGAACAGCACCAGACCGGTCAGCAGGGTGGTCACCTGGCCGTCGATGATGGCGGAGTACGCATTGCGGTAACCGTCGGTGATGGCTTTGCTGAGGCCCTTGCCGGCCGCCAGCTCTTCCTTGATACGCTCGTAGATGATAACGTTCGCATCCACCGCCATACCCAGGGTCAGGACGAGACCGGCGATACCGGGCAGGGTCAGGACCGCGCCGAAGGAGGCGAGGGTACCGAACAGCAGGATGACGTTGGTGATCAGGGCGATGTCCGCCGCCACACCGGCGCCACGGTAGAACAGGATCATGTACAGCAGAACCAGCAGGAACGCCACGATGAAGGAGATCAGACCGGAACGGATGGACTCGGCACCGAGGGAAGGACCCACGACCTGCTCCTGCACGATGGTAGCAGGGGCGGGCAGCTTACCGGACTTCAGCACGTTCGCAAGGTCGGTGGCCTCGTCGAAGGTGAAGTTGCCGGTGATGGAGGAGTTGCCGCCGGTGATCTCGCCCTGGACCGTCGGATAGGAATAGACGGTACCGTCCAGGACGATGGCGACCTGCTTGCCGATGTTCTCCTTGGTCAGGCGGGCCCAGGTGTTGGCACCCTCGGCGTTCATCGACATCGATACGGAGGGCTGGCCGCCGCTGCGCTGGCCGTCGGTGACGACGCGGGCCTCGGTGACGGAGCTGCCGTCCAGCGGAGCCTTGCCGTCGCGGGAGATGGACTTGATCGCAATCAGTTCGTAGTAGTTGTCAGCCTGCAGGTAGTCGGCGGGCTTGACGGACCACAGGAGCATCAGCTCGTTCGGGAACAGGGAAGCGACCTGCTCTTCGCCCAGGAGGCGGTTGACGATGGCCGTATCGGAGCCGTTGACATAACCGACGCAGGCGGTACCCCGGTTCTGAACCGGCTGCAGGACCGCGAACAGCGGATTGGCTTTCCGATAGGCGTCCAGGTCGGCATTGTCGCTGTTCTGGGCGGCGAGTTCCTCGGACAGCACATCGCTCTCGGCGTTCCCGGCCTCGGCCTCGGGGGCCTCGGTCAGTTCATCCCCGGCGTGCAGCTGGGCAAGGAGCGTGTTGGCCTCGACCAGGTACGGATAGATCTCGGTATTGTCGAACGTGGGCCAGAACTCGAGGGAAGCGGTTCCCTGGAGCAGCTTGCGGACACGCTCGGGCTCTTTGACACCCGGAAGCTCGACCAGGATGCGGCCGGTGTTGCCGATCTTCTGGATCGAAGGCTGGGTGACGCCGAAACGGTCGATACGGCTGCGCAGGACGTTGAACGAGTTGGAGATGGCGCTCTCGGATTCCTCGCGGATCACGGAGAGAACCTGCTCGTCCGTGGACTCCGGCTGGATGCGGTCACGCATCTCGAAGGTTCCGAAGATCTGGGCCAGGCGCTGTCCGCCGCCGACCTCTCTCCAGGCTTCGCCGAAGAGGGTGATCAGGTCGGACTGCGAGGTGACGCTGCGACCCTTGGCCAGTTCCAGGGCATTCAGGAACTCCGGGGTCTGGTTGTCGCCGGCAAGAGCCTTGATGAGGTCTTCGAGCTGGACCTGCAGCATGACGTTCATACCGCCCTTCAAGTCAAGACCGAGGTTGATTTCCTTGGCCTGGACCTGCTTGAACGTGTATCCGAAATAAACTTTCTGGGAGGAGATGGAATCGATGTACCTCCGGTTTTCATCTTTCCTGAGGGAGTCCAGGTAGAATGCACGGTCTCCTTCAGCGATTCTGTTGAATGCAGCGCTCTGCTGGACGGCAGCGGCAACTTCTTCCGCGTGCTGGGCCGCCTTCTTCTCGTGGATGCTCTCCACCAGTGTGAAGGAGAGCTGCCACAGGCAGGCAATAACCAGCAGGATAGCTACAAGTCTGATAGCACCTTTGCTTTGCATAATTATTTGTTTTAAACTTTATTTCGCAAAATAGTTCGCAAAGTTAGCATTTTTTTCCAAGCAGAGAAACTTTCTGCCCCTTATTTATTATATTTGTGTTTGTCATAATCAATTTGTTACTATGTGGATCATCGCTTCTCTGATTTTTCTGGGGCTTGTCTGCCTGCTGGTTGAAACCCTGCTGACGCCGGGCGTCGGCGTAGCGGGCATCCTCGGACTGGCCTCGATGGCCGTGGCGGGCTGGTATGCCTTCACCTACCACGGATCGCGCGTCGGCTGGATCGTCGTCCTGATCGTGCTGGTGCTGGTCGCCGCCGCGCTGGTGTTCGCCCTGCGCGCCAAGACCTGGCGCCGCTTTGAACTGGACACGGAAATCCGCTCCCGGGTCAACCGGGAGAACGAGGTCCTGCGCGCCGGGATGGAAGGAGTCAGCCTGACCCGCCTCGCCCCCATGGGCACGGTCCGCTTCGACAGCGTCGAATGCGAGGCCAAATCCTTCGACAACCACATGATCGCCGCCGGAACCCCGGTGGAAATCTGCCGGATCGAAGACAACAAAGTCATCGTAAAACCTTCAAACGCATAAACCTATGACCGCTATTCTCTGGATCGTCGTGGTCCTCGTCGCCCTCATCGTTTTCCTGTGGATGTTTCCCGTCACGCTCTGGTTTCAGGCCCTGCTGTCCGGCGTGCACATCTCGCTGATCCAACTGATCCTAATGCGCTGGAGGGCCGTCAACCCCAAAACCATCGTGATGGCCCTGATCACCGGCACCAAGGCCGGCCTGACCCTGAAGGCCAATGAACTGGAAGCGCACTACCTGGCCCGGGGCAACGTGACCAAGGTCGTCATGGCCCTGATCTCCGCCAACAAGGCGAACATCCCGCTGGACTTCAAGATGGCCGCCGCGATCGACCTGGCCGGCCGTGACGTGCTGGAGGCGGTCCAGATGTCCGTCAACCCCAAGGTCATCAACACCCCGCCCGTAACGGCGGTGGCCAAGGACGGTATCCAGCTGATCGCGAAGGCGCGTGTGACCGTGCGTGCGAACATCAAGCAGCTGGTCGGCGGCGCCGGCGAGGAAACGGTCCTGGCCCGTGTCGGCGAGGGCATCGTCAGCAGCATCGGTTCTTCCGAGAGCCACAAGTCCGTGCTGGAGAACCCGGACAGCATCTCCAAGCTGGTCCTCAACAAGGGTCTGGATGCCGGCACGGCCTTCGAGATCCTGTCCATCGACATCGCGGACATCGACGTCGGCAAGAACATCGGTGCGGTCCTGCAGATGGACCAGGCCGATGCGGACAAGAACATCGCGCAGGCTCGCGCCGAAGAGCGCCGGGCCATGGCGGTGGCGCAGGAGCAGGAGATGAAGGCGAAGGCGCAGGAGGCGCGAGCCAAGGTCATCGAGGCCGAGGCGCAGGTGCCCCTGGCCATGGCCGAAGCCTTCCGGAGCGGCAACCTCGGCATCATGGATTACTATCGCATGAAGAACATCCAGGCCGACACCGACATGCGCGAGAACATCGCGAAGTAGGTGCCGCCACGGCGGCGGGCGGCTACGGGATACGCGCGCCGTTTTCCATCAGATATCCGTTGTAAGACTTGATATACATCATCCTGATCCGGATCGGGGCGTCGGCGGGAGCCGTCATGGTGACGCTTCCCGTGAGGTTCCCGCGCGGGATGCTCCAGACGTACTGGTCGTTGCTGCCCGGGTAACGGGTCACCTCCCCGACGGATGCGGAGAAGGATTCCGGACGGAGGACCTTGCCGCTCTGCGTCGAGAACATCATGTTGATATAGAACAGCGTCTGGTCGTTGTTTTTGCTGGTGACGGTCATCGTGTAGGTCCCGCCGGCGGCCAGGTCTACGTACCCGTTCTGCAGGTCTGAGACTTCCGAGAACGTCACGGTGCATTTTCCGTTGTCCTCCGAGTAGGTGAACGACGCGGAGGAACCGGCGGCGAAGCCATAGCTGTTGTCGGTCTTCAGGACGTTGTCCTTCGTGACCTTCATCGTGCGGATGTTGCCGACGAAACGCCCGGCCGTGATGGTCTGGGAAATGTATCCCGGTGAGGACAGCTCGATCTCCACATCCTGGTTGTTCCCCACCGTCTTGAACTCGATTTCGTGGTAGTTCTCGTCGCCCAGGGCATTGCGTGGTCCGGTCGGCGTGTACGGGAAGGTGGTCTGAGGCGTCAGGCCGTTCCGGACGGTCACCGTCACCGGCGTATTCATCTTGTCCGGATGGTCCTTGTATCCGAACAGCACGGTCTTGTTTGCGGCATTGTTGATGTATCCCCAGGCGGTATTCGACCAGAGGTTGTTGGCCCAGCCGGTCTGGCCGGAACGCAGCGGATGACCGTCCAGGAATTTCGCGAACGGGAAGCGGTAGACGCCGACGTCGCCGGGTTCGTAGTCCTGGGCGGACAGGCTGACGGATACTTCATCCACGAAACTGGTGGTCGTCACGAACTCGATCTCCACGACGTGGCCCGTCGGATGGAAACTGTACACACCGGGGCTGACCAGCGTGAACTGGGAGTCATCCTTGAAACGAAGCGAATGCGGCACGACCAGGACATCCGGATAGCCGGACGGATACGAGACGCCGGGCTCTTCCACCATTTCGAAACGCAGGGTCAGATCCTGGTCCGACTCCTCCCGGACCGGTTGCAGGAACGCAAGATTCTGGAAATACTTGCGGACGAAGTGCGTAAAGCCTACGGAGGTCTTGTCGAAGAATTCGTTGTACACCCAGACCGTCGTGCCGGCTTCGGCGCGCGTGGTCTTGAAACTGGCCGTGAAACTGCGCCACATCAGTTCCTCCTCGTCCTCGTGGCGCGGCAGGGTCAGGTATTCCTCCCAGGTCACGGTCCGGATGAACTGGAAGGTGGGCTTGCCGGCATAGCCGTCGTGCTCGGAAATGGACGTTCCGGAGATCACGGGCAGGTTGTTGTCCGGAACGGAATTGTCCGGAGTCAGGGTCCTGTCTTCCGGTTCGATCGTGAAATCCAGGGGGAACATCGACTCTCCCAGTCCGTCGGGAATGTTGATGGTCAGCACCTGCGGCTGGCCGGATTCGGAATCGACGCGGTGATTGCTGCACTCCACGGACATGGGCTGGATGGGCTGGATGGTGATGATCACGTCGCGGTACAGCCGGCCGGAATCGTGCGTGCCGGTGATGCGGATGGTCTGGCTGCGGACCACCTTGCCCGGTTCCCGGGTGCAGAAGGTGATCGGACGCCAGCCCTTGGAATCGCCGGATGCGACGGGCGCTCCGATCTGCAGGTTGTAGATGATGTCGTCCCGACCGTCTTCCGGGGGCAGCAGCTCGACCTTGACCGATGCGGGATCCATGTCCGCCTCCCCGTCCACGGTCTTGGAGAAGAAGACGTTCAGCACGTCGACGGGATTGTTTTCGTCATGGGCCCGGGTGAAGGTCTTGGACATCCACGGCGTGAGGTGCAGGCGGCCGACGCCGTCGGAAATCTCCGCCAGGTGCCCGGTCGTCACGTCGGCCGACACGTCGGCGCTGCCGGCCGCAGCCGCAGCCGCCTCCGGCGTGCTGTGTCCCGGCGACAGGATGCTCTTGATGTAGATCTGGTACTTGAAATTGCGATAGATGGGGTAGTAGCGCGAGGTCCACTCGCCATTCACCTTCTTGGTCTCCATCAGGTCCACCTTGTAGAAGTAATCCCCTTCGTGCTCTTCGTCGCCCTCCTTGGAATAATGGCCGTAGATGATCACGAACGTCGGCGGGATCTGGGGGCCGGGAGCCGGACGCTCATACAGGTAGACCGCCCCGCTGGCAGGCGCCACGCGGCCGCCGGAGGGATGCTCGAATTCCGATTTCGGCGGCGTGGAACTGTCGAACAGGGTGCCGGCCGGCAGGTTCGCCGCATATTTGACCGTATCGTCCAGGAAGGTGAAACTGTGGTTCTGGTAGTCCCGGATGAAGCCGATGTCCGAACTGTACGGCGCGAGGGCCCCGCGTGAAGGGACGTTGATGACGGCCAGGCTCTTGGGCTCGAAATTCGAGTCGTCCGCGGACGTCAGCACGATCTTGGCCCAGTTGCGGACCAGGGCGATGCCCTGGAAGGAGAGCGCCGTCGAATCGTCGGGCACGTATCCGGCCCCGCCGTCGGGAATGATCTCGCCCGCCGCATTGATGAAATTCCCCTGCGCGTCGCGCCGCGCCCGGATCCCGTGCGGCAGGTCGATCACCTGCCAGTATCCCATCTCCCCGTTCGCGGACAGCTGGACCGGCATCACGGCGTTGTCGTACCCGAAGGGCAGCGTGGAAGGGCCGTTTCCGATCAGGTGGACGGTGCGGGGGCTGTCGGACATCGACAGGTCGGCGGAGAAACGGTAGGCGGGAACCGTAACGGAAACCGAATCGTTGTCCTGATCCGTCATTTTATAGGTATACTCCCAGGTCGAATCGACCGAAGCCTGGACATACTCCTTCAGGTATCCCGATCCGCCGAATACCGCCAGGTGCAGCGTATTCAGGTCTCCGCCCTCGCCCAGCGCGCGGGTCTTGAGGGAAACCCCGGGGATGGAGAAGCGGACCCGGACCCGCTTGCCGGCGTAATCCGTTTCCTCCACTTCGTCCGGAATGAACATCTTGCGATCGCTGAGATCCCGTTCGCAGGCGAACAGGACCAGCGCCAGCACCAGGGCGGCCGATATGCGCAGCAACTTTCTCATCGCAGCCGGTCCCCCCATACAAAATGATCCCGATCCCCTTCGGGCAGCCGGTCTTCCTCGCCCCAGTACCAGCTGTCATACACACAGCGCAACAGGGCGGTTGACGGATTGACATTCGAAACACTGCCGTTGTTCAGCTTGACGCCGCCGTTGGCGGACCAGTAGGTGCCGTTGACCGAGAATATGGCACTGAGCGCTTTGTTCGCGCAAAGCGTCGCGACAAAATGGATCTCTCCCTGCGTCGGCAGCCGCCAGCGTCCGGCCGGGAAACCGTCCTCCTGGTACGAGGCACAGCGCCACTTGGCCTGATCGAGGGTCAGGTCGCCGAATTCGATGCCTCCGGCCTTGGAGGAAATGCGGTACGAAGGGGCCATCATGTTGACGGTCCGGTCCGACCTCTCGGCAGGATAGTACCATTGCAGGGACCGTTCGCCCCCCTCCATGGCAGGTCCGGTGTTCCAGCCCGCCCGCAGGTTGTCCACCGTCAGGGACCGGGGATCGCCGATCACGAAATTGGAATTCTGCGGCAGCACGGTCACATTGATCCGGTAGATCTCCGTACTGTAGCTGGTATTCCAGACAACCCGCCAGTGATAATCCTCCGGATTGGTCCCGTGATTGTATCCCAGGGTATCCCGGAAATACCGGATGTACATGCTGTCGATCTTTTCCGCGCGGATGTCCGGCCGGACCATCTGCTCGTTGTCCACGTACACGTACCCCCAGTGTTCGGAGGTGAAAAGCTTCTTGCCGTAGTTGTCCTTGTTCCCGAACCGGTCCTTTCCTACATACTGGAACGTATTGTCGGAGTTTTTGTCATAACTGATGTACACGGCCGGGTACTGCCGGACCTTGACCGAACGGACGAAGGTGGGGTCGGTCGGCCTGTCCGCATGGCGCAGCGTGAAACGCACGTCATACGGCGAGTAATCGAACAGGGTGGTGGTGTAGTCGTTGTTGAGCGTGTGCTGGAATTCGATCGCCGTTCCGGTGTCGTGCAGCCAGTCGTTTCCTCCGTTGATCGCACGCTGCTGGGCCGCGTCATACTCCAGGTAATAGCTGTCCTTGGGATAAATATCCCCTTCGCCGGCCTTGCGGACGGTCCCGCCCAGATCCGGGCCGGAGGTCTTGTCTCCGTAGTACGGACGGGTCACCCGCAGATCCTGGATAACGACCTGGTGGCTGCTGGTGTATCCGATATTGACGACGGACGAGATGTTGCGCAGGTCCAGGCTGTCCCGGTCCACGGACAGGTAGCGGGCGTTGCCGATCTCGGCATTCTTGACGACCACGTTCTTGTCCTGCCACTCATAGACATAGCACCAGCCTTCGATCGGAACGAAGGCTTCGTCGGCTTCGGAACCCAGGATACTGACCTTGATGTCGATGTGGTACCAGTTGTTGCGCACGAACGAGCACTTGAATTCCGGCCGGCGGTCGTTCGGGATGATGATCTTGTAGTAGAACTGCCGCTGCGTGCCGCTGATGCCGTGCTCGGGATCCGCCTGCCGCACCCAGGGAACCACCAGTTTCAGGTAGGGCTCCTTGTCGGGGCTCTCCGACGAACCGTACACCCAGTGCTGGGGATACATGTACATCGGGTATGTGTTGTAGAAATTGCCGGTCTTCTCGAAATAGAAATGCTGCTGGTCCTGCAGGTCCGTGTAGGCGAAGCGCGGGGCATTGTCCCGGTAGGAGAAGTACGTGGGATTCTCCCGCTTCTCCCCGGCCAGCGTCACGTCGGACACGCCGTTCACGAGATAGATTTCCATACCGGACAGCATCGGCATCCACACTTCGTTGCCGACCTGCACCGTTTCGGCCACGTCCACGCCCACGGTCAGTTTGCAGGCATAGCGGACCAGTTCGACCGTCCCGGCGGCGGCCAGGGCGTAGGTGCGTCCGTTCAGGTTCAGGGTCGTGCTGCCGCTCATCAGGAACTGCGTCTGGCGGTGGTTGGCCGGGCTGACGAAATCGGCCAGGTCTTCCAGCGCCTGCAGCTCCGGCAGCGACGTGCCGGCCAGCCCCGCCCCGTCGGGGACGATCTCGGCCGGGTAATTGACGATGGCGAAGACGGTCGCCGTGCGGATATCGTCCGGGGCGGACGGGAAAATGAGGGTGTTCACCTCCTCCGAGGTCATTTCCAGGCGGATGACGTCATTGCGGCGCTTGCCCGATTCCCTGCGGACATGGTAGGTCGCATCCGCGTCCGTCCGTCCGCCGGGATAGAAGAAAAAGTCCACGTGCGAGATCAGATTCTCGTTGTAGCGGTCCACACCTTCCATCGTACCGTCGGACCCGTCACGGGTCAGCATCTCCCCGCCGGTGTCCAGCGTGATCTCGATGGCCGTGTCACGGGGTTCGGCGAGGAACTCCCGCACGCACGACGTCATCAGGAGAATCAACAGCAGATATGAAAGGATGCGTCTCAAAATCTGAATCGGTAAACAGCGTCAATGGCTTCGGAATTGGCGTCCACGACACGGTCGTTGCCTATTTCAACCGTGAAGGAGAGCGTAATGTATTTTCCGGTCAGGTTCTCGTCGATGTCCGGGTTGCGCCGGACCTCGATATCGATGCGCCCGGACTTTTCCGTCGGGTCGATGGTGGCGACCGCGGGATTGACGGAGAAATACTCCGCATCCCCTTCCGGACGGATCATCAGGGAGGCTCCGCGCGGGGTCGTGATGTACAGATGGCCCCTGGCCGCGACGCCCGGGATGAGGAAGGCATCGTACTGGTCCTTTCCGGACGGGACCAGGTCGACGGTATTCTCGTCCACGATGAACTTCGAGGACACGTTCACGGATTCCTCCGAGAAGTCCACCGCGAACTGGTTGTAATCCCACGGCAGTACCTTCAGGGCCAGCTGCAGGTTGCGCCCGCCCAGGAAGTATCCGAACACGGTCCAGGTGTGGTTGCGGGCGAAATCGCCGGCGACGGCCATGTTGAATTCGCGTTCATGCTGCTTGCCCGCCACCGTATATTTGATGGACCCGCGCAGGCGCATGTCGCTCTCGCGCAGGTAGGTGTAACCCAGATCCGTCAGCGTGCCCGCCGCGACGGCTTCGGACAACAGCTGGTCATAAGCCTGGGGATCCTGGTTGACGTAGATCAGGTTCTCCGGCGTGTCGTTCGAGGCGATGGTCGCCGGCGGGGTCAACAGGTATTTCTGGTCCAGGTAATTGTCCTTCAGCACCGCTTCGCTCAGCACGACGCCCGAGGACGCCGTCGTGAACAGGTATTCCTTCTTGGGAATCTGGTTGCCCAGCAGGCTGATCTCCTGGATGGAGACGTCTTCTTCCTCTCCGCCCTCCGTGCGGGTCTTGCAGAATACGAAACGCAGGCGCGACACCATCCTGCCGACCTCCACGGTCTGGACGCGCAGCGAAGGCTCTTCGCCCTGGATCTTGAGATTCTTTCCGCAGCCGCTCATCGGCAGGCCCAGCGATCCGTCCACGGCATGCACCGGCTGCGCCAGTCCGAATCCATAGTACGGCGCCGTTCCGCTGTCGCCGAAGAACGCCCCGTTCAGATCTTCCCAGGAAGAATTCTCATTCAGGTTTCCGGCACCGATCGCGGCGGCATTGGCCAGCACGAAGACATCCACGTCCGGACGGGCGTTGGCGAAGGCGCGGCTGACCGGCAGGGAATAGCGCCGCACACCGCCGCCGACGGGGAAATCCTCCTCCGTCAGGGTCCGGGCCGCCACCAGCTCGTGCCCTTCCGCAGACAGGAAGACCCAGATGCTGAGGCTGTGCAGGGCGTTTTCGATGCCGCTGGCCGGCAGCAGCGGATCGTCGGCACGGGTGGCTGTTCCCGGGAACTCCACCTCGATGCCGAGGCTCGTCCCCGTCGCCTCATCCGGAGCCAGCCGGCGGTAGCATCCGCCCAGCAGCACCGTCAGAACCATCAGGAATATGGACAAAAACCGCTTCATCTCAATCCAGGATTACATAAGAAGAAGCCGCCATGATCCAGTCCGTCCGGGTCCGCACGCCCAGCGACAGCTGCGGATTGCCCATTTCCGGCACGCAGATGTGTGCGTTCTCCATCGAAGAGACGGTGCAGTGCGCCGTCGTGACGTGGTCCGGCATGAACACCTGCGGGAATGCGGACGCGGTGGAATGATCCAGCCGTCCGGCCAGGTAGAAATACTGGCCCGGAAGGATGATGCCCTCGGCGCCCGTGAAGGAAGCTCCGCTGTCATTGCGCAGTTCCAGATAGAAGTACACGTCCCGGTTCCGGGGCGTCGGCAGCACCAGGGTCCGGGCCTCGGCCGATTGCGCCGTGGTCAGATACAGGCCGGACACGTTGCGGTCATACAGATTGTATTCCGTGCCGGTCGTATCGGGACGGAAAGCGAAGTCCTGCGCGTACTGGCTGCCGATGAGGATGCCTGTCACGGGGAAATTCGTGCCGGTCGCCATACAGACCGTCCGCTCGTCTTCATCGTTGTCGGGCAGGCCGGCCGTCGATGCGGCGACGGTCAGGGCCAGCAGGCCGCAACCGTACTGCAGGGCGCTGTCCAGGGCCACGGAATACGTGGTCAGGGTCACTTCCTTTCCCTGTCGGTACTGACCCAGGATGGACTGCCAGCTGGGCGCGTCCTGGGTGTATTTCTCATAGATTTTCCGGTCGTCGGAGGTGCTGATGGTCGTCTGGGTGCGGTAATACAGCGACGGCATGTAGCAGAAGCGGTCCATCGGCGCCACACCTTCCAGGGAGGCTACGGCCGGAACGTATCCGGTTCCGCGCCAGCGGAGCACGGCGGATCCGGTCGGCAGGCCCAGCGAAGCGGGATAACTCCGCAGTGAATCGGCGGCGAAAGTCACGCTCTCCTCCGAATCGATCCGCAGGTCTCCGATGTTCACCCGCCCGGTGAAACGGTTGACCAGGGTGTCCCGCAGCCCTTCGTACAGGTGCGCGTAGGTGAAGGTGTCCGATCCGCCGTTGCTCAGCACGGCCGGATACTGCACGCCGTTCACCGTGTGCATGAACGGATCTTCTTCCAGGCTCTGGAAACGCAGCAGGCGCCGGTACAGATCCGTCAGCATGCGCTCCAGGTTGGCGCCGGCACCGGTCATCAGCTGGGAATCCCCGGTGATCCAGCGGAAATACTCCCGCAGGGTGGGGTCGCCGGTGTTTTCGTTCCACGGTACGGCGATGTTCGCCTCGTACCAGGTCCCGTTGCGCTGGTAATAATACTTCTGTGTATACGTGGCGCCGGACACGATGTCCGTCAGGATGCGGGAGATCAGCGAATCGATCTTGCCCGCTTTCGCATCATGGATGGCCTCGGGGGCGAAGCCCAGGTCCCCGGCGGCGACGTATGCGCCGCCCTCGTCCTGCCATCCGGTCTCGACCAGCGATCCGTTGAAATGCTTGTCCTCAACCACCGTCGGCTTCGATACGCGCGGCGCCCTGCCGAAGACCAGCACGGCGTCCGTCCCGTACGGGAGGGCGGCAAACGCACTCGGGAACAGGTGCGCGTGGTTGTTGCGGATCAGCCCGCTGTGGTAATTGGCGCCGGAATACGCCCGGTCGTCGATGCGCTCGTCGATATCCGGCAGGGACCGGATGCCGCCGATCGCCCGGCTGTCGGCGTCGATTTCGCCCGCGCCTACCGAGAAAGGAATGATGCGGATGTGGTCCATGCCGCGGAAATGTCCCTGGTCAGCCAGTTCGGAGAGGGTTCCCGCATCCGCCCGCGTCCGGCTGCTGCCCTGCAGGGCAAACGACAGGTCCAGGGGGATCAGATCGCCGTCCGGGGTCGGAGGGGTGTCCATCACCGTCTTGCCCGTACAGCCGAGCAGTACGAGCAGGAACAGGAGCATGGCTTTTCCGAAGGAAGCGATCCGCATGGTTTACAATTCAATTTCGTGTTGCGATCCCGGTTCCCAGTCCAGCGTGACACTGACGCCCACCGTCGGGTCGCCGGGCTGGACGGCACCGTTGGGCAGTGCCTTGGCCGTAATGATTTTCAGCTGGCCGGCACGCAGCGGCGTGGAAACACCCAGGATCGTCTCGGTGACCGTCCCGTCTTCCATCGTGGAATAGACGGAATAGCGCCAGAGCGTCCCGTTTCCGCCGCCGGAAATGAAGGGGTCGTCCGTCTCGATGACCACCTTGGTGTCCACACGTTCGGGGTCGCGCGAAGGGAAGGTGACCGCGGCGAAGCACACGGTGCCGGCTTCGGTGCCGGTGACCCTGTCCGCACGCACCACCGGGGTGTAGGGATACAGGTAGGTGCTGTCACAGATGTTGAATCCGGTCGCGAAGCCCGTGGCATACACCTGCAGGTCCCGGACCTGGCTGCCGACGGTGTCGATGACGATCGCCGAAGCGCAGTTGGCCATGTACAGGTCCACGTCGAAGGTCTGGCTGACTCCTGGGATGATGTACATCGGGAGGCGGGCGGTGAAAATACCCGTCCGGTGCGATTCTACCGTATCCCGGACCGGCTGGTTCAGGCGGGCAGCATGGCAGGTGCCGCCGTTCTCCAGCAGGACCTGGCCGTTGTCTTCGATGTTGGCGACCGCCAGGTGCATGTAGTCCCGGATCGGGATATACAAAGTATAGCTGGACTGGCTGGCGTCCATCACATGGGTCTCGTGGAACAGGCGCAGCGAATCTCCGACCGCATCGTCCCGGACCACGTCATAGAACCCCAGATCCACGTCGTGCGCATAGTCCGTAAAAACCCCGTCCAGATAGGTCCGCAGGGACTGGGCTATCTGGATATCCGTTGCAAGACTCAACTGGGTCGAGATCTCCGTGGACATGTTGGTGACCATCCGGAGTTCATAGTCGATGGTGTATTCGGTCTCGCAGTCGAACAGATCCTCATCCACGAGGCGGCAGCCGGAGATGGCGACCGCCCCGAGGAGGATCAGCAAAAGGGTCTTTACCGTTCTGGTCATGCCTGGTATCAGTTACCGCCGAGGATGACGTCGTCGAACACCATACCGGTGCTCCAGTTGACATCCACCGAAAGACCGAGGGTCATGGAACCGGAACGCAGGTCCGGAACGGTCAGGTACGCGTGCTTGAGCGAGTTGACGCCCAGGGTGAAGGTGACATCCGTCAGGTAGTCCTGCATGAAGACGCGCGCAACCTGGTTGGAGGTTCCGTCAGCGTTGTACGGAGGCAGCACATATCCGGAGGTGGGCCAGGTCGGAGCGGTTCCCGCGGCGGGATCCAGTTCGGCGATCAGGTAGAAGTATCCGCCGTCGCGGATCAGGTTGTGGTTGCCGTAGAAATCCTGTCCGGAGTTGTTCTTGAACTCCAGCGCGACGTACACCTTGTCCTGGGTAGCAGGGGTCCAGATACCGGCGCTCTGGCCGGCGGCCTTGAAATTGTCGAACAGCATCGTGTAGTTGGGCTCGGACGGAGCGCCGGCAGCGGTGTAGGCCGGGATGGCCTGGCTGGCGGAAGGAACGGCCCGGTCATAGACGAATCCGTAGGTGTAGGCCGGCGTTTCACCCGTTGCGATCGGGAGGAAGTCCCAGCCCACGTTGCGGCTCTGTCCGCCGACGATGATACCCGTGAACAGGAAAGAGGTGCCGGTGACGGCGATCTCCTTGTCCACTTCGGCGAAGGCAGCCGCCTCGGTCGGATTGCTCAGGTTCACACCCTGGAATTCCGCCTGGACAGCCCGGTTGTTGTCTTTCAGCGTTCCGACGCCGTACTTGACCTTGGAGGCCAGCAGGGCGGTACCGTAGTTGATGTCATATTTCATGGCGACGCTGCGGGTCGAAGCCTTGACGGCCGCTCCGTTCCAGTCTGTGGCCCAGGTGCCGTTCCAGGCGGCCGAACCGGTCGGGTAATCGGCAACGACGTGGTCGGTGTCGGAGGTGCGGACGGGGCTGTTGCCGAAGTACAGCAGCTCGGCCGGGTAGAAGTAGCTGTTGGCATTGAAGCTGCCGCCTTCCATCACGCCGCCCATGCCGGAGGTGTTGAAGGTGGTCGGGTAGTAGAACACTTTGCGCGTCGCGTCAAAGCCCATGTGGGTGGCGCCGCGGGGCAGGTTGAAGACGAAGGGGAAGTTGGCCGGATTCAGGGAAGTGAGGGTGGCCAGATCGGCGGAAGAAGGCCAGATGTCCGTATAGGTCTGTCCGCTCACGCTCGGGCGGTCCGTATCGGCTTCGAAGTTCGAGATCATGGTAGCGATGGGCTGGAAGGACACGCCGGTAACAGGCGCACCGTTGACGGGCTTGGTCTCAGCATCGAAATACTTGTTGATGCGAATGAAAATGCTGTTGGCCAGGAACTTGGCAACGGTCTCCGCCGAGTTCAGCGGATCCAGGCAGCGAACCTCGTTCACGATGGTCCACAGGTCCTGGATGGTGCGCATCTGGGCTTCGCCGGAAGCGGCACGGAGTTCACCGCCGGCCGTATTGATCGTGGTCATCTGCTTGTAGGCGCGGGCCAGCTTTTCCTCGGCCGGATACAGGGCGTGGGTGGTTTCCACCGGGCTGTTTCCGCCCAGGACATAGTCCGCCCAGCCGATTTCCGGATAAGCGGTCGTCGCCAGGCTGAACTTGTAGGTGGTAGCCACGCCGGTCGGAGACGTCGTGCCGTCAATGGCCACATGGTTCGTCCCTTTCAGGTTCGTGTTCATGATGACGGAGAAGATGCCGGCGAAGAGTTTCTCGGCGGCATAGAACTTGGCGCTGTCGGCCGACTGGAGCTGCTTGCCCAGGGTGAACAGAGCGGATCCGGACGTCTCATTCACACGGTAGGTGTCCAGGTATCCGTAGCACTCCTTGGCAGTATAGCTGTCAAACGTGCTCGTTCCCTGCGGCGCACGGCCGTAGAACAGCAGGGTGTTGGTCTGCAGCGGGAGGGACATCTCCAGCACGCGGCGGGAATCCGTCGAGCTGAGGGTTCCGGGAGAAGCGACTTCGGACAGGTCATAGCCCTTGGGAGAGGTCGCGTCCACGGCGAGGATCTTGCCGTTGGTGGGCTGCTGGTAGGTCAGCAGGACCGCGTCGGTAATGCCACGGAAAGCACTGGTCGCCGTAGCCTGGGTCGCGGCGGCGTCCTGACGGGTCTTTTCACCACTGGCCATGGAGACGTTGAAGACGAAATTGGTCAGCACCGAATTCGTCTCCGGGTCGTAGTTCGGGTTGTTCCCGATGTGTTCCCGCTCGCATCCTGCCAGCAGAAACAGCGCACATGCGCTCAAAAGGATCAGTAAACGTTTCATTGTACGAGAATTATTTGTTGATTGATTTGTCTTTCTTTTCCGGGTTCCACACGATGTTCACACCCACCTTCGGAACGACGGCCGCTTTGTGCTCGTGGCCCAGCCGGGTTCCGCAATGGGGGCAGTCGTAACGGTCATAGGCGGCCTGTCCGCCGGCCACGCCGGCTTCCAGTTCCAGCCGCCAGGGTCCGCCCAGACGCCAGGAATGCCCGACGGCCAGACCGGCTCCCCAGAAGGAACCCTGAACCCGGGAGTCCCGCACCTCCGGATAGATTCCGAAGGGGAAGCGGACCGCACCGACATTGAAATGCGTATAAACGAAATCCGCGGCGATGAACCAGCCGTCATAGACGCTGCGCGGCCACCAGCGGGCTTGCGGCACGATGGCGAAGTTGCGCCAGTGGGTATTGTTTCCGGAATTGTCCCAGTCCCAGAAAAGCCAGCGGGGCCAGGGTTTCAGCCCGCCGGCCACGCCCAGCGACACATGGTCGCCGACCTGGACATCCACGGCCAGGTTGGGTTCTGCCACCGCGTCCCAGGCCAGGTTGGTCCGCACGGAAACCGCTGCGGGACGCACCCGGGCCGTATCGGCCGGGAGGGTTTGCGCGGTCTGCGGGTGTTGCGGGGACGGGAAGGTCGCGGGTACGGAGAGGGTGTCGGCGGGGGCGGACATCGCTTTGTCCTTTTTGGCCTGCGCCATTGCCGGTCCGCCGGAAACGGCCAGCAAGAAAACGAAAATCATCCAAGACCACAAACGGGTCAACGGATCACTGGCTTTCACAGTTCGAGTTCCAAAAATCGTCATTGAGCAATTGGTCAAAACGCTTCAACTTGCAAAATTATATTAATTTTCGCATATATACAATAAACCTGCGCCCGCGCGTGGGGCGCACATCACACACAAAGCCTCCCAGGAGGGCCTTCCGCGGCACTATCGCTTGTAGGCAGCGATGCGCCAGGTGATGCCGATGTCGAAGTTGTGGATGCGGTCGTGGTTGTCGCCGAAATAGACGGCGTGCAGGCGCAGCCTGTCGCCGCCCAGCGGGAAGAATTCCACGCCGGCGCCGTAGTAGAAATAATTGTTGCCTGCGGGCAGGACCAGGTCCATCGAGCCCACGTGGGTGGCCGGAACCCGGCTGTTCCAGGCGGGATTCCAGTCCGGATCGACGTTGGCCGCGTCGTTGCGTTCGTATCCGACCTTGGTGCAGAGGTTCCACTTGCCCACGGTCAGGATGGCCTTGAGGATGGCCGACCAGTCGGAGAAGGGATTGCGCTGCCGGAATCCGATGCGGTCGATGAAATCCACATCGACGGCCAGCGGGCCCAGCTCGAACTTGTTCCCCAGCACCACCCAGTTCATCTTGCGGTGCAGCTCGTCCTCAACCAGATTGTAACTCCAGATCGTTTTCCAGGCCGGCAGGATGTGTCCGTTCCAGTACAGGTTGTACGAATAGGCGTTCTGGGTCACCGGCGAGATGGGGGACGGGCAGAACTGGAAGGTGATGCCCTGGCCCTTGACGGGCGCGTAGGTGACGGAGGCGCCGAAGGCGTAGTACTGGTACAGGTGGTTGCTGAAGGCGCCGTAGTAATAGACGTCGATCGGCGCGGAGTCGATTTCATATCCGCCGATCAGGATGGGCTGCTTGCCCGCGGTGAATGACCATTTCGGACTGGCCTGCCAGCGCAGCCACAGGTGGTCCGTCGCGCTGAAGGGGTTGTCGTCGTCGATCTTGCGGTTGAAGCGCTGCCGGATGAAGAAAGTCAGATCGGGGGTCAGCCGGCCTGCCAGGCGCAGATTGAGGTATTCTCCCTGGAAGTGCGAATCATAGACGCCGTTTTCCAGTTGCTGGTGAAAGGACGTGCGGGCCTCGATGATGATCTCATCGATCCGCGCCCCCTTGTCCGGCGCAGCGGCCGTTTCCTGCGCCCGCAAAGCCGGAACGCAGCAGCACAAAAAAATGACCGTCAAAAGAAACTTTCGCACGGTCAAAGGTAATCATTTTATCCGGAATCGCACCCGGACGATGACAGGATTGTCCTCGGGGCCTAGCACGAAGGGGTGGTTTTCGAGAAGGTAGTGTACCAGGGGGTCGTCGCTCTCGGTAATCCCGGTATAGTCGTACATGTAGTACAGCGAGGTTCCGTCCGAGGCCCGCACCCAGAAAGGCTGGCCCATCTGGGTCACCGGGGCGAGGATCCAGCTGATGCTGCGCCGCCCGTCCGACAGGAACGCTTCGAACTGCTGGTCCTTGCCGACCAGGATGCAGTGCAGCAGATCCTCCCCCGCCGGGCAGAGGCGCATCTGCAGCTTGTAATAAGGCGCCGCCATCATGTCGTTGAAAATGTCCCAGGGGCTCTTCCCGTCCTTGAAACAGTAGCGGAACGGAAGGCCTTTTTTCCCGAGGTCGATGGTGCGGAATTCAGCCATGCCGTCGGCGTCGAAGCGGTAGCTGGGCCCGGAACTGATGGCGGGGGCCAGCACGCACGCCCCGTCTCCGAGCGGCGTCACAAAAGGAACAATCGCCCCCATATTCACGACAAAATCCTTCCGGGGCAGCAGTTCCTCCACCAGATGGCTGTCGGCATCATATACCTTCAGGTGATAGAATTCCTTATCCAGATTCACCAGGTCGTCCTGCGGCGGATTTGCAAAGAAGAACCCGAAACGCCCGTCCCCCACCGGAACGATCGCTTCGGCAGAATTATGCGCAATCTGCGCCGTAACTTTCCGCAGCCAGGTCCCGTCCGAGAGGGAATAGCAGGCGAGTTCGTTGTGGCCGTACAGGACCCAGAGTTCCTCCCCGCGACCGTCCAGGCAATAATCCTGAAGGTGATAATACTCCCCGGGGCCCCGTCCAGCACGGCCGTACCGCCGCACGAACCGCCCGTCGCAGTCGAATCCCAGCATCTCGCCTTCGGACTCCAGGATGTATCCTCCCTTCCAGGGAATCAGTTTCGTAGCGCCCTCAACCAGGACGGAATCCGCGGACAGCGGAATCAGTTCCACCTCCTCGATATACGGGCGAAGATCCGTCACGCGGGTATTGTGGTCCAGCACCCGGATCACGTCCCCCGACGGGGATTTCGCGCCGTCACAGGCCCCCAGGGCCAGCACCGCGCAAAGAGCAAGGGCAAAAAGAGAGCGTTTCATTGGTTCTTCGTTTCTGTTACTGCAAAATTACCGATTCCTCCCCCAATAAACAAGGCCAAATCCTCTGCCGCAGACGCTGAATCCCGTCATTTAACAACAATTTGTCTCGTCATGAATCGTTTTACTGTTTTATGATTATTATTTTATAGTAATTATTTTATGGTAATTTGTATTTTTTGTTTATTTTTGCCGGAGAACTAAAAACTACGGAAAATGAACAATCCTTTTGTCACCAATGGATATGCCGGTGCCGAGTATTTCTGTGATCGTGTACAGGAAACGACCACTATCCGTGAATTACTGACCAATGAGAACAATGTGGCACTTATCTCTCCTCGGCGTTTAGGGAAAACAGACCTGATATGGCATGTGTTTGATGACGAAATGATCCGTCGGAATTACCACTGTTTTGTCGTGGACATCTATGCAACACGGAACCTTGGCGATTTTGTAAACATGCTGGGAAAAGCAGTAATGGACGAACTCCGGCCAAAAGGCAAGCGGGCCTGGGGGCGATTCATTAATCTCGTTTCTTCCCTTCGGTCAGAGATTTCCTTTGACATAAACGGATTGCCTTCCTGGAATGTGAGCCTGGGTGCTATCAACAATCCGGCCATTTCGCTGGACGAAATCTTTTCCTATCTCAATCAGGCAGACAAACCCTGCCTGGTTGCCATTGACGAGTTCCAGCAAATTACACGCTACGAAGACCGCACCATTGAGGCTACCCTCCGAACCTATGTCCAGCGGTGCACCAACGCCCATTTTATTTTTTCCGGGTCCCAGCGCCACATCATGAATGGCATATTCACTTCCCCGTCCCGCCCATTCTATCAATCTGTGTCCATTATGAACCTCCAGCCGCTGGATTTGGAAGAGTATTCCGCCTTCTGTGAAAGCAAATTCGCCGCCGTCGGCAAACATTTGGACCGGGAGGTCGTTTCACTGCTTTACGAACGCTTCGATGGTGTTACCAGCTACATGCACCGCATCCTGAATGTTTTGTTTTCTAGGACGGAAAAAGATTCCACGTGCGGGATTCCGATGGTTGAGGATGCGATCGATTTTCTTTTGCGTATGTCCTCCGACTCCTATGAGTCTCTCTTCTATCAAATGCCGGAGAAACAACGTATACTGTTTCTCGCCATCGCGCGCGAAGGGAAAGCCTCTGTTATTACCGGAGGAAAGTTCCTTCGCAAGCACAATCTGAATTCTGCCAGCAGTGTCTCGTCTGCACTTAAGGGATTGCTGGACAAGGACTTCGTCACCCAAGACAAAGACATCTATTACGTCTATGACCAGTTCTTCGCTTTGTGGCTCAAGTTCAAGGGCTTGATTTAAATCGGGAAAACCTACCACTGCTGCTGAAAGAACCCACGCTGGAAAATGGGGCGGAAACCCAGTTTGGGCTGGATTCGTTCGAATTCCTCGGTCTGCATCCGGAGGGGCTCGACGCCCGAGATCCGCACATGGGTGTGGAGCTGCTCCGAACCCGGAGAATGAATGTCGAGGTTGATGCCGCCAACCCGGGCACGCCGGTCTGTGTCCGTCATGATTACCTCCATCTCGTGGTATGAGTCGGCTGGCGCATTCACCACCGTGCCGCTGCCGACAAAGGCGCGCGAGATGCGGTTGATGTGCCGACCCTGCCGGTCCAGATGGACGACCGTCTGGTTGTTGCGGTTCTGTCCTTCGATCAGGATATAGCAGAGCTCGTCTTCGTCCGAGATCACCTTGTGGATCAGGATATTCCGGTTCTCCGCGTCCTCCAACAGGCCCTCTTCGTAATGGATATAGCCTAGCAGTTCGCGGGCGTACAGTAGCGCTGTCGCCACTTCCGCTGCCGTCAGGGAGTCCACCTGAAGGCCGAACGTATCCCAGAAATCATCCGCGTCGAATACATCGTGTCCGTGAACCAGCGCCAGACGAAACTCGCTTTCCTGATGGATGGGCGCGCGCCCATCTTGCGAGAACGCGATGTCGGCGCGGTACGGCAGGCTGTACTTTTGGCCGAAAAGAATGTCCCGGATGCGCAGGCGGTCCACGACGCGCAGGTATTCCCGCATCAAGCGGACAGCACGGCCCTGAGTGGACGAGGCGTTCAGTTCGCGGGAGCCCAGCATCAGGCTGTATTCAGTCGTCCCGCGGCGATAAACCGCTGTGGAGGAACGAAGACCTGCATATTCAGCCCGGAGCGTGTCCCCGGGATGCAACGCCGACGCGTCCAGGGTACAGAGGCCCTGCGCGTTGCACTGTCCGACATAGCGGTTCGCCGCCTTGACATAAGCGTACTCCGCATTTTCCTGGCCCAGCATAACGCTGATGCGAACCTGCTGGGCCTGTGCCCAGCGGGGAAGAAGGGCCAATATGGCCAACAGGATTATCCTCTTTTTCATAATTGCATTTTGATAAAGATACGGATTATTTCTATACTTGTTCCTTCGTGATCTACTGATTCTGTCAGCGCTTTTTATTGCTCTCTTTTTTGTCGCCTGGTTGTTTCCAAGCAAAGTTAAATATGTGGGGCTTCTTGGCCTTGTCGTCAGTCTTCTTTTGCTGATCATCTTCCTTGTCCCCTTTTTCAAGAATCTGGCAGAAGCCAAATTCAATGTTCATCCGAATCTGCTCAGTCTTGCCATTATCCATGGCTTGTTACTTATTGCATATGGACTCGTCATCTACGGCACTTCCGTCATTATCCGCCTGTTTTCCAAAGACAACCCAGACAAACCACGCCAAACAAGACGCCATAGGAATTGACGAAAAAAACGTAATTTTGCATCATGAGCAAACGAGACGCCAACATACTCTTCTTTGTGGCTTTCTGCCTGGAGGGCTATAAGAACAAGCATGCGCTCTCTGGAGAGGCTGCATCTGTGCTTTTTGACCAGCACGGAATCAAGCAGTATCTTTCTGATTATTACGACATTCTCCACACCCAAGGAATGCCCTGGATACTAGAAGAAATTGAGGAAAAGATAGCGCTATGATTCTTTACCACGGAAGTCCCCATATGGTATGTGTTCCCCGCATCCTTACACCCAACCGGACTTTGGACTACGGAGTAGGGTTTTATACTACCACCTCAGAGCAACAGGCACACGATTGGGCTCTTCGCAAAATCACTGTCGGATCTTGCGGCTATGTCAACGTTTACGAATTCGATGAAGCCGCCGCTGCGGATCTCAAACGCCGCAACTTTTCCAATCCGCCGGAGGATGATTGGGTGGATTTCGTCTATGCCGCATTCGCTCTTTATGAGCAAGGGCTCCTGAACAAACAGGAACTCCTCCTGGAACTCAAGACCTACATGCTTGTAGACCAGATGGTCTTCCATACAGAAGCGGCGTTGGGCTATCTGAAGTTTATCGAAGCAAAGGAGGTGCGGTTATGAGAGCAGATATCACTCAGCAGAACCTTTATTTAATTCTTGCTGGGAAAGTGGCCGCCGTCGCGGCTTTCATTGCGGAGGACGAGCACATCAGCCCTCTGGAGGCCCTGACGAAGTTTTATGCTTCGGACACTTACCGCCGCCTGGAGCGCGAAGACACAAAGTACTGGCACCTGGGTCCGGTCGCCCTGTATCAGGATTATTGTCAGGCATAGCCTTTTATCCTTTGCTGTTTATTTCCACCCTTGGGCGGAGAGGGGAAATTCGACGCCGTCGGGGGTGACGAGGACCGCGCCCACTTCGGGCTGGGCCAGGTGGCCGATGATGTCGAAGGTCTGGAATTCGGTGCGGAAGCGTTCGTACTGGGCAATCGGAATGACGAACAACAGCTGGTAGTCATCGCCGCCGTTCATTGCGGCCGACACCGGGTCGATGCCCAACTCGCGGCCCAGGGCGACGCTCCCCGATTCGAAGGGAATCTTGTCCGCATAGATCTTGGCGCCCAGCGCGCTGTCCCGCGAAAGGCGCATAACAGCGTCTGCGAGGCCCCTGGTGACGAAATAGCCATACGCGGGCGACAGACCCGACTCGACGATCTGCGCGGCCGTCTGCGGGCCCAATTCGGGCCGCAGGTACGCCCCGACCAGCATCTTGTACTGTTCCAGCAACTGCCGGTCCGTCGATCCCTGCTCGAACTTGATCCGTTCGCGCTCGAGGGCCTGCAGGCCAAGGTAAGCGGCGCCCAGCGCCCCGGAAACGCAGATCAGGTCCATGCTCTGCGCCTTCGGACGGGCGTCGGACACGGCGGCATCGTGGCTGCCGGTGGCCGCGAGGGCAATGGAGAGGCCGTTCCGCGAGGGCTGCAGGTCCAGGCTCAGATGTGCGTATCCCTGCTCTTTCGCGGCGGCGACAATCCCCTCCCAGAGCTCTTTCACCTGCGGGAAATCCAGCTTGGCTGATACGCCCAGCGTTACGGACAGTGTCCGGGGCCGGGCCAGCACGGCGTGCAGTTCGCCGCTCACGCGCAGCACGACCTTGCGGCCCAGGTGCGGCAGCGGGAAATAGACCAGGTTGAAATCGACCCCCTCCGACAACAGGGCCGAAGCCGAGACGACGCAGTCGCGCGGCGCGTCAGCCTCGAACCACAGCGGTTCTTCGAAGGGGCTGTATCCCGTCCCCCCGAACAACTGGCGGATGGCCTCGATGCGGCCCAGTTCGCTGAAGGTCTGCGCCATGCTAGAGATTGCGCAGGAGGTTGTTGAGGTTGACCTTGGCGTCGATCATCGCACGCAGTTCCGCGATGGGAACGCGGGTCTGGGCCATCGTGTCGCGGTCGCGCACGGTGACGCAGTGGTCGTTCAGGGAATCGTGGTCCACGGTGATGCAGAACGGGGTTCCGATGGCGTCCTGGCGGCGGTAGCGCTTGCCGATGGAGTCCTTCTCCTCGTACTGGCAGTTGAAATCGTACTTCAGCTCGTCCATGATCTGCTGGGCCAGTTCGGGCAGCCCGTCCTTCTTGACCAGCGGCAGCACGGCGGCCTTGACCGGAGCCAGCGGGGCGGGAATGCTGAGGACGACGCGGGTGTCGCCGCCTTCCAGCTGCTCTTCCTTGTAGGAATGGCTCAGCACGGCCAGCACCATGCGGTCCACGCCGATCGAGGTCTCGACGACGTACGGCGTATAGGCGCGGCCCTCTTCGGGATCGAAGTACTCGATCTTCTTGCCGGAGTATTTCTGGTGGTTGCCCAGGTCGAAGTCGGTGCGGGAGTGGATGCCTTCCAGTTCCTTGAATCCGAAGGGGAAGTTGAATTCGATGTCGGTGGCGGCGTTGGCGTAATGGGCCAGCTTCTCGTGGTCGTGGAAGCGGTAGTTCTCGGCGCCCATGCCCAGGTTGACATGCCATTTCATGCGCTGCTCCTTCCACTTCGCGAACCAGTCCAGCTCGGTGCCGGGCTTGATGAAGAACTGCATCTCCATCTGCTCGAACTCACGCATGCGGAAGATGAACTGCCGGGCGACGATCTCGTTGCGGAAGGCCTTGCCGATCTGCGCGATGCCGAAAGGAATCTTCATGCGGCCGGTCTTCTGGACGTTCAGGTA
>JAFTDE010000005.1 GCA_017454335.1 Bacteroidales bacterium | reverse complement strand
CCTTCAGGCTTACGGCCTCCAGTCAACCCCTGACAGGAATAGGACTCGGAGAGTAAACTTCTTTTAGAGATAACAACTAAAAGTAAACTTATACCAGTAATAATCTATCAACCCGAGTCAACCAAAATCAGGAAAACACACACCGCCACAAAATTCATCCCAACCCTGAAATCTTCCGTATCCTTGAACAGCAGGCGGTCGTTCAAGTGTTCCGTAGAGATCAGCCAGTACTCCAGCTTTCTCATGGCAAAGTTTTTATTTCTGTGCGCAAGATACGCTTAAATTTCTGTATATCAAGAAGAATAAATGTAACATTCCGTTTGATTTCCCCGGCCTTTCCCCGGCCTTTCCCCGCACCCGCGCCTACCGTCCCGAGAACGGGGACGGTGGGAGCAAAATACCCCCTAAAACGCGCCTGTCGTCCCATCTTCTGGGACGGTGGGCGCAGGTGCCGGTGGAAGTGGGTGACAAGACGGTAGGCGCGGGCGCCGGGGCGGGGGAGAGAGGATATTTCAAGGCGCAGGGTGAGGATTTGCCCCGCGGAGGACATATATTTGCGGGGGAATCGTTATATTTGTAAACTACAATAACGACGATATGGAATTGAAATTCTGTCAAAGTTGCGGAATGCCGCTCTCGGAGGAGGTCAAAGGTACCAATGCCGACGGCAGCAAGAGCGAAGACTACTGCATCTACTGCTACAAGGACGGGGCCTTCACCCGGGACTGCACGATGGACGAGATGATCGACTTCTGCGCCCAGTTCGTGGACGAGGTGAACAAGAACATGCCCAAGCCCATGACGGCCGAAGAGTACAAACAGATGATGCGCCAGTATTTCCCGCAGCTGAAACGTTGGAGAAGATGAGCAAAAAGGTTTTTGTATCCGGATGTTACGACCTGCTGCATAGCGGGCACGTGGAGTTTTTCCGTCAGGCGGCGGAATACGGCGACCTGTATGTCGGCATCGGCAGCGACGCCACCATCCTGGGATACAAACACCACAAGACCGTATACAGCGAACAGGAACGCCTGTTCATGGTGAAGAGCATCCGCTATGTCAAGGACGCCTTCATCAACCGGGGCAGCGGCGTGATGGACTTCATCCCCACGGTGGAAGCCCTGCATCCGGACATCCTGGTGGTGAACGAAGACGGCGGCAGCCCCGAGAAACAGCGCTTCTGCGAAGAACACGGCATCGAGTACGTCGTGCTGAAACGCGATCCGCACGAAGGCCTGGCTGCGCGCAGCAGCACGGACCTGAAGAAGAGCAGCAGCCAGATCCCCACGCGCCTCGACCTCGCCGGCACCTGGATCGACCAGCCCGCCGTGAGCCTCTTCGCCCCCGGCTGGGCCATCACCATCAGCCTCGAACCCACCTTCGAGATCCGCGAGCGCTGCGGCCTCAGCACCAGCACCCGCAACACGATCCGCAAGATCTGGCCCTACAGCCTTCCCAACATGGATCCCGAAACACTGGCAAGGCTGGTCTTCTGCTTCGAGAACGACCCCGAGCGCAGCGACGGCATCATCTCCGGTGCGCAGGACGCCATCGGCATCTGCATTCCCGGCCTCAGCCGCCACTGGTACGACAAGCGCTTCTGGCCGGAGAAGATCGAGACCTGCACGGACGAAGCCATCCTGTCCTGGCTGGAAGCCCATCTGGTGATGATCCCGATGGAGCCGCGCCGGCCGGGCTGCAGCGTGGTGGAGGGGCAGGACGTCACCGAACCCAAGGTCCGGGCCCTGGCCCGCGCGGCCGACGACTGCTGGGCGGCGATCATGAACCGGGACCTGCCCGCATTCGCCCGGGCTTACCAGGCCAGCTTCGACGCCCAGGTCGCCCTGTTCCCCGCGATGATCCAGGGCTGTGTCCAGCCCGCCATCGACCGCTGGTCGCGCGTCCCCGGCGTCCTGGCATGGAAGATGCCCGGCGCCGGAGGCGGCGGCTACCTCGCCTGCGTGGTGGAGGATGCCGGGACCTTCGCTGCGGAGCACTCCGAAGCGATCCGCCTGACCATCCGCCGGCCCGGCATGTAAGCCCCTTAACAGACAAACCCATTAAAAGACAGCCATATGAACCTCAAAGGAAGCAAAACCGAAAAGAACCTGATGGAAGCCTTCGCCGGCGAATCCCAGGCCCGCAACAAATACACCTACTACGCCTCCAAGGCCAAAAAGGACGGATACGTCCAGATCGCGAACCTCTTCGAGGAGACGGCGGCCAACGAGAAGGAGCACGCCAAGATCTGGTTCAAGTACCTGCACGGGGGTGCCGTCCCCGGCACCGTCGAGAACCTGGAGGACGCCGCCAGCGGCGAGAACTTCGAGTGGACCGACATGTACGCCCGCATGGCCCGGGAAGCCCGTGAGGAAGGCTTCGAGGAGATCGCGCAGAAGTTCGAGATGGTCAGCGCCATCGAGAAGCACCACGAAGAGCGCTACCGCAAGCTGCTGGCCAACATCCAGGACAGGAAAGTCTTCAGCAAGGACGGCGAAGCCATCTGGCAGTGCAGCAACTGCGGCCACATCGTGGTCAGCAAGCAGGCCCCGGATGTCTGTCCCGTCTGCGACCATCCGCAGAGCTATTTCCAGGTGCTGGCCGAGAATTATTAGAACTATGTCGCGAGAATTACTGATATCCCGGCGGGGCGTGGAAATGCCCGCTTCGCCGATCCGCAAGCTGGCGCCCCTGGCGTACGCCGCCCAGGACCGGGGCGTGAAGATCTACCGGCTGAACATCGGCCAGCCCGACCTGCCGACCCCGCAGAAGGCGCTGGACGTGCTGAAGCACATCGACCGCACGACCCTGGAGTACAGCCCCTCGCAGGGATACCGCTCGCTGCGGCAGGCGCTGGTCGGTTACTATGAGCGCTACCAGATCAAACTGCACGCCGACGAGATCATCATCACCTCCGGCGGCAGCGAGGCGGTCCTTTTCGCCTTCCTCAGTTGCCTGAATCCGGGCGATGAGATCATCGTGCCCGAACCGGCCTACGCCAACTACATGTCCTTCGCCATCTCGGCCGGGGCCGTCATCCGGACCGTTGCCACGACGATCGAGGAGGGCTTCTGCCTGCCGAAGGTCGAGAAGTTCGAGGAACTGATCAACGAGCGGACGAAAGCCATCCTGATCTGCAACCCGAACAACCCGACGGGATACCTGTACACGCAGAAGGAGATGAACCAGATCCGCGACCTGGTCAAGAAATACAACCTCTACCTTTTCTCCGACGAGGTTTACCGCGAATTCATTTATACAGGATCTCCATACATTTCCTGCATGCACCTGGAGGGAATCGAGCAGAACGTCGTGCTGATCGATTCCGTCTCCAAGCGCTACTCGGAATGCGGAATCCGCATCGGTGCGCTGATCACGAAGAACGAGCAGGTCCGCAAGACTGTGATGAAGTTCTGCCAGGCCCGCCTGTCCCCGCCGCTGATCGGCCAGATGATCGCGGAGGCCTCCATCGAGGGCACCGAGCAGTACTCGCGGGACGTCTATGACGAGTACGTCGAGCGTCGCAAGTGCCTGATCGACGGGGTGAACCGCATTCCCGGATGCTACACCCCCATGCCCATGGGCGCCTTCTACACCGTCGCCCAGCTGCCCGTCGAGGACGCCGAGCACTTCTGCGCCTGGTGCCTGACGGACTTCTGCTGGAAGGATGAGAAGACCCCCGCGGATGCGGCCGGCGAGACCATCATGATGGCCCCCGCCGCCGGATTCTATTCCACGCCCGGCATGGGCCGGAACCAGGTCCGCCTGGCCTACGTGCTGAACAAGAAAGACATCCAGCGGGCCCTGTTCATCCTGCAGAAGGCGCTGGAGCAGTACAAGGGCGGGGAGGAGGGCGCCTGACCCTGCGAATATTCATTTATTCAAAGAATATTCTTACATTTGTGAAAATCAGAGAATAAGTTCGACATTATGCCGTACTTCAGAAATAAAACCTGGGTGAGAAGCCTTTCATACTGGTACTTCAGCAAGCGGGTGCTGCCTTATTGGTGCATTCTGCTCGCTGACGCGGTCATCGTATTCCTGGCCTGCATTTTCACCTACTGGGCTTATAACAGGCTGGGCGTCACGCTGGAGCACTGGGAGGATGTCCTCTACACCTCCGTCATTTGCGCCGTCCTCAGTTTCGTCGGAGCCCGCATCTTCCGGACCTATTCCGGCGTGGTTCGCTATAGCAGTTTCGTGGACCTGATGAAGGTGCTGTACGCGAACCTGCTGACCCTGGCATTGGCCATCGGCGTCACGCTGCTGGCCGCCCGTCTGGGCAGCGCCGAGTGCTCGGCCCTGCGGCCGCTGGAACTTACCGTCGCCTTGGCTGTCGCCACCCTGGTGCAGTGGGCGATGCGTGTGCTGGTCAAGACCCTGTTCGACGTGACCAACAAGGACAACCAGGCTATGCCGGCGTTGATCTACGGCGCCCTGACCGGCGGCGTAGGCCTCGCGAAATACGTCCGCAGCCAGCAGCCTGTCCAGTACGAACTGAAAGGCTTCATCACGCACGAACACCGCATCAAGGACATGCAGCTGATGGGTGTCCCGGTGTATACGACGAACGATGACATCGAACAGATCATCAAGAAGAAAGGCATCCAGGCCGTCCTGGTCAGCCCCCTGCGGGTCAATGAGTTCCGCGAGAACCAGAAGATCCAGGATGTCCTGATCGCCAATGGCTGCAAGATTTTCTTCACCCAGCAGGCCAAGGAAGCCAGCATCAAGAACGGGGAACTGATCGACGACAGCGACATGCAGCTGAAGGAAGTCAGTGTCGAAGACCTGCTGCCGCGCCAGCAGATCCGCGTGGACTTGAAGTCCGTGGAGGAGCAGCTGACCGGCAAGCGCGTGCTGATCACCGGATCCGCCGGATCCATCGGCGCGGAGATCGTCCGTCAGGTGGCGGTGTTCAAACCGGCCAAGATGATGCTGATCGACCAGGCGGAAACGCCCCAGCACGACATCCGTCTCATGATGGCCCGGGATTTCCCGGACATCGATGCCGAGACGGTCGTGACCTCCATCAGCCGCCGCACCCGCATGGAAGAGGTATTCAGCCAGTTCCGTCCGGACTACGTGTTCCACGCCGCGGCGTACAAGCACGTCCCCATGATGGAGGACAACCCCAGCGAGGCGGTGATGAACAACATCTACGGCACCAAGATCATCGCCGACCTGAGCGTGAAATACGGCGCCCAGAAGTTCGTGATGATCTCCACCGACAAGGCCGTCAACCCGACGAACGTGATGGGCTGCAGCAAGCGCATCTGCGAGATCTACGTCCAGGCCCTGGACCGCAAACTCAAGATGGAGGCCATGTCCCGCTTCAAGAAGGACGGCCGCGTGAATTATACCCAGTTCGTGACCACCCGCTTCGGCAATGTGCTGGGCAGCAACGGATCGGTCATCCCGCTGTTCCGCGAGCAGATCAAGAACGGCGGCCCCGTGACGGTCACGGACGAGCGGATCGTGCGTTTCTTCATGCTGATCCCGGAGGCCTGCAAGCTGGTCCTCGAGGCCGGCACCAAGGGCAACGGCGGCGAGATCTTCGTCTTCGACATGGGCAAGCCCGTCAAGATCGCCGACCTGGCCAAGCGCATGATTGCCCTGTCCGGCGCCAAGAATGTCGAGATCAAGTTCACGGGCCTGCGTGAGGGCGAGAAGCTCTACGAAGAGGTCCTGAACGAACTCGAGGGCACCAAGCCCACCTTCCACGAGAAGATCCGCATCGCGCAGGTGCGCGAGTACGACTACGACGAGGTGAACCGCGATGTGGAGGAACTGGTGGACATCTCCAAGCAGTTCGACAACATGGCGACCGTCCGCAAGATGAAGCAGATCGTCCCCGAGTACAAGAGCAACAACTCCGTGTACGAACAGCTTGACGCCGAAAATGATTAGCCTGCTTTCCCTGCTGCTCTTCCTCCTGCCCCTCGCACCCGCGCCGGAGCCGGAGGCGGATGGGGGAGAGACCCTGCGCGTCCTGTCTTTCAACATGCGCACCTGGACCCGCGACATGGATTCCTCCAGTCCGGATTACTGGCGCACCCGCATGGCGGCGATGGAGCGGATGATCGAGGACGTCGATCCCGACATCATCTGTTTCCAGGAGTTTCTTTTCCCGGTGGGGCAGTATGTCCCGCGGGCGTACAAGCGGGTTTCCGGCATCAACATCAGCCATCCGATCTTCGTGCGGCGGAGCATGCGCTACCGCGACCATTCCCTGAACATCCGCTGGGAAGCCTGCACGGTGGAGGGGATACGCATCATCAACGTCCATTCGCACTGGGACAGCGAGATCTTCCAGCGCAGCGTGGACCAGATCAACGCCCAGCTGAGCGGCTGCGACATCGCCTGCGGGGACTGGAACAAGGGGCTGGCGGCGGTTCAGGGCGCCGGGCTGCAGATGCAGTCCGCGCGCGTTCTGCTGGGCGAGCCCGAATTGGACACCTTCGCCAATTTCACCCGTCCCCAGGAGAGCCGCGGTCCCATCGACCACTTCTTCGTGAACGGACTCACCCCGGTCGCGTACCGCATGATTACGGACGGATATGGCTGTGAGCGCATGTCCGACCATTTCCCCATTGTCCTCGATTTCAAAAAGTAGTTTTCGATATGCATGTCATCCTTCTTTCCGGCGGAGGCGGCCGGCGGCTGTGGCCGCTGAGCAATGACATCCGCGCCAAACAGTTCATTCCGATCTTCCCGGCCCCCGACGGCGGGTTTGAGAGCATGCTGCAGCGCATCTGCCGCCAGATCCGCGCCGTGGACCCGGGTTCGCACATCACCGTTGCGACCGGTGCGGTCCAGGCGCCCATCATCCGGGAGCAGCTGGGCGAAGGCGCCGTCGGCATCAGCATCGAGCCCTGCCGTCGCGACACCTTCCCCGCGATTGCGCTGGCCACGGCCTACCTGCATGATGTGCAGGGGGCGGGCCTCGACGAGCCGGTGGTGGTCTGCCCGGTGGATCCGTACGTGGATGCGGACTATTTCCAGGCGTTGAGGCGGCTGGCTGATCTGGCTGGAGCCGACACGGCGAACCTGACGCTGATGGGCATGGAGCCGACCTGCCCCAGTGAGAAGTTCGGATACATCATTCCGGAGAGCGGCGCCGGGGTCAGTCGGGTCGAGACTTTCAAGGAGAAGCCGACCGCGGCCGTCGCGGAGGAGTATATCGCCCGCGGGGCACTCTGGAACGGGGGTGTTTTCGCGTACCGGCTGCGGTACGTGCTCGACCGGGCGCACGAGTTGATCGATTTCAAGGATTATCAGGATCTCTTCGACAAATACGGGGGGCTCACGCGCATCAGTTTTGACTATGCGGTGGTCGAGCACGAGCGCGACATCGCGGTGATGCGCTTCGGCGGCCGCTGGCAGGACATCGGCACCTGGGATGCGCTGACGGATGCCCTGGACGCGCCCGCACTGGGGTCGGCGGTGATCGCTGATGACTGCCGCGAGGTGAATGTCGTCAACGAGACGGACACGCCGGTGCTGTGCGTCGGCCTGGAGAACGTCATCGTTTCCGTTTCGCGTGACGGGATCCTCGTCTGCGCGCGCGACAAGACCGCCACCATCAAACCCTACGTCGACAAGCTCGTGGACGGCAAGTGACCGTCACTCCCGGCCCGCCGGGAGCCGCCGGAGGTCTTTTATTCCGGCGGCATCCCGTCGGGCACAGATGCTATCGGGCCATATCGATGCTATCGCGCCGGAGCGGTGCCTCGCATTGCGAGGCTCGGCGCCTACCGGCCGTGGTGTGTCGGAATAGTTCCGCAGCGATCGTTACCAATAGACGCTGTCGGACCTGCGGCACTGCTGCCGCGCATTACGCGGCGCGGCAGCTACCGGCACAGGGCGGCGGGCTCCCCGAAAGGGCCCGCCTTCCGCGCCGGTTGCCGTGGGAGCGGGGGCGTGAGTTTGAAACGTCGGGACTTTTGCAGAAAAATCGGCATAAATTCCGCAAAACATGCTTTGGAAGGTCATTTTGCAGAAAAAACGGCGAAAATTCTGCAAAACAGGGTTCCGATGGGGTAGTTTGCGGAAAAAATGGCAATTATTCTGCAAAAACGGTGTCGACAAGGTTAGGGATGTCCGATCGGTGCCGGGCAGGACGCAGGTGCCGGGCATGACGGGTGGTCAGGTGCGGTGGGTGGGGTCGGCGCTAGGTTTTGACTTGGGGCGGGCGTTGATGAGGATGGCGACGATGGCGCAGAGGCCCATGCACATGGGGTAGTACAGGTGGGGGATGATGTCCGTGGGGGCGCAGGCGGCGAGGCCGGAGGCCATCAGCAACTGGGCGCCGTAGGGCAGGAGGCCCTGGATGAGGCAGGAGAAGGTGTCGAGGAGGCTGGCGGTTTTCTGCGGGGAGACGCCGTAGCGCGTCGCGATGTCTTTGGCGATATGGCCCGTGGTGATGATGGCGATGGTGTTGTTGGCGGTGCAGACGTTGGCCAGGCTGACCAGTGCCGCGATGCTGGCCTGGGCGCCCCGGGGACCCTTCACCCCGCGACTCAAATGCTCCGTCAGCCAGTCCAGTCCGCCGCCCTGGCGTATCATCTCCAGCATGCCGCCCGCCAGCAGGGTCACCAGGATCAGGTCGCTCATGCCTGCGATGCCCTGCCCGGCCGCGACGAGCCACTGCTCCCAGTTGAAGTCTCCACCCGCCCAGCCGATGACGGCGACCGCCCCGATGCCGATGCTTAAAGACACCAGCACGTTCACCCCGGCCAGCGCCAGGATGATGATCAGCAGGTAGGGGAGGATCTTGACCCATTCGACCGCCTCGTGCGAGGGGACCAGCTGGGCCGTCTGCCCCTGGAAGAGGTAGATGCCGGTGACGACGACGACCGCGGGCAGGATGATGCGGATGTTGGTCTTGAACTTGTCGCGCATCTCGCAGCCCGCCGCGCGCGTCGCGGCGATGGTGGTGTCGGAGATGAACGAGAGGTTGTCCCCGAAGAACGCGCCGCCGACGATGATGGCGGCCATGTACCCGGCCCCGACGCCGCATTCGGCCGCGATGCCGCTGCCCAGCGGAACCAGGGCCACGATGGTGCCGACGCTGGTTCCCACGGCCATCGAGATGAAGCAGGCGGTCAGGAACAGCCCGGCGAAGAGCATGCGCGGCGGGATGATGCCGACCGTCGCCTGGACCGTGGCGTCGATCGCGCCCATCTCCTTGGCGGTGGTGGCGAAGACGCCTGCCAGGATGAAGATCCACACCATCAGCAGGATGCTGGGGTTGCCGGCCCCGTGCGAGAAGTGGCTGATCCGGTCGGCGATGCTGCCCCCGCTGATGCAGAAAGCGTAGATGCAGGCGATCAGGAAAGCCGCCGAGACGGGGATGCGGTAGAAGTCCCCGGCGATCAGCGAACTCGTCAGGTAAACCGCCAGGAAAACGGCGATGGGGGTGAGGGACAACCAGGGGCGGGGTTTCATCTCTGCAAAGATACGATTCTCGCCCGGAAATTTGGTGCGGTGCGGGAAAGTTTGTAAATTTATAGACTCCCGGAGGGGATGCCCGATCAGGTCGGGCATGACGGAAAAAAGGAAGGAAGAACAATAATACCAATGAAGAAAATCAAAGGAATTCTGCCGCCGATGGTGACGCCGCTGCTGGACAACGGGACCATCGACTACGAGGGGGCCCGCCGGATCGCGGACCGGATGATCGACGCGGGGGTCAGCGCTATTTTCCTGCTGGGCACGACCGGCGAGTCGCAGAGCATCGCGATGCACCTGCGCTTCGAGTTCGTCGAAAAGATGTGCGCGCACATCGCCGGGCGCGTTCCCGTACTGGTCGCGGTCACCGAAACCTCGATGGAGGACAGCCTCGCGCTGGCCCGTCACGCCGCGAAATGCGGGGCGGTCGCGGTCGTCGCGGCTCCGCCTTACTATTTCCCCGCCAACCAGGCCGAGCTGGTCGCCTATTACCGGGCGCTGGCGGACGCCTGCCCGCTGCCGGTCTTCCTGTACAACATGCCCTCCAAGGTCAAAGTCTTCCTGGAGGTCCCGACCGTGGTGGCGCTCTCCCGGCACCCCAACATCGTGGGCCTGAAGGACAGCTCCGGCAAGCTGGACTATTTCCGCGAGGTGCTCGCCCGTTTCAAGGGCAGCGATTTCGCGGTGTACATGGGCCCGGAAGAGCTGGCCGGCGAGGTGATCCTGGCCGGGGCCGATGGCGGCGTGAGCGGCGGCGCGAACCTCTACCCCGGGCTGTTCGTATCGATGTACAAGGCCGCGTCCTCGGGGGACAAGGCGGCTCTGGAGCCGATCCAGGCCCGCATCATGTACCTGTCGGAGAACCTCTACCGCCTGGATCCCGGTTCGGATGCGAGTTTCCTGCGCGGGCTGAAATGCGCCCTGCAGGCCAAGGGCCTGTGCAGCGGATACGTCGCCTGGCCGTACCGGGCTTACGAAGGCGCCACGGCGGACAGAGTCCGCGCGGTCGTCGCTGATCTGGATGCCAAGAACTACCGCTGATGGAACTCACCGTACTCGACTACATCGTATTCTTCGTGTTCGTGCTGGGCGTGTCCCTGTTCGGCTGCAGCTTCTACCGCAACAGCCGCAAGGGCGCCGCGGCGTTCACGCGGGCCGAGGGGACCATCCCGACCTGGGTGGTCGGCATGTCCATCTTCGCCACCTTCGTCAGCTCGATCAGCTTCCTGGGGCTGCCCGGAGGCTCCTATGCCGGCAACTGGAACCAGCTGATATTCAGCTTCTCCATCCCGATCGCGACCTGGCTGGCCGCCAAGATCTTCATCCCGCTGTACCGCGGGGTGGGGAGCGTGTCCGCCTACCAGTACCTCGAGGACCGCTACGGATATTGGGCGCGCTGCTACGTCGCCATCTGCTATCTGCTGACGCAGGTCTGCCGGGTCGGCAGCATCCTGCTGCTGCTGGCCATCCCCATCCACACGATGTTCGGCTGGGACATCAGCACCATCATCATCGTGACCGGGGCGCTGACCCTGGTGTACTCGGTGCTGGGCGGCATCTCCGCGGTGGTCTGGACCGACGCCATCCAGGGCATCATCCTGATCGTCGGAGCCCTGGCCTGCGCGCTGATCCTGACCTTCTCCATGCCGGAGGGGCCGGGCCAGCTGTTCTCGATCGCCGCGGCGGACGGGAAGTTCAGCCTGGGCAGCTTGGGCGCGTCGCTCGCCGAGCCGACGGTCTGGGTCGTGCTGATCTACGGCATCTTCATGAACCTGCAGAACTACGGCATCGACCAGAACTACGTGCAGCGCTACATGACGGCGAAGAGCACGGGCGAAGCCGTCAAGGGGACGCTGTTCGGCGGCCTGCTGTACATTCCGGTGTCGCTGGTGTTCGTGTACATCGGCACGGCGCTGTATGCCTATTACAAGGCCAGCCCGGGGCTGCTGCCCGCCGGCACGCCCGGAGACCAGGTCTTCCCGTATTTCATCGTGCACGGCCTGCCGACGGGCCTGACGGGCCTGGTGATCGCCTCGCTCTTCTCCGCCGGGATGAGCACGGTCGCGACCAGCATCAACTCCAGCGCGACCATCGTCTTCACGGACTTCTACCAGCGGATCGGGCGCCGGCGCACGGGGCCTGCCTCTGGGGAGACGGGGGAGCGGCGCGCGCACATGCGGGTGCTGTACACGACCTCGTTCTTTGTCGGCGTGATCGGCATCTGCATCGGACTGGCGATGCAGCACATCGACGGTGTGCTGGACGCCTGGTGGAAGCTCAGCTCCATCTTCAGCGGCGGTATGCTGGGCCTGTTCCTCCTGAGTCTGGTGACCCGCAAGCCTTCGCGGGTCGGGTCCGTGATCGCCGTTGCGCTGGGCCTTTGCGTCATCGCGTACATGAGCCTGCCGGTCTTCCACAGCCCGTTCCACACCTACCTGACGGTGGTGTTCGGCACCACGACCATCTTCGTGGTTGGATTCGTATTGACAAAATTAATTAAGAAATAATATGGCAAAGTATCCCAAAATCGGTATCAGACCGACGATCGACGGACGCCAGGGCGGCATCCGCGAATCCCTGGAGGAAAAGACCATGATCCTGGCCCGCGCCGTGGCCGATCTCATTTCCTCGAACCTGAAGAACGGTGACGGCAGCCCGGTCGAGTGCGTGATTTCGGACTGCACCATCGGGCGCGTGGCCGAGGCGGCCGCCTGCCAGGAGCAGTTCGAGCGCGCCGGCGTCGGCAGCACCATCACGGTGACGAACTGCTGGTGCTACGGATCGGAGACGATGGACATGAACCCGCACTGGCCCAAGGCGGTGTGGGGCTTCAACGGCACGGAGCGTCCCGGTGCGGTGTACCTGGCCGCGGTGCTGGCTGCGCACGCCCAGAAGGGCCTGCCCGCCTTCGGCATCTACGGACATGACGTGCAGGACTCCAGCGACAACACGATTCCCGCCGACGTGGCTGAGAAGATCCTGCGCTTCGCCCGCGCCGCCCAGGCGGTGGCGACGATGCGCGGCAAGTCCTACCTGTCGATGGGCAACACCTGCATGGGCATCGCCGGTTCGATCGTCGATGCGGATTTCCAGCAGAAATACCTCGGCATGCGCACGGAGTATGTCTCGCTGGTCGAGATCCTGCGCCGCGTGGACTTCGGCATCTACGACCATGAGGAGTTCGAGCGCGCCATGAAGTGGGTGGAGCGGTACTGCAAGCCGCAGGAGGGCCACGACTACAACGAGGACCGAGCGCAGTTCCCCGGCACGCCGATGACGACGTTCAACGGCAAAGGCAAGGGCAAGACCCGCGCCGAGAAGGACGCCGACTGGGAGTTCACGGTCAAGAACATGATGATCATCCGCGACCTGATGTTCGGCAATCCGAAGCTGCTGGAGATGGGGTACAAGGAAGAAGCCCTGGGTCACAGCGCCATCGCGGGCGGTGTGCAGGGCCAGCGCCAGTGGACGGATTACAAGCCCAATTTTGACTTCCCCGAGTCCCTGATGTGCACCTCGTTCGACTGGAACGGCATCCGGGAGGCCTTCGTGCTGGCCACGGAGAATGACTCACTTAATGGTTTGTCGATGTTGTTCGGTCACCTGCTGACGAACCGCGGCGTGATGTTCAGCGACGTGCGTACCTACTGGAGCCCCGAGGCGGTCAAGCGCGTGACGGGCTGGAAGCCTGTCGGCCGGGCGGAGCAGGGCTTCATCCACCTGATCAACTCCGGTGCGACGACCCTGGATGCGACGGGCGCGATGTGCGATGCCGCGGGTGCGCCGACGATGAAAGAGCCCTGGAACATGACCGATGCCGATGTCGAGGCCTGCCTGAAGGCGACCAGCTGGATGCCGGCGGACCGCGATTACTTCCGCGGCGGTGGTTACTCGTCGCATTTCGTCACGCGTGGCGGAATGCCGATGACGATGCTACGATTGAATATCGTGGACGGTTTGGGCCCGGTGCTGCAGATCGCAGAAGGTTGGACGGCCGAGTTGCCGGCCGCCGTGCATGATGTCCTGGACAAGCGGACGGATCCCACCTGGCCGACCACCTGGTTCGTGCCGCGTTTGGATCCGGCGAAGGATTGCTTCAAGGACGTGTACAGCGTGATGAACAACTGGGGAGCCAACCACGGGGCCATCGCTTATGGCCACATCGGTGCCGACCTGATCACGCTCGCTTCGATGCTCCGCATCCCCGTCTGCATGCACAACGTCCCCGACGCCGCTATCTTCCGTCCGGCCGCCTGGAACGCCTTCGGCATGGACAAGGAGGGCGCCGACTACCGCGCCTGCGCCAACTTCGGACCGATCTATAAGTAGGGGAGGGTGTCATGCCCGGCCCTTGCGTCGTGCCCGGCGCGGTGCGGGCGGCCCTGCGTCACGCCCGACCCCCACGTCATGCCCGGCCTTTGCGTCCTGCCCGGCGCGCCGCGGGTGACCCTGCGTCACGCCCGACCCCCACGTCATGCCCGGCGCGGCGCGGGCGGCCCTTGCCACATCAACTGTTTCGCCAGGAAAAGCACCCCCTTTCCTGGCGAAACACTCTTTCCCACCTCCCCAATCCCTCAAAGTCGGCCCCCTGAAGTCAAAACAACCAGGTAGTTCGTCTCCCCAAACCAGGAATTTGGAAAACACCTTACCTCCCAGCCCCAGCCGACACCGTTTTTGCGGAATTTTCGTCGATTTTTCTGCAAAATGCCCACCCGAGGCACCGTTTTGCGGAATTTTCGCCGTTTTTTCTGCAAAATGCCCTGTCGGAACCCTGTTTTGCAGAATTTTCGCTGTTTTTTCTGCAAAAGTCCCCCCGCCCACGGCAACCGGCGCGGAAGGCGGGCCCTTCCGGGGAGCCCGCCGCCCCGTGCCGGTAGCTGCCGCGCCGCGTAATGCGCGGCAGCAGTGCCGCAGGTCCGATAGCGTTTATCGGTAACGATCGTCGCGGAACTATTCCGACACACCTCGGCCGGTAGGCGCCGAGCCTCGTAATGCGAGGCGCCACTTCGGCGCGATAACATCGATATGGCCCTTTACATCTCTGGGGCCCGACGGGATGCCGCCGGAATAAAAGACCTCCGGCGGCCCCCGGTCAGGCTCGGAGTGACGGCGACGGGAGGAAGGGCGTCTTGGGTGCCTGCCCGGAGACGGGAGGGAGAGGCCGGGGCATCTCAATTCGCCAAGGACTCCTGGTCAGGCCGGGGGTGACGGCGGACTCCCGGTCAGGGGCGCTCGAGGGTCAGGAGTTGGGCTTGGCGGGCAAGGCCGCCGGCGAAGCCGTGCATCCGGCCGTCGGAACCGATCACACGATGGCAGGGAGTGATGAGCAGTATCGGGTTGCTGGCCAAGGCTTGTCCGACGGCCCGGGCGGAGACGGGGCTTTGTTTCTTGCCGGAGAGGTCGTCGGCCGCGTTTCGTTCCTCTGTTAGAAGGCGGGCTATCTCGCCATAGCTCATTGTCTGCCCGTAGGGGATTCTCCGGACAAGTTCCCAGACGCGGTGCTGGAAGTCGGTGCCGGACGGATTCAATGCGGGCGTGAAGCCGGGGTCGCGGCCGGCGAAGTAACTGTCCAGCCACCGGATTGTGTCCTCGAAAACCGGGAGGTGGCTTGTCGTGCATACAGATTCAGAAAATATGTCAGGCAGGGTGGCGGAAAAATGGCTCTGGGAATCGAACCACAAACCTGTCAGTGATTCACCATCAGAGACAAGCGTGATACAGCCAAATAATGACCTGTAATGACACAAATGTAAACCTTTTGCAAACATTTTCGCGAAGATAAATAAAAAGCGCTATACGATTTTTATTTTTCTTATCTTTTTTTACGTTTTCTTCTACTATTTTGCCGCCATGATGAAAAACGATTATCCATTATTCCGTGAAAAGGAAGACAGTTGTTCTTTCGCTTTTCTGACCGGCGGGCCTTTCTGGCATCTGTGTACGCCGGAGAACCACCCTGTGGTTTTTGCTTCCACCACTGACTATAAGGCAGGGGTCAGCATCCTGGGTTTGTGTGCAAAACTCTTTCCTGAGGTCACTGTGATTACATTTGAGTTAATGAGCAATCATGCGCATGTCATCGCTAGCGGAAGGCGTTCCAAGGTGCTGGCTTTTTGGGAGGCGTTCATCAAGTTCCTGTGCCGCTATTTTAATGGTGAGAATCGTGGCATTCACCTGGACAGGCTGACACCGGTGCTTTATCCGATCGATTCGCTCGACTACCTGCGGAATTCCATCTGTTATGTCAACCGGAACGGGTCTGTGATAGACCGGTCCTGCACGCCTTTCAGTTACCCGTGGGGAGCCAATGCTTTCTACTACAATCCGTTGGCTGTTTCTTATTATCTGGCTACCCGCAAGCCGATGGTGCAGTACATGCGTCAGCGCTTGACACACAGCCGGGTCTTCGATAATGTGGTGGGGGTGTATGTGGTGAACGGGGCTGTCTGTCCGGTCTGTTTCTGTGATATCAAAACCGGGGAGTTCATGTTCCGCACGGCAAGTCACTATTTCAGCGTGGTGTCCCGGAATCTGGAGGTCCACCGTGATCTGGCGACACTGATCGGGGAGCAGAATTGGTACACGGATGATGATTTGTTCGCCATGGTGCGTTCCATTGTCCGGGAAAGGTTCGGGAACAAGAATGTGAATCTTCTTTCCAACGAGGAGAAGATCCAGTTGGCGAAGACCCTGCATTTCGATTACAGTGCGACCAATCGGCAAATTTCCAGGTTGCTCCGGATGGACATCAGTGTGGTGGATGCGCTGTTTCCAGCCAGTCCCGCCCGATAGCGCACCCCTTCTGCGGAAAAATCGGCGAAAATTCTGCAAAACGACCTTTTGGGACGCCATTCTGCGGAAAAAACGACAAAAATTCCGCAAAATGACCTTTCGGGACGCCATTCTGCGGAAAAATCGGCGAAAATTCTGCAAAATGCCCTTTGGGATGTGTGCACTGCCACCCAAAACTGAACACCTGATTGCCATCGAAAATTGAACACTTTGAGATCATTTGCAAGGGTCATTGGCTGGGCCCGCTCGTAATGGAGCGAGGCGTAGCCGAGCGGAATGGAGGGCGGGCCCAGCCTG
>JAFTDE010000063.1 GCA_017454335.1 Bacteroidales bacterium | reverse complement strand
GAGAACATCATCCCGTCCTCCACGGGTGCTGCCAAGGCTGTCGGCAAGGTCCTTCCGGAGCTCAACGGTAAGCTCACCGGTATGTCCCTCCGCGTCCCGACCTCCGATGTCTCCTTCGTCGACCTGACCGTCGAACTCGCCAAGGAGGCCACCTACGAGGAGATCTGCGCTGCGATGAAGGCCGCTTCCGAGGGCGAGCTCAAGGGTGTCCTGGGCTACACCGACGAGGCTGTCGTCTCCACCGACTTCCGTGGCTGCCCGCTGACGTCCATCTTCGACGTCAAGGCCGGTATCCAGCTGGACAAGACCTTCGTGAAGGTCTGCGCCTGGTACGACAACGAGTGGGGTTACTCCAACAAGGTCCTCGAGATGGCCAAGGTCATCACCGCCTAATCCGGAGATTCTTCAGACTTTTTCCCAAGGATGGCAGATTTCTGCCATCCTTTTGTTATATTTGTAGATGAAAACTATAAATAACATCTTGCAATGAAGAAATTTGCCATGATTGCCGCCGCCCTGGTATGTATGGGTGTTTCGGCGCTTGCCCAGCAGCAGCGCCCTGCGGCGCCAGTATTCCCGGAGTACACTTTTACGACCGTGAAGGCTGCTCCCATCACTTCCATCAAGAACCAGGGTAGCAGCGGTACCTGCTGGTCCTTCTCCGCCATCAGCTTCCTCGAGTCCGAGGCCATCCGTCTCTGTAACATCAAGGATGAGGCGAAGTATCCTGATTTCTCCGAGTTCTTCGTGGTGGGTACTTCCTATAAGGAGCGTGCGGACAAGTTCGTCCGTCTGGACGGCAAGCTCAACTTCAGCGTCGGCTCCGGCTGCGGCGACGTCATTTCCGTGGTCAAGTACCACGGTATCGTCCCCAACGATTGCGTGACCGGCCTGAACTACGGCACCCCGCTCCCGGCCCAGTCCGAGCTGGACAACATCCTGCTTGGCTATGTTGAGGCCATCGCCAAGACCCGCAAGCCGTCCATCGCCTGGAAGCGCGGCTTCGCCGCCGTGGTGGACGAGTACTTCGGCAAGGCCCCGGAGACCTTCGTGGTGGATGGCAAGACCTACACCGCCGAGTCCTATCGCGATGCGATGAAGATCGTCGCCGACGACTATATCGAGCTGACTTCCTTTACCCATCATCCTTTCTATACCTGGTTCCCGCTGGAGGTCGCCGACAACTGGCGCGCTACGCTCTCCTACAATGTCCCCATCGACGAGATGATGGCTGCCCTGGACAACGCCCTCGAGAACGGCTTCACCGCTTGCTGGGGTGCCGACGTGAGTTCCACCGGCTTCACCCGTGACGGCCTGGGCATCCTTGTGGTCCCGCAGGCTGCCACCACCGCAGGCTCCGACCAGCAGCGTTGGGTCGGCAGCGATCCCGCCGCCCCTGCCCGTCCGGCGGAGATCAAGGAATCCGTCCCCACGCAGGAGTCCCGCCAGGAGGAGTTTGACAATAAGACGATGACCGATGATCACGGTATGCACATCTTCGGCATCGCCAAGGACCAGAACGGCAAGAAGTACTATATGGTCAAGAATTCCTGGGGCGAGACCGGCAGGTACAAAGGTATCTGGTATGTGACCGAGGCCTTCATGCGCGCCCAGACGCTGGACCTCACCATCCACAAGGATGCGCTGACCCCGGCTCTGAAGAAGCACCTGGGCATCAAATAAATGACGCTTAAGAAATACATTCCTGACTTTATCACCTCGATGAATCTCGTTTGCGGGCTCATCGGGGTGATATTTGCGTTTAAATCCCGGCTGGACCTGGCGTTCTACTGTATGCTGGCCGCAGCCGTCTTCGACTTCCTGGACGGGCTGGCCGCCCGCCTGCTGGATGCGTATTCCGACCTGGGCCGGGAACTGGATTCGCTCTGCGACCTGGTCAGCTTCGGCGTGCTGCCCGGCCTGATGCTCTGCCGCCTGATGCAGACGTACCATTTCGACGACTCGTGGCTGAGCTGGCTTCCGCTCGTCCTGGCGGTCTTCAGCGCGCTCCGGCTCGCCAAGTTCAACGTGGATACGCGCCAGGCTGCCGGATTCCTCGGCCTGCCCACGCCCGCTTCCGGCCTGCTGTGCGGCGCGCTCTGCTGCTATTGCTGCCACGCGCCGGCGGAGTTCCTCTCCACCTGGGTGGCGGGCCCGGTCTTCGTGCCGCTGGTGGCCCTCTGCCTGTGTGTCCTGCTGGTCTGCGAGGTCCCGATGTTCTCCTTCAAGTTCCACAAGGGGGATGGGCGGACGCTGACCATCAAGCGGATTACGCTGGCGGTATTCGTCCTTGCGGCGCTGGCCTTCTGCCTGGCAGCCGGCCACCATTGGTCGCTGGCCCTGCTGCTGGGACTTGTCTTTTATATCCTGAACAACTTGGTCTACGCCCTTTTCAAGCTATGATACGCGCCGATGTCCGCCGAGTCGTGCAGCCTTTGCTGCTCTTGATCCTGTTGGTCCCCGCTGCCTGCAAGCGCCAGGTAGTGGAAGTCCGCCCCACCATCCCGCTGGTCCGGGAGATCCTCTCCGACCGGTCGGATCCCCGTGCAAGACTGCTCCGGGAGGCCATGGTCCGGCCGGCTTCGGACATCGCGATCATCGGTACGGAGTACGCCTGCGAGCGGCTGGCCGAGCAGTTCTATTTCCGGGACCTGCAGGACAATGTGGACGCCCGTCCTTTGTCGGACGGACTGCCGGATTTCGCCGGCGAGACTTTCGACTGCATCGAGGACAGCGGTGACTACGCTGCCGTCTTGCAGACCTCCGGCGAGGAGGAGCTTCGCCGCCAGACGGTCTTGCGCGTGCTCGCCGCCCTGGATACGACGGCCCATATCAGCCCGTACGACCTGGAGGGCCTCTCCTCCAAGGCCCGCTCCAAACTCGTCATCCTGGCCGATCCCTTCCTGGCGGAGTACGGCGGTTTCGACGTGGATACCCTGTTGCGCAGCACGGGCTGCGACGTGCCCGTGGTCAGCCCGATCGAATTGATGATCGACGAGGCCTTCGACCAGGGCAAGCGCGGGGACCTGTCCGTGGCTATCCTCTGTGCACCGCAGTATGCCGCCAGCGGCATCTACGAGCGGATCTTTGCCCGCAAGGCCGGCGCTCGCGGCCTGAAGGGCGCCACCTGCGTCGTCGCGGGCGTGGAGCAGCGGGACAGCCTGCTGCGGCATTTCCTGTACCAGTATGTGGAGGAAGGCAACACCAAACCGTTGGACGCTGTCCTGATCGACGACCTCTCGGTCAATCCCGATTCGCTCAAGATCGAGTTGGCGGGGATCGTGTCCGTGATGAACGAGAGTTCGATGACTTACGGCCGCCTCATCCCGCGGGATTTCTTCTTCCTGGACGCCTTTGACGAGGTGGCCGACCATTGCTACGCCTACCTGCGTGCCAACAACCTTTTTACCCACAATATCGCAAAACCCAAGGTTTCGATCTACCGCGCGGCCAGGCGGCCGGACGCGGAGGACGGATCGATCATCCTGATCCCCGGATCGTATGTTCATAATTAGCATCCAGTCTGAAGAGATAGAGAAAATGCCGTTGGGGGCTTTCCCCGGCACCATCACTGTGATTGAGAAAACCGGATTCGATTTTTTGAAGGCGGTGGCGTACCTGCGTACGCAGAAGATCATCGGTTTCGACACCGAGACACGCCCTGTTTTCGCCCCGGGACAGCACCACAACCATGTCGCCCTGCTGCAGCTCTCCGGCCCCCGCAAAGCCTACCTGTTCCGTGTGGCTTCGCTCGGGATGCCCAAGATGCTCTGCAACCTGATGGCCAATCCGCGTATCCTCAAGGTCGGCGCCGCCGTCCACGACGACGTGCGGGGACTGCAGTTCTACCAGAAATTCCCTGAGCGCGGTTTCGTGGACCTGCAGAAGATCGCTTATGAGTGGGGGATTCGAGACAAGAGTGTCAAGAAGCTGGCAGCCAATATTCTGGGAGTCAAGATCTCGAAATCCCAGCAGTTGTCGAACTGGGAGGCGGAAGAGCTTTCGCCGGCCCAGCAGATGTATGCCGCCACGGACGCCTGGGTGTGCCGCGAGATGTACCTGAAGTTGCTGCAGTGCGAGAAGCATCCCCTGACTCCCGAGCAGCTGAATCCTCCCCAGCCGCAGCCGGAGCAGCCCAAGGCGACGAAGACGGCGCAGCCCGCCAAGCCCGCGGCGGAGGAACAGAAGGCGCTGTCGCCTTCGCAGAAGCGCCGCCGGCGCCGCAAGCGG
>JAFTDE010000062.1 GCA_017454335.1 Bacteroidales bacterium | reverse complement strand
TGGGCCGTGGCGTCCTGCATGGCGACGCGGTCCGGACGGAAATCGGCATACGCGCCGCGCTCGGGCGGCACGGCGGCGGGATCGTAAAGGTGGGCGTACAGTACCTTCTCCGCAAGGGTCAGCGGCCGGCCTGCGGCGCTGCGAACCCTTTTGATCCGCTCATCAAGACCTTCGTAGAAGGCACGGATCATCTCGACATCATACATCATAAATAATACGTCTACTGACTAACCGAGGCAATATACAATTTTTTTTATAAATATCCATAATTATGCGTAATTTTGCGCTTGACTTCGCTCCGAAGCAAAAGGGAATGATCGAATCGCTGACCACCTCGCAATGGCTGATCATGGCGCTGTGCGCCGTCTGCATCGGGATGTCCAAGACCGGCATCCAGGGCATCATGCTGCCCATCGTGCCGCTGATGGCCCTGACCTTCGGTGCCAAGGAATCCACCGGCGTCATCCTGCCGATGCTGTGCATGGCGGACATCATCGCCGTGGCCTATTACAAGCGCAACGCCGACTGGAAGGTGGTCGCACGCCTGCTGCCCACGGCCATCCTGGGATTCTTCATCGCCGTCGGCGTGGACCGGCTGGTCCCGGCCGGCCAGTTCAAGCGCCTGATGGGTGCGACGCTGGCCCTGGCGCTGGTCGTGATGTTCTGGACCGAATTCGCCGGCAAGGAGAACCGCTGGATGAACAAGTGGTGGTACAGCGCCCTGTTCGGGCTGCTGGGCGGATTCACGACGATGATCGGCAACGCCGCCAGCCCCGTCATGGCCGTGTACCTGCTGTCCATGCGCAAGGACAAGATGTCCTACGTCGGCATCAACGCCTGGTTCTTCCTGATCGTCAACCTGCTGAAGGTGCCGATCCAGATCTTCGCCTGGCACAACATCACCTGGGAAGGGCTCAAGCTGGACCTGATGATGCTGCCGGTCATCCTGGTCGGCGCCGCGATCGGCATCTCCATCGTCAAGGTCCTGCCGGAAAAGATCTTCCGCCGTTTCATCCAGGTGGTGACCGTCGTCGCGGTCATCGCCATGTTCCTATAACTGATTATCATGCCTGCTGATCTCTCACGCAAAATGCCCTGGTGGAAATGGATACTCTTTTTCATCGGAGGCGCCTTCCTCTTCATCCTGATTTACGGTGCCGCCCAGACGGCCAATTACGCCAAGGCTCCCCTGCTGCCGGACTGCCTGCTGAAAATCGCGGTCGGCCTTCTGAACCTGATGCTGTATGTCTGGATCGTGCGCGGAGCCGAACAGCGCAGGATCGACGAACTGCCCCGGAAAAGGATGCTGCCCGACACCGGGCTGGGCCTGCTGATCGGCCTCGGTTTCTTCATCGTCGTGGTCGCGCTGATGTCCATCTTCGGGCTGTACCGCGTCAGTTCGGTACAATGCGACGCGGCGGGGCTGATCTCCGCCTTCCTGTCCTTCCTGGTCGTCGCCATCGGCGAGGAAGTGCTGTTCCGCGGCATCATCTTCCGCCTGATCGACCAGCAGCTGGGCACGGTGGTGGCCCTGGTCGTATCCTCCCTGATCTTCGGTTTCGCCCACCTGGCCGAGCCCAACGCCACGGTCTGGAGTTCCGCCGCCATCGCCATCGAAGCGGGGCTGCTGCTGGGCGCCGCCTACAAGTTCAGCGGCACGCTCTGGCTGCCGATCGGCATCCACTGGGCCTGGAACTTCACCCAGGGCAACATCTTCGGCATCAATGTCTCGGGACATGACGCCGGCGCCTCGGTGCTGACACCTGTCATCGAAGGCCCCGACATCCTGACCGGAGCCGGCTTCGGCGCCGAAGCCTCCATCATCTCCGTCATCCTCGGCCTGCTGCTGAGCATCTGGATGCTGGCAGCCTGCTACAAAAAACGGCAAGCACAAGATGCAGCATAATGGGGTCCGGAATGCTTTTCCCAAATCTTCCGCATTCCGGACCCCATATGCTGCGGGCTGCTACACTAGTATTTGTAGAACCCCTCGCCTGAGCTGCGCCCGAGTTTTCCCTCGTCAAGCATCTTCTTCAGCAGCGCCAGCATGCCCTTGAAATTGTAGGGCATCATCATCTTCTTCAGCAGCGGACTGAAGAAACCGGGCACCTTCTGGTACTGGAGCGCGATGTTGTAAGCCGTCGTGATGCCCACGACATCGAAGATCTCAAAGGGTCCACGGGGAGCGCCGGTACCGAGTTTCCAGGCCTTGTCGATGCTCTCCGGATCCGAAACGCCGTTGGCATACAGGTCCAGCCCGCTGAACAGGAACGGAACCAGCATCGAGTTCAGCAGGTATCCGTTCTTCTCCTTGTACACGGGCAGCGCCACCATGCGGATCTCGCCGGCGAAGCGGACCACGTCCGCAAAACTCTCCTGGGAGGTCTTCGGCTGGCCCATGACCTCGGCGGTATTGTTCCGCCAGATATAATTCGCGAAATGCAGCGACAGGTACTTCTCCGGACGGCCCGTATACTTCGCAAAGGTGGAAGGCAGCAGGGTGGACGAATTGGTCACGAGGATTGTCTTTTCCGGCAGCAGCGGAGCCAGTTTCTGGTAGAAGGCGATCTTGTCGGGAACGTTTTCCGCCATGGATTCCACCACGATGTCGGCATCAGCGACGGCCTTCTGCAGGTCCAGCTCCAACTGGACCGAGGCATGGGCCTTTTCGATGGCGGCTACGCAGGCCGCCTTGTCGATGGGGGCACCCTCGTCGGCGATGCCGCGGCACCACGGCCCCTGTCCGGAAGCCATGTCCTCAACGGCTTTCAGATACTCCTTGTAAACATTGTCGAGCTTGGGCCGGGTACGGCCGATACTGCCCTCGCTGCGGAGCCAGATGGTCACGTCAAAGCCACAATAAGCAGCCTGGAACGCGATCTGACTGCCAAGTACGCCGCCACCGGCGACTACAACCTTCTTGATTTGCATAATAACAGTTTTTTGATGGATCATTCATCCGTAAAGATATGCATTTTCCGTGTATTTACATGTCTGCCGGGAAAACAAAAGAAGAGCCGCTGGTTTCCAGCGGCTCCTCTTCTTGTCCGGACGATGCCTAGAACAGCAGGCTCAGGCCGATCAGGATCTGCGAATCACGCAGGGTGACATCGGTGTCCTTGCCGTCACGGTCCAGGAAACCGTAGTGGTAACCGGCGCTCAGGCGGAGGTTCTTGAACTCGGCTCCGACGCCGCCACCGATGAGCATATCCAGCGGGCTGTAATACTCATCGAAAACGTTGCTGGTTCCGGAGATGCTTCCGACACCGGACTTCTGGGTGCCGGAGACACCGTACTCAAAGGTAGGACCTGCGAACAGGAAGACCTTGACGGCATTGGCCAGTTCATACTGGAGGTGGGCCATGACGGGAACACCGATATAGTGCTCGGTACGGGTGCCGGTGAAGGTGGCGCCCAGCGCGGTAGCACTCTGGGTGCTGGTCAGCAGCGTGTAACGCAGGGCCGGCTCGATGAAGAGATTGTCAGTCAAGGGAAGCTGGTAGAAAGCCTCGATAAAGCCACCGTTCATAGCCGGTTCCTTGGTGGAAGAACTGCCGTAGTGGTACGTAGCGACAGAATTGGCATAACCGGCGGTCACGCCGATCTGGGCGAAGGCGGACGCAGTTGCTACAACTGCGAGCGCAAGGGTCAGCAAAAGTTTTTTCATGATATTCATTTTTGCACTGCAAAGATACAAAAAACCGGGAAACTCCTATTCCCACCAGAGTTCAAGCTCGTTGAGCATCGTATATGCACCGCCCGCATACATGATGCCGACGGTTCCGGATCCGGAAGGACGGACGATCGTCTGCATGTCCACCGCGGTCTTGACCTCGGGACGGTTCGGCTGGATGATGTACTGGGCGTCGGACGTCATCTTCAGGGACAGTTTGTCCCCCTTCAGCGTCACGGTGATGTCGCAGGTCGGACGGTAGGCCGTCGTGGAGACCGGATCGCTGATTTCGCTGATGATGCCGTTTTCATAGCGGACGAACAGGCAGTCGATGGCGTCGTGGTACTTGGTGGTCCGGATGAAACGGACGCCGTAACCGGTCTTGGTCTGCGGGTTGTAGTCCACCAGGATGTCCATCCAGTTCCAGGCCACGCTGAATCCCTGGCCCTCGAACTTGAACGGATTGGCGATGATGTGCATCCGCACGTCGGAACCGGGATGGCCGTACGGGGTATAGTACATCAGGCTATGGCCGCCGGACTGCATCAGGCCGTTCAGGCCGGCTGCACCGTCCTCACCGGGGCCGAAGGACAGGGCCGCGCGCGGACCGTCGGTCGTGCTGACCAGCGTATCCATGCGGGCGACGGCATTCAGGATGGTCCAGGTGCCCTCCCGGGTATTGGGCTGGTTGTCCAGCGGGACATTCACGAAATCGGTCTTGTAATGCGTCGGGCTGGTCTTGACATCCTTCGCGCGCACCTTCCGGCTGCAGCGGACCTCGACGGGTTCGCCCGCATCGCTGCGCTGGTGCTTGGTGCGGATGACGGCGCCCATGTACTTGCCCGTCTCGCCGGTCTTCAGCTTGTAGTTCTTCAGGGGCTTGTCCAGGCGGGATACGGCCAGCAGCTGCGGATTGCTGCCCTTGCGGTCGTCGTAGCGGTACCATTCGACCAGCGACTGGTCGGTCAGGTGGCTGTCCAGGGTGTATTCGAGCTTGGCGAAGCCGTCAGCGATGCTGATCTTCGGCGCAGCGGCGAATCCCGGGGCGGGCAGCTTGCTGGGCAGTATCGTCAGCACGGCCGCGCCTTCGAGTCCGTAGGCGTTGCGCACCTCGATGGTGACCTGCTCGGGGTTGTCGGTGTTGTTGTTCGGAATGACCTCGCAGCTGTATCCGTCCGGACGGAGCGTAACCAGCGCGTCCTTGCCGTCCGCAACGTTCCAGACCAGCTTGTCGGCATCGTAGGTCCCACCGCCGTAGTAGCGCTCCGTGGCCTTCAGCGTGATGCTGCCGACACCGGTCTCGAGGGTCTGGCGCGTGGGCGCGACGGTGATCTGGGTCGGGATCCGGGTCAGGTTGCGTCCGAGGATACGCTCATGCGCCTCGGTCTGCTCCTTGAGTCCCATCGGATCCCAGTCGTCCGTACCGCGGGTCAGGTTGAAGACGTTGTAGTAGACCTGGCCGTCCAGTTCATAGCGGAAGGCGTCCAGGATGCGCTTGCCCTTCATATCGATGGTCGAGCAGGCGTTGCGCTGGCCGATCAGGTAGGGCTTGCCGTTGAATTCGAAATTGTACTGGTAGTTGCGGGTCTCGATGGTCGGGAAATCCCTCCAGCCCACGTAGTCGGCGTTTTCACCGTTGATGCGGGTGTCCACGACGGTCATCGGACCGCCCATCTTGGTGAAGTACTGGTCGCCGGGCGAGAAGGACACGACATCCGCGTTCAGGAACACGGCGCCGGTGCCGCCGGTCCCGCCGAAGGGCTTCTTGTTGTGGAATTCGAAGCTGCAGTCCAGGTAGATACCGGTCGAGAGGGCGTCATCCGTGGACTCGAGGTGGCAATGGTCGAACAGCAGGCGCTTCGCTCCCAGGAAAGGCATCAGGTTCAGGCGGCTGAGGAAGTTGCAGTTGCGGGCGAAGATCTTGTCGCCGGGCGAAGAGATCAGCTGGGCCTGGACGATGGCAGACCCGCGCTTGGCGCGGTTGAGCGCCGGATTCAGCGGATACACCAGGTCGATGTTGCAGTAGTTGGCGAAGGTGACGTTCTCGGCCGTAATGCCGTCTCCGATCAGCTGGAACAGCGTATAGTTGCCGTTCGATCCCATCGTCTGGCCGCGGTTGCAGCACAGCACGACATTGTACGGATCCTTGTTCAACCCGTAGAAACGCAGGCCGGGGCAGTTGATGACCAGGCCGTAGAGGTTCGGGCGCTGGCGCACCTCGGGATCGTCCGGATCATCGATCCAGTACACCCAGGGGGCGATATACAGCACCATCGGGTCTTCGAAGCTGCCCGGCGTCAGGTGCTTGGCCGCTTCGTTGACGGAGTTGTACACATACGGGTACTTCGCAGCCTCCGCATCGCTCAGGCGTCCGTCGATGAAGAGGGCTTTGTCGCCGAGGGTGATCCGTTCACCGCCATAGACGATGTACGATCCCCCGAATTCGATCGGATCGCCGGAATCCAGGGACTGGTAGCCGGCAGGCTGGGCCGACAGCGCACCGCAGACCAGCAGGGCCGCTGCGACGCAGAATGATTTGATCAGATGGGTCATCTTGTCAGGATTTGGTTTATAGGCTATTGTTTGGGTTCGGAATCCAGGTAATCGGTAAAGAGCACCCCGTCAAGGTGGTCGCATTCGTGCTGGAAAATCACAGCCGTGAATCCCAGGATGCGCTCCGCGGTGTCCCGCAGGGTTTTCGGGCTGGTATAGGCGATGTCAATGTCCTGGTAACGCAGCACGTCACCCCGCCGGCCGGGGATGCTCAGGCATCCTTCCGGGCCCGCCTCACGCTCGCCCCGGAACGCCGTGATACGGATGTTGGGAAAGACCTCGAAGGGATCGCCCCACTTGTCGAAACGCATGACGGCGATCACCCGGCGCGAAAGGCCCACCTGGGGTCCGGCGATTCCCACGCCGTCCTGGCTGGGATCGGTCACGGTCCGGACCAGTTTGGCCTGCAGGGCGGCATACTCCGGGCTGCGGAGCATGGCAGGCGTCAGTGAATCGGCCGGCGTGCGCAGCACCACCAGGTCCGCAGGGTCTTCCACGGTCAGCACGCGCATCACGCTGTCACTTTCCGTAATCAGGCGCCGCTCGGCATCGGTCCATCCCGTCCGCGGCCCGCAGGCGGCAAGGCCCAGGGCCAGACATAAAACAATCAGTAACTTCGTCTTCATAGAAAACAAAGTTACTGATTTTTCGGAAAGAAAGCCACGATTACTGCACGACTTTGCCCAGTGCCTCCTCCAGATTCTTCTGGGGGATCTCGCCTTCGATGAAAACGAGGGTCGTATCATCCCCCTCATCGACAAACATGGCGAAACTCGTGACGATATCGCCGACGGTCCTGGCATTGATCCGGACCTGCTCTTTTCCCTGGTTCACTTCCAGATACGGTTCCATCTTGCCCCATTCCGAATTTGAATTGAACAGACGCTCCAGCACCTCCCGCAGGTCCTGGTTCTTCGACGCGGTTTTCCTGAAACTGACTTCCACCTGGCAATCCGACGGGATATTGATCAGATACAGGTACTTGAGGGTGCTGATGATCGGTGCCAGATCCAGGTCCTCCTCCCCCATGGCTTCGACCCGGATCTCCGGAACGCGTCGCGCCAGGCGGAACATCGCCTCCGATACATACACGGTCGTCACCCCTTCGATGCCCCGGAAATGGCTGTACAGTTCCTTCCATCCGGCGGGGCCGCCGAACTGGCTGTTGTAGTCGAGCACGCGCTTCGAAGCGCCGGGTGCCTGGGCGTAGGAACTGAACGCGACCAGGATCGTTAATACAATGATTGCAATTCTTTTCATATGGCTTATTCTCTGTTGTCTTCAAACCCACGGTTGATGATATCCGATGTCTTTTCCAGCGCAGGCTGCATGTCCGTCGCCAGTTCCATCCCCCGGCTGATCGTGGCGGAGATGAAACGGAAGGTTTCCTCCAACTGGGCGTAGGCCTCTTCGGGCGTGCTGAACGTGTCCTTCGGTTCGCCGGAACGCAGGACCAGCACGACGGCAAGCGACGCTGCGGCCAGGGCGCCCGCCACCGCGGACGGAATGGCCCAGCGCAGATGCTTCCGCCGCCGGGTTTCTCCGGCGAGCGCCTCTGCGAGCGCCGCGGCACGGACCGATGCGTCCGTCTTCACGGACAGGTCCTCCGGGACGGCGACGGAGTTGTCCTCCGCCATCCGCTCGAGCTCCGCGAAAGGGATCTTTTCTATTTCTTCCCAGGTCTTCATATCATTTGTCTCATCGTTTTGCGCGCCCGGCTCAGCAGCACCCGCAGGCTCAGCGGGGACAATCCGGTCCGGGCTGCGATCTGCTCGTAAGTCAGGTTTTGCAAGGTTCTCATTTCCAATACTTTCTTCTGGTTTTCCGGAAGAGCCCGGAAGGCTTCCCGGATCCGGCCGATCCGCTCGCGGAGCACCAGGACTTCATCCTGTCCGGCGTCGCCGGCCACGGAATCTTCGTCCAGCGGGGCGGTCCGCCCGGATGCGCGGCGGATGCGGTCGATGCAGAGGTTGCGCAGCAGCGTGATGCTGTATGCACGCGGATTGTGCACCGCTTCGAGTGTCTCCCGCATGCCCCAGAGCTTGATGTACAGGTCCTGCACGGCGTCCTCGGCGTCCGGACGGGACTCCAGCAGGCCGTATGCCACCCGGTAAAGTCCCTCGGACAGAGGCAGATAAGTATCCCGGAATTCCTGTACAGTCATGGTATCCTACTGATGCATCAGCGACGTTAGGCTGTCAACGGACACGGCACCGGACAGGCAGATCAGCGCATGGCTCGACGGGGCGTACAACACACAGTCCCGGAGCCATTCAGACTTCCCGTCGGTCTTGCCGTAGATCCGGACCTCCTCTCCGTCCGAATTCACCTCCATCAACAGGGGGCAGCCCTCCAGCAAGCGGCTGACACGTTCCGTAAAGCGCTTTTGCACCGGCTCGCTGCAGTCTTCATAGTCCACGATGGCAATGCGCCGGATCCGGCGCGCCGCGCGGATCAGCACCAGGGCCTCCCGGTCCCCGTCCGCACGCAGGGCCGCCGCGACGATGCCCCGGGCCAGTGCGGTTCCGACCGAACCCAGCCGGACGGCCTCGAAGCCCTCGGTGTCCTTGTACTCGCCGATCAGGTTGTACAGGTGACGATAAGGGGCCGAAACATTCTGCGCGACAAGCGACAAGGGCATCAGTGCCATCAGGATCAAGAAAACGATTTTTTTCATGCTTTTGTTTTTTTCTATGCTTAAGACGCAGGCGCAACGGAATTGTTAACGCAAATAAAGAAAAAATTTACGCCGTGCAGTTCATCACCCGGCAGGCCGCCAGGCAGTCCACCGTGCGGCCTGGCAGTTCACAGCGCAGGGCGTAGATGCGGGCATCGTCCCCGGAACGCACGCCCAGCCGGGTACGCAGGGCATCGCTGCTCATCGGCAGGTTGACGGAACGCACCTCGCAGCGGGGGTAACGGGTGCCGAATTCCCGCAGGGACTGCCTGCCCAGCGGGGCGCAGTCCAGGATCCGGCTCCAGCGGCCCAGCAAGGAGAGGGCCTCGACGGGTGCCCCGGCGAGGTAGAGGTGCGTGCTGCGGGCCAGTTTGCGAAGGCCCCAGCGGGCACTGAGCAGGCTGAAACAGCCGCTCTTCGCGAGGGCCTTGCCCGGTTCGAAGATCCAGTCTCCGCTCCGGGGCAGCCGGTCAAGCGCCAGGGCAACGGCTGCAGCCTCTTCGGCGGGAGTGAACGACAGCGACGCTTCGCAGCGGCCGGACAGTTCGGCGGCCGTGATGCAGGGCTCCTCCCCGTCGGCAACGCACTCTCCCCCGCCCGGAGCGGCGGCCGGGCGCATCAGCACGAGGAGTTCCTTGCACTCGCCGCCGGAGCCGACGACATGTAGCTCCCGCACCGACCCGGCCGCTCCGGCGGCGGCATCCAGGCTGCGGATCACGAGAGAAATGTCCGCCAGCGGAGATAATTTGACCAGCAGGTCCACGCCGCGCGCGAGCACTTCCTCCGTCAGTTCCAGCACGTTGGGGGCGCAGTCTTCCAGGCGGAACAGCTTGCCGCCGGCATCGGAGCGCCGCGCCGGATCCAGGAACACCAGCTCCGGCCGGAAATCCTCCAGCAGTGCCGGCAGGGTCTGCGCGTCCACGTCGACGCTGCTGATGCGGACGTTCTCCAAGCCGAGCGCCGCGAAATTGGATGCGGCGGCCTGTGCCAGCAGGACCTGCCGTTCGTTGTACAGGAGTTCCGCACAGACGCCGGAGAGCGCGGCGCTGTCCACGCCCAGTCCGCCGGTCAGGTCCGCAACGCGCAGGGGCCGCTCGCCCGCCAGCCGGCGGACCAGGGCCGCCTTGTAGCGGGCGGTGCGCTCGCTGCTGGACTGCTCGGCGCTCAGCGGCAGCGGACACAGGATATCGGGCTCGGCCCAGCGCGGACACTTGCCGCGCAGCTTGCGCCGGCTGGCGATGCAGTCCGCCGCCAGGGCGACATCCACCCCGGGCCAGCGGTCCCGCGCCAGCAGCAGCGCGGCCGGATCGTCCGAGGCGTGTTCCGCGACGAAACGACGCAGGCTTTCATTGAATACGGCATCCATCTATACAAAGATACGAAGATGTCAGAAATCTGACAAATTGTCAGCGTAAATGCCTGATTGTCAGCTATTTAGTGACAATTTGTCAGGTTTTTGCCCCTTTTTGGCCCTGGTCCCGGATTTGCCTGTATTCCTTGCGAACCCGCCACGGTGACGGGAGAACAAAAACAAGTACAACCTTTTAAAATGATAGGAGATTTGATTATGTTACCGACAGCTTACAGAAGGAATCAGGATTGGTTACCGAGTCTTTTCAATGCTTTTTGGGATGATGACTTCGCAGGTCTGACCCCTGCCAAGCAGTTCGCTTCGCCCGCCGTCAACGTGGTCGAGAACGACAAGGACTACCAGATCGAACTGGCCGCCCCGGGTATGACCAAGGAAGACTTCAAAGTTCGTCTGGAGAACAACGATGAACTGGTGGTCGCCCTTGAGAAGAAACACGAGAACAAGGAGGAGAAGAAACGCAATTACCTGCGCCGCGAATTCTCCTACGCGTCCTACCAGCAGACCTTCATCATTCCGGAGGAAGTCGAGGTCGAAGGCATCAGCGCCGCGATGAACGACGGTGTGCTGACCATCACCCTCCCGAAGAAGGAACAGGTCGTCAAGACCCCCGCATCCCGCCAGATCGAGATCGGATAATCACCCCCGCCTG
>JAFTDE010000061.1 GCA_017454335.1 Bacteroidales bacterium | reverse complement strand
GCATCACGGCGGACGGCATGTGGGCACTACTGGCCGCATCGACCCAGGAGCAGATCGACGCTTCGCATCTATCCCAGGCCCTCGGCGGCTACGCCACCCAGGCGTGGGTGCTGGCGCAGGGCCTCGGAACCATCACGAAAGAATCGATCATCGAGGCGCTGGAATACACGCCTGTAGCACCGGATGATTTGCTGCCGTTTGCATCCGGCCTGGCCTCGGCCGCCTCGCGCCTCGATGCCTTGGAATACTGGCTGACACGCCCGGTACTGGAGGACCTCGCGCTGACCTCTCTCCATGTAGACCGGACCATCGACCTCGGCGGCCTGGTACTGGAGTATGACTATACGAATGACGCCTGGCACCTGAATGGCAACTTCTACGCCGACGGCTTCGTCTCGGCAGGAGGCATGTCTTCGACAGGCTCCGGGACCGGCGGCGGCATCGACGCCAATGCCATGTGGACGATCCTCGGAGACGGGACGCAGGAGCAGATACACTCCTCACACCTGGCGGACGCCCTGTCGGACTATGCGCTGAAGACCTGGGTGGCAGCACAAGGCTACCTTGTGCAGTCGCAGATGTGGGCGATGCTCGACGCGCCGTCCGGAGAGCGCATCGACGCCAGTCACCTGGCGCTGTCATTGGGCACCGGCGGCAACTACATCAGCAACGTATCTCTGGCTACCAACGAAACGACAGGTAAGAAGATTCTCACATTCTCGAGAGGTACGCTCCCTACTTATGTATCCAGGGTTGCGATGTCCGTCCCGACGGGATTCTCCGTCTCCGGCTCGCCGATCACCTCATCCGGGACGCTCGCGCTATCTTTCTCTAGCGGCTATTCGCTCCCCACGACGGCCAAGCAGTCGAACTGGGACACCGCCTACGGCTGGGGCGACCACGCCCAGGCCGGATACGCCAAGGCCGACAGCCTGATGGCCGTGTCCACCGCCACAGCAGGAGCGACGGCGCGCCTCCGCGCGCTGGAATACTGGCTCACCAGGCCGGTGCTCGAAGACCTGAAGCTCACCTCGCTGCACGTCGAGCGCACGATAGACCTGGGAGGGCTGACCCTGGAATATGACTACGCCGTCAGTGCCTGGCACCTGAAAGGGAACATCTATGCCGACGGATTCGTCAGCGCCGGCGGATACTCCGGGTCGAGCTCGGAGGGCGGCATCAATACCACGGCGATGTGGCAGCTGCTGGCGGCCGCCACGTCGGAGCAGATCAGCGCCTCACACCTGTCCACGGCGCTCAATGGCTATGCCACGCAGGAATGGGTCCGGGCTCAGGGATATTCGCTGACCGCGGAGGCCATCGCCATCGCGCTGAACTATGTGCCGGTGGCTCCGGACGACCTTGTGACTCTGGCGGCGGCCGATGCCACTGCGGCGGCGCGGATCTCCGCCATCGAATACTGGCTGACGCGCCCGGTACTGGAGGACCTTGCGTTGACCGCACTGCATGTAGACCGGACCATCGACCTCGGCGGCCTGGTACTGGAGTATGACTATACGAACAACGCCTGGCACCTGAAAGGCAACATCTACGCCGACGGCTTCGTCTCGGCCGGCGGCATGTCGGCCACGGCATCCGGCGGCGGCATCTCTGCCACGGCGATGTGGAACCTCCTCGACGATGCCACGACGGAGCAGATCAACGCCTCGCACCTGTCGACGGCCCTGGCCACCTACGCCACGCAGGCGTGGGTGCAGGCCCTCGGCTATACCACGGCGACGAACATGTGGCAGCTGCTGGCGGCCGCCACGTCGGAGCAGATCGCAGCATCCCACCTCCCGATCAGCGTATCGCAAGGTAGCGGATCCTATGTCACGGGGATATCCTACTCAGGCGGCACCTTCTCCGTCTCCCGCGCCAACATCTCCATCCCGACGCTGCTGCCGAACCCCTATGCACTGAGCTTCGGCAGCAGGAGCTACGACGGATCCGCAGCGCGGACCATCACCGCGGCGGACCTTGGCGCCATCACCGGCAACCAGGCCATCACCCTGGCCGGGGATGTCATGGGATCCGGGACGACATACATCACCACGACTATCGGCACCGGCGTGGTGACGAACGCCATGCTCGCCGGCAGCATCGCCAACGGCAAGCTGGCAAACTCCTCGATCTCGCTGGCCGGCCGCTCCGTGTCGCTGGGCGGCAGCATCACCGCGAGCGCCATGCGGTCCGACCTGTCGATCTCGAACGTCGAAAACACCGCGCTCTCCAGCTGGGCCGGAACGACGAACATCACGAAGGTCGGCACCATCACCACCGGAACATGGCACGGATCGGCGATTGCCAACAGCTACCTGGCGAACTCCTCGATCACCCTCGCCGGCAGGAGCGTATCGCTCGGCGGCAGCATCACTGCCGCGAACATGCTCTCCGACCTGGGCCTGTCCGGCGTAGTCGGCGACATCTCCACGCTCCAGGGATACTTCACCTCGGGCAAGGCGAACTACGCCGTCGCGGACGGCGATGGCAACACCATCTCCTCGACCTATCTGAAGCTCTCCGGCGGCACGATGACCGGCGACCTTCACATGGGAAGCAGCTACGGCCGGCGGATCTACTTCGGCGACGGAAGCTACTGCTACATCGGCGAGCTGTCCGATGACGTGATGTCGATCTATGGTGACAAGGGAATCAACATCCTGACAGCCTCCAGCAGCCGTGCCGTGAGCGTCGGCAGCTCCTCCGTGGCCACGCCGCTGTATGTCTATGGCCGGCTCTACCTCACGGCCAGCGCATACCTGGAATACAGCAGCAGCGCCATCCACGCGACCGCGGGGTTCTACTCCGACAGCTTCATCAGCGCCGGCGGCATCTCCACGAGCTCGGACGCCCGGCTGAAGGAGGATATCGAGGGCATCAGCGCCACCAAGGCGTGGACGGTGCTGGCAGGCCTGCGGCCCGTGACGTTCCGCTGGAAGGTGGACCACCGTCGAGCTGCGGGGTATATCGCCCAGGAAGTGGAGCGGGTGCTGCCGGAGGCGGTGACAGAGACCGGCGGCATCAAGAGGCTCCAGTACGACATCCTCTTCACCTACGGCATGGCGGCCCTTGGCGGGCTGCGACTACAGCAGGAGACGCAGGAACAGAAGATCGCGCGGCTGGAACGCCGCGTGGAATACTTGGAACGGCGGATCGGTCTAGCAGTATAACCTAAATGTTACAAAGATATGTTTGAAAGCCTTGTTATCGAAGAGACCACGACGCACAGCGTGGTGGTCGCAACCCTCGAAGGGAACCCCTTCTCCATCCGCGCCACCGTTGGCACACGCGACGGCCACTTCATCGGCGCATCATTCCTGATCGTCACGCGCGGCGATCGCTTCATCGACGCGCACTGCCACTGCTCGGACTATGGCGTGGAGCACAGTTATACCGGCGACGATGCCGACCTTCTCACGGCCCTCTGCCGGCACATGACGGCGGACCTGGAAGAGACATTCGCCATCCACTTCCTGCGGCGCGACGAGCCGGTGGCCATGGAGGATCCGCAGCCGCCGACCCAGGAGGATGCCGGCGGATCCGAAGAGACCATCGACGCCTCTCAGGTCGGAAACCTCGAAGACGTGATCAACCCTAGCCAGGAGGAATCGTAATGCAGTACACTTTCCGATTCGCAACCGTCGCCGCCTATCAGGCCGCAAAGGCCTCAGGCGGGGCGATCTATGAGGCGCTCGTGCCCTCTTCCTCGACGGAGAGCGCTGTGAACGTATCGCGGTCCGCCGTGTCGTTCATCGCGGAGCTCGGCCGCAGCGTAATCGACGCGGTCAACGTATGCGTGCCATATCTGGAGGGCGGCTTCGTGGGCGACATCCTGTGCTACTCTTCAACCTATGGGAAGTTCTGGCTGAAGCAACCGTCCATCTCCTGGAGCACAACGTCGCTGGGGCAGAACTACTACGACCCTACGACCTGGCCGGCGGGCTTCGTCCGCATCGGCTTCTGCTTCGAGCGCAAGGGGCGCCACGGCCTGATCTGCGCGATGTCCGGCGGCGGATATGCCTGGAGCAGCAACACGTCGACGCTAGTTTCCGGAATCTACACTACGACCGCTATCTGGCGCGGCAAGAAGGTTAGCTCATGGATCGCTGGCTGCAAGGAAGCAGCGGAAGCGAGATACGGCAGCTCGTACTACAGCCATTCCTGGCCGCTGCCGCGGACGATGTGGGATGCAGCTGTCGAGGCAGCGAAGACCGGCGCGACGTCATCCGGATCCGCAGGGGACAGCTCATGGACGGCATCCGGCGGTGTGGCCACCATCACCGTGGTGACAACGGAGGGAACGTATACCGTCAACCCGGCGGATTACAACTATAACTTCGACGTCTGGTATGCCGAGAACATAGCGGCGCCGGTACCCGGCCAGGCCGGCACGGCGACGGGACTCCGGAACACATCCGGCGTCAATAACGACGGCGTGCGGAACACCAGGCTGATGTATGCCACGGGCAACTCTGCCGCGGCGAACTACGCCATGTCGTATTCCGTCAGCGCCCCAGGATATGGCGCAGGCGACTGGTGGATACCGTCGCTGCCGGAGCTGGTGACGCTGATGCGGACGTATCCGGATCTCAACAAGGGCGGCGCGGGATTCTCGACATCTTACGCATATTGGAGCTCTACCCAGTACAGTGCCACGAACGCGTGGAGTGTCGCCCTGGGCAGCGGGAATGTCTACTACTACACTAAGACCGGTGGCTATCAGGTGCGTCTTATCTCCGCCTTTTATCTTGAATAACTGAAAACTCGGGGAGCCTGCCCGGCAAAAAGCCGGGCTGTGGGCGGCCCCATGGTGAATACTATGAATTACGGGGAACGCAAGAAAGAACTCGACGAGCTGGACCGGCTGATCGGCAATCCGCTCAACGCGATGAAGGTATTCGCGCCGTTCAAGCGGCTGCGTGCCTACTTCGTGCTCAGCATCTACGACAACATCGTCCACAAGGTGAAGATGTCGCTCGGAAGGAAGATGCTCGACGCGATCTTCGAGTGCGACCAGCTGCTGCCGCGCTGCCAGTTCGGTACGCGGCGCAGCAAGCTGGCGGCAACGGTGGAGTTCCTGCACCACTTCGCCTTCCTGCTGTCGGCGGTCGAGTTCCTCGTGATGAATGACAATCTCGGCGTGTCCGTGCGTCAGGCCACCGAGATGGTGATGCTTATCAAGGAAATCCAGGATCAGATGGGCGGGTTCGAGAAGTACCTACGGCGCGAGCCGGACAACAACGAGTACCGCCAGAGCCTCCAGCCTACGGGTCAGGAGGGCGAGCAGGTTTGAAACAAAAGGGAGCTGCACTCTTATGAAGAGTTACGTCAACAGTCAGCCGACAACCCAGTACAGTGCCACGAACGCGTGGAATGTCAACCTGAACAACGGGAATGTCAACAACAACACTAAGACCAATGGAAATCAGGTGCGTCTTATCTCCGACTTTTGCAACAACCCCGATACGCCCGAGATGCGGGATTTCCTTGATTTTGCAGCATCGATGATCGAGGCATATATCCTCTGCCTAAGCAACAAGCGCAGCAACCCCAATGCGGCGTTTTTCGCGCTTCGCGGACTGACGGCCTCCATGCATCTCGCTGAGGAGATATGGTCGGGCTCCTATGCGATAGCGCCGGGCATCATCTTCGTCGTGCGGCGGCCGGTGCCGCGCGAGGTATGCGCCGCCACGTTCCGCGACCGCGTGGTCCACGTGTGGGTGATGTCTCAGCTGGAGCCAGTCTTTGAGGCGCTGTTCCCGGATGCCATCATGGCGAACCGAAAGGGACGCGGCACCATGGGCGCCATCATCAGGACGGACACCCTGGTGCGCGAGACGACGGAGGGGTACACCCGCGACGCATGGGTCTATACGACGGACTTCCAGGGATTCTTCATGGGGCTCGACAAGCGCATCGTGAATGCCGCCACGCAGGAGATCATCGACAGATACCATACTGGCCCATGGCGTTACATCCTGAAACATCTCTTCGCCACGATCACCTTTAACCGGCCGCAGCTCGTGGCCAGACGCCGTAGCCCGGACAGCGAATGGGACCTCATTGCGCCCAGCAAGAGTCTCTATCACTGCGACAGGTGGCACGGCCTTGCCATCGGCAACCTGCCGTCGCAGTGGTCGGCCTGCCTGATGATCATGCTGGCGCTGCGGATCCTGGAGCGCCACGGCATCCCTACGGAGCAGGTGGTGTCGTATATGGACGACACCATCATCGTGCTCCTGGACAAAGTGCAGTTCTTGGCGGAGCTGCCGGCGATAGAGCGCGAGCTAAAAGAGGAGCTGAACATCACGCTCCATCCGCGCAAGCGCAACCTCCAGCACTATAGCAAAGGATGGAAGATCGTAGGCGGCAAGGGGCGCATGGGACGCCTCTATGCCAGCGACCGCACGATACGGCGGTTCCGCGCGAAGATGCACTACCTCTGCACGGAGGTGCATGACCCCCAGGCGGCCTTCGCATCGCTGAACTCCTACCTCGGCACCCTGTCGAAGTTCCGCACGCGCAAGGTCCGCGCGGCGGAATGCGAGAAGGCACTGGCCGTCTATGGCAAGGAGATGTATGCGGCGAACGACTATCTGAAGGTCGTGCTGCGCAGCAGATATAACACCAGGCACATGACGCTCCGGCGGATCCGCCTGGCGAGATCGTATAACCACCGCCGCCTGGCGAGACTGGCGGCATAACACATCACATCACACGATATGCCTTGGAACAATACCACGAAGATGATGTCTCTCCCCATCGGCATGGGGGATATCGCAGCAGCCGTAGGCTATGCGTCCGGAGACCTCGGCACGCTGATCCGCAACGGCGTGATCAACAAATTCTCTAAGTTCAAGCCCGTCGGCAACGGTGCCCTCGACTACTCCAGCCAGATGAACTCCGGGCGCACGGAGTGGGCCTCCGGCGCGACCTGGTGGAAGGGGAGCAACGGCCACTGCGGCCTGAGCATCCAGGAATTCACCGACCTGGGGTCCATCTCCACGGCGTCGGCTTTTCTCTACAAGCTGAAGAATGAGCAACTGCCGTGGAACTACGAGCGCCCGCAGGGGACGGTCGGCAGCCAGCCGTACCGGGCCCTCGACTTCTTCCGGTACAAGGGCGACGCCGAGCCTCCGGTGGGCGCACTGGCTGCGACGGACATCTGGCTGGACAACAACTACGCCGGGCAGTTCGACTGGGACACGGCGGCCGCGGACGCCTATACGCTGGGGCTGGGCGACATCCTCCTGAACAACCAGGCGATGACGAACTACTACCTCGGCGTCCTGCTATGGAAGGGCAGCACCTACTACATCATCACATCGTCGAGCAAATTTGTGGCTGGAGGTAGCATCAGCGTACCGTTCACTGGGGCACAGTCATTAGTTGGATCATGGTACATGGTTCCGTTCATATCCAGCCGGCAGTATTCGATCGGAAGTAGCTACCAAAGCGGCATCTATGCCTCACTTTTTGGCATCGGCAACACCGAGATCATCCTGCATGCGCCGGGTACCATCGTCGACCTGACGGTCTTCGCAGTCTGGAACTCCGCAGGGACGGCCATCGACTATGAGCTCTACATCACGAACAACGGGGCCTCGACGCAGAACCTGACGGGCGTGGGCATCCAACTGCGCACGACGACCAGCGGGAGCCAGGCTCCGGCATCCGGCGACCTGGTGAAAACCGTCAACGTCGGGTCCTTATCCGTACCTGGAAAGGAAAGCATCTCGCGAATGGGCACCATCACCGGCCTGAGCCGGAATCAGTCCCTGATCTATTGGATTCAGGGATATGCCGACGGACACACCAACTCGCAGTACCAGCAGATTGAAGAGCCGGAAGATCAACCAGAATAAACCAAAATATCAAGCAATATGAAGAAAAGAGAAATCAAACCTGCGCTCGAAGCGCTGAAGAAAATCAAGATGCCGGCCATCGAAGACAAGGGTCTCCGCAACAGCATCATCACCGACCACCTGACACTCGTCCGCGCGCAGAAGCGCTACGAGAAGGACGTCCGCGACCTGGACACCGTACACCTCGCGGCATACGCCGAGGAGCGCGAGAAGGTCACGGACCTCCAGCGGCAGTTCCAGATCGAGAAGGATCCTGCAAAGGCCAGGGAGATCGCCGCGGAGATCGAGACGCACAAGGATCTGTTCGCGGCCGTCCGCGACTTCAACAAGTCCGTGCAGGACCTCGGCGAAGAGGAGGTCGAGATCAACGGGGTGCCGGAGGCGGACTTCCTGGAAGAGCTCCAGAAGCAGGACTTCGACCTCGGACAGATCGAGGCGCTGGAATCGATGTTAATTCACCAATAATACTTTTTAACTATGGCAAAGAAAACCATGACAGCAAGCCTGTCTTCCTTCCGCGCTCAGCGCTACGAAGGGCAGTATGCCGCCACCGACGGAACGGTATCCGTCCAGGGCGACTTTTCCACCAACGCCAGCAAGGAAATCGAGTCGGTTAGCGGCGAGGTATCCGTGGCGGGCGAGATCGTCGGGACCTTCAACGCGTACCGCATCGGCGAAGGCCTCCGCTATTCCATCAACAACGTCGAGATGGCCAACATCGACACCGTAGTGGGAGCGATCTCACCGGCCATCGAGGCAATCACCAACCAAGTTAACCAGGGGGAGCAGCAATGAAGACGGTAGCCATCATCTCATTCGTCCTGATGGGCGCGTTCATCGGCCTGTCGGTATGGCGCTTCGGCCTTCAGAAATCCTGGGGCAGCTACGCGAAAAAGTGGCCGGAAGCCGTCCCGATGCACAACGTCAACGTCTGGTCCATCGTGACGGTCATCGCAGCGCTGCTGCTGGCCATTCCGCTGATCGGCAATCTCGCAGGCAACCAGGGCCAGTCCATCGGGCTGCTCGCCCCGGCCTGCGTGGTCGTCATGGCGGTCACGCCGCACCACGAGAGCAGCCATTCACAAAGCCTGGTGCATGGCGCGGCATTCTTCATGTTTGCGATACTCGTGCTGACGCTCTGCATCTTTGCGTTGCACCTCTGGTGGCTGCCGCTGGTATGTGTGGCTGGGTTCTTCTTCCTTCTGGCCGCGCCGACGCGTACCATCAAGAGCTCGTGGCCACTGTGGCTCTTCAGCGGGCTGCTGGCGACACTGTATATCGTATCGATGATACCGATAGGGGGATAAGGCCATGACGACACTCCGGCAATACACGCGCAACATCCGGGCGAGCACCACCATCGCCCTGTGGGTGTGCATCGTCGCCGCCGTCGGCCTGTTCATCGCCAGCTTCCTGGTGCCTCCGATGGGCGTCATCGACGGATCCGTGCTGCGCGCCGTATCACTGCTCTTCGCGTTCGCCTCCTTGGCTGTCACCCGCGAGGCGATCCGCGAGGGCCTGGGCGCGAAATTGACGCACGGCAACACGACTATCGAAATAAAGGACGTAGACCAGGAAAAAGAGAAGCCCCACGGCCCCGGGGTGCATGGCCACAAGAAACCCGAAGAGGAGGAGGATCTATCATGATAAAACTGTCGCTTATTCGTGCATACCCGAAGGAGAAATACACCGTCGGCCTGCTGTACGTCGACAGGAAATACTTCTCCGCGACGATGGAGGATCCGGACCGCGGCCTGCTGCAGAGCATGAGCCCGGAAGAGATCCGGAAAATCAAGATACCAGGAAAGACGGCCATCCCCCGCGGAACCTACCGACTGTCGCTGACCGTATCGGCGAAGTTCAAGAACAGAACCTGGGCGAAACCATACGGCGGCCTGGTGCCGCTGGTCGAAGACGTCCCGGGCTACAGCGGCATCAGGATCCATCCGGGAAACACGGCAGACGACTCCGCCGGCTGCATCCTGCCCGGCCATAACCTTCAGCCGGGGAAAGTGCTGCACAGCGTGGCGACCTACCGGAGGCTCATGGACGAAGTGCTGTACCCGGCGCACCTTCGCGGCGAAGAGATGTCCATCACCATCAAATTGTAAGCGCATGGACGAGAAAAAAAAGATCCGAACAACGGAATGGATCACCGTCTTCATCCTGATCGCCGCGAGCTTTGCTCTGGGCGACCACGTCGGAAAGAGCAGCGTCGAAGCCGGCGCTCCGGAGATAATCCGCGACACTACGGTGAAGATCGTGACGCGATACAAGGACTTCCCGGACCCCGTGAAGACCGTGACGGCCGGCCTGATCGCCGTCCCCCGGTACCTGTTCTTCACGGATACCCTGACGGAGGAGATTCCGGTTCCGGTCCCTGGAAAGACGGACACCGTCTACCTGCCCCGTGAGCAGAAGTATTACGAAGAGCGCGACGGCAGGCTGCGCATCTGGATCAGCGGATATCAGCCGCAGCTGGATCGATACGAGATGGACGACATCATGACGACCATCACCCAGACATACAAGCCTCCGAATAAGCGCTGGGGACTTGGCGTGACTGCCGGCTACGGGGCAACCGTCGTCGACCATACCGTCAAGCTGGCGCCGTATCTGGGCGTCGGAATCACTTACAACTTTCTGCAGTGGTAAAATCTTCCCCGGCGGTTCCAGCACCGGGGAAGATTTTGTCGTTTCGGTGACAAAAAGGCAGTGGCCAGTCGCTGGCCTCTGCAAACAAATTATCGAAAAGGAACTACATCCGGAGGATGCTGGCCTTCCGGATCTCCTCCTGAGCGTTGGCCTTTGTTCCTACATACACGGCCGTCATAGCGATACTGCTGTGGTCGGCCTGTTGGCGCACTAGGTTTACGGGCACGCCGTCGGTCAGCATGTTCGTGATACCTGAATCCTTCAGGCTGTAGAACTTCACGTCCAGGCCGAAGCAGCAGGCCGGCCGAACGACCACGTCCCAGTATTTCGCAATCTTCCGGCTGCAGACCATCTTCACACCGGGGCGGAAGTCCCAGCCATCGTGATCCGCGAAGAGATAGCGGTCCGGGTGGCTATAGTCGAGTGCCCGGAGCACCGGCACCAGGTCGTCCGGTATCGTCCGGAAGGAGTCGCTGTCGTTCTTCGCGATCGAGGCGCGGACATGGATTGTCTGCTTCTGCAGGTCCACGTCTCCGCAGCGGAGCATCGCGATCTCCTTCGGCCGGATCAGGCAGCAGTAGCAGATCAGGCACATCGACAGGTAGGGGACATTGTCGCGCTGCAGGAACGATATCAGGCGGGCGAGCTCTTCGTCCGTCAGGATCCGCCGGTTCTTGGATCCGCGCCGCCGGGCCTTCTTCTCGATGCCGTCGAATGGGTTCAGGTCGGTGTACCCCTTGCTGACCATCCAATTAAAGAGGATCCGGAAAAATGCAACATAATTGTTATAAGTCTTCACGGCCAGCTTCAGCTCGTAGTCGTCCATAAAGGCGACGGCAGCTTCCATTCGGACGGAGTTCGCGTAGGCGTCCTCCTGGAAACCGTGCTCCAGGAGCCAAGCCTTGAAGATAGCCACGAGCGACCGGTACGACCGCATCGAGTTTGCCTCCAGTTCGCGTTCCTTCACGGCCAGGAACGCATCGAAAGCGTCGAAAAGCCGATGGAAAGACTTCGGGGCCTTCTCTTCCAGAAAAGGGTTCCAGCCGAGCGTCAGACGCTGATCGAGCGCGGCCATCATCTCCTTGGCCATACGCCGGCGTTCCCGGAGGGACTTCACGCTGTTGATTTTTACGCGCACGCGCTTCAGGCGCTTGGTCTCCGGATGGATGACGTAGTAATACACGTACCAGTCCTTGCCCTGGCAAAGGCGGCACAACTTATAATGCGCGAGGGGGATGGGTTGAAAAAACTGCATTTTTTTTCTTTCCGTCACCTCCTGAAGCCAGTCGAAGAGGTTGACGGAAAGATAAGGATCATCGGTATTTGTCCCGATTTTGTCCCGGTTAATGCCTTCTATTTGCGCTATCTCGCTATTTTTGAGCGAGTTAAGCGGTTTTTGCGGAGAGTAAGGGATTCGAACCCCTGAGGCGTTGCCGCCTAACAGTTTTCAAGACTGCCGCCATCGACCACTCGGCCAACTCTCCGGATGGGAATACAAAGGTAGTAAATAAATCATTTGGTTATCCTCTTGTCCATCAGGGCCAGCGCGCCTGGCAGGACGAACAGGATCAAGAGGATGGCGGCCAGTGCTCCTGCTGAGATACTGCGGAGGATCGAGATGATCATCTCTCCGGAAATGACCAGCGTCATAAGCCAGGGTGCCGCGACCAGGATCATGCCTGAGGTCATGATGGTGTGGATGGCTCCGCGATAGGCAGTCGCCAGCGAAGCGCCGCGGTCCATCGTCTTGCGGGCATCGCAGTAGTAGTGGGTGAAGAGGATGGAATAGTCGATGGTCGCGCCCATCAGGATGCTCTGCACGATCAAATAGGCCAGGAACAACATGTGGTTGCCTCCCAGTCCACTGACGAATACGTTGAGCCACACGGCCATGAGTACGGTCGGTATCAGCAGCAGGGGTATGATCAACGAACGGAATGTAAGGGCGACGATCAGGAAGAGTGCAGCGATCGTGAGCAGGGTCAGTACCAACAGCTCCCTCGGGAACCCTTCCTTGATTTCCTTGTACATCTGCGAGTGGCCGACCAGGTAAGTCTCACCGCCGAGCGAGGCCTTGCACCGTTCCTGAATATGGTCGATGAAGTCGAAGGTACGGTCACTTTCTACGGGGAGTCCGCTCGTAATCACGGCCAGTGACCAGGGATTGCTGCGCAGGGCACCCAGTTCGCCTTCAAGCCGCTCCCGGATGCCGGACAGTCCGGCAAGCTGCGTCGAATCGGCGTACTGCCTGACAAGTGGATTTTCAGCGAGCCGGTTCACGTAATCGGCAACCTGCATCAGCGAGAGCCGGGTGCTGGTATCCCTTGCATTCTTGTATCCGTGGTACAGGAACAGCAGGTCGAGTTCTTCACGTTTGACGGAGACGCCTGCTGCGGTCAAGGCGCTATAGCACTGTGCAGCAGAGTACCGTTTCCCGGAGAATGCCATGTCTGCCAGCTGCTCGAGCGGGGAAAGGACCTCGGGCTCCTCTTCTACGGTAGGAACCGTGACGGGATGCTCTTCCGGGACAGGCTTGACGGACGTCGTGTCATGGGCAGGCTTATCTGGTGTTCCTGTGTGAGGGGCGGGTCCTTCTGCAGGCTTTTCGGGCTTGTCGGGGGTAGGGTTAGCAGGCTCTTCCGGCGTCGCGGGCTTTGTAGGACCGGCTTGGATGATTTTGTCGATTTCCTTGCGCATCTCCCGGAACTGTGCTGCTGATTCTGCCGGGACCATTACGGAGTAGAGCTTGTTCCCCAGCACTTTGTCGTTGATGGCGGTAAAGAATTCATCCATGTTCATCGTCGCGGGACGACCCCTGCGTCCGGCGCCGGCGAGGCGGTACACCATGGAAATCTGCTGTTTGTCGAAATGGAAAAACGCCGCCATTTCGGCCGCCGTACGCTGCTTCATGATGTCCTCGTAGGTGATGGTAAAGGATTTCGCGGTGGTATCGGTCTGCTGAAGGACAGGCGCCTCCGCTGCATCGGGCTGCTCTGTTTCCACGGTTTCCACGAAATCTTCCATCTCCTGATCGACGGCCTGATCCGGGATCTCTGCCTGGGGAACCTCGTCGTCGGCAGCTCCCGCTTCAGGCGCTGACGGGATCAGGGACGGCATCGGCGGGACATAGCTCAACTGCCTCATGAGCCGCTTCATGTCGAAGCGGGAGGCGATCCCCTTCATGGCTTCTTCAGGCAGGAACTGTCCGGCCAGGTCAAGCAGCGATTTGGCGGTGGGCTCGAGTTCGTCGATCCGCATCCGCTCTTCGCGCTCAGGGTGGGAGGCTGCATAATAGAGCAGGTCAAGCGCTTCGGGCGGAACCTGGGATGCCAGTTCCGGACTGAGCGCGGCCAGTTCTTCTGTCGACATGGGTTTCAGGGCGATGGAAGGATAGTTGATGCACGTGACGCCTTTCTCCAGGTTGGCGATCGTGTCGGTCAGGGATATCATCGCCTGCTCGTCATCCGTCCGGTAGAGCATCAGCAGGGTGTTGTCGGGCGGGAACACTTTGGTAATGGGTGTAGGCCAGACGATGGCATAGGAGATTTCGGTCTGCCGCTGCAGGAACCAGGAACCTGCGAACAATCCGATGAACAGGATGGCGAGCGGAAGGCGGAACCGCAGCTCGAAACGGGCAAGCCCGTCGGTCGGGATCTGGGGGACATGCTTGCGTCCCTTCATGATCGCTTTGTCGCAGAACAGGATCAGCGACGGGAGGACAGTGAAGGTGGCGATCAGGCTGCACAGAACGCCTTTCGAAAGGACAATGCCGAGATCAGCACCGATCTTGAGCCGCATGAAGATGAGCATCAGCAGGCTCACAATCGTGGTCAGTCCGCTGCTCAGGATGGCGGGCGCGGCGCTGCGGATCGCTGCAACCATGGCTTGCTCCTTCTCCAAGTCCTTTCTCTGCTGCTTGTAGCGGTTCAGCAGGATGATGGCATAGTCCATCGACAGGACCAGCTGCAGCACGGCTGCAAGCGTATGGGTAATCAGCCGCACGCTGGGCAGCAACGCGTTGGTTCCCATATTGATCATGATGGCGAAGATCAGCGTCAGCAGGATCAGGAGCGGCTCGATCAGCGAGTGGCACATCAGGAAGAGGATCAGCAGTCCGGTGATGACACCGGTCGCCATCATCATCACGATGTTGTCGGGCATTCCGGAATTGTCTTCCACTTCCACTTCGACACGGTCGCCGAAGCGGTCCTGGATGCTTTCCTGGATGGCCTTCCCATCCATTTCGGGCGGGAGCATGTAATGGTAGAGCGTGTAAGATCCATTCTGCCGGACATCGAGCTTGCGCGCGCCCTCCAGCATCTGCCCCAGTGCGTTATCCAGGGAGTCGGCAGGAGGCTCCGCGACAAACATGACGCGGAGTGTCTGCATACGGATGTCCATCTGGGGGAAGTACTGCTCCAGGAGGGTTATGCCATGCCGCATCGGCGAATCGTCCGGCAGATTGCTGGTCATGTCGGCATTGATGCGCGTACGAGGGATCAACAGCACCGAAATAAGTGCCGCAGCTGCTGTCAGGACCAGCAGCGCATACCGCCATCTTACCAGGAAGCCGGACTTGTTTTTCATTCCGCCTTGGGCTTGCGGACCCGGTTGGGGATGCTTTCCGGAAGGACGATGGAGAGTTCCATGAACCCTGCATAGTCATCGCCGTCGTACCACGGCGTTTGGAAGATAAGTTTCTTCAGTCCCTCTTTTTCTACCGTATAGATATTCGTGCGGGGATGCTTCAACATATCGTCGAGCAGGCTCCTGGCGGGTTCGGGATGACAGTCCAGGACGTTTTGCCCGATAATTCCGTCTTGCCCCGGCTTGAGGAAGGTCTTCCGGGACTTGCTGTTCATATCCAATATGGTTCCATCCTTGGCGCAGACAGTGACCGCCACGTCCGCGCCTTCGAAGTAGTCTCTTTTCATTTTGTCGTTTAAAGCGACAAAGATAGTAATAATCAGAAACTCACTACGATTTTTTTATGCCAAGTACAGCCCATCTCACGAAGGGGATGCGCTTCAAGAGTTCATGCAGCAGCGGCGACAGGGCAAAGACGGCGACGGCCAGGATGACGTAGATGGCGACAGGCGGGAGTTGTGTGTGCGTTTTGAGCATATAGCCGACGCTGGCGACGACCAGGTAGTGGACGATGTAGAGACCGTAACTGTTGCGTGTCATATAGTCGGCAAACGGGCTGGTCTTGTCGAAGCGGGCCTTGAACCAGCCCATCAGGGCGAGGCACATCAGCCAGCCGTAGAGGCAGTTCAGGGGGCTGGACAGGTATGCGGGCGAGGTGTTGTCCTGGCCGAATGTGGTGATGATGAGCACAGCCCCGGAAGCCACGGCGCTGCCCAGGAGGGGAATCCAGAACTTTTCCAACTTTTCCTGCACGTTCTGATGCGAGAATACGAAATACCCCAGCAGGAACGGGATCAGATAGAAGAGCGGCTTGTAGAGGTTGTACAGTCCATCTGCGGATTGCGGGCGGGGATTGCGGATCAGCAGCTGCTCTCCGGCCCAGAACAGGTTTCCCAGCAGGATAAGCCAGACCATGTTCAATTTGCCGCACCCTTCGTGGAACCTGTGCTTCGGATCCAGTTTGCGGATCAGGAGCAGAAGCAGTGAGAACAGCCACAGGTCCTGGATGAACCAGAGGGGACCGGTGCCGCTGACGGCCATGATGCCATACCGTATCAGTGCGGGCACTCCTTCAAACGTACCGGTCCTTGCCGCCACTATCGTATTGAAATAACCTGTGATCCAATGGATGACGAAAAGACCGATGGTGCCGGGAACCAGCAACTTCCGGGTGCGGGATTTGAACCACTCCCGGGCGGACTGATTCTCCAGCGCGTAGCGGGAACTGATGCCCGCAAGCAGAAACAGCAGCGGCATGAACCAGGGGTAGAGGATGTACATCACCACGTCCTGATACTGGGGCCCGTCGCCGAAACCGCCGATGCCGCCGAAGACACCTTTGTTGTTGTAGAAATAGATAACGTGGTAGAGCAGCACCAGGAGAACCGTCACCCAGCGCAGATTGTCGAGCCAATGCTTTCTCATTTCGTAAGGCCATCCATGGCCTGGTCCAGGGCATTCTGGAAGACTTCCGTTTTCAGCATGGCGATGCCCCGCTGGTCGCCCAGCACGAGCAGGGCGTCACCGGGTTTGATGTCATAAACCTTGCGGGCATCGCGCGGAATGACGATTTGTCCTTTGTCGCCGACCTTGACGACGCCAAAGATGTATTTGCCTTCGTGTTCCTGCATAAAAGTTAAACTTGTTGGATATTTCCTACAAATATAACTATTCTTTATTATTTTGAAAAATAAACAGGGTGTCGTATCTTTGACTAGTAAAAACCAGATACATGGAAGAAAAGGAATCCACCCATCCGAAACCGATTCCGGTCAAGCTGACGGACTATGTGCCCGATGGCGGCGGTGCCACCGGTGACAGTTTTTACCTGAAAGACGACCCGACGGTTCTCCTCAAACTTTTCCATCCCGGGAAGACGCTCCAGTCCCTCGACGAGATGCGCCTATCCCGGATGGTTTACCAGCTGGGAATCCCGACACCGGAACCCGGCGATTACGTCGTCTCGGAAGACGGCCGTCGCGGTATCCGCTATCGTCGGATCATAGGGAAGAAATCCTATAGCCGCGCCGTGTCGGACGACCCCGGAAACGTCGAAAAATACGCAGGCGAATTCGCCGTCATGTGCCGGGAACTGCATTCCGTACATTTGGAAACGTCTCTGTTTGAGAATGTGAAAGACCGCTACTGCCGGCTTCTGGCGGAGAATCCTTTCTTCACGGCCGCAGAAAAGGACAAACTGGAGCGCTTTATCCGCGAAGCGCCGGATGCGGATACCGCCATCCACGGGGACCTGCAGTACAGCAACGCCATCTTTGCCGGAGACAAGAAGTTTTTTATCGACCTGGGCGATTTCTGTTACGGCTATCCGCTTTTCGATGTGGCCATGGTCTATCTCTGCTGCTGCCTGAGTGCAGAGGAATTCATCCTTGAAGTCTTCCATCTCCCGAAAGCACTCGCCCGGAAGTTCTGGGAATGCTTCGCGCCGGTCTATTTCGGCACCGACCGGCCGCTCAGTGCCATTGAAGAGGAAATCATGCCCTATGCGGGCCTTCGTACCCTCATCATCGAGCGGGAGACACAAACGCCGATGCCCGAGTTCCGCGCAGCGTTGTCGGGCATCCTATAGCGGCCACTATCTGTTTGTGGCGCTGAATCGTTTCAAAGCGCCAGGCGGAGCGGTGCTCAGCCTTTCTTCATGTCAGTTTCGGAAATACTGAAGGGAACCAGGGCGTTGATTTGTGTCAGTTCTTCGGGGGAAAGCTCCTTCAGGCTTTTGCCGTAGGTGGATTGCGCTTTTTCTTCCCGGACACGTTCGCCGTTGTGGATGATGCGGAGGATCGACAGGATAGAAATGACTACCCTTGACAACACGAAAGCGACGCCTGCCCAGAACAGGAGAGTCAGCACCACCGGCCACCAGGGAGCGGAAGCATCCGCCCCGGGCAGTATTTCCTGCGGGGAAAGTTCCGGTAATGCTCCGGCGGGGGGTGTTGTGGCTGGTGTGGCGCTTGTTGCCATCTCCATCGGTTTACGGAGTGCCGACTCGCCGGCATCAATGAGGAAATCCGCATTACGAACTACAAGGGCAACGTCCGCACTGACGAGATCCATCCAAAGTGGGAACTGGTCGGCACCCACACCGGACGTCGCACTTTCATCGTCACCACCCTGTCCCTGGGCATCCCGCCGAACGTCGTGATGAAATGGACTGGGCATAGCGACTACTCGTCCATGAAACCTTACATTGATATCGTGGATGAAATAAAGGCTTCTTCGATGACGAAACTCAATGGGCTGTTGTAGAAAAATGATTACCTTCGCATAAAAGAACGTGCTATGGCAAAGAAGTCGCCGCAAACAAAGCAAAAGGATGTCGCAAATTGCGACCACCTTCCTCAACCCTCGGTTGAGAGCCGCATCTTCACTATTCGGGGAGTTCAAGTCATTATTGACAAGGATCTCGCTGAGTTATATGGTGTTAGTACAAAGCGACTTAATGAGCAGGTTCGCCGCAATATCAATCGGTTTCCTGACTCTTTCCGTTTTCAATTGACGGCTGACGAAACTGCCGAGGTGGTCGCAAATTGCGACCGCCTTAACACCTTGAGATTCTCTCCG
>JAFTDE010000060.1 GCA_017454335.1 Bacteroidales bacterium | reverse complement strand
AGTCATATCAAGCCCCTCTTCCTTCATCTTGGCATAGGCTTTCTCCATGGCCGACATATGACGCAGGATTTCCCCCTTGAGTTCACTATTATAAACAGTAACACGCGGTTTAAGCGAGCCGTCCTTTTCGAATTTATTGAGATCCGCCGCCTTGGCAACATAGCCAGTTTTGTGATAGAGATTGACTTTGCGTCCGTCCACCAGGCGGAATCTGAGTCTGACAGATGTCGTGTCTTTCGACTGCCATTTATACAACTGAATCCGTTCCATAACACTCATTTTTATCGTTGTGCAAATTTAAGTATTTTGCACAACAAAACCAAATTTGAGTAAAAGAACAGTTCAAGACACTACAAGAAACACCCTTTTTAAGTAGTTGTATATTAGGTATTTATCATTTATATTCTTGCGTGACTCTTGTTTATTCTTGCGAAAATAATTTTCTGCATCGGAAAATAGTTTTCCAACACGAATCAGTTAGATAAATCTGAATTTACCTCTTGCCTATTTGACTCGGAGCCCATGGATGTTCGGCGAATTACGATTTATCTGATAAAATGCATCGGTTCCCAAGGCTCAGCGCCTCGTTCGGGTGGTCCACCAGGTTCTGTATTTATTTGCTTGAGTCTTTTTTCTTGAAAAGGGCCGTTATCTTCTCTTTGGAGAAAACACCCTTTCGATATAAATACCACCATCCTTCGTAGACAAAGCCGAACAACAATCCGGAAATCATGTACTTCCAGGCGCTGCCAATCCCGTTGAAGATTGCGTCGAATGCCAGCGTGAGTCCAGCGAAGACAAGGGCGGAAACAATTGATTTAATGAGGAACGCTTTCATTTCAAATACCGGTTTATCGAAAACAATCTACCAGCTGCGGGACAGCTCCAATCCTTCAGAAATGCAGGCTGAAATCTTCTTGTCTATCTCCTCAGCACTGCTGTAGTCCATATTCCGGGCCGCGATCGTGGTGAGTTCACCGAGATTCCAAAGGCTTCCAAGTGCCTTCAGATATGGCGTTGCTTGTTCGCGCGGGTCTCCGGTTGGAATATCCAGTCCGCGCGTGGTGATGTATAGGACCTTCGGTGCCTTGCACAGCCCGACGCAAGTCTTCCCGTTGTCTGTGAAGGTGATGCCGAACAGGGACGTCTGTTCGAAAAAGCACTTCAAAACAGCAGGAAAGCTCATATCCCAAAACGGTGCTGCAATGAGGATACGGTCGGCCTCTGCGATATCCTTTGCCGCCTGGACTGCCCACGCCGGGATATCACCCTGTCCCCTTTCTTCATACAGCTTCGGGTCAAGAGGAACTATTCCATCTATTTCCGGAAGGACGTATCGGACTGTTTCATACCGTTGGGAAAGGGCAGACAGTATTGGATAAGCAATCCGGCGAGTACGTGATTCATCCTGTCTTATACACGCATCGATGAAAACCAGCTTACTCATGGGCGGTATCAATCTATTGTTTCGGGATGACTACATTCATCCGCTCTACTTCTATCTTCTGCCATACGCCCTCCAAGACGTACGGCTCAGCTGACAGGTAGGCATCCAGTTCGCTTCTGTCGGTGAAATCCATGATCAGCACGGATCCTTTCATCTTCCCGGACTCATCCAGCAACCCGCCGGCGCAGATGACGTGACTGCCCAACCGGGCCATTCCTTCCAGGTGGCGCGGACGGACCGCCATCCTCTTTTCCAGCATGCCTTCCCCGTCATAGGCTTTGACAATAAACTGCATAATCGAATCAATTATAACGGAATGAGAACAAAGATAGTCAAAATCGGGCATTATCTCTTTTTCGCCCAGGTATTGGCTGAAACTACCGCAACGACGGCCAGAATGGCCACGCAGGACAGATGGATTGTTGCTGCTAAGTCAGTGTTCTTCATCAAGTAGAGAAAGAACAGGACGGCCAGTGCAAAATGAAAACAGGCCACAATGAGCCGCAGACGTTTGATGTCATACTCCTTCTGCTTTTCGGGGGAAGAAGTGTTGTAACCGGCTATGAACCCATCACATTTCCCCCGAAGATAAGCTATCCCAATGAGAACCGGGATTACCGCGAGAACGATCAACAACCAAATCATATAGACTCCAGTTTATCTGATAAAATGCATCGGTTCCCAAGGCTCAGCGCCTCTCCCGGGCGCCGGCTTTCCGTCAGTCGCTTTCAGCAGCCAGGCCATATTGTTTGCCAAGGCACGCATCGTCTGCATGCCTTCCGTGTCCAATGCCGCCTGACCGGGTTCACGTCCATAGACGATATTCCAATACTGCGAAGTGACAACGGGCATATTCATCATCTGGAAGGGCATATTCATGGTCTCAAACGATGCTGAAGCTCCGCCTCTTCTGCAGACAGCAATCGCGGCAGCAGGTTTCCCGGCAATATTCGCCCCGTTGGAGTAAAATGCCCGCTGAATGATGGAGAGCAAGGCACCGTTGGGCTGCCCCCAGTATACCGGAGAGCCGACAATTAACGCATTGCATTCGGCGAATTTAGCGCTGATACCATTGCAGACATCGTCGTTGAAGACACAGGCTCCCGAGTGCTGCTTACAATGATTGCAGGCAATACACCCGCGGATGGGCTTATTGCCAATCCAGACAGTCTCGCTGTCAATGCCGTTCTTTTCCAATTGCTTTGCCACCTCTGCCAGCGCAACAGAAGTATTGCCCTTTGCGCGTGGACTTCCGTTTATAAGTAATACTTTCATAGGATATCATATGGTTATAGATTGCGTGTCCTCTTTTCCATCTTGCTTGATGAAGCATAAGAGTGCTTTTATCCTTGCGGCCACATCCTCCGGATGGTCCGCCAGGAACTGACCGTGGTTCATCCCCTCGAAAACTTCCACTTTCGTTTCCGGGTGCAGCTCCTTCAAGTGCTCGACCTGCGACTTGGCTACAAAGGCTTCCTTGGTGCCGTACCAGAAATGAATGTCCGGCCCGTCGATATGCTCCAGTTTGTGCGTATAGATGTCCTTATAGCCATCCAGTACCGCCCTCCCCTTTCCGTATGGCCACACTTTCCTGCATTCGTCCAGCAGCACGTCGAAGTAATGGGAATGGAATACCCATTTCCAGAAGCCGGTCCAATGGTAGCAGGTCCAGACATTCGCGCACTGGTAATAACGCAACGGTCCCACCAGCCACTTCGGCAGAGGCAGCAGCGGAGCCGCATCCAGTACGGCATGGCTGATGACGACCTCCCCCCGTTCCATCATCCGGGACAGAATCTTTCCGCCCATGGACAGGCCGTAGGCGCAGTCCAGGCGGGCGTCCAGATTCTCTTTGACATAGGCGTTGGCCTGCGACGCCTGGTCGTCGATACTGGTGTATGAGGTGAATTCGCCAAGGATAAAGCCATCGACCTCTGTCGCGACAATGAAGAAATCATCCTTCAGCCGTTCGATAAGCGGAAGGAACAGCTCATAGGACACGCCAAGCCCGGGCAGCAGCATCAGACTGGGATGGTTTTTTTCGCCGAAAGTCCTGAATCTCATAAAAAGCACGCGTTACATATAATTCAATCCCCTGCGTGTCCTGATCAAGTGGCCTTCCTGCATGGCGGCGAATGAAGCGATACCGGCGACAAATGCAAGAGGAACTGTCGACCAGAACACAGTAGGGACAGAAAGGAAAAGCAAAAGTCCCGTCAATTTGTTTGCTTTTGTATGCGTAAAGTTAAGCATTTTTGCCGATCATTTGGGTTTGTGACGGAATTTGCCTACCTTAGACATGACTTGGAGCGACCAAACTATGAATAAAGAAAACCTCGTTTGCGAATCCCGGTCAGCTTTGGTAAAGTTTAAACTTTCCCGGTTTTGAGTCATGGAATACCTGTCAAAGCAAAGATACGACGAGATAGCGGCCGAACTGAAGCAGCTGATCGAGGTGGTTTACCCCAAGGTGAAGGACGACCTCGCGGAGGCCAGTGCCCAGGGGGACCGGAGTGATAATGCCGGATACCGCGAAGCCAGGCGGAACCAGGCGAAGACCATCAGCCGCATCCGCTTCCTGCAGAAGGTCCTGGAGCATTCCCGCGTGATCGATCCCGACATGCTCCCCAAAGACAGGGTCTGCCTGCTGAGCCGGGTCGAATTCACGAACCTGGCGACAAATGCACGCATGAAATTCGAGATCGTCAGCCCGCACGAAATGGACCTCGAGGCCGGCAGGATTTCGTTGAAATCCCCGATCGGCGCCGCACTGATGGGCAAGAAAGTCGGTGAAATCGCCGAAGCACAGGTCCCCTCCGGAATCCTGCGCCTGAGAATCGAAAGCATCACGTTCGATCCGGCATAGACGCTTACTTCGTTAGTTGGATGTCAATTTTACGAAACTCGTAAAGATATTTTATGTTTTTCGTAAAATTGGCATTATCTTTGTCTGTCGATACGGGAAACCAAAACAGATAAGGACATGAACAATTCAACACAAAGGAACATCAAGCGCCTCTCCGTGGCCACCCTCATCCTGGGCGGCCTGACACTCGCCTACATTTACTGGGAGATGTTTGCCCAGCTGTGGGTGGACAGTTATATCTATCCCCTGACGTGGAATCCGGACATCAGGGGCTGGCAGATCTTCATCCTCTCGGCGCGCTTCGTCGGAGCCACCCTACTTTTCATTCTGTGCTGCATTTTTCTGCGTCGCACCAACCAAGGGATTGAAACGGGCGATATCTTTCCCAAATCCAATATAGCGCTTATCCGCTGGAGTGCCCTGGTCGCCGCTCTTCTCACCTTTGTCCGCTCGAATTACGATGCGGTGGTGAGCGGAGAATCCGCGTTGATGCTGGATTCCAACACCTTCCTGGTGCCCCTCATTGTCCTCCTCTTCGCAGGACTCTACAAAATGGCCTACCTGGCGGCAAAAGACAGCAAGCTCGCGATATGATTACCGTCAACCTCGATAAAATGCTCTGGGAGCGCCATATGAAGCTCTCGGAACTGTCTGAAAGAATCGGCATCTCGGTGACGAACCTTTCCCTGCTCAAGACAGGGAAAGGCCGGGCCATCCGTTTCACCACGCTCAACAAGCTCTGCCAGGTACTGGACTGCCGGCCGGGAGATATCCTGGACTACCAGCCCGACCCGGAAGGCACAATGATGGAGGATGACATCTATGCGGATTGAACTGGCGCTGGCATTTGCCATGCTTCCGGCGCTGCTGTCAGCGCAGGATCGCGTCGACGTCAAAGGGCGGATCGTCAACGAGCAGGGCGACGCCGTGGAATATGTCCAACTCGGGGTGCCCAGGCTGCAGATCGGAACCATCTCCGACGCGGATGGCCGCTTCGAGATCTCCCTCCCCTGTGATACGCTGGAATTCTTCCATGTGTCCTACCAGCCGGCTTCCTTCCCCGTTACGGGCCCGGCAGACGATTTGCTCATCGTCCTCCACGGGCAGGAACTGCCGCCGGCCGTATTCACCGGGGGCGACACAAAGGAAAAATATCTCGTGCGTCCCGGAATGAACGTGCTGAAGAACATGGGCGTAGTCAGCACGGCGCTGCGGAGCGAGCATCCGCAGGGACGGGAACTGGGTTCCGTCGCCCGGGCGGTCAAACCCTTCCTCGTACAGGATATCATGCTCACCGTGCGGAGCAACAGCATTCCCGGCTGTGTCGCTTCTTTCAATATCTATCGCATCGAAGGCCGGAACGAATCGTTTGTCAATGTGCTTCACGCTCCCATTTATTTCGAAGTAGCCCTTTCGGACGATCCGCAGCAGCTCGACATCCGCCCGGACGAGCCCGTACTGCTGGAGCCCGGGCGATACTTCGTCGCCTTCCAGATCGTCGGATATGACCCTCAGGCCCTGCAGGCTTATCTGGCCAAGCCGGCCGAAGAGCGCTCGCCCGGGGAACTGACCATGGACTTCAACGTATTCCTGAAGAGCAGCTATCTCCGGGAATCCGCCCTGGGCAAAATGGAACCCTTCCCCGTCAACATCGGCGTGGCAGTCAAAGGGCTGGAGTATCAGTAGGAAAAAGATTATGGAACACGCATTCTACATCCGGAGAATGGATACTTCGACCGACGCCAGGCCCATACGCTATCTTTCAGCTCCGCTTCACCAGGGTTTCTGGTTCGACGAGGGCGCATTTATGGGTGAACTGTTCAATATGCTCGCCATCGCCTTCGAAAAGGGCGACCAAGTGTTTGTCGAGAAAGGGCTCGACCTGCTGCTTTCCCGCCTGAAGCCGATGCAGGCTGCCCCGTATCCCGTTGCTGTCAGCCGTTTTCTGGAGTCGGCTTTCAACCCGGGACAGCTGCCCGGGACCCTCGCCTCATACGCCGCAGAGACAGGCATCAGCGAAAACTACCTGAGCCGTCTGGTCAAGAATGCCACGGGACGCAGCGTCGGTGGCTGGATCAATATCGCACGTATCCAGAAGGCCAAACGCCTACTGGCTGAAACCAGGGACCCCGTCATCGACATCGCCGCCGCCGTGGGCATGGAAGACCAGTCCTATTTCTCGCGCCTTTTCAAGAAAGAGACTGCCCTGACGCCATCGGCCTTCCGAAAGAAAATGCAAGGATAATCCTAATTCCTTCCCATACCGGTCTAAATAATTCCATCTGTTATGCCGAACTTTGCCGCGGACAAGCTACGGTACGGACAAATGAATTTCAACGGAATCATCATAGGCGCAGCCGTGTTCCTGAGCATCGGCATATGCCATCCCCTTGTCATCAAGATGGAATACCATTGGGGCAGGCAGAGCTGGTGGATATGGCTCGTGGCGGGTATGGCCTTCAGCACGGCATCCCTTTTCGTGCCGGACGACATCATCTCGATCATCATCGGCGGTTTTGCTTTTTGCTGCTTCTGGGGCATCCACGAGATGTTCCTGCAGGAAAAGCGTGTACTGCGCGGCTGGTTCCCGGAGAATCCCAAGCGGCACGCGTATTACCTGAAACGCCGCGAGGAAATGAAGGGTAGGCTATAACCTGGCTTCTAGCCCAATACCACATCGAGCACCATCATCAGGACGAAGCCCAGGGCAAATCCGATGGTTCCGATATTGGAGTGTTTCCCTTGCGAGTATTCGGGAACCAGTTCTTCCACCACGACATAGAGCATCGCGCCCGCCGCGAAAGCCAGCATGTAGGGCATGATACCCAGGATGGAGGTCGCCAGGAGCAGCACGAGCGCTCCGCCGATGGGCTCGACAATCCCGCTCAGGGCGCCGATACCGAAGGCCTTCCAACGGGAGTTCCCTTCCGCACGCAGCGGCATGGAGATGATGGCTCCTTCCGGGACATTCTGGATGGCGATACCCAGGGACAGGGCAAGTGCCCCGGCTATGTTGAAATCGGCTGTCAGGGCGCCGGCAATGGCGACGCCCACGGCCATTCCTTCCGGGAAATTATGGATGGTGACGGCCAGGGCTAGCTTCGCCGTGCGGGAAAGGCGGCTCTTCGGGCCTTCGGCCTCACCGTTGACATGAAGATGAGGCGTGATGTAGTCGATCACCAGCAGGAAGGCGAATCCGGCCAGCAGGCCGACGGCCGGCGGGACGACCGCCGCCACGCCCTCCCCCATCCCGATGGCCGGAATGATGAGCGACCAGACAGATGCCGCCACCATGACGCCGGAGGCAAAGCCCAGCAAGACTTTCTGAAGCAGCTCCGGCATATCCCGCTTCATGAAAAACACGAAGGCCGATCCCAGGGCTGTCCCCAGGAACGGAACCATCAATGCCGTCAATACAGAATCCGTCATGATCATTTGAAATTGACCCAGTCGACCTCGACATGGTTGCCGTTCGTCATCAGGAGAAACAACTTGTGAACGCCCTTGAGGCTGTTTTCAACCTGCACCGAACGTTCCGCCCAGACAGGACTGCCGGGGACGTCGAAGGACGCGATGACCGGTCCGTCGACGGCATCGGCGCGGAGTTCAATCCTGCCGCCGGCCAGGGAATGGATACGGATCGTGGCGTCCTTGATTCCGTCCTGGAAATCCACCCGGTCGTAGCTGATCCAGCGGGGCTCCCGCTCCTGCGTGGTGTTCCAGAGGATGGCCTTCCAGCCGTCGAACGTGGAATCCGAATGCAGGAAATCCACGGCGACGTATTTGTCCGACTTGTCGGAATAACGGTCGATCTGGATGAGGGAAGTCGCCTTCGTGATACCTACACCGCGGAGGGTGGGCGTCACCGGAACGATGGTCCCGTCCGGATTGAAATACAGGTAATCGATGCAGACGGACCTGTTCTTGTCGAAATACGGCGAATAGTCGTTGTGGTGGTAGAACAGATACCACTGCCCGTCCAGTTCGATGAAAGAGTGGTGGTTGGTCCAGCAGATGGTCTCGGACTGCTCCATGAACTTGCCCATGAAGGTGTAAGGACCCAGCGGATTGTCGCCCATGCAGTAAGCCAGGGTTTCGCGCGCGTCCTCGACCCAGGGGAAGGTGTAATAGTATTTGCCGTTGCGCTTGAACAGGAAGGGCCCTTCGGTCTGCCCGCGGGGTATGCCGGTGATCGTCACCGGTTCCGAGTCAAGTTCCAGCATGTTGTCCTTGAGGCGCGCCACCTGCAGGCCGCGGCCGGACCAGGCCAGGTACGGCGTACCGTCGTCATCGATGAAGATGCAGGGATCGATCCCGCCGATGCCCTGGATGGGCTTCTCTTCGGGCACGAAGGGTCCGTAGGGCGTATCGGAGATGGCCACGCCGATGCCGTTCCCGGCAAAGCGTGCGCCGGGAGCCGGCTTCTGGGGCGCCGGGAAATAGAAATAGTACTTGCCGTTGTGGTAATTGCAGTCAGGCGCCCACATGCTGTAACCGGAGGCGTTCACCCAGGGAACGCTCCACTGGTCCACGATGACGCCGTGGTCCACCCAGTCCACCAGGTTGTCGGAGGAATAAACATGATAGTCAGCCATGCAGAACCAGTCCTTGCGGGCATAATCCGGGGGCGCAGGGATGTCATGTGACGGATACACATAGACCCGGCCTTCGAATACATGGGCGGAAGGATCCGCGCTGAAGTTGTCCCGGATGATGGGATTCTGGGCATACAGATTGGCCGATGAGGCACAGGCTGCGACGAGCAGGACGGCGATGGTTTTGCGTTTCATGGTATGCAGGCAAAAGGGTTTCACTTTGCGGGCGTCAGGCGGAATGCGGCGACGTCATGCGGGGCGACGCTTACTTGGGCGGCGGCCGGGACCATCTGTCCCCGCTGCTTTCCCCTGCCCTTCACAAGCGTCGTGAAGGACTTGGCGGAGGGGTTCCAGATGTCGCGGACGGTATAATTCACGGATCCGAAGGAAGTGGAGCAGCCGCTGATCTCGTCTTCCACCTCCAACGCGCTCCAGTCCACGGGGACCGTCACGGCCGTGTCTCCGGCGTTGAGAATGCAGAAGGCCCAGCCCCCGTCCACCAGCGGTTTGAACCAGTACTGCAGCTCTCCCTCCTTCTTCAGGCGCAGCCCCTGGATGCCCAGGGGATCCTGATCCACCGCGATCATCTCTCGGTTGGTGATGATGGCCAGGGTTTCGGGGCTCATGTCGGTGATGTCGTTGCCGAGGATCAGCGGAGCCGCCATCATGCACCAGAGGGTGAAGTGGGCGCGGTCCTCGCTGACCAGCATGCCGTTGCCGACTTCCAGCATGTCCGGATCGTTCCAGTGTCCGGGACCGGCGTACTTGCGCAGGGGCTCATTCATTTCCACGATCTCCAGGACGCCCAGGGCCCTCCACAGGGGGCGGCCATCCGGGCCGAAGCGTTGGGGAACGGGCAGGAAACTGATGCCGATGTCCCCGGTGGTACGCCAGGAGTGACCGACCTCCGCGGCCCACTCCCACGGCCGGGAACTGCCCCATTCGCACATGCTGAAAAAGATGGGCCGTCCTGCAGCGCGGAGGGCGTTCCGCATGAGGGCATAGGCGCCTTTGGGATTGATGTTGTCCGTATAGCACCAGTCGTACTTCAGGTAGTCGACCCCCCAGTGGGCGTATGTGAGCGCATCCTGGTACTCATGGCCCAGGCTGCCGGCATAGCAGGCGCAGGTGTTCGTGCCGGCGTCGCTGTAAATGCCAAGTTTGAGCCCCCTGGCATGGAGATAATCGGCCAGGTTCTTCATTCCGGACGGGAATTTCACGGGATCCTCGTGGATGAAACCCTGCGCATCGCGTTCCCCGTGCCAGCCGTCGTCGAGATTGAGATAGACATATCCCGCTTCGACGAGTCCGTACTCGACCATCTTGTCGGCGATGTCCTTGATCAGGTCTTCATGGATGTTCGTCTGGAACTTGTTCCAGGAACTCCAGCCCATCTGGGGCGTATCGGCCAGTCCCTCCCACTTCGGGAGCGGCTTGTCCGGGGTCCTTCCCTGGGAATAAGCGGCCAGGGCGGCAACGAAGAGCAATGCTGCGCTCAAAATGCTTTTCATCTGTTTCATATTCAGTGGATCATATCACAAAATTAACAAAAAATACTATCTTTGACCAGCACAAAATGAATCACGTATGAACGCTGACACCATCATTTCCCCCGTAGACGGACTGAAACTGTCCTTCATTTACGCCGAACCTGCCGCTGCACCCAGAGGCATCGTCCAGATCGCACACGGAATGTGCGAGCACAAGGAGAGGTATATCCCGCTCATGGAGTTCCTCTGCCGGAACGGTTTCGCCGTCGTATGTAACGACCACCGAGGGCATGGCGCTTCCGTGAAATGTGCGGAGGACCTGGGGTACATGGGAAAGGACGGATGGCTGGCCCTGGTCGAAGACCTCCGGGCCGTCACGCTGTGGGCCAAAGACCGGTGGCCGGGCATTCCCCTGACCCTGTTCGGGCACAGCATGGGTTCCATGGTGGTCCGCTCCTATGCCAAACGCTATGACAGCCTGATCGACAGCCTGATCGTATGTGGATGCCCCTCGGACAACCCCGCCAAGGGCGCCGGCATCCTGCTCGCGAAAATGATCGGACGGATCAAGGGTTGGCACCACAGGCCGTCCATCCTGCAGAAAATGTCCTTCGGGGCTTACAACAAACCCTTTGAAAATGAAGGCTGGGCCTCCGCGTGGGTATGCTCGGACCCGGAAATCCTGAAGGCCTACCACGCCGATCCCCTGTGCCAGTACATTTTCACGGCCGATGGCTTCCTGAACCTGCTGCTCCTGATGAAGGATTGTTATTCCACGGATTGGAAGGCTCTCAGTCCCGCGTTGCCCGTGCATTTCATTTCCGGCGGCGAAGATCCCTGCCGGGTGGATGACAAGGCCCTGGGCAAGGCTGTCCAGGCAATGAAGGACCGGGGATACAAGCAAGTTTCCCTGAAGATCTATCCTGGGCTGCGCCACGAAATCCACAACGAGACCGCCCACCAGGAGGTGTGGAACGATATCCTGTCCTACCTGGCCTGCAGCGGAGAAGCAGCCGCATAAGGCGGCATTACGTCAGCAGGAGAGCCAGGCCGATGGCCAGGAGGAATCCGAGCACGATGATCCCGAAGACGATCGCGCTTCCTTTCATCCCCTCCTTGAAATTCCGCATCAGTTTCCGGTCCAGTTCTTCGTCCACCACCGGATGGCGTCGCCACTGGATGAACAGCGTCAGGAAAAGTCCCAGGCAGATCGCGATCAGGACGATCCCGGGGATCCACATGCCCGGTTTCTTCTCCTGAAGTCCGGTAACGAGATAAAAGACGCCCATCAGCAGCGTAATGTAGCTGGAGGCCGTCTGCAGGATGAATTGTTTCTTGGTGAGACCTTTCTTGTCCATATGGAGCACTAGTTTTAAAATCCGGAAAGCGGAAAGAAGAGCGTCGGCAACAGCAGCAACAGTCCCAGGACCAGCAGGACCGCCACCATCTTCCAGATCCAGCGGAGCCATTTCGCATACGGGACCCGGGCCATGGCCAGCGCGGCCATCAGGACCCCGGAAGTCGGGGTGACCATGTTGGTGAACCCGTCCCCGAACTGGAACGCGAGAACCATGGCCTGCCGGGAAACGCCTACGAGATCCGAAAACGGCGCCATGATCGGAATCGTGATCGCCGCCTTCGCCGTGGCGCTCGGAATGAGGAAATTGATTACTGCCTGGATGCCGTACATGGCCGTCAGGGAAAGGGCCTCCCCTGTCCCGTCCAAGCCGTTCTGCATGGCATGGAGGATGCTGTCGACGACTTTTCCGTCCTGCAGGATGACGATGATTCCCGACGCGAACCCCACCACCAGGGCGGCCGACAGGATGTCTTTCGCCCCGGCGATCAGTTCGTCGGCGATGCGGTTCGCCGGAAAACCGGCAATCACCCCCGCCAGGATGCCCATCCCGAGGAAGAGACCGGTGATTTCGCTCATGTACCAGTCCCAGCAGGTCACCCCGACGATGAGGGCGACCACGGTCAGCAGCAACACGACGAGGATCCATTTCTGCCTGGCCGTCAACGGTGCGGCCTCCTGCGCGTTCCTTTCCAGTACTTCTTTCCGGCTCTTCCGGGCATACAGCACGACGAATACGCAGAGCAGGACGGTCAGCAGGGCCCAGCAGAAGATGCGGTACCCCATCCCGGAGAAGAGCGGAAGATCAGCCATTCCCTGGGCGATGCCGACAGTGAACGGATTCAGGAATGCGCTGGAAAAACCGATGTTGGAGGCCACGTAAACTACCAGCAGTCCCATGATGGCATCGTAACCCAGGGAGACGGCCAGCGGCACGACGATGCCCACGAAGGGAATCGTCTCTTCGCTCATGCCGAATACCGCCCCGCAGAGCGAGAACAGCACGGTCAGCGCGACAAGGACCAGCTTGTCCCTGCTGCCGATTCCTGCGATGAAGCGGCGTATGCCCGCATCCACTGCGCCGGTGGCATTGAGCAGCCAGAAGGCCCCGCCCACGACCAGGATGAAAACGATGATCCCGGCCTGCTTGACGAAGCCGTTGTAGATGGCCGAAAACACCTGCCAGGTCTGCGGAACGGCGTCCACCTGCTCATAGCTGAGCGTCCCGTCTTCGGCCGTGACATACTGCCCGCCCGGCAGGAACCAGGTCAGGACGGCGCACAGCACGATCAGTGCCGCGATGATGACATAGGTATTCGGCAGTTTTTTCATTCAAGCGCTACTCCTGCACGAAAGGCTTCAGCCCCTTGGCCGCGTCGGCCGCGGTGATCCGCTTGCCGCCGTTGTCCAGGTCGATGAGGATATAGCGGTCGTGGCCCATCCCGAGCTCCTTCATGTAAGAGAGCTGGCGGAGTCCGTGACGGGTCTCGATGCGCTCCACGAGGTCGTGGTGCTCCTCGGCGGTCATGGCATAGACGATGTCCACGCAGGCCTGGTCCACCGCCAGCAGATCCGTCGAAGAGAGGATGCCGACATTGGGTGTGACCACGGGCGCAGCCGCGAGGCCTTCACAGTCGCAGGAGACGGACATGTTGCGCATGACGTTGACATAGGTCACCTGCTTGCCGAAATGGTCGATGGTGGCCTTGGTGGACTCGGTCATCCTTTCCATGAACTCTTCTTCAGCGATGTCCCACTGATTCGGCTGGCCGGGGGTCGTATGGATCCAGGCCTTGCCGATGCGGCCGTCGGCGCAGCCGATGCCGATGTTCTTGTTGGATCCGCCGAATCCGCCCTGGGTGTGTCCCTTGAAATGGGTCAGCGTCACCATGGAATCGTAGTTGAGCAGGTGGCTGCCCACCGACATCTCCTTGAACCACTTGCCGCCTTTCACGGGCAGGTTGACCGTCCCTTCCTCGTCCATGATATCCACCGGGCTGAAGGTCCATCCGTTCACTTCCAGGGTCTTGCGGTGCAGATCGGTCGTATAGCGGTCTCCGTCATAGTAGGTATTGGTTTCGATGATGGTTGCCTCCGGGAGATCCTTCTCCAGCAGGGCCTTCACCCACTCGCGGGGGATGATGTTGGGACCGTTCTGCTCGCCCGTGTGCAGCTTGACGCCCACCCGGCCGGAGATTTCCCCGTTCACCTGCTCATACGCCGCGATGAGTCCTTCGGCAGACAGGTTCCGCGTGAAATAGACGACGGCCTCTTCCCCGTCCCGCTGGTCGTAGGGAACGTATTTGTTGCCGTCCTTGACTGTTGAATGATTGGTTCCGCACGCCGCAACGACGAGGGCGGCGAGAAAGAATGTGATTCTTTTCATATGTTTTCTTCGGATAATGTTTTGTCTATTTTCATGTCTTTGTCCGTCATGGCGCAGACGCAGGAATCCGACCAGACGTTTTCGGCGGTTTCCACCATGTCGATGATGGTGTAGATGGGCAGGATCAGTCCCATGACCTCGACCGGCGCCCCGATTCCGGTCATCAGGGAGACGGTCAGGAAGAAACAGCCCATGGGAACGCCCGCATTCCCCACGGCCGAGATGACGGAAACGAGTACCCACAGGAGGACCGTTCCAATCCCCAGCGCCATTCCGCCGTTCTGCATCACATACAGCGAACTGACCAGGATGAACGCCGCACATCCGTTCATGTTGACGGTCGTGCAGATGGGAAGGACGAATCGCGATACCTTCGGATCGACGCCCAGCCGGTCTTCGGCGGAGGAGAGCGTCACGGGCAGGGTGGCGGCGGAACTCTTGGTGAACAGGGCCATCACCACCGCCGGACTCATGGCCCTGAAAACTTTCATCGGATTGATCCCCCTGATTATCAGGAATACCGGCAGGACGACGAAAAACTGGATCATGTTCCCCAATAGGATGACCGCCGTGTATTTCCCCAGCGATCCCAGGATGATGCCCCCTGCAAGCAGGGCCGAGAGCTGCGCGGAGAAGGCCGTGATGCCCAGGGGCAGCGTCCAGATCAGGGCCTTGATGAGGGTGAAGAACAACTCCTGAAGCCCCTCGATGCCCTTGACGAGTACAGCCTTCCGTTCACTTTCCTTCATATACGCCAGGGCCAGCCCCATCGCAATGGCGATCAGCAGGATGGACAGGACGTTCCCGGAAAGGAGGGGCTGGACCACATTGTTCGGAATCACCGAAATGACATGGTCCCGGAAACTCAGACCGCCCTCCTGGGCCGTCGTCGCCGTTCCCAGGACGTCTGCGGGGATGTTCTGCGGGGCGATGAGGAAATACATCCCCATCCCGACAAGGGCCGCCACCAGCGTCGTCAGCAGGGTGTAGGTGATCGTATGGCCGAAGATCTTCCGGGTGCTGCGCTGCTTCCCGAAGGAAATCAGGGTGGTCGTGATGGCCAGGGCCACCGTAGGGACGGCCAGGAACTGGAACAGCCGGGTGTAGACGGTTGCGATGAACGCGCAGATCCCGTCCACCCAGTCCAGATGCAGCAGGCCCAGCACGGTGCCCAGCACCAGCGCCCCGATCCACCAGAAGAGTTGTTTCCTGTCCGTTTTCACCATAAGTCCCGAATTATTTTAATAGAAATTAAATTTTATATCGCAAGCGATGTTTTTTGTGGATCCGCAAATATCTCTATCTTTGCATCTACAAATATAAGACAGAAAAGCCTCACATGGAAGTACAGTACGAAAAAATTGATCTCAGCGAATATACCTGCAGCGGCGAGGGTGGAACCGCGGTTTCCTATACGCACAAGACCCGTCCGGCGCTGGCTAAACTGTACAATCCCGGTTTTGAGGCCGATCGGGCCGCTGCGGAATTCCGTACGGCGCGCATCGTCTTCGAACTGGGCGTCCCGACTCCGGAACCCATCCGCCTGATTACGGACGGCGAGCGCTTCGGGGCGGAATACGAACTGATTCCCGGCAAGCGGTCCTTCGCACGCATCATCTCCGACGAACCCGCGCGGCTGGAAGAGATCTCCCTGGAATTCGCCCGGCAGGCCCGCCTCCTTCACACACGCCAGGCGGACACGGCCCGTCTTCGTCCCTACAAGCAGGTCCTGGCGGATTTCTACACGCAGAAGGACCTGGTTCCCGAAGAATACAAGCGCCGCGCCCTGGCCTTTCTGGAGACAGCCCCGGATGCCACTACCTGCCTGCATGGCGACCTTCACATCGGCAACATCATCACCGACGGACGGAAGGTCCGCTGGATTGATGTGGGGGAATTCAGCTACGGTGTCCCGGAGTGGGATCTGGGCGTGCTGTTCTCCATGAGCCACAACCTGGACCGGGAGCGGGCCGGGAACCTCTTCCACGTGACGCCCGAGGTCCTGACCGCCCACTGGGACTGCTTCATCGCGGCCTACCTGGGGACCGGTGATTCCCAGACTGTCGCCGACTATACCCGGCGGCTGCTCCCCTATTACGCCGTCAAAGTCCCCTATGTTTATGACATGGCCTACCATTCCGCCCTTCCCGGGCAGGCATTCGAGCGCCTGAATCCGATGCTGCCGGTTCCGGATGCGGATTCTGCTGTTTTTCGTACATTTGCACACTGAAGGCAACAATTATAATTATTCATTCCATGAAAAAGATCCTCATCCTGCTGGCCGCCCTGTGCGCCATTGCCTGCACGAACAACCCGCCCACCATCTATGATTTCTCCGCCCAGTCCAATTCGGGGGAAACCGTCCGTTTCTCCCAGTACAAGGGCAAGGTCATGCTGATCGTCAACACCGCGTCCAAATGCGGTTTTACGCCACAATATGACGGACTGGAGGCCCTGTATGACAAATACGGCAAGGACGGATTCGTCGTCATCGGCTTTCCCTGCGACCAGTTCGGTCACCAGGAGCCCGGAAGCGACGCGGAAATCGAGGAATTCTGCCGCCTGAACCACGGCGTGACCTTCCCGCTGATGGCCAAGTCCGACGTGAACGGCGAAAACGCCAACGAGATCTTCAAGTGGCTGTACAGCGAGAAGCCTTTCGCCGGATTCGGAGACAGCGAGACCGGGAAATTCATGGACGGCATGCTGGCCCGGAACGATCCGGACTATGCATCCAACCCGGACATCAAGTGGAACTTCACCAAATTCCTCCTGGACCGCGACGGCCGGGTCGTCGCCCGCTTCGAACCGGTGGTCACCCCGGAAGAGATCGACGCTGAAATCCGCGCGCTCCTGTAATGATGAGACGCGGCCCGGCTCGTGCGCATCGACGGGGAAAACCACACCATCACTCGCCACCGCGACGAAGTCGTCCGGCAGGTCGTATCTTTCTTTTCGGAACTATTTGCACAGTGAAAATGAAACACATCCTCCCCTGTATCTGCCTGTTTGCAGCATTGCTGACGACGGCCTGCACCGAAAACCGGAGCGCGGCCCCCACCCTGGACGAAGTCTTCGCCACCCGGCGGAGCATCCGCGACTACCAGGCAGGAAAAACCATCTCCGAAGCCGAGGTGCGTGAACTGCTGACCGCGACGCAGAATGCGCCCTCCTGGGCCAACCAGCAGCCCAGCAAATACTATGTCGCCATCAGTGAGGAAAAGCGCGCAGCCGTGCTGGAACTGATCGGCGGCAACAAGGACCGCGTCATCAATGCCCCGGTCTTCCTCATCTCCACCTACGAACGCGGCAAATCCGGATTCTTCCGTGGCCAGCCCGTGGACAGCACCGGAGACCTCTGGGGCGCTTATGACAACGGCCTCAGCAACGCCTATCTGATCCTGAAAGCCAGGGCCATGGGCTTCGATACGCTTATCATGGGCATGCGCGACGCCGATGCATTGCGCGCGCTGTTCAACATTCCGGAGGACGAGACGATCCTGCCGGTCATCGCGCTGGGCTATCGCGCCCAGGATCCGACGACGCCGGTGCATCGCCCGCTGGACGAAGTGCTCCGCTTCTTCTGATAATCACAGTTTCAGCGTCCCCCGGCGGATAACGTTCTCCTGCAGTCCGGCCGGAATGATGCCGCGGACCGCGTCCACGACCGCATTCAGTTTCGCTTCATGGATGTAATCCGCGCGGATGGCAAGGGAGATGGTCCGGCTGTGGACCGGATCGACGATGGGGCGCAGGCACTTGTGCTGGCTGTACATGATCAGCCCGGTGTGCGTTTCCGGAATGAGGGTGAGTCCGCCGTTGTCATCGACGATCTGGATCAGCAGCCCCACGCGGCCGCCTTCGAAATAGCGTTCATAGGTAAATTCCCCCCGCTTCACGTCCGCCGGATAGATCTGCCGGATACCGTCGCGGATGATCCAGACGCTCTGGCCCAGCAGTTCCTCCGAACGGATGCTGTCTCGCTCGAAGAAAGGATGGCCGGGAGACACGTAGGCCATGAACTTTTCGGTGTACAGCGGGATTTCCAGCAGGCCTTCGTCCCGCACGGGACCGGTCAGGATACCCATGTCCACCTCAGCCTTCCGGAGTTTGTCCTGGATCGTCGCGGACAGCATCTCCTCCACCTGCAGGGTGATGGCTGGGTGCGTCCGGGTCATGTATTTGAAGATCCCCGGGATCAGCACCGGGGCGACGGTGGAGATATGCGCGATGCGGAGCGGTCCGGAGAGCGCCTCCTTTTCGTCGTGGATCAGGGCTGGAATCTGTTGCATATTATACAGCACGACCCGCGCCTGGTCGATGATCCTGCGCCCGATCTCCGTAGGCTCGACCGGGTGGGAATCCCGGTCGAAAATGCGGACATCCAGTTCGTCTTCCATCTTTTTTACCATCAGGCTCAGTGTAGACTGGGTCAGCCCGCAGGCCTCGGCGGCCTTCCCGAAATGCTTGTAATCGGCTATGGCTGTGATATATCGGAGCTGTTGCAGGGTCATACGGCGGCGTATTGATTGATTTTATCAATGCAAATATAAAAAATATTGTGTTGATAAATGAATTTCCGCCGGATATCTTTGCACCCCAGTAACGCAACATCTATGAACTGGAAGGTTATTACCTGGTTTATCGGCATCTCGCTGCTGTTCGTTTCGGCACTCATGCTCCTTTCCGGCGTTGTCGCCCTGCTGACCCCCGGAGACGACAGCCGGACGGCACTGCTCTTCTCCGCCCTGCTGACCGGTACGGTCGGCGCTTTTCCCCTGATTTACATTCGGAAAGGATATCACAAGCTGACTTTCCAGGAAGGCAACTGCATCGTTGTGGGAGCCTGGCTGCTGGCCTGCCTGTTCGGCATGCTCCCCTTCCTGTTCTACGGACGCGAATTCACCTTCGTCAACGCGCTTTTCGAGAGTGTCTCCGGATTCACGACGACCGGCGCCTCCATCCTGAACGACATCGAAGCCCTGCCGTACGGCCTGCAGTTCTGGCGTATCTCCACCGCCTGGGTGGGCGGCGTCGGCATCGTCACGCTCTTCTCCATGATGACGGGCAGCCTGGACAAATCCACCCTGTCCCGGGCGGAGATTTCCAGCGTGGCGCGGGAGCCCTTCTCGGGCGAACGGAGCGACCGCTTCGCCAACCGCATGCTCATCACCTATATCGCCCTGACCCTGGTGACCTTCTTCTCCCTCAAGCTGACCGGGATGGGCTGGTTCGACTCCGCAACGAACGCGATGTCCGCCTGCAGCACCTGCGGTTTCTGCACCCGGAACACCAGCATCGCGTTCTACGCCAATCCGACCGCCGAAATCATCCTGACCTTCGCCATGCTGGCTGCAGGTATCCATTTCGGCATCCTCTTCCTGGCTTTCCTGAAAGGACGCCCCAGATACATCTGGAAATCCGAAACCATCAAGGTTTTTCTCGGGCTCGTGGCCTTTGCCATCGTCATCGTGACGGCGGACCTGATGTTCAAGGGCGGATATGCCTCATTCGGCACGGCGCTGCGCGACGCGGCGTTCCAGGTCGCCTCCATCTCCACCACGACGGGCTTTGCCACGCAGGACACGACGCTCTGGCCCCCGCTGAGCATGGCGGTACTCATCGTGTGTTCGCTCATCTGCGGCTGCTCGGGATCCACTTCCGGAGGCATCAAGATCGACCGGGCCATTCTGGCGATGAAGGGCGTCCAGCGGAAGGTGCGGATGACGGTGAACCAGCACGCCATCGTCTTTGTCCGCGTGGACGGCAAGATCCGCACGGACGAACAGGTCTCCGAGGCCTATGGCTATATTTTCTGCTACCTGCTGATCGTGGTCGTTTTCGCGGCCGTCAACATCGCCTTCGGACTGGACTTCATTACGGGCGTCACCGCTTCGATCGCCAGCATCGGCAATGTCGGTCCCGGATTCGGGGACGTCGGGTCGATGTCAAATTACGCGGCTTTCCCGCCCGTGCTCAAGATGACGGGGATGGTGGAGATGCTGATCGGCCGTCTGGAGATTTTCCCGATTCTGTACCTGTTCCGCTCGGTCAGGCGGAGCGGCCCCGCCCGGTATCTCCCCTAGCGGGAGCCGCCGGCTGCAAGGTTCGGGCGGAGGGCTTCAAAAATGGCCTCCGCCAGCATCCGGGCGCCTTTCTGCTGGGGATGGACCCCGTCCATCATGTAGGTGGAATCCGTAAAGAGATCCCGCAGATCGATCAGGTCCAGCCCTTTTTCCGCCGCGATTCCGCGGATGGCCGGACGCACGCCCTCTTCCATGGTCTCCGGGTACAGCCCCAGCAGCGGAAATCCCATCGGAAGGAAAATCCGGATGGGCGCGATCAGGAATACGCGGGGACGGGAGGGCAGGTTCCGGTAGGCATCCACCAGGGCGGAATAGTCCCGGCGGAAGATATCCGGATCCCAGTTGCGGCGCTTGGTGTCATTGGTTCCCAGCATCAGCAGCACGATGTCCGGCTGCCAGGCCAGGCTGTTTCGGTAGACCCGCCTCTTTACATACGGCATATCCGAGTCAAAGCGGGCGGCTGCATCGTTGAAACCGAAGTTCCGCACTTCGTATTCGGGGCCCAGCATTTCCTGCAGCAAGGCCGGATAACTCTGCTTCCCGGGCTTCAGGAGTGTGAATCCCCAGGTAATGCTGTCCCCTATGCAAGCGACTCGGATCATCTGAGGGCAAAGGTACGAAAAAAAACGTGTCCGTCAGTGGAGTTCGAGCATCTTGTTCAGCAGCGCATAGACCGTAAGTCCCGCAACGGTCTTGATGCCCGTTTTCCGGGTGATGTTCTTCCGGTGGGTGATGACGGTGTGGATGGAGATGTTCAGCGCGTCGGCGATCTCCTTGTTGATCATGCCCCGGGCCACGCAGACCAGGACCTCCTTCTCCCGCTCGGACAGGGATGTATCATCCTGCCGGTCGGCTGTGTGCCCTTCCAGGGCCGTTTCTTCCAGCAGGATATGCTTGCGGATATCGTCGGAGAGGGAATTGATGCTGGACAGCACCTTGTATGCCTCCTGCTGGTCCGCCGTCCGCGGCAGGTGGTTCATCACCAGGCTTCGGAGATCCTCGAGGGTCTCTTCCACGCCGGAATGGCCGATCTCCGGGAGATCCGAATCCCAGTTCCCGGCATGCGGGAAAACATATTCCTCCTCGTAGGAGAAGTGCTTCTGCAGTTCCTCCTTGAAGTCCGTGAAGAACTTCCAGATGACCCGCTGGGTCTCGTCGCCGCAGGGAACGATCATGCGGCCCAGGCTGGCGGCCAGGTCCTTCAGCGCCACGTTCATGTAGTAATTGTGGGACAGGCTGAGGTACTTGACGATCACGGACAGGTCGGCTTTTTCCAGATCCTCCCGCGAAGGGAGATACGTATCCTGTGAATAGACACGGCAGATCAGGAGAAAGGTCTCCGGATCGGTCCCCGCCCCGTTGCAGACCTGGCCCACCGTGGCGTCTCCGTATCCGAAGCTGAATCCCATCCGCGTGAACACACCGGGAAGCGACGGACTCTTTTCCAGGAGATCCGCCATTTTCATGCTGGGACTGAACTCACTTGACATATAGGCAAAGTTACGGCAATTGAAAGACAAATCAAATCCCAATAAATGGGGATGCCCTTCTCTCGAAAAAAGCTATGCCGGCGGAATCCCCGCGGAAAGAAATCCACACAAATTGGGATTGACGCGCAGCCGGCTCCAGGGTAACTTTGCAACGGATTAAAAGAAGAATGACATGAAGCGGTTTTCTATTTGGATTTGCCTGTTTTCCCTTCTCTGCCCGCTTTCCATGCAGGCCCAGCGACTGACGGTCGGCGGATACGGAGAAGCCGTCTATTCAAGGAATTTTTACAGCGACAACGTGTACCGCTATTCCCGTCCCGGCGAATACGCCGGCGACCCGTCGCACGGCCGCTTTGACATCCCCCACGCCGTGATCTATCTCGGATATGATTTCGGCAAGGGCTGGAGCATGCAGACCGAAATCGAGTTCGAGCATACCGGAACCGGCAGCGCGGTGGAGAAGGAATTCACCGAGGCCGGCGAGTGGGAATCCGAAATCGAGAAGGGCGGTGAACTGGAACTGGAGCAGTTCTGGATCCAGAAATCCTTCAGCTCGTTGCTTAACATCCGGGCCGGGCATCTTGTCGTGCCCGTCGGCGGACTGAACTATGCACATGAACCCCTGAATTATTTCACCGTGTACAGGCCGGAAGGCGAATACACGATCCTCCCCTCCACCTGGCACGATACCGGAATCAGCCTCTGGGGCCGCACCCCGCACTGGCGCTACGAAGTGCTTGTAACGGCCGGCCTGGACGGATTTATGTTCGACCGCGACCATTTCGTCCACTACGGCGCCAAATCCCCGTATGAGTACCGGGTCGCGAACCAACTGGGTTATGCCGGACGCGTGGACAATTTCAGCCTGGACGGTCTGCGGATCTCGCTGAGCGGATTCTACGGCCGGGCCATGCACAATTCCTACCCGAACGATCTGCAGAATACGCGCTACGCCGGCGTAAAAGGCCGGACCTTCATCGCAGCGACGGATTTCGCCTACAAGGGAGACCGCCTGGTCGTCCGCGGCAATGCGGATTACGGACATGTCGAGGATGCGGCGACCCTGTCCACGGTCAAGCGCAACCTCTCGTCAAACAATGCCCCCTACCGGAAGACGCCGGTCGGCCGGCAGGCCGTTTCCGCCGGAATCGAGGCGGGCTATGACATCCTGCCCTGGTTCGGCAGGAGCGCAGCCCAGCTGTTTTTGTTTGCCCGGTACGAGTATTATGACAGCTACATCCCCGCAGCGGACCAGCAGGACTATCCCTTCACTGACCGGCACCGCGTGGCGGCCGGTATCAACTGGTTCCCCATCCCGGAAATCGCCGTCAAGGCCGAGTATTCCCACCGTTTCCTGAAATCTCCGTACAACAACGAGCCTTCCATCAACCTGGGAATCACCTACATGGCATTTTTCAAACGATAAACCAAATAAAAGCGATAAACAATGAAAAACGTACGTAAAATCCTGGCGGTCGCGGCATTTGCCGCCCTGTTCGCCGCCTGTGACAAAAACAATGCAAGCTCTGACGGCTTGACCGCCAGCCAGAAAAAGATGGCGGAAGCCGTCGAAACCTATGTCCCCCAGGTCGTGTACAGCACCTACAAGGCGCTCGCCGACGAAAGTGACAATCTCTACAAAGCACTCGCAGCCGCCTCCGCCAAGGGCGTACAGTCCCTGACACAGAACGAACTCGATGCCATCTGCACCAGCTTCCTGGCTGCACGCAAATACTGGGAGCAGTCAGAGGCTTTCCTGTACGGACCGGCAACCACCTTCGGCATCGATCCGCACATCGACACCTGGCCGCTGGACGTGGAAGCGCTGGCCACGGCCCTGAGCAATGCCGACCAGGTCGACATGCTGCGGGGCGAAGACGGAATCGCCTATGCCGGTGCCAAGTTGGGACAGGAGCTGCTGGGTTTCCACGGAATCGAATTCATCCTCTTCCGCAACGGCAAGAACCGGACGGTCGCGGCACTCCGCGCCAAAGAGGATGATGAAGCCTTTGCCAAATACAATGTCACCGGCGCCCAGGAGCTGGTCTACGCCACCGCCGTGGCCGGGGATCTGCGGGACAACTGCTACCGCCTGTACGCCTCCTGGAATCCGAAAGCGGAGAAGAGCTATACGGACCGCATGGAAGAAATCGAAGCGGAGACCCGGATCAACGGCAAGGTTTACGGCGACAACATGCTGGGCGCAGCCAAACTGGGCAGTTCCTTCGAGACCTGGGAAGAAGTGGTCTCCACCATCCTGATCGGCGGCTGTTCGAACATCTGCGCCGAGGTCGCCGACGTCAAGATGGGCAACGCCCATTCGGGCGAGGATGTCAACTACATCGAATCCCCCTACAGCGAGATGTCCTTCCAGGATTTCATCGACAACATCCTGTCCATCCAGTTCACCCTCTATGGCGGTCGGGACGCTTCGGCCCCGGGCGACAAGTCGATCATGACGCTGCTGGGTGACTTGAAATATCCGGACAGCGCCACGCTGCAGGCCCGGCTGAACGCCGCCGTCAAAGCGCTGCGCGACTGCCAGGCGAAGGGCGCCTTCGTCAAGATTTACGCCGACAGTTCGGTGCAGGCGGCCATGGACGCCGTTTCCGATCTGGACGAACAACTGAACAAAGCCGCAGACTGGATCGTAAAGCAGTAAAGAGCCATGAAAAAAATCTTGTGCATGATTCTCGGCCTGGCGGCCCTGCTCGTTTCCTGCGAGAGAAGAAATTCGGATGTTCCTTCACCCAAAGAGTCCGATGCGAAATATGTAGGTCAGGCGGTGGGTAATTTTACCGCCGAAGAGTGGTACCCGGGCGGAGAACTGGGTACGACGGACAATGTTTCACCCGGTTCATACGAAGATCCTGCGCCGGCCGTGGTCCGCGCCGGTCTGGAAAGCGCCTTCAATCAAGGAGAGGCTTTCTTTGAACGGAATGTCACCGTAAGCCAGGCGCCGTTCAAGGGGCGCGGCCCGGCGGCTGTGCGCAAATCCTGCCTGGACTGCCATCCCGGCTATGGCCATGGCCAGTGGCAGGCCAGCTACAACGCCAACGGGGCCGGCGCATTCGGAAACGGGTACCTGCTGGTCATCTACCACCAGAGTGCGACCAACCCCAACGACGGTCCCTATGTAGCGGAAGTGACAGGCATGCCGCAGACGATGGCGGAGTCTCCTTTCCTTCCCCCGATCGACGAAAAACAGATCTCCATCAGCTGGATTCCCGTCACGGCGATGGCCAGCGGCCTTCCCATGAGCTTCCCGGACGGCGAGAAATACGAACTGATCTACCCCGAGTTGACGATCCCGGAGAGCGCATTCAACACCTCTCCCACCCCGTATGAGACGGCCCGCGCCCAGGGGAATCAGCTGGGATTCCGTCTGGAAAGCACCATCGGCATCCCCGGTTCCGGACTGATCGATGCGATTTCCCAGGAAGATATCCGGCAGCAGTATGCAGCCGAAGCGCCCTATGTCGAGCTGAACCCTGCTTTCTGGGACAAGGCGGCCGGAGATTTCGCGCCCAGTGCCTATTACCACAACTGGCAGGCAGGCGTGTACGGGGCCGGATACGATGCTGACGGCAACTATTACGAACGGGACGCCTATATGGGCGGGAAACTGCTGAAGAAGTTCACCTACGCCATGACGCGCGGAACGCTGCAGGACGGCGCCGGAGCCAATGCCATCTGGAATATCACCAACGTGTCCCGTCCGGACCGCCCGTTCCTCTACACGACGGTGGCCTGGGCCAAGGCCATGTCTGAGAACAAGGAGGTCATCGCCACCATCCGGACGCAGGGCCAGGATTCGCCCTACTATGTGGACGTAAACAAGGACGGCACGGTCACGGACGCCGAGATTTCCGAAGCGGTGTTCGCGTTGCTGAATCCGAAAACCAACCAGTTCGACAACCCCTATCACAACTTCGAGCCCGAAATGAGCGCGGACGAGTTCTATTCCTTCATGGTCTGGCACCGCGGTCTGGCGATTCCCCGGGCCCGCAACCTGCACGACAGCGCTGTCCAGAAGGGCAAGCGTCTGTTCACCGAAATGGGCTGCGCCAGCTGCCACCGGCCTTCCTGGAAGACCGGAAAGGACAACTACTGGTCCCCTGCCATGAACCGGAAGAAAGCGCTTCCGCGTTATGCCGACCAGACCATCTGGCCCTATTCCGACTTCATCCAGCACCGCCTGTGGATGAAAAACGACATCCACGGCACCTGGTGCCGCACCACCCCGCTGTGGGGACGCGGCCTGTCCGTGCTGAATACCGGCCGTGAGGACCGCCTGCATGACTGCCGGGCGCGCAATGTCATCGAAGCCATCATGTGGCATGCCTATTCCAAGGAAAGCGACGCTTACCAGAGCGCGGAAAAGTTCTACAAGCTTTCCAAAGAAGAACGGGATGCCGTTGTTAAATTTATAGATTCCATTTGATGAAAAGATTTTTACCCTGTCTTTTTGCCGGCATGATCCTGATCCTGGCCGGAGCGCTCTTCACCTATTTCCGCGGAGAGAGCGGAAGTATCCACCTGCGCCGTTCCCAGGCCGCGGACACCTATGTAAGCGACAAAGACGGCGCCGAGACGGCGCTTCCCTTCAGCCTGAGGCTTGAAGAATTCAGGATCGACTATTATCCGGACAGCGAGATGCCGCAGGACTATGTCAGTGAACTGACCCTGCTTCCGGGCAACGAGCGGATCACCATCTCCATGAACCACATCCTGAAGAAGGACGGGTACCGCTTCCTGCAGGCCGATTACGACGAGGACCTGGAAGGAAGCATCCTGACGGTCAGCCGCGATCCCTGGGGCACCGGCCTCACCTACGCCGGATACCTGGTCCTGACACTGGCCATGCTGCTGTGCTTCTGTGCGAAAGACAGTGGTTTCCGCGAGGCGATCCGGCGTTTGCCGGCGATTCCCCGTCCGCTTCGGATCGCCCTGTCGGTGCTGGCAGGGGGCCTGCTGGTCCTTGCGTTCTTCCTGATCTGCCGGAAGATCCTGTTCCAGCCCCTGATGCCCGTGCTGCGCTCTCCCCTGCTGTGGATGCATGTGCTGGTCATCATTGTGGCCTATGCCCTGTTCGCCCTGATGGCGTTGAACGGAATCGCAGGCCTGGTGATCCGTTCGGAGGAAAAGCGCATCCGCCTGCGTGACATCAGCCTCGTCGCCCTGTATCCGGCCGTCTTCCTGCTGGCTGTCGGCATCATGGTCGGCGCGGTCTGGGCCAACATCTCCTGGGGATGCTACTGGAGTTGGGATCCGAAGGAAACCTGGGCCCTGATCACCTTCCTGGTCTATGCCTTCATCCTGCACGGACGCGTCCTGAAGCCCCTGCAACGACCGCGCGTCTTCCATGCGCTGTGCATCGCAGCCTTCCTGTGCGTGCTGATCACCTGGCTGGGCGTCAACCTGGTCCTGGGCGGGATGCATTCCTACGCGTAAGGAAAAATTGCTATCTTTACGCAAACGGAAACTGCGATGACAATCCGATCCGCCTGCGTGAACGATCTGCAAGACATCATGGCCGTCCTTGAGGCGGCCAAAGGCATTATGCGCGCCTCCGGCAATGCGCTCCAATGGACGAACGGATACCCGTCAGAGGAAGTCATCCTCGAAGACATCCGGCAGGGGTACGGTTTCGTGGTCATCCAGACCCGCTGCGTCGCCTATTTCGCCTTCATCCCCTCGCCCGAGCCGACCTATGCGCGGATCGACGGCGGCGCCTGGCTGGATGACACGCTCCCCTATCACGTGGTGCACAGGATCGCCAGTTATCCCGAGGTGCACGGGGTCTTCCGCACCGTCATGGACTGGTGTTTCGACCGGGACCGCAACATCCGCATCGACACGCACAGGGACAACCGGATCATGCAGCACGTGATCCTGGATTACGGATTCAGCTACTGCGGCATCATCTACCTCGCGTCCGGGGACGAAAGGCTCGCCTACCAGAAGTTCGCCGGATTGTAGAAATCTTTTGTTATTTTTGTCCTGCAAATGACTTTCAATCCATGAACCGCGGAGCACAAATCATCCGGACCAGCATCGTTGGCATCGTCGCCAATGTCCTGCTGGCTGCCTTCAAGGCCCTGGTCGGTGTCCTGGCCAGCAGCATCGCCATCGTGATGGACGCCGTCAACAACCTCAGCGACGCCCTGTCCAGCGTCATCACCATCATCGGGACCAAACTGTCGCAGCGGCCGGCTGACCGGAAACATCCCTTCGGATACGGCCGCGTCGAATATTTCAGCGCCATCATCATCGCCGTCATCGTCCTGTCCGCCGGCGTAACCTCCCTCATCGAATCGGTCAGGAAGATCTTCCAACCGACCCAGCCCAACTACACCGCGACCACGCTGATCGTCATCATCGTGGCCATCGTGGTCAAGCTGCTGCTGGGCTGGTATGTCAAGCGGCAGGGAACGAAACTGAAAAGCGACGCCCTGATCGCTTCGGGCTCGGACGCCCTCTTCGATGCGGTCATTACGCTGGCCACGCTCATCTCCGCCGGTGTCATGCTGCTCTGGAACGTCTCCCTGGACGGGATCCTGGGAACGCTCATCTCGGCGCTGATCATCAAAGCCGGTATCGAGATGCTTTCCTCTCCCGTCGGTGAACTGCTGGGTTCGCGCGTGTCCGCGGAGCTGATCCACGAAATCAAGGAAGAGATCATGGCCTATGACGAAGTGCACGGCGTCTATGACATCATCCTGCACAACTACGGCCCGGACGTGATGATCGGATCGCTGCACGTCAGCGTGGACGACGTCATGACCGCCCAGGATATCCACGGGCTCACGCGGAAGATCTCCATCCAGATGTTCCAGCAGCACGGAATCGTGATGACTGTCGGCGTCTATGCCGTCGCGACCGGCGAGAACCAGCGCAAGGAGCTGCAGTCCCGGGTCGTCAAGGCCCTGGCTGCCCACCAGGAACTGGTCCAGGTGCACGGATTCTATTATTCGGAGAAAGATGCGCTTGTCACCGTGGATGTCGTACCCGACGTCAACGTCCGGGACGACAATGCGCTGTGCGGGAAACTGACCCGGGAATTAAGCGAGCTGATTCCCGGAGCCACGATCCTCGTCACCGTGGACCACAACTACAGCGAGTAATCAGTTCATCTTCCGCAGCAGGACGCGGATGCCGTCCAGCCGGCCGGGCAGCGAAGAGAGGTCCGTCTGCGAGAAATGATACGGGATCAGCACCTTGGGCGAAAGTACCTCGGCAGCATGGACGCACTGGTCCACCGTCATCGTATAGGGCTGGTTGACCGGCAGGAAGGCGACGTCGATGTCCCGGATCGCGGCCATCTCCGGAATGTCCTCCGTGTCCCCCGCAATGTAGATGCGCAGTCCGTCCACCGTCAGGACGAAACCGTTGTCCCGTCCCTTGGGATGGAACTGGGTGTGCCCTTCCGTATAATTGTAAGCCGGAACCGCGTCGATGGCGACATCCCCCAGGATCTTGCCGGAATCGCCGTTGGCCATGACGGTGCCATAGCCCAGCATCTCCGCGCAGCGCGCATTGGTGACCAGGGTCGTCTTTCCCGCTTCGGTCAGGGCAGCGATGGCATCGCGGTCAAAATGATCCCCGTGCTCGTGCGTGACCAGGATCACGTCGGCCTTGGGGAATTCCACGGCGTAGTCGGTGGCTTTGCCGTATCGGCCGACCGGATCCACATGGATCGTCTGTCCCTTGTATGACAGGGCCAGGGTCCCGTGCTTGACCAGGGTAATGGCGACGGGCAGCCCGCTGTCCGTGAAGAAGGTTTCCACCTCGTAGGTCGTTACCGGCTTGCCGGCCTCGGCCCAGGCGACATAGCCGCCCAGCAGGTTGCAGACAGAGTATCCCGCCGCAGTGAGTTTGTCCGCCGCTTCCGCACTGCGGCGTCCGGTCCGGCAGTAGACGGCCAGCGGCGTCCCCTTGGGATAATCCGCTTCCATCCGGGAGAGGAAATCTGCGGCATTCCAGTCGCAGTTGGAAGCCCCGGCCAGGTGGCCTTCGGCATATTCTTCCGCCGTGCGGACATCCACGACGGCAACGTTCCCGCCGGCGATGTTTTTTTCAAATTCAGCGACGTCCAGGTCCTTGTAGCTGCTTCCGCAGGCAATCAGGCCCAGCAGGGAGAGGATTGACATATTCCGGAAAAGTTTCATACGAGCATGCTTTTTGCAAAGATAAGGAAATTGTGTAAATTTGAGATATATGAAAAACACGACCCTCATCATGCTTGCTCTCACCAGCCTGCTTTCAACCCAATGCCGGGGTGCCGCTTCCGCGGACGAAGACAACCGGTACATACCCCTCGATCTCTCGACCAAGTCCAGCGAATTCGTTCAGAAAGGCCATTCCTTTGCGTTCGAATTCATCGACCGGATCAACGATACGGAGAAAAAAGACTACGTCATTTCCCCCCTCAGCATGCAGTTCCTGCTGGGCATGATCCTGGACGGTGCCCAGGGCACGACGGCCGACGAAATCTGCCGGGTGCTGGGATACGGATCGGGCGAAGTGGATGCGGTGAACGAATACTGCCTCGCGATGCTGGAGCAGCTGCCGAAGCTGGACAAAAAGACCCGCCTGGACATAGCCAACGCCATTTTTGTCAGCGAAGGCGTCCCGCTGCTGGACAGTTACGAAAAGACAGTCGCGGACAAGTTCCGGGCAGCGGTGTCCAACCTGGATTTCAACAACGGAGAGAAAGCCCTCAAGGTAATCAACGGTTGGTGCTCCGACCACACCAACGGCATGATTCCCAAGATCCTGGATGAAGTCGATCCGGACATGCTGGCCTACCTGCTGAACGCCATGTACTTCAAGAGCGAATGGACGGACCGTTTCTCCAAAAGCGCAACGGCGGACGAGCCCTTCACCGTCGAGTCCGGACAGAAGAGGCCGGTCAAGATGATGAAACAGGAGCGCGAGTTCGAGTACGGCGAGAATTCCCACTTCCGCTGGGTCGTCCTGCCCTATGGCAACAGAGCCTTCCAGATGAATGTCCTGATGCCGACCGAAGGCCATACCCTCGCCGAGATGACGGAGATCCTGAAGACGGAATCCTGGGACCGGATCCGCCACAATACCTATCCCTGTGAAGTGGACCTCTGGCTGCCCAAGTTCGAATCCCGCTACCACATCAAGTTGAACGACATCCTCAGCGAGATGGGCATGCCGAGCGCGTTCGATCCCCACAAAGCCGATTTCAAAGCCATGTCGAAATACGCGTTCTTCCTCGATTTCGTCCAGCAGGACGCCGTGATCAAGGTGGATGAGGAAGGCGCCGAAGCAGCTGTGATCTCCAGCGCCGGCATCAAGTTAACGACGGCCATCGCACCCGGTCCGCACATTGTTTTCCACGCAGACCATCCCTTCCTGTACCTGATTACGGAATCCAGCACGGGCGCCGTCCTGTTCGCCGGCCGCTACAGCGGGCAATAATCAGTCCTCGGTCTCCCCGATCAGGATCAGAAGTTCATCCCCCGCCTGCATCTCGAAGCTGCCGTGCGGCGAGATGTAGCGTCCGTTGCGCCGCACCATGACGACCCGGATGCCGTGCGGCAGATGCAGATCACGCAGGGTCTTTCCGGCGACGAGTTCTTCCTCCGTCACGGTATGGTTGCGGAGCATGCCCATATCCTCGGGAATATCCACCCCGAAAGTGTCGACGTCCTCAATATCGATATCATTGAGCTTTAGCAGTTTGGCAAACGAGGTCAAGGTGGTTCCCTGGACCAGCAGCGACAGCAGCGTCACGATGAAGACGATATTCAGCACGTCCTCGCTCCCCTCCAGCCCATACAGGAAGGGGGTCAGGGCGAAGAGGATGGGACCGGCGCCCCGCAATCCGACCCAGGAGGTGAAGAGCTTGGCGCGGAAAGGCATTTTGCGGAACGGAAGCAGGCTCAGGAATACGCTGGCCGGACGCCCGATGAAGAACATGAAGAAGGCGATCAGCACGGCGGGCAGGAGGATGTGCGGCATCTGCGAAGGCCGGGCCATGATGCCGAGCATGAGGAACATGCCCAGCTGGACCAGATAGGTGATTCCGTCCAGGTGAATCCGGATTTCCCGTTTGTACGGCAGTTTCTTGTCGCTGCCGATGATGACGGCGGTCGTGTATATGGCCAGCAGGCCGTTGCCGTTCATCAGGGAGGTGATGCCGTTGGCAAAGAAACCGAAACAGAGCAGCATGATGCTGTACAGGGCGCTGCTCTGCAGATTGATCCGCTTGAGCAGCCATTTTCCGCCATGTCCGACGGCCAGACCGACCAGGTAGCCGACGAAAATCTGGAAGGCCAGGACGGCCAGTACGAACGGCACGACAGCCATCGGCGACAGGTTGAAATTGCCGTCCCGCAGCATCGTGATCAGCCGGACCAGAACGATGGTCAGGACATAGGCCATCGGGTCGTTACTGCCGGATTCCAGCTCCAGCATCGGGGTGAGATTCCATTTCAGCTGCATCTTCTTCTCCTTGAGCACGGCGAAGACGGAGGCGGAATCCGTCGATCCCATGATCGCCGCGATCATCAGGCAGCCCAAGAATGCCGAAGCCACGGCTCCCAGCATGGGCGACACGACGAAATAGATGAACGTACCGGTCAGCAGCGTCGTCAGCAGCACGCCCAGGGTCGCAAGCGAAATGGCCTGTTTCCGGATGGGCCGGATTTCCTCGTAGTTGGTCGACATGCCGCCGGACAACAGGATGACCGTCATGGCGGCGTGCCCGAGGAATTCGGGAATTTCGTAATTGGACAGCTTCAGGCCCAGCCCGTCCGGGCCCACCAGCATACCCAGGACCAGGAACAGCAGCAGGGCGGGGACACCGAACTTCGAACCGACCTTGGTCAGCAGCAGGGCGACGAAGATGAGTGCTGCCAGCAGCAACAGCATTTCCTCGGACATGAAACGCAGGGATACTTCAACCAGCGGAATCATCATGCAGCTTTACTTTTTCTTTTCGATGAAATGCAGGATGCACGCGACGGCATCTTCCTCCGTCATGCCGTCCACGTTCATCACCAGGTCATAGTTCCGGGCATCATAGCGGCTGGTACCGGCAAATCGCTTGACAAACTGCTCGCGGCCCGCATCCACGGCCTGCATGATGTCTACGGCCTCCTGGCGGGTGACGTTCTGGCGGCGCATGATGCGCTCGAGTCGCTTCTCGTCCGAAGCCTGGATGAACACGTTCAGGATGTTGGGATGGTCCTTCAGCACGAAGAAAGCGGAGCGTCCGGCGATCACGCAGGACTCCTGCGCGGCCAGGTCCAGCAGGATGGCCTTCTCGCAGGCGAAGATCTCGTCGGCCGTGGCATCCAGGCCCTGTACGTCCAGGGGCGTCTGGTACATGTAGGCTTCCGGACGGCCGGGCAGGTTCACGTGGGCGAACAGGTCGGCGAGGAAATTCTTCTTCCGGGCCTTGATCTTCTCGATCTCCGCGACGCTCAGTCCGAATTGGGAGATCAGTTTTTCAATGAGTTCCTTGTCGCAGTAGCGGACGTTCAGTTTCTCGGCCAGCAGCCTGCCGATGGTGCGGCCTCCCGAGCCGACTTCCCGGCTGACGGTGATCACGAATTGTTCTTGGGTATTCATATGTGCTTGCGTATTATCTGTCAATCCGGCGCAGCGCAATGCTGGCATCGTGGCCGCCGAATCCCAGGGAATTCGAAACGGCAATGGTTATGGCCCGGTTCCGGGCCTGCAGGGGCGTATAGTCCAGGTCGCACGCCGGGTCCGGATCGGTCAGGCCGATGGTCGGCGGGATTACGGAGTCGCGCAGGGCCAGTGCGCAGCAGAGGGCTTCCACCGCTCCGGCCGCACCGATCATGTGCCCCGTCATGGATTTTGTCGAGCTGACCGAGGCCCGGGCCGCTTCCTCGGCACCCAGCGCCAGTTTGATGGCGGCCGTCTCGGTGACATCGTTCAGCTGCGTGCCCGTTCCGTGGGCGTTGATGTACAGATCCTCCCCGGGACGGAACCCGGCCTGGGAGAGGGCGTCGCGCATGGCCCGGGCAGCACCGATGCCATCCGGACGCGGCGCCGTCACATGATGGGCGTCGCTGTAGTTGCCGTACCCGCATATCTCCGCGAGGATCGCAGCCCCCCGTTTGCGGGCGTGCCCGTATTCTTCCAGGACCAGCACGGCAGCCCCTTCCGCCATGACGAAGCCGGCGCGGCGCCGGTCGAAAGGCAGCGAGGCGAGAAGCGGATCCTCCGCGAGGGTCAGGGCATGTGCACTGGCAAAGCCGCCGAAAGCGAGCGGATTCAGCGTGGCCTCCGTCCCGCCGGCGATGATGGCGTCCGCAAATCCGTATCGGATGGCCCGGAACGCCTCTCCGATGGCCTGGGTGCCTGATGCACAGGCGGCCGTCGTCGTCAGGCTGGCCCCTTCCGCCCCGTAGCGGATGGCGATGTTGCCGGCGGCGATATTTCCGATCATCTTGGGGATGAACAGCGGGGAGATGCGGTCCGCCCCTTCATCGAAAAGGACTTTCGACTGTTCGAGAAAAGTCTGCATGCCGCCGATGCCCGTGCCGATGTACACACCCAGCCGCTCCGGGTCGATGTTGGTCCCGGACTGCAGGGCAGACTCCCCCATCGCCTGGGCCGCGGCGGCCTGGGCGAAGAGGCAGAAGCGATCGTTGCGGCGCAACTCCTTCAGCGGAATGCCGTAGGCGGCCGGATCGAAATCCCGGACGGCGCCGGCCACCCGGACCGCCAGGGGGCTGCCCTCCAGCCCCTCATACCGGCTGATGCCGCAACGCCCGGAACGGATGGCGGCCCAGAAGGCCTCCGTCCCGTTTCCGACCGGGGAGATGACACCGGTTCCGGTGATGACGACGCGCTTTTCTTCCATTACTTGTACAGGAAACGTCTGATGCTGCCTTTCGGGGTCTTGGCAAAGGCCTCGAAATGCAGTTCGAAATCATTGACCGCCGAATAGGCCGGCAGCTGGGCGTTCAGGGCGACGATATTCTGGCGCATGACGGCGTCCAGGGTCTCCGAGGTCATGCCGGACTTGTCCAGCGCATTCATGTCGGGGACGATCAGGGCCACGATGCGGCTGCCGCGCTGCAGGACGATGGATTCGGCCACATAGGGCAGTTCGTTCAGGATGACCTCGATCTCTTCGGGATAGACGTTCTGGCCGCTCTGCGACAGGATCATGTTCTTGCTGCGTCCCAGCAGGAACACATTGTTCCCCCGGTCCACCGTGCCGATGTCCCCGGTCTGGAACCATCCGTCCTTCATCACCTTGGCCGTGGCCTTGGGATTCTTGTAGTACCCGGAGAAGACGACATCGCCCTTGATGTACAGTTCGCCGGCGATATGGACCGGATCCGGGGAATCGATGCGCAGCTCCATGATGTCCGGCAGGTATTCCCCGCAGGACTTGGGAATGTATTTGCCCACCCGGCCGTAGGAAACGATCGGAGCGAGTTCCGTCAGTCCGTATCCGGACACGAAGGGGATTTTCAGTTTGCGTACCAGCAGGGTTTCCACCTCCGTCGGGATGGCGGCGCCGCCGGTGACGAAGGCTTCGATCCGGCCTCCCGTCTCCCGCATGAATTTTTCGTTCAGCCGGTTGCAGAAGCCCGGATGATTCTCATAATCATTGAATTTCGCCTGGTCCTCGGGGCTGCGCAGGTCCGCACCCAGGATATAGTCCACCAACTTGACGAAAATCAGCGGAACCGCATAGAACAGACGCGGACGTACCTCCATCAGCGCTTCCTGGACCGTCGCCGGGATGGGCGGAACGCCCAGCACCGTCACGTGCATGCCGGTCGACAGCGGAATCACCAGGTCGCAGGTCAGGCCGAAACTGTGCGCATGCGGCAGCAGGCTCAGGTAATTCTCCCACTTGCGGAACGGGAAACCCCGGCCGATGCCCTGGACGTTGGCGGTGAAATTCCGGTAAGTCAGCATGACACCCTTGGGGTTGCCGGTGGATCCGGAGGTGTACAGGATGGCGCAGACATCGTCCATGCCGGCCCGGATCACCCGGAAATCCGCAGGCTGCAGCCCGTCGGGACGGGCCTCGGCGAACAATTGCCCGGCGGAACGGATGATTTCACCCGCCTCGCCCCGGCTGGCCAGCACTTCCCCGGTGCTGCCGTCGACGACGCAGAGCAACTGCGGCATCTTTTCGAAATCCATGCCGTCGAACAGGCGCTTTTCGGTGTAGAGGATCCGGCTGTCCGAATGATCGACCAGGCGCTGGGTATCCTGGGGCGTGAAGGCGCTGTACAGCTGGACGGCGACATATCCCTTGCATACGGCGGCGAAAAACAGGGACGCACCGAATGCGCTGGGACGGGTATTGATGGCGATCTTGTCTCCGCGCCGCAGTCCGCAACGCTTCCAGACCAGGTCGAAGGTTTCGATCCTTTCCGCCAGCTGGCGGTAACTGATGGTCGTTTTATGGTAGTCGCTCAAAGCAGGCCGGTCCCAGCTCTCGCGGGTTGCCGCCTCGAACAGGTTGATGAAATTATCAATCTTGATCATAGCGTACGTTTTCGTAACATCCTACAAAAATATTCTATTTTTGCCGAAATACCGCCGAATAATTGTATTTTTGTGCATGACTCCTCATGATATCTATTTCGCCGCCGGATGCTTCTGGGGCGCAGAGAAATTCTTCAAGCAGGTCCGCGGCGTGCTGTCCACCGAAGTGGGCTTCGCCAACGGAAACACCGAAAATCCCACATACAAGCAGGTTTACACGGACACGACCGGCTATGCCGAATGCGTCCACGTGCAGTACGATCCGCAGACCGTTTCCCTGCAGCTGCTGACCTCCCTCTTCTTCGAAGCCGTGGATCCGCTCAGCCTGAACCGCCAGGGAGAAGACGTCGGGACCCGCTACCGTACCGGCGTGTACTATCCGGCCGGTGATTCCGACGCCCTGCCCGTGCTCCGGGAAGAATTCGACCGCCAGCAGCGGAAGTACGACAGCCCCATGGTGGTGGAACTGCTGCCGCTGCGCAATTTCTTCCGGGCCGAAGACTACCACCAGGACTACCTGGACAAGAATCCGCAGGGATACTGCCACCTGAACCCGAAACTGTTTGAACTGGCCCGCAAATCCAATCTGAAATGAGCATGAAAGACTACATCGCGCAGCATCGCGAGCGCTTTTTCGACGAACTGTTCACCCTTTTGCGCATCCCTTCGGTCAGCGCCCAGCCCGCCCACCGCGAGGACATGTACCGCTGCGCCCGCCAGCTCTGCACCCTGCTGACCCAGGCCGGTGCGGACAGCGCGGAGGTCTTCGGGACGGCCGGGCATCCCGTCGTTTACGGATACAAGGACATCGGGGCCAGCAAGACCGTGCTGGTGTACGGACATTATGACGTCCAGCCCGTCGAACCCCTGGAGAAATGGCGTACCGATCCCTTCGAGCCCGTCATCGCCCGCGACCCCGCGACGGGCGGGGAAGCCATCTACTCACGGGGCGCCAACGACGACAAGGGCCAGCTGTTCATGCACATCAAGGCGCTGGAATACCTCTGCGCCACCGGACAGCTCGCCCACAACGTGAAATTCATTTTCGAGGGCGAGGAAGAAATCGGCAGTCCGTCCCTGCCCGCCTGGGTCGAAGCGAACCGGGACCTGCTGGCCGCCGACGTCATCCTGGTTTCCGACACGACGATGATCTCCGACAAGGTTCCCTCGATCAACTGCGGCATGCGCGGACTCGCCTACCTCGAAGTCTGCGTCACCGGCCCCAACAAGGACCTGCATTCCGGCCATTACGGCGGCGCCGTTGCCAATCCGATCCATGTGCTGAGCGAGATGATCGCTTCGCTGCACGACGCGGACGGACGTGTCGCCATACCCGGATTCTACGACAAAGTGGTGGAACTGTCGGCCGAAGACCGCGCCATGCTCGCGCGGGCGCCCTTCGACATGGAGGAATACAAGGCTTTCCTGGACATCGCCGACGTCCGGGGCGAAAAGGGCTACACGACCCTGGAGCGCACGGCCATCCGGCCCTGCCTGGACGTCTGCGGCATCTGGGGCGGTTATACCGGTCCGGGCGCCAAGACCGTGCTGCCCTCCACCGCACACGCCAAAATCTCCATGCGCCTGGTCCCCTGGCAGACTTCGAAGGAAATCACGCAGCTGTTCGAACGTCATTTCAAGGCGATCGCCCCCGCCTGCGTCAAGGTCAGCGTCACGCCGTGCGAAGGCGGCGACGGATTCCTGATCCCGCTCAGTTCCCCGGCTTACAAGGCCGCTTCCAGGGCCATGGCGGAGGTTTACGGAACCGAACCGGTTCCGGCCCGGGGAGGCGGCTCCATCGCCATTCTGGCCGACATGCAGCGCATCCTGGGCATCGATCCGCTGCTGATGGGATTCGGTCTGGAACGCGACACCATCCACTCCCCGAACGAGAGCTTCCTGCTGCGGCAGTTCTTTGCGGGGATGGAATCGATCGCGCTGTTCTATCGCTATTACTAGGGTTCGATCGCGGCGAGGCCGGGCGTCCGGTTCATCAGGGCGGACAGCATCAGCATGTTCGCGGCGATTTCCTTGACATTGACGTCCTGGCTGACCTTCAGGGCATACCAGTTGCGGTCGCGGTCGATCTCCGGCACGAAATCGACCCGGCCCGCGAAACGTTCGCGGATGATATCGTGCATGGCGGCCGTGTACTGCCTGCACAACGCATTCACCTCATCCTCCATACTCTGCTGGACCTCGGCGGCCTGGACGGCGCGGTACTGGCTCTTGAAAGCTTCGTAATCCTTGTCGTGACGGATCTCCGTCCGGTCTCCGCTGGTGCGCAGGATGTCGCAGCGCTCGATGTCCCGCCCTTCGGGAATCATCTCGCTGCTGATGTCGTGCAGCTTGCGGAACTCCACGCCGTTGAACAGGATACGGTCGTCGTCATAGGCATACAGGATCTCGCCGAAATCGATGCCGAGCGTCACCTTGTAGTAGTATTTGTGGATGTAGAGGATCTTGCGGATGCTGGGTTCCTTCTTGAAATTCTCCTCCAGGAAGGATTCCAGGCGCTTCTGCGGGATGTCGAACTTCTCCAGGTCCAGGGCGGCGAGGTCCTCTTCCTTGACGACGTAGCCCTGCTTGGCGTATTCCATCTGCTCCAGCTTGAAGGTATAGTCCACATTCGCGGGCAGCACGCCCGTCTGCGAACGGGTATCCAGCTTGTCGGCAAGCGTGCGGTTTTCCAGCTCCAGCGTCCGGACCTTGTTCTCCAGTTCCCGGTCCTTCTCCAGCTTCTCGACCAGTTCCTTCTGCCGGTCCAGCAGCGAGGCTTCCAGCAGGTTGTTCAGGGGCTTGACGGCCAGGGCCGCCAGCAGCAGCGTGATCACATTGGACAGGATGACGGCGATCCCGGACAGCAGGTGCGGGGTCAGGGCAAAGAAGGCGACATTCAGCCCGATCAGGATCAGGCAGGCGACGATCCAGACCGTTCCGGTGGCTTTTTTCTTGGACAGGGACATATCAGAAAACGATTTTTTTCAGCAAGTCGGCGCAGTGGCCGGGGACGACGATGTGGTGGTTCCCGATGGGATCCGAAAGGAAATAGCCGGTATCGGGCAGGCGCAACAGGACCTGGGTGCGGCACAGGTCTTTCTCTTCCAGGTTCCGCAGGATCACGCCTTCCGCGGCGAAGCAGCGCTTCAGGTCACCGGACAGCTTGAAAACCGTGACATCCCCGGCGGGGAGTTTGCCGCGGATCCCGATGCCGATGCCGGACTCGTAGTGGGTGTCGAAACAGTACGAATCCACCATGTCCAGCGGCACGGTGCAGTGGGCAAAGATCACCTCGCCGCGTTCGGGATCGATGCGCGAGGGATTGGCCTGGAATCCGGAGACCCCCGTCAGGGCCCGGGACAGGCACATGGACAGCAGGGCCGGCACATCTCCCTCGCAGCTGGCCACAATCCCCTCTTCGTTCAGTCTGGCCAGCGCCAGGCAGCCCGTATTGTGCACCGTCCCCAGCAGATCGAAGCAGCGCAGGGTCAGGCCGCCCAGGGCATAGCGCGCGACCAGTTCCTTCAGCGCATCGTAAATCCGCAGGGCCCCTGCTTCGGCGTCCGCCCCGGCGGGAAGCGGCTTCATGGACGCCAGGAGTTCCTCCATCGGAATATCCACCAGCTCCATCCCCAGTTTCTTCCGGATGGCCTCGGGGTCGGCCTGGCTGGCGATCAGCCAGTCGGAGGGCTTCCCGATCACGCCCAGCCGCATGCCGCGCAGCTTGCGCCGCGCCGCATCGACCCGTTCGATCTCCCGCATCCGCGCAGCGATATGCGCACTGCTGCCGTGCAGGATTTCGCCGGAACGGCCCCGGGCATTCAGGTAGGAAAGGATTTCCATGGCGGCCGGCAAAGAATTGCTCTTGCCCGAGGCGAGCAGGTACAGCGGCGCATCGGCAGGCAGGGACGGCAGCAGCCGGACGAACAGGCTCTCCGTTCCGCCGGTCCGCACAAAGATGAATGCGGGGCCGTCCGCGCCGAAATCGCTGAAATCCGCGCCCTTCATGCAATACGGGACGCCGAGTCCGCCGAGGAACGCTTCCGTCACGCCACGCACGGCCTGTTCGTCGTGCAAGGGAGAAGTCAGGGTATAGATACAAATCATGGTTCTTGAATCAATTCATCGACAATCCGGATCAGTCCGGCCGCATCGTCCACTTCCGGGATGACCCAGGACGATCCGTACACCAGGCGCGGGATTCCGCCCTTTCCCTGGATGGAAGTGCGTCCGAACAGTTCCAGGCACTTCTTCAGGTATCCCTCCATCCACGCCTCGTCCGGACGGCGGCCGGCAGCCAGCCGGGCGGCATATTGTGCGGCATCCTGCACCGTGCGGGGACGCCAGCGGCCGGACGCTTCCGCATCGAACAGCCAGGCGTCGAAGTCGGCGAACAGTGCCGGATCGATGTTCCACAGGCCCAGGGCCTGCCGGGCCAGGGCGCAGGATCCCTCAAAACGGTCTTCCCCGCCCGGGAGGTAGGGATTGCACTGCTGGCTGAGCGGGGTCGGGCACAGCACGAAGACCACTTCGCCCCCGTAATGCGCCGCCACTTCCTCCAGCATCCCGTGGATGACCCGGCAGTGCGGGCATTGGTAATCGTACAGCAGGGCGATCCGGCGGGCGGCGTCCACCGGACCGACGGAAGGACTCGCCACCGGGTCCGGAACGGGCAGGAGCTGTTCGCCGCGCCCCTGCTGGCTGCGCACGGAAGGTGTGGTCAGCAACTGGACGGCGATGAAGAGGGCGGCCAGGCCCGCACCAGCCCGGGATCCGTCGATCAGGGCCAGCCTTCCTTCCGTCCCGAGACGCAGCAGGTACAGGATCACGATCGCCAGCAGAACACCGCCGAGGATATGCTCCGTCATGCAGAAAGGGCAGAATGCATGGATGAAGAAACCCTGCAGGATCACCATCCAGACCGCCACCACGAAGGCCGCATGGGCCAGCAGGCACAGCAGGATGTTCAGGGCGCGGGCGGGTTTGCGCAGCAGCAGGCCGGCGCACACCAGCACCGCCGCATGCAGGGCGGCTCCCAGCGCACTGACGGGAATGACCCCGAACAGCAGGGACCACTTGCTTCGGGTCACCAGATCGCAGGACGAACCGGCCCCGCAGCCGATCAGTCCGGCCCCGGAAAGGGCATGGACGGTCAGTACGACGGCCAGCAGAAAGGCGATTCCGGAGATGGCCAATATGGTTTTGAGGTATGTCTTTCTGTCCTGCATTTCGGCTGCAATTTACTAAAAATCTCCTATATTTGTAAGAATATGAACAGAACAGCCGCCTACGACCTGACGATCATCGTTCCCCTCTACAACGAGGAGGACAACATCGCGCGTCTGGTTTCGCGCCTGGCGGCCTTCCTGCCCGAATGCAACCGGAAGGCCTGCGTGCTGTTCGTCAACGACGGATCGACGGACGGAAGCGCTCCCCTGCTGCGGGAGGCCTGTGGATCCCATCCCGACTTCCTCTACCTCGAACTGGCGGAGAACCGGGGCCTGAGCACCGCGCTCAAGGCCGGATTCGACGCCTGCGCTTCCCCGCTGCTGGCCTACCTGGATGCAGACCTGCAGACGGATCCCGAGGACATCAATCTCCTGCTGCCCCACATCGGCACCCATGAACTGGTGACCGGCGTACGCAGCGCGCGGCAGGACAGCGCCTGGAAGAAAGTCCAGTCCCGCATCGCCAATGCCTGGCGGCGCATGATGACCGGCGACGGAGCCCGCGACACCTGCTGTCCGCTCAAGCTCTTCCAGACCTCCTGCGCCCAGGCTCTCCCCATGTTCCGGGGCATGCACCGCTTCTTCCCCGCCCTTGTGCGGATGCAGGGCGGCAGCTATTTCGAAGTGGACGTCGCCCACCGGCCGCGCGTGGCCGGCAAGTCCAAATACGGCCTGCTGAACCGGGCCTGGACCGGCTTCGTCGACTGCTTTGCCTTCCGCTGGATGCGCTCCCGCCGCATCCGCTACAGCGTTTCATCCCAGAACCTGCAAGCCTGATGGACAGCCCTTTCTGGATATACGCCATCGGCCTCGCGGCCCAGGTCTTCTATACGGGCCGGGTACTGATCCAGTGGTACCGCGCCGAGAAGACCCATACCTCCCCGTCCCCGACCCTGTACTGGCTGTTCAGCATCGCCGGATCCACCCTCCTCTTCCTGTACGGATGGCTCCGGAAGGACTTTTCCATCCTCTTCGGCGAGTTCCTGGCCTACTACATCTACATGTGGAACCTCAAGGCCAAGGGCGTGTACGCCCGGATCCCGCGTTCCGTTCCCATCATCCAGGCGGTGATCCCGCTGCTGGTCCTGGCGGCCGTGCTCCGGCATCCGGCCGATTTCCGGACCGAATTCCTGCAGAACGCAGACGTGCCGCTGGGACTGTTGCTCTTCGGCAGCGCCGGCCAGTTCATCTTCAAGATGCGCTTCGTGTACCAGCTTGTGCACAGCATCCGGCACCAGGAGTCCCTGATGCCGCTGATGTTCTGGATCATCGCCACCCTCGGGTCGCTGATGATCATCGTGTACGGCATCATCCGGCACGACTGGGTGCTGGTCCTGGGCCAGATCGGCATCGTCGCATCCATCCGGAACATCATCATCCTGCTGACCCCGCGCCATGAAAAAGATCCTGCATGAACACCCGGCCTGGCTGGTCATGCTGGCCGTATTCGCCGCCCTGGCCCCGATGGCTTTCATGCGGGACTTCTCGGCGGCCAATGAGCTGCGCTACCTGAGCATCGCGGACGAAGCGATCGCCAGCGGGCATTTCTTCGTGATGTCGGACCAGGGCGTCCCCTATGCCGACAAACCGCCGCTCTACCTGTGGCTGGTGATGCTCTGCCGCCTGATCGCCGGGAAACACAGCATGCCGCTGCTGTGCATGCTGGCCTTCCTGCCCGCCTGCATCATCGTGGATACGATGGACAGATGGCTGTGCAAGGCCCTTCCGGGCCGTTTCAGCCTGCGGGAACGCCTGGGAGCGGCGACGATGCTGGCTACGTCCGGACTCTTCCTGGAACTCTGCTTCTTCATCCGGATGGACACGCTGATGGCCATGTTCATCGTGCTGGCCCTGTATGCGTTCCGGGAGGAAAAGCCCTGGGCCTTCTCCGTTTTCACCTTCCTGGCCGTATTCACCAAGGGCCTGGCCGGGCTGATACCGGTCTTTACGGTGCTGGTACTGTGCCTGGTCCAGCGCCAGGGACGCCGGCTGCGGCACTTCATCGGCTGGCGCTTCCTTGTCGTCGCCCTGGCGGGCTGCCTCTTCTGGTTCGGCGGCATCTGGATCGAAGGCGGAACCCCGTACCTGCGCAATCTGCTGGTCCACCAGACCTACGGACGCGTCGTCCAGGCCTTCGACCACCAGCAGCCCTGGTGGTTCTTCCTGCCCGTCATCTGGGAAGTCATCAGCCCGTACAGCCTGCTGGCCATTCCGGCGGTCGTCGCTTCGTTCCTGCGGCCTGAAAAAAGCACGGAAGACGAACGGATCCTCGCCATCGCGATGGTGGCCGGATTCGTGCTGATGAGCCTCTCCAAGTCCAAACTGCCCATCTATCTGGTACCGCTGATCCCCTTCGCCGTCTATACCGTACCGCTGGTGCTCAAGCGCTCTTCCTGGCGGCCCTGGTGGCAATGGGGCCTGATCATTCCCGCTTTCCTGGGCATCCTGCTGGGCCTGGGGACCGTTGCCATCGCGCTGCGGCTGGTCCGGATTCCGGCGTTCGACGCCTATGGATTCATCTACCATCCTGCGGTTGTGGCCGGCGGCTTGCTGCTCGCCGGGGGCAGCCTGGCCGCGCTGCTGCTCGCCCGCCGCGAATGGCCCCGCTCCGTCTTCTGCCTGGCGGGCGGCATGCTGGCCCTGCAGTTCACCATCTGCCTCTTCCTGATGCGGGACCTGAATCCTTATGTGGGCTACCGCGACTTCTGCAGCAAGATCCCCGAGGATGCAAAGATCTACACGGCACGTGTGTACCGCCCTTCCAGCATCGACGTCTACCTGGGCCGGGACGTCACCCGCGATTACGGGCGGGACTACGACGAACTGGCAGCAGAAATCCCGGACGACGGAATACTCGTCATCCGGGACAAGGCATTGCAGGAATCGCCTTCCCTGGCCGAAGCACTGGCCCCGTACACGCCTTATGCGCAATCCGGGGTGTTCCTGCTGTACGACCTGAGGCGCTGATCCGTTTCTAGAATCCGATCTGAATGCCGAGCGCGAAGAAACTCTGGTCCACGCTCGGGCTGGGCAGGATGTGCATGGTCTTCGGATAGAACTTGAAGAACACGCCGAGGTAATCGTAGCTGACCTGGGCGACGAAATCGTAGGTCAGGGTGTTCACCTTGGCTTTGTCTTCCGACACGGAAACGCGACGGCGGGCGTTGCGGTAGCGGTATTCCGTTTCGGCTGCGAAATTCAGCCCCAGCTCGGCGCCGACACCGACCTTGAAATCGCCGAAGTAAGCGTTCAGGGTCAGCGGGAAATTCACGCCGAAGGTGTTGAAGTTACTGTGGATGTCCTGGGCACCGGTGGGCAGGACGTTCGTGCCGGCCTTGATGTAACCATCTGAAGTCTGGTAGAAGGCCTCGTCGACACTGTTGAAATGACGGACCATGAAATCCGTACCGAGATCGACGCCGAATGCCTCGGCCGGACGGAAATGGAACTGGACCAGGTTGACAAAGAACTCACCGCTGCCCAATTTCTGCGGCGTATAGTCCTGCGTATCGACAAAATAGAATCCGTAACCCATGCGGGAAAGGAGCCCGACGCTGAAAACGCCGCCTTCTGAAGCGTAAATGGAGTTGACCGGAGCGTAGGAATCCGATTCAGAATCCGATTCAGAGCCCGTATTCGACTGGGCCATCGCAGCGACGCTCAGGGAGATCAGGGCAAAAATAGCAAATAGTTTTTTCATGATTGTATTAAGATTTGAACTTGTTTCAGTGAATTCGACGGGAGCAGTCCGGGCAGATCCCCTTGACGACATAGTCGGTGTCTTCCGCAACGAAACCCTCCGGAAGCGCCACCTGCGGGATGTGCAAGTCGGTCAGGCAGAAAGTACGCTGGCAGACACGACAGTTGAAATGGATGTGATGCATCTGGAGGCTGTGGCTGTCCTCGTCGCAGAGACAGTATTTCCGGGAAGCACTGCCATCGTCGATGCTGTGCAGCAGATGCGCCTCGCTCAGCAGGTTCAGCATACGGAACAAGGTGGAACGGTCCACCGTGGGAAGGACCGTCTCCAGGTCCGCCAGGCCGAAAGCCCCGGCAAAGGACCTGCGGATGGTCTTCCAGATCATCAGGCGGACGGCCGTCACCCGGATTCCGGCCTGTTGTAAAAGAATCTCGTCCTGCGAAGGTTGTTCCTGCATGCTCTATTTTCTTGTCTTCAGCGCGCGCATCGCGTTCAGCACGGCGAGTACCGTCACGCCGACATCGGCAAAGACGGCCATCCACATCGTAGCCACGCCCAGTGCGGCCAGCACCAGTACGGCGAGCTTGACACCGACTGCAAAAATAGCATTTTCCCGGGCAATTCGCAAAATCCGGCGTGAAATGCGCACCGCCAGGGCCACCTTGGACGGTTTGTCGTCCATCACGACCACATCCGCGGCTTCGATGGCGGCATCGCTGCCCAGGCCGCCCATGGCGATCCCGACATCGGCGAGCGCCAGCACCGGCGCATCGTTGATTCCGTCTCCGACGAACAGCAGGCTCTTTCCCGCGGGTTTCTGCGCGAGCAGCGACTCGAGTTCCCGGACTTTGTCCTGCGGCAGCAATTCAGCCCGGCAGTCATCCAGGCCCAGGGTTTCGGCGACATGCCGGCCCACGTCGGCACGGTCGCCCGTCAGCATGACGGTCCGGCGGACGCCCAGCTCGCGGAGCGCCGTGACAGCTTCCCGGCTGTCATCCTTGATGTGGTCGTTGATCACGATGTGTCCGGCATACTGCCCGTCGATCGCCACGTGGATGATGGTCCCGCTGCAGTGGCAGTCGTGCCAGGCGGCACCGACCGCTTCCATCAGGCGGCTGTTCCCGACGCAGACCTCCTGTCCTTCCACCTTCGCACAGACGCCCTGTCCCGGAATCTCACGCACGTCATCGACCCGGCATCCGTCCGTCGCCTCGTCCGGGAAGGCATCCCGCAGCGCAGCCCCGACCGGATGGGTCGAGAAATGCTCGACATGGGCCGCCAGGTGCAGCAGGTGCCGTTCGTCGCAGCGCTCCGGATGCACGGCCTCGACGGCGAAACGCCCTTCCGTCAGGGTTCCGGTCTTATCGAAGACCACCGTGTCCGTCCGGGCCAGCAGGTCCAGGAAATTGGCTCCCTTGACCAGGATGCCCTTCCGGGAAGCCCCGCCGATCCCGCCGAAGAAAGTCAGCGGAATGCTCAGCACCAGGGCGCAGGGGCAGGAGACGATCAGGAACATCAGGGCGCGGTACAGCCAGACCGGGAACGTGCCGGCGAAATCACCGGACAGCAGCGGCGGCAGCAGTGCCAGCAGCAGGGCGGCAAACACCACGATGGGCGTATAGACTCGTGCGAAACGCGTGATGAAGGTCTCGCTGCGGGATTTGTGTGCGGCCGCGTTCTCCATCAGGTCCAGGACCCGCGACACCGTGCTGTCATGGAAAGACTTGGTGCTGCGGACCCGCAGGACCCCGCTGAGGTTGATACAGCCCGACAGGACCTCGTCCTCGGGATGCACCGGGCGCGGGAGGCTCTCGCCGGTCAGCGCAACGGTATCCAGGGCGCTCTCCCCTTCCAGCACGACGCCGTCCAGGGGAATCCGGTCTCCGGGCCGCAGGATCAGCGTCTCGCCGATTTCGACCTGCGCGGGATCGACTTCCGTCTCCGTCCCGTCCCGCAGCACGCGCGCTACGTCCGGGCGGATGTTCATCAGATGGGAAATGCTCTGCCGGCTGCGCCCTTCGGCGAATCCTTCGAACAACTCCCCGACCTGGAAGAACAGCATGACGAAAACCGCTTCCGCGAACTGCGTCTGCGCGCCGGGCAGAAATCCGATGCAGAACGCGCCGATGGTCGCGACGGCCATCAGGAAATGTTCATTGAAGGGATCCCCATGGGCCAGCCCCTCCGCCGCCTCCTTCAGGGTCTCCGCCCCGACGATCAGGTACGGAACCAGGAAAATGAGCAGCAGCCAGTGTACGGCCAGGGATGTATGGGCTTCGATGTACATGGCTGCGGCCAGCAGGACCGCGGCGACGATGATGCGGACAAGGGCGCCATGCCCTTCCTCTTCGTGGTGATGCTCGTGATGGTGTTCGTGATGATGTCCCATGGTGGATACGTTTTAACAATGCAAAGGTAGGCCGGAATTCCCGCAACCGAGTCGCAAAGAATGCGGGTCTCCGGGTTGTTCGTTTGCCATAAAAGTGTTAAATTTGAGGACATTTTTGTTATTACCATGAGCGCTGTAACCCACACCGATTTCCACTTCCCCGGCCAGAGATCCAAATACGTCGGGAAAGTCCGCGATGTCTATGACATTGACGGCAAATATCTTGTCATGATCGCCACCGACCGCATCTCCGCCTTCGACGTCGTCCTGCCCGCAGGCATCCCCTGCAAAGGCCAGATCCTGAACCAGATCGCTTCGAAGTTCCTGGATTCCACCTCGGACATCCTGCCGAACTGGAAGATCGCCGAGGTCGATCCGATGGTCACGGTCGGTTACCGCTGCGAACCCTTCAAGGTGGAAATGGTCGTCCGCGGTTACCTGGCCGGACACGCCTGGCGCGAGTACAAGGCCGGCAAACGGACGCTCTGCGGCGAAGTGCTGCCCGAAGGGCTGGTGGAGAACCAGCGCCTGCCGCACCCGATCATTACCCCGACGACCAAGGCCGACGCCGGCCATGACGAAGACATCAGCCGCGCGGAAATCATCGCCAGCGGGCTGGTTTCGGAAGAAGACTACACCCAGCTGGAGCGCTACACCCTGGCGCTTTTCCAGCGCGGAACCGAGCTGGCTGCCGCCAAGGGGCTGATCCTGGTGGACACCAAATACGAATTCGGCAAGAAGGACGGGAAGATCATGCTGATGGACGAGATCCATACGCCGGACTCCTCGCGTTACTTCTATGCGGACGGATACGAAGAGCGCCTCGCCCGCGGCGAGAAACAGCGCCAGCTGTCCAAGGAGTTCGTCCGCGAATGGCTGATGTCCGAGGGCTTCTCGGGACAGGCCGGCCAGCAGGTCCCCGCGATGACCGACGCCGTGGTCAAGGGCATCACGGACCGCTACATCGAACTGTACGAGCACATCACGGGCGAGAAGTTCGCCCGTTTCGACGACGCGGACATCCCCGCCCGCATCGAGAAGAACATCCGCGAATTCCTTAACAAGCAGTAATATGATCGAACGCTACTCCCGGAAGGTCATGCGGGACGTCTGGACCGAAGAGAACAAGTTCAACGCCTATCTGCAGGTGGAGATCCTGTCCTGCGAGGCCTGGAGCAAACTGGGCGTCATCCCCGCCGAAGATGTCGAAAAGATACGGAAGAACGCCCGTTTCGAGGTGGCGCGCATCCAGGAAATCGAAGAGCAGACCCGCCACGACGTGGTGGCGTTCACCCGCGCCGTCAGTGAAAGCCTGGGAGAAGAGCGCAAATGGGTGCACTACGGCCTGACTTCCACCGACGTCGTGGACACTGCCAACGGATACCTGCTCCGTCAGGCCGACGCGATCCTGCTGCAGGACCTGGAAGACTTCAGCGCCGTCCTCAAGCGCCGCGCCCTGGAATTCAGGCAGACGCCCTGCATCGGGCGCACGCACGGCATCCACGCCGACATCACCTGCTTCGGCCTGAAATGGGCCCTGTGGTACGAGGAAATGCAGCGGAACATCCGTCGCTTCAAGGCAGCCTCCGCCGATGTCGAAGCCGGCAAGATGAGCGGCGCCGTCGGCAACTTCGCCAACATTCCCCCGTTCATCCAGGACTATGTCTGCGAAAAACTGGGCATCCAGTCCGCCAACATCTCGACGCAGGTGCTGCAGCGCGACCGCCACGCCTACTACATCGCGACCCTGGCCGTCATCGCCTCGACGCTTGAACAGATGGCTTTCGAGGTGCGCAACCTGCAGCGCACCGAGGTCCGCGAGGTTGAAGAAGCCTTCCGCAAGGGCCAGAAGGGATCCAGCGCCATGCCCCACAAGCGCAATCCGATCAGCAGCGAGAACATCTGCGGATGTGCCCGCGTGATGCGCGGATACATGAGCGCTTCCGCCGAAAACGTCGCCCTCTGGCACGAGCGGGACATCTCGCACTCCTCCACCGAGCGCATCATCCTGCCGGACGCGACGGAACTGCTGGACTACATGCTGAACCGTTTCCGCGGCATCCTGGAAAACCTGGTCGTGTATCCGGAGAACATGCTGGCCAACATCTACCGCACCAAGGGCGTCATCTTCGCCCAGCGCGTGATGAATGCGCTGATCGGAAAGGGCCTCTCGCGCGAACAGGCCTACGACACCGTCCAGCCCATCGCCATGAAGGCATGGACCGACGGCCTGGACTACAAGACCCTCCTGCTGGAATCGGAAGCGGTCATGGGCCTGGTATCCCGGGAAGAGCTCGAAGCGTGCTTCACCCTGGACTATTACTTCAAGAACGTCGATTTCATCTACGGACGCGTCGGGCTGGAATAGCCCCTACTCCAGACGCAGACGGACGCCCGCCCGGACCCAGATGCCCGGTTGCGGGACGTTTCCGTGGTCGATGTAGCGGGTGTTCGTCAGGTTTTCCGCCGACAGATACAGGGTGTATCGCGGTGCATCCCAGGACAGTTTCGCATCCAGGATCGCATAGGGCGCATACTCGGCCGTCCGGCCCGTATCGGCACCGTCCTCATACAGACGGTAGCTGCCGCAGCGGTCGTGCCAGCGTGCGGACAGGTTCAGGTTCAGATTCCGCCACAGCCGGATGTCCGTCTGGGCGACGAATTTGTTCCGCAGGTATTCCAGGGCGTAATACGAAGCATAACCGGGCACGGTGGCCTTGTACTGGTCGATGTGCGCGTAACTCAGGCTGATCTGCTGCAGCGGGAAACGCTCCAGGCCCATCAGCAGGCCGGGCTCGACCCGCAGCGTCAGCTCCTCCCCGACGGCGTCCACGACGGCGTGGTTGACGGAAGTCCAGGGAGCATCCAGGACGGAGAGGTCCTGGATCCAGTCGATCAGGTCCGTCCCGTGGTGGTAATAGACCGAAGCGACGGCCCGGATGCCGGCCCGGATGTATTTGCCGCCGACTTCCACCGCCTGCATCTTCTCCGCCTTCAGATTCTTGTCCGCCTGGTGCCCGCCGACGGAATAATACAGTTCCGTGAAGGTCGGCATCCGGAGCGAACTGTTGTAGGAAGCATACAGCTTCCAGGCGTCCGAGATCCGTACGCTGGCATCGACGCCCGGGAAGATGCGGAATCCTTCGGTGTTTCCGGTGTTCTTCGCCGCGGTCAGGCCGGCGGAAAAGGTGAAGCGCGGCAGGATGACGTTGTGCTCGAGATAGAAACTGATGTCGCTGCGGTTCAGCCCCACCCTGTACTGGGCGTCCGATCCCGGGACGGGACGCGGCGCAGGCAGGGGCTCGCCCAGGTTCGTACTGATGATGTCTTCGTTGCGGAACTCGCCCCCGAACGCCGTCCGGCCCAGTGCGGTCTCGAACCAGGCCCCCAGGTTGACGCCGAAAACGTTGGTGCGGTGGTAATTGAAGGGATATTTGTCAGCCTGTCCCCGGAAGAGTTCGAAGCGGTCTTCACCATGATTCCAGTACAGCGCCGGCTTGAAATGCAACCATCCGAAGGTCTCCGCCTGGATGGCCGTGAACGTCTTGAGCGTATGCTCGAACTGGTCGTCGAAACGCGGGCTGTAGAAGGTGTTCGAGCCGAAATCCTTGACTGACAGGCCGCTGTGCCAGCGCAGCTGCATGCTCCGCCCGTTCCAGCCGCCCTGATAGAACAGCCGGGCGGCCGAAAAATCAGTATTGTTCGTGCCGGCCCGGCTCTGGGTATATCCGTCAGAACGGGACCAGGACGCGGAAATCTGGTTGTCGAAGGTCCCGGTATGGAGGTTCCCGGACAGTCCGGCGGAGAAAGAACCGTGCGAGCCGCCTTCCACATGGGCGGACAGGCCGCTCCGGCTGTGGGTTTTGGTGACGATGTTCACCGCCCCCAGCAGGGACGCCGTCCCGTACACACGGGCGGCCGGACCTTCCAGCACCTCGATCCGTTCGATCTCGCTGATGTCCACCGGGAAATCCGCCGCATTGTGTCCGGTCTGCGGGTCTGTGATGCTGATTCCGTTCAACAGGACGGCAATCTGGTCAAAGGTGCCGCCGCGGATGCTGATGTCGGTCTGCATGCCCATCATGCCGCGCTGGCGTACATCCACGCCCACGGCGTATTTCAGCAGATCGTTCACGCTGGTCGCCGGCAGTGCGGCGATGGCCAGGCTGTCCAGCACGGTCACCATGCGCGCGCTCTGGCGCAGGGTCAGGGGCACCCGGCTGCCGGTCACGGAGACGGATTCCAGCACATAGACGGTGTCCCGCTGCGCCGGATCGGTGGAAAAGGACTGCGCCGAAGTCAATGAACAGAAAGCGAATAAAAGTAATACACCAAGAACCGAAACCTTGTTCTTCATAGCTAATAGAATAACCAGTCGATGGCGCCGAATTCCTTCAGTCCGGCGTCATGTGCCTTGAAATCCGTAGCGGGTTCGGCGAATCCGAAGACCAGGCACATACCCTTGCCCAGATCGACGGTATGCCGTCCGGCGGGGAAATGGAATGCGTGCAGGTTGACGGCGGCCGATCCGGCGATCTCGATCGCATTGGCGATCTGGACATCCGCCTGGCCGTAATCGTTCGCACTGGCATCCGTTTCCAGTTTCGGGGCAGGGAGATAGCGGTTGCTCGGGCTGATCGGGTTGTAATAGCCCACCCACAGCGTTACCGGACCGGCCGCCTCGAACGTGAACACCGTGTGGGCGTCGCGCTGGACGTGCGTATCGGTCTGCAGGATCTGCAGATCGGCGATTTCCGGCGCATAGGCCACGATGGCGCCCGGACTGTCCAGGAAAGGCTGCGCGCCTTCCTGCACGGGGATCCAGACCGCATCTTTCGGGGAGAGGATGCGGACCCGGGCGGGCCGGAAGGCGGGGAACTGCACTTTCGCAGCATCATTTCCCGCATCCAGCAGGCGGATGTTGGTGCGGAAGGTCTCCAGTTCCTGCTCGTACTGAGGCAACAGTTCGCCCCAGAGTTTGTTCCGGCCGCCGGCACCGGATGCCGGTATGCGGCGCTGGGAGGTCTGCATGCTGTTCGCATAGAGGTAATGGCTGTCGCCCAGTTCGACCAGGCGGCGGAAATGCTCCAGGCTGCTCTCCATCTTCACGCAGGCATGGTCCAGCAGCGCGCGGTCGCCGTTGTGGCTGTACATCAGCACATCCATCGCCGCCTCCAGCTTGTCCGTAAAGGATGCGGCGAAGGCCTCGTAGCAGCGTATGTCGTTGCGCAGGCGCTCGAATTCGTCGCGGTTGATCCGGACGCAGCGAACCTTTTCGATGGCGGCGAGCGCCTTGCGGGCGTGCTCGCGCACCTGGGCGATCAGCAGCGGCGGCAGATCGGACCCCTCGTGCGCCTCGCCCTTGAATTCCTTCTCGGCCCAGACTTCCAGCTTTTCGCCCAGCGGGCCGCAGGAATTGGCGAAATCGGGATAGACGGTCCAGCGGTTCGGATTGACCAGCTGACTCATGAACATGCCCAGCAGGAAGGTCTCGCGGTTGCCTTCGGTGATGCCGAACTTGCGCAGCAGCTTGGGCGAAATCTCGCCGCTCTCTTCATAGGCTGTCAGGATACGGCGGGCGTCCGCCGCGGAGCAGCCGTAGTAATCGGCCAGGTTTCCGCTCCAGTACGCATCCTCAGCGTCCGGATCGCGGCCGCAGTCCCAGGCATAGCGGCCCCAGGCCTTGTACCAGATCCAGTCCCGGTCCATTTCCAGCAGGCGCCCGCCGTCCTCCAGGCGGTCGGCGCTGTAGGGCCAGTCCCAGTACGAAGCCTGCGGATACAGGTGCAGGCCGTTCGCCCCGTGCACCTCGTGCATGGCGATCACGCTCTTGCGGATGAATCCCGGCGCGCCGTAACGGAAGGGCTCGAGATTCGCCAGGATATGCACGTTCTCGATGTGGATGCTGCCCAGGGCGCTCAGGGCGCGGTGGGTTTCCGTCCAGGGACCGCGCGGTTCATAGGTACAGAGGGACTCGCCGTTGTATTTGTTCATCGTGTAGAGATTCCGGTAGATCGGCAGGGCCGCGTCCATCACCATCTCGCAGTTGGTGTCGTGGGCGCGGAGCACGATCGGCGGTTCCTCCTCCTTTCCCAGTGCCCGGAGGCCGTCCTGGACGCCCGGAATGATGGTCTGGGTGAACCACTGGACATCATCGTCCCAGGTATTCATCGCCTCACCAAGGCAGACCAGCAGGCCGACGTTCGGATACTTCTCGACGAAGGCGGCGATGGATTTGCGCGTATAATCCGACAGCAGCGGCGTGATCTTGACGTTGCGGTTCTGGGTGGGAATGTGGTGGTACTCCGCGAAGGGTTTGGAAACGATGATATTGTAGAACATCTGGATGACCCAGATGCCGCGCTTGTCCGCCTCGGCCGTCAGGAAACCGAACATCTCCTCGTTCCGGCGGAAATCCTCCTCGCTCACCTCCAGGGCATACGGGTAGTCGGGCAGTTTCACCAGCGAGGCGAAGGGATGGCCGTTCCACAGGTACAGGGCGTTCATGCGGTTCTCGACCATCATGTCCAGGTACTTGATCCACAGCTCCTTGTCATAGAACCAGGGGAAATTCTCCTCGGTATAGGGATATTCGTACACTGTCCGGCCGGGCAGGTAATAGGTCTTCTGGATCCCGATGCAGGTACCGCGCATCACCATCTCGGGCCGGTCGAACAGCGACAGATGCCGGGGCAGTCCGCCCTTCCCTTCCAGGCGGGAGCAGAGCTCGAGACAGCCGTAGAGTTCCCCGCTCTCATCCGATCCGCACACCAGGACCTCGCTTCCGTCCGCATGCAGGAAAAAGGCCTCCTTCGCATCCATGTCGGCGCCGGCGGGTACCAGGCCGCGTTCTTCCATCTCGCTGCGGAAAGCGGCGTCCTTCCAGCATCCGACCCGCACCCGGTATCCGTCGTGAGCGGCCAGCACCGCAGCCAGTTTCTCCCCGGCATAGGCGGCACGCGCAGAATCGGGGTTCGCCAGTTCAACGGTAGAAGGAAATGATTTGCAGGAACACAGCAGGCACAGGGCCATCAGGATCGGATACAGCAGCCGGGCTTTCATACAATCGGGATTGAAACGGTTTGCAAGTTACGGAAAACTCCCCGAAAAACCTTATCTTTATCCTCCGAAATGCCCGACAAAAGAAAGATCAGAAACATGTTCGACGGCATCAGCGCCGACTATGACCGGCTCAATCACCTGCTGTCCCTGGGGGTTGACCGCAGCTGGCGCCGCCGGGCCCTGCGCGAGATCATCGATCCCGCCGGGGCGCAGCATATCCTGGACGTCGCCTGCGGGACCGGGGACTTCAGTATCGCCATCGCCCGGAAAATGCACGCGGACAGCCACGTGACCGGTCTGGACCTCTCCCCCGGCATGCTGGAGGTCATGCAGGAGAAAGTGAAGAAAGCCGGGCTGCAGGAACGCATCAGCACGCTGGAAGGCGACTGCGAACACCTGGGCTGGGACGGCCCCTGCTTCGACCGCGTCACCATCGCCTTCGGCATCCGGAATTTCGAGAACCGCGCAGCGGCGCTGCGGGAAATCCTCCGCGTCCTGAAACCCGGCGGCAAGCTGGTCATCCTGGAACTCTCCGTCCCGTCCAATCCCCTGCTCCGCAGCCTCTACAAACTCTATTTCACGCGTATCCTGCCCCGCATCGGCGGAGCGGTTTCCGGCGACCGCAAGGCGTACGAGTACCTGCCCGCCTCGGTGCTTGGCTTTCCCGGACCGAAAGAATGGACGGCATTCATGCAGGAATGCGGATACACGGACGTACGCCACAGGGCTTTCACCCTGGGCATCTGCCGGATGTACATCGGTAAGAAAGCCGCCTAGAACAGATACACGACGAATCCCAGTCCGCCCAGCAGGCAGAACAGGAAGGTCGAGATCACCAGCAGCGGCAGCATCGGGTCCAGGGCCCGGTCTTCGCGCGTCCACACACCCCGCAGGTGCAGCACGTACAGGGGCAGGGTCAGCACGAAAAGGAAATGCCAGCACGAGAAGATGCGCAGGCAGCTGTACGCAATCATCAGCGCCCAGCCCAGCGCGATCAGGACCGTCTGGTAGATCCGCGCCTTTTTCGCACCCAGGCGCAGCGCCGTCGTCACGCGGGTGCGGGCGTCCGATTTCATATCCCGGATGTTGTTGACGTTCAGCACGGCGACGCTGAAGCACCCGACCGCGCCGGCCGGCAGCAGCAGAATCCAGGACGGGATCTCGTGCGTACAGATGTAATAGCCCCCGCACACCGTCGCAATGCCGAAGAACAGGAAGACGAACAGGTCGCCCAGGCCCCGGTAGCCATAGGGATTGGAGCCCAGCGTATAGTGCATGGCCGCCCAGATCGCCCCGGCACCCAGCAGGATGAACGCAATGGCTTGCATCGAGAAGAAGGAGCCGAACGAGACACGGATCATCGCCAGGCCGGACAGGCAGCAGAGCGCGACCACGATGCCGATCAGCAGCTTCATCTGGGGAACCGTCATGTCCCCGTCCTGCAGGGAATAACGGATGCCCTGGCGGTCCTCCGCGTCCACCCCGTGCAGGGTATCGCCCAGTTCATTGGACAGGTTGCTGAGAATCTGCAGGAAAACCGTCGTCAGGGCCAGCAGGACGACGGTCCAGGGCCGGACGTGGTAGTCCGCAAAGGCCAGCAGCACGCCCAGCACGATGCCGGCCAGCGACAGGGGCAGCGTCCGCAGACGCATGGAGGTCAAGATACTTCTGACTTTCATGGTTTAGGGTCTCGTCTGGCCGTCTCCGTCGATCAGCCATTTGTAGGTCGTGATTTCCGCAAGTCCCATCGGACCGCGGGCTCCGAGTTTCTGGGTGCTGATGCCGATTTCCGCACCCAGCCCGAACTGCGCTCCGTCCGTGAAGGAAGTCGGCGCATTGACATAGACGCAGGCGGCATCCACTTCGGCGCGGAAACGCGCAGCCGCCGCTTCGTCTTCCGTGACGATGGACTCGCTGTGTCCAGATCCGTGGCGGGCGATGTGGTCGAGGGCCGAATCCAGACTGTCCACGGTCCGGACGGCCATCTTGTAATCCATGTATTCCGTCCCGTAGGCGCCCGCATCCGCGCGGAATAGGCGCTCGGCCGGATAGCGGCCCCGGAGGGCTTCCAGTGCCGGATCGTCGGCATAGAGGGTCACCCGGCCCTGCATGGCGGACACCAGCTCCGGCAGGTCCTGCAGGCGGTCGTGGTGGATGATCAGGCAGTCCAGCGCGTTGCAGACGCTGACCCGGCGCGTTTTGGCGTTCGTAACGATGCGCCGGCCCTTCTCCAGGTCACCCGCCCTGTCGAAATAGGTATTCACTACCCCGGCGCCGGTCTCGATGCAGGGCACCTTGGCGTGGTCCCGGACGAAATCGATCAGGCGCCGTCCCCCGCGGGGAATGACCAGATCGACATAGCCGTTGGCTTCCAGCAGTTCTTCCGCAGCCTCGTGGGTGGCCGGCAGCAGGGAAACGGCATGCTCGTCCACGCCCTGTTCGCGCAGCACGCGCCGGATCAGGGCCACCGCCGCCAGGTTGGACTGTTCGGCGTCCCGGCCGCCCTTCAGCAGGGTCGCGCTGCCGCTCCGGAAGCAGAGCGAAAACACGTCGAAAGTCACGTTCGGCCGTGCCTCATAGATCACGCCGATCACGCCGAAAGGAACGCTGACCTTGCGCAGGTGCAGCCCGTTGGGCAGGGTCCGGTCGTCCAGGACGCGTCCCAGCGGGGACGGCAGGGCGGCCACATGGCGCATGTCCGACGCAATGCCCTCCAGACGGCCTGCATCCAGCATCAGCCGGTCATACAACGGGTTGGAACGGTCCATCCGGGAAAGATCCTGCCGGTTCGCTTCCAGCAGGGCCGCGCCCTCGGACAGGATGGCGTCGGCGACGGCGTTCAGCACGGCGCTGACCTTCTCCTGCGGGAGGAGCTGGACGGAACGGCTGGCCTTCTTGGCTTCGATGAAAAGGGAGGAAACCATATTATTCAGGGGTAAATTCAGTATGCACGGTATGGTCGGGATCCGTCAGCAGGTCCGTCAGGATCCGCTCGCGGGTGCCGTTGGCAATGATGACACGGGTACCGGAGGCGGCCAGCCGGGCCGCAATCCGGTATTTGGACTGCATGCCGCCCCGCCCGCCGGAACTCTTGGAAGGCTGGATGAAACGGGAGGCGTCCTCGCCCACCCGGATGCTGCGTATCACCTTCGAGGCGGGATCCGCCGGGTCGCCGTCATACACGCCGTCCACATTGGTCAGCAGGATCAGGGTGTCGGCCCCGACCATCTCGGCCACCAGGCCGGACAGTTCGTCGTTGTCGGTGAACATCAGCTCGGTGATGCTGACGGTGTCATTCTCGTTCACGACCGGCAGCACACCGCTCTGCAGCATGGTTTCCATGCAGTTCTTCTGGTTGGTGTACTGGCGTTTTCCGGTAAAGTTCTCCCGCATGGTCAGCACCTGGCCCACGTTGATGCCGTAATCCATGAACAGCTTGTAGTACAGGTCCATCAGCCGCACCTGCCCCACGGCGGAGTACAGCTGGCGCTGCTGGACCTCGTCCAGCTTGTTGTTCAGCGGAATCAGGGCGCGGCCACAGGCGACGGCGCCGCTGGTGACCAGCACCACGTCGCAGCCCCCGCGGCGGGCTTCTACGATCTGGTCCACGATGGCGGATACGCGCGTCGTATCCAGGGCATGGTCGGAGCGGGTCAGCACGTTGCTGCCGACCTTGACGACGATGCGGCGGCGCTTGCCCGTGCTGACGGCGAGGCCCTTGCGCACCGCTTCGGAGAATCCGGCGGACTCCATGGCGGCAAGACCCTTGAGGGTCATGCCGTTCGGCGTCGTCACCCGGTCGATTTCCGTCTCAGGCTCCGTCCCGTTCGCATCGATCAACTCGGCCGCCCCCTTGACCGTCTGGCAGACGACGGAATTGATCTTCTCTTCGGGCAGGCCCAGCGCCCGGGCACCCTCGGCCGATGCGGAGATATAGCGCATAGCATAGGCGATGCCGCACGAGGCCACCTTGGTCCCGGCCAGCATCTGATCCGGCGGGACGACCTCGGCCTGTCCGACATGCGAGAACAGCTCCTGCAGCAGCTGCAGCTGGGCCTCCGATGCCGTAACCGGCGCGATGAAGGTCATGCTCTGCCCGATTTCGATGGCCGTATTCGGAATCACATAAGCGAGGGATGGCTGCACGCCGTCCCCGCGGTCCAGGAAGCGCAACAGGTCTGCGGCGGATACGCCGGGAGCGATGCTGACCAGCAGCTGGTTCGCATAGTCGAGGGCGGAGCGGACCTCCGCGAGCACCCCTTCCATCTGCCAGGGCTTGACGGCAAAGAAAACGATGTCCGCACCGCGGACGGCTTCGGCATTGTGCAGACTGGTCTGGATGCCCTTGCGGCGGAAGCGCGCGAGCGATTTGAGGTGCCGGGCCGTCACGGTGACGTCCCCGGGTGCGATGCGGCCGGAAGCGGCCAGACCGACGGCGGTCGCCCCTCCCATATTGCCGGCACCGATGATCGTGATTTTCATCTGCGAGATTCTTAATTAAACTTCCGGATACACTTCGGGGTATAAAGATGCCAATTCCATTTGGAAAATCCAAACCCGGCGCCCCTTATTTGGCCTGCACCCGGCGGAAAACGTAAAAATACGCAGGGACCAGGAACAGGTTGGCGGCCACCCAGGCGATGGTGTCGTTGGCGGCGATGGCCGTGAATCCCAGGCGGCTGACCAGCAGGACGGCGACCAGGGTGCGGGCGACCATCTCCATCACGCCGGACCACATCGCGAAATGCGTGTAGCCCAGGCCCTGGATGGTGTAGCGGAACAGGCACAGGGTCCCCAGCATGAAGTATCCGATGACGGAAATGCGGATATACAGGGCGGCGGCATCGATGATTCCGGTCTCGGAGGCATCGGCGAACAGGCGCGCCATCCACGGGGCGGTCGGGTACAGAAGCGCGAAGCTGGCCACGCAGTAGATGACGATCATCAGCAGCGCTGACTTGACACCCGACATCACGCGGTCCATCCGGCCCGCACCGAGGTTCTGCCCCGCGAAGGTCGTCATCGCCATGCCCAGGCTCTCCAGCGGGCACATGAAGAACATCTTGATGCGCATGCCGGCGGCAAAGGCGGCCACGTACATCGTTCCCAGGGCATTGTTCGCACTCTGGACCATGATGCTGCCGATGGCCGTGATGGAGAACTGGAATCCCATCGGGGCGCCGATGCCCAGCAACCGCAGCGCGGTCCGTCCGTCGAAGCGGCGGTCCTCCTTCGACTCGCGCAGGATCGCGTAGCGGCTGACCATGAAGACATAGCACAGCACGGCCGAGAGTCCCTGCGAGAACACCGTCGCAATGGCCGCGCCGGCGACACCCCAGCGCAGGACGATGATCAGCAGCAGGTCCAGCGCGATGTTCAGGAAGGTCGAGAACAGCAGGAACCAGAAAGGCGACTGGCTGTCCCCCAGCGAGCGGATGATACTGGCGATCAGGTTGTAGAAGAAGGTCGCGGGAATGCCCAGCAGGATAATCAGCAGATAGCGCTGCGCATTCGGCAGGATGTCCGCCGGAACGCGGATCCAGTGCAGGATCCGTCCGCACAGCAGCGCGGAAGTCCCGGCAATGACCAGGGACAGGATGGCCGTCACGTACAGGGCGTTGAACACGTTGCGCCGGACGCTCCGGTAGTCCCGGGCCCCGAAAGCCTGGGCGACGGGAATGGCCATGCCGCCTCCGCAGCCGTTGCAGAATCCCAGGATCAGGAAGATGATGGACGTGCTGGCCCCGACGGCCGCCAGGGCGTCAACGCCCAGGAAGCGGCTGACAATGGTGGAATCCGTCAGCTGGTACAACTGCTGGAGGATTCCGCCGAGCAGCAGCGGAATGGAGAAATGCAGAAGGAGCGGTAAGGTTTTGCCTTCCGTGAGTTCTTTGGTTTTACCGATGGCCATACACTACAGGGCGCAAAATTACGATTTTTTGCGTATATTTGAAGGAATGAAACCATCCATTCTTCATAGCCCATGAAAAGATTTCTCCTCTTACTGATTCTCGCGCTGTCCGGCGCGGCGTATGCGCCGGCCCAGGACCGCCAGCGCACTGAACTCTCCGGCGAGGGCTGGTACCTCTGGCAGGACAAAGACGCCGCCTGGCGCGAAGAAAGCCCGAAACTGACTTACCAGGAAGCCCTTTCGCTTCCCCAGGCCAGCCCGACGGCCGGCTGGGATGTACTGACTTCCAGCCAGGCCCTGCCGGTCCACGTGCCCGGCACCGCCGAGGAATACCTGGCCGTACAAACCGGCCCGGATGCAGACATCGTCGGCGTCACCTGGTGGACCCGCCGCTTCCAGGCCCCGGCCTTTAAAAAAGGAGACCGGGTCGTCCTGCGCTTCGGATCGCTGCGTACCCGGGGCGAAGTGTTCATCAATAGAAAACTGGCTGACTACCAAATCGTTGCCAATACACCCTTCGTGACGGACATCACGGATTTCATCCGTCCGGGCGAAGAAGTGGAACTCGCAGTCCGCATCACCGATGCCGGCGGCAACCTGGACTGGCGCGATTCGGCGACCATCCCCTGGAACGGCGAGATGCTGCCCCCCGACCATGGTTTCGGCGGCATCACCCAGCGCATCTGGATGGAAGTGCTGCCCGCCGTGCACGTGTCCGACATCTACATGCAGAACACCCCGGAGATGAGTGTTGCGAACGCGTTCATCAGCATCGAGAACACCACCGGACGCACGCAGACCCGCAACGTCCAGGTCCAGGTTTACAACTGGCGCAATCCGGACGAAGTCGTCTTCACCAAGACCCTCAGTTGCAAACTGCAGGGCGGGACGAACGAGGTGAAGGTGGTCGTCGATCCCGCCGACGTGCGGCTGTGGAGCGTCGATGATCCCAACCTGTACGTCTGCCAGGTCAGCCTCGCAAGCGGCCGCACCGTTTCCGACCGGACTTCCCGCCGTTTCGGTTTCCGCTGGTTCGAAGCGAGCGGCGTGGGCGAAGACGCGATGTTCCGCCTGAATGGCAAGCGCATCGTGCTGCGTTCCGCCATCAGCTGGAGTTTCTGGCCTGTCAACGGCATCTTCCCTTCCGACGAACTGGCCCGCCGCCAGATCGAAATCGCGAAGGAGCTGGGCATGAACTGCCTGAACTTCCACCGCTTCATCGGCTACGAGACCGTGCTGGACTATGCCGACGAACTAGGCCTGTTGTACTACGAAGAGCCCGGCGGATTCCGGATCAACCCCCGGCAGGACATGCTGAACAAGATCCTGCATGAGAAAGCCATTCGCATGGTCTTGCGCGACCGCAGCCACCCCTCGCTGGTCATCTATTCCATGATGAACGAGGGCGGCGACTCCCAGCCGGACAAGCTGGAGCTGGAAATCGCAGCGATGCAGGACATGCACAAGCTGGATCCCTCCCGCATCACGCTGCGCGTATCGGCCTGGGCCAAGGGCGATTACATCGACGACCAGACCAAGATCCACCTGCGTCCCTTCGACGACACCGTGTACTGGAACGGATGGTACGACTACCACCGCGCCGGCGGTCCTGCCGTCTGGAACGAGGGCCTGTACAAGAGCCCCGAGGACTACTACAACAATACGCAGAACAAGCGCGAGATCGTCTTCTTCGGCGAAGAGGGCGCCATCTCTTCCCCGCCCCGCCTGGAGAAGAACAAGATCGAACTCGCCAACGTGCAGTACAAGGGCTGGGACGGTCCGGAGTTCATCCGCTGGTACAACGAATTCGACAGTTTCCTGGACCGCAAGGGCCTGAGGGCCTCCTACCCGACCGTGGATGACCTTTGCGTGGCCATGGGCTCCGTTTCCTTCGAGCACCAGGGCCGCAAGGTCGAATCCGCCCGCATGAACAACACGACGGACGCCTACGTGACCAACGGATGGGAATCCGAGCTGACCGAGAACTATTCCGGCATCGTGGACTGCTTCCGCAACCCCAAATCCGACCCGAAGATCATCGCCCGCTACAACCAGCCGCTGTACATCGCCGTCAAGGTACGCCAGCAGGTGGCCGAGGCCGGAAAACCCGTCGTCACGGACTTCTACATCATCAACGAGAAGGACGTCAAGGGAGCGCATGAACTGGTCGTCAGCGCGCTGGACGTGAACGGCTGCCGCCGCACCGTCGGCCGCTGGCCCGTCAACGTCTCGGGCGGTGAAGTCTATGGCGAACTGCTGCTGCGCGACGTCGCGGTGCCTGTCTCGCAGGACGGCGGCCTGTGCCGCATCGAAGCCCGCCTGTTCAGGAACGGTTCCGTGGTCACGGAGGGGTACGACGACGTGCTGAGCGTCAACCTCGCCTCGAACGAACTCGCCGGCCAGGGAGCCGTCTATGAGGACGGATCGACCGTGCGCCGCTTCCTGGAGGGCCGCACGGCCGAAGCGGTCCAGCCCTACGCCGACGGCCTGGGCAAACTCGACTGGGTCATCGTCACGCGCCCGCCGCGCCAGGACCAGCTGACCATGGTTCCGACCGACGCGCTCACGACCCTGGACGGAAAACCCGGCCTGGAGTGCATCTACTACGAAGACATGACCTTCAGCAAGGAAGTCTATCGCGAAATCTCCAACTCCGTCAACCTGAGCGCCATCGAAGGCGCGACGCCCAGCCCGCACGTACACATGGTCCAGGGCTACGGCATCCGCTGGATCGGATATGTCAACCCTTCCGTCTCCGGTGAATACACCTTCTTCCCTTCCAGCAACGGACGCAGCCAGATCGAACTGAAGATCAACGACGAGACCGTGTACAGCAGTGGCCGCGGCCAGCGCACCGACGGCAAGGCGACCCTGCAGGCGGGCGTTCCCGCCAAGGTGGAGATCCTCTTCCGCCATCCCCGCAGCAACGCCCGCTGCCGTCTGGACTGGGCCGTGCCCAGCCCGGACATGCCCGATCCGCAGAAGCTGATGGAGCGCGCAGCCCAGGACGGCACCCGCATCTTCATCCTGCAGGGCGCGGAAGACTGGGCCGAATACATCGCCGCGAACAGCCGGGCGCAGTTCAAGGGGAATTTCTATGTCGGAACGAACTGGCTGGGCGGCGTGATGTTCAACAAGCCCCACGCCGTCTTCAACGAACTGCCCGCCGGCAGCGCGCTGAACTGGCCGTACCAGGCCCTCATCCACACCGGCGTCGAGCGGATGGGATTCGAGATGGAAGGCGAGGAACTGCTGGTCGGCGCCTACCATAGCTACCCGATGAACATCGGCACGGCCATGGGCATCGTGCCTGTCGGCAAGGGTTCCGTCCTGTTCTCGACCCTGGATATCTACGGGAACATCGTGAACGAATCAGCTGCCGGGCTGGTAGCCAAGAAGCTGGTGTTCAATATGATCGACGCGAAATAAGGGAGCTTATCCCTTCAGCATGCGCATCCGTGCCTGGAGTTCCCAGGTGCGGATGCGGTCTTTGTAGGTGTTGTTGAGATTGGTCTTCTCGACGGACAACGACGCATCGGAGTTGTCATCCCAGCGCCGGCAGTTGTACATCACGTCGTAGATGCGCCCGATGCGGTACTCGCGGCAGATGCGCAGCGCCACGGCGTAATCCTCGCCGTACTTGACGACCGGGAATCCGATCCGGCGCAGCAGCGGGGTCCAGAACCCGCGCGGCGCGCCCAGCCCGTTGATGCGCAGGGCGTTGTTCATGCCGTTGTCGTCCGTCCACTCGCGATGGTCGATGACGCCCGGCGGAATGGTGTTCAGGTCGAAGTCCGTGATCCGGTACGTACCGATGATCATCGCGGCCTTCTGGGCGCGGAAGGCATCCACGAACCGCTGCACCGTATTCTCGTCGGAATAGACATCGTCCGAGTCCAACTGCAAGGCGAAACGTCCGCAGTCCGGATGGGCGATGGCCGCATTCCAGTTGCCGCCGATGGCATGGTAACCGGGACCCTGCTGGATGAAGACGAGGCGCGGATCCCCGGTGAAACGCCGGATCTCATCCACGGTCCCGTCCGTGCTGTGGTCGTCCACGACGATGACATTGTAGGGGAAATCCGTCTTCTGGCCCAGTGCGGAGCGGATGGCGTCGGCGATGGTCCGGACCCGGTTCCGGCACGGGATCACGACGGAAGCCTCATATCGGAACTCCCCTTCCGACAGGTCCACGTCCCGGAACGGCGGGCGCAGCAGGGCGCCGATGTCGCGCAGGTGCCCGGTGCAGGCGCGCTCCATCTCGATCTGGACTTCCCGGTTGCGCGGGTCCACGTAATCGAAGAGCTTCTCGCCGGACTTGCGCGTATCCGTCTCGACCTCGAAATAGAGGTACTCGTTGATGTGGACCAGACTCCCCTTCTGCGAGACTTTCAGGCGCAGGTCATACAGCCCGGCGTACTTGTAATCCTCCGTCATCCGGGCGGCCGCCTCGCGCAGGGCGCTGCTCCGGTACAGCTGGACGCCGCCGAAATCGAAATCGTCCCGCAGCGCGCCGGCCTGGTAGTCGATCACCGGGGCTTCGGTCACCAGCTCGCCCACCCGGTTGAAATGGTCGGCATAGACCATGGCAGCGCCGGTGTATTCGGCCACCTGGACCATGCGCTCGAGGGCGCGGTCGACAAACTGGAGTTCGGTCGGTTTGGTATACAACAGGGTAAAATCGCCTTCTGTGCTGGCTGCGATGCGGCGGATCTCTTCACTGGAAGGCCGCGCGGAAATGTCGAATCTCGAAATCATACAGTAAATGTACGCAAAATTTGCATATATTTGTATGATACAAACCGAAGCGATATGAAAAAGCTTGTCATCATACCGACCTACAACGAAATCGAGAACATCGAGAAGATCACGCGCGCCGTCTTCGCGTTGCCCGGTGAATTCCACATCCTGGTGATCGACGACGGATCGCCCGACGGCACAGCCGAGGCGGTCAAGGGCCTGCAGGGCGAATTCGCCGACCGGCTGTTCCTGCTGCAGCGGACCGGGAAACTGGGCCTGGGCACGGCGTACCTGACCGGCTTCAAATGGGCCCTCGAACACGGATTCGATTACGTCTGCGAAATGGACGCCGACTTCTCCCACAATCCCGCCGACCTGCCGCGCCTGTTCGGCGCCTGCGAGGAAGGGGGTGCGGACCTGGCCATCGGATCTCGCTACTGCGACGGCGTCAGCGTCGTCAACTGGCCGATCGGCCGCATCCTGATGTCCTATTTCGCTTCGGTTTACGTACGCACCGTGCTGGGATTCAAGATCTATGACAGCACCGCCGGATTCGTCTGCTACAGCCGCAAGGTCCTGGAGACGATGGATCTGGATGCGGTGCAGATGAAGGGATACGGATTCCAGATCGAGATGAAGTATTCCGCCCACAAACTGGGATTCAAGATCGCCGAGGTTCCGGTGATCTTCATCAACCGCAAGGAAGGCACCTCCAAGATGTCCGGCAGCATCTTCGGCGAGGCCTTCTGGGGTGTCCTGAGACTGCGTTTCCGTACGATCCGGCCGAAAGCCTGATGAAATTCCTACCAAAAACAAGCGAATACACCCGTCTGCTGGTGTTGAGCATTGCCGTGGGACTGCTTTCCGGTCTCGCAGCTGTTCTGCTGGAGCGCTTTATCCGCCTCATCCAGCAGATGATCGCCCGCACCCTGACCCCGGACAGCGCCTTCAACTGGCCGATGCTCCTCCTGCCGGCCGTGGGTATGCTGCTGTCGCTGCTGATCGTGCGCTACCTGATCCGGGACAACATCGGGCACGGCGTCACGAAGGTGCTCTGGTCCATCTCCCGCAATGAATCCCGCATCAAACCGCACAACACCTGGTCCTCCCTGGTGACCAGCGGCCTGACCATCGGATTCGGCGGTTCCGTCGGTGCCGAGGCGCCGATCGTCTATACGGGGGCCGCCATCGGATCGAACCTGGGCCGCGCCGCGGGGATGACGCATCACAGCATCACGGTCCTGGTCGGCTGCGGCGCGGCCGGCGCCATCGCCGGCATCTTCAAGGCCCCGCTGGCCGGCGTGCTGTTCACCCTGGAGATCCTGATGTTCAACATCTCGATGACCTCCATCACCCCGCTGCTGCTGTCCACGGTCACTTCCACGGTCGTTTCCTACCTCCTGCTGGGCGATTACCATCCCTTCTCCAGCACGCTCACGCCCTTCTCCATGGGGAACATGCCGTTCTACCTGGTCCTGGGCGTCTTCTGCGGCCTGATGTCGCTCTATTTCACCCGGACGACCCTGGGCCTGGAAGACCGGCTGGGGCGCTACACGCGGCCCTTCGTGAAGTGGATCGTCTGCGCCGTGCTGATGGGCCTGCTGGTCGCCCTGTTCCCGCCGCTCTTCGGCGAGGGATACGACAGCGTCAGTTCCCTGCTGAACGGCAACGAAGTGGTGTTCCGCAACAACACGCCGCTGGGATTCCTGCTGCAGTCCCCCTGGGGCATCCCTGCCTTCTTTCTGGGCGTCATGCTCCTGAAAGTCCTGACCATGACCCTGACCAACGCCGGGGGCGGCGTCGGCGGCACCTTCGGTCCCACGCTGTTCATCGGCGCCATCGCCGGATTCGTGCTGTCGCGCACCTTCAACCTTTCCCTGCCGCTGGATACGCCCCTGCCCGAACAGAATTTCGTCCTGGTGGGCATGGCGGGCCTGATGGCCGGCGTCATGCAGGCGCCGCTGACCGCCATCTTCCTCATTGCGGAAATCACCGGCGGATACGAACTCCTGCTGCCCCTGATCCTCTGCTCGACCGTCTCCTACGGATTCACGCGCATCTGGGAGAAGTATTCGATCTATACCAAGCGCCTGGCCCAGAGCGGCGACCTGCTGACCCACGACAACGACCAGGCTGTGCTGACCCTGCTCAATACCGAAGAATTGATCCGCGACAAATACCCGCGGGTCCAGACCGGCACCACGCTGCGTGAAATCGTCCGCATCATCACGAACGACAACTCGGCCGTGATCGCCGTGCTGGACGGGGAAGGCAAGTTCCAGGGCGTGCTGGACGTGGACAAACTGCGCCGCTACATCACCCGCACGGACGCCTACGACAAGCTGCACGCCTACAACCTGATGGAGAATCCCCCGGCCATCATCCACCGGAATGAAAAGATGGAGAGCGTCATGGCCAAGTTCGACAAAACCGAGGCATGGCGCCTGCCGGTCATTGCCGACGATGGCTCATACCTCGGTTTCCTGTCCAAGTCCCGCATCCTGATCGCCTACCGCGACCAGTTGCGGGAACTCTCGGCCGATTAATCAATCTGCGGCAGACCCAGATCAGGGAAGGTTCTCGGAGCGGGAACCTTCGGCAGCGGCTTGCGGTCCTTGATCTGCTCGAGCGCCGTACGGATGGCCTCGTTCAGCTGCTGGTCCACACCCGCATACTCGCGGACCGGGTCGTTGTCCAGCACGACGTCCGGATCGACGCCGTGGTTCTCCACGATCCACTCGCCCGTCTTGGCATCGTAATTCGTGAAGAAAGGCACGCGGACATCCGTTCCGTCCATGTACGGCAGCGATCCGCTGATGCCGATAATGCCGCCCCAGCTGCGCGTTCCGATGACGGTTCCCAGATTGTTGGCCTTGAAGCTCCACGGGAACAGATCGCCGTCCGAAGCCGAATACTTGTTGACCAGCAGCACCTTGGGTCCGGTGTGCGTACCCTCGGGAATCGTTCCGGTCATCGAAGAAGTCCGGTACATCGTCATGCGGTACACCTCGCGGCGCAGGCGCTCGATGATCATCGGGGAGACGTTTCCGCCGCCGTTCGCACGGTCGTCGATGATCAGGGCTTCCTTGTCCAGCTGCGGATAGTAGTAACGGACGAACTCGTTCAGGCCTTCCTGGCTCATGTCCGGGATGTAGATATATCCGACCTTGCCGCCGGATTTCTCCTCGACGGTGCGGATGTTCTTCTGGACCCAGGCGTAGTGGTACAGCGGATACTCGTCGTCGATGGGCTTGACCACGACCTTGCGGCCACCGGCGGCGGCCGATCCGTTCACGGTCAGTTCCGTCAGCACGCCGGCCTTGCCGACCAGCAGGCTGTAGATGTTGGCCACGCCCTTCGTGGACACGCCGTCAACTGCGGTGATGTAATCCCCTTCCTTGACGCCGATGCCGGGTTCGGTCAGCGGCGAACGCAGCGAGGAGGCGTACGGGGCGCCTTCCAGGATCTTGTCAATCTTGAAGAAGCCGCTGCGGCTGTCCTTGGACAGCTCGGCGCCCAGCAGGCCCATCGGGATGCGGCGCGGCTTGGGATAATCCCCCACCGTCACGTACGCGTGTCCGCAGGCCAGCTCGGAGATCATTTCCCCGATCACGTAATTCAGGTCCAGCCGGGTCTTGACATAGGGCAGCAGCTGCGCGTATTTCTCGCGGATGGCGCTCCAGTTGCGCCCGTGCATGTTCTCCAGGTAGAATCCGTCACGGAAAGCCCGCCAGACCTCGTTGAAGACTTGCGGCCACTCCTCGGCAAAATCCACCACAGCCACCAGGTCGTCCGTGCTGACCCGGGCGTCCAGGCCCACGCGCGGCGAAGGGAAATCCGCCACATACACCTCGTTCATGCCCTTGAGGAAGAGCGCCTTCTTGTCGCCGAAACGGTAACTGAACGACGCATCCGCGCATTTCTCGTCCTTGCCGCTGGCGAAGTCAAACACGCGGGTCTCGCGGCCGGTGGAGTACCAGACCTTCTTGCCGTCGGAGTAGAGGTTGCGGCTGGCGCCGAAAGGCAGTTTGATGATGCGGTCGCAGAGGCCCTTGGGATCGACCTTGACGCTCACGCCCTCCTTCTTGTCACCGTCCTTCCCGGCAGCCGGCTTGGGCGCTTCGGCCACTTCCCCGTCGTGGGGCAGCAGCGGCGAAGGCGTATCGGCGGCCAGCATCGTCATGTACATGGCGCTCATGGACGTATAGGCATAATCCCATTCCACCCGGCTGTAGATCGGGCTCAGGTCACGGTCGGAGATGAAGAACAGGTACTTGCCGTCCGCGCTGAAACGCGGGGAGGAAGAATTGTACCAGCGCTCCGTCACCGGATACTCCTTGCCCGTCGCAATCTCGTACAGGTACACGATGGACATCTCGTTGGTCGCGGGGCGCGTGTAGGCAAGCCACTTGCTGTCCGGGGAGTACTCCACACCGCTGAACTCCTGTTCGGGGCAGGTCAGCAGCACCTTCGAGGCCTTGGTGGCCGGATCCAGCTCGACCAGGCGGTTCTTGCGGTCGGTATAGAGGATCTTCTTGCCGTCCGGACTCCACTGGAGGCTGCGGATGTAGGTATCGGTGCCGCGGGTCAGCTGGACCGGGGCGGCACTCGCATCGGCGGCGTCCTGCAGCCAGATCTCGGTCTCGCCGGTCCGGTCGCTGATGTACGCGATGCTCTTCCCGTCCGGGCTCCAGTCCGCGCCGCGCTCATTCGCGCCGGGCGTATGGGTGATGTTGCGGGTCACGCCGGCCTTGACGGGCACGTCAAAGACCTCGCCGCGCGCCGTCACGCTGATGCGGCGGCCGTCCGGGGAGAGGCTGACCGCAGACACGTTCGAAGCGACCTTGCGGGACTCGGGACGGGAATAGATGTTGTCGGAAGCGAGCGTCACGGGGATGCGGGTGCAGGCCCGCGTTGCCGGATCCAGTTTCCACAGGTACCCGGCCTGCTCGAAGACGATGGTCTTGCCGTCCGTGCTGGGGAACTTGACGTCGAAATCCTTGAAATCGGTCACCTTGGAGGTCTGGCGCGTCTTGGTGTTGTACACGAAGATGTTCATCGTCATGTCGCGGTCGGAGGCGTAGAAGATCTCGTCGCCGACCCACATCGGGAAGATGTCCTGGGCGTCGTTGTTGGAGATGTTCTCCACCGTCTTACGGGCGGGATTCCAGATCCAGATATCGTCCGCCATACCGCCGCGGTAGTACTTCCAGGTGCGGAATTCACGCATCACACGGTTGTAGGCCAGCTGCTTGCCGTCCGGAGACCAGCAGCAGAATCCGCCTTCGGGCAGCGGGATGCGCCGGGGCATCGCCCCGTCGGGCGTGACCGTCCAGAGGGACCCGTCGAAGCCGTCGCTGATGCGGTTGCGGAAGACGATGCTCTTGCCGTCCGGATTCCAGGCCATCACCATGTTGTTGGGACCCATGCGGTCGCCCAGTTCGTCACGGCTGTTCGTCGCGGTGTAGGTCAGGCGCTTGGGCTCGCCGCCTCCGGCGGGCATCAGGTACACCTCGCGGTTGCCGTCGTATTCCCCGGTGAAGGCCAGGGTCCGGCCGTCCGGCGAGTAGCGCGCGAACATCTCATAGCCCATGTGGGAGGTCAGCCTGCGGGCCTCTCCGCCCGCGATGGGGACGGTGTACAGGTCGCCGGCATAGGAGAACACCACTTCGGTACTGTTGGTTGCGGGGAAACGCAGCAGCCGGGCTTCGTCCGCCCGGGCTGACATCGCAAAAGCTGCCGCCAGGGCGGACAGCAGGATGAGAAGGGAAAACTTTTTCATTTTGGTTTATTCTTTCACAACAAAGATAGTTTTTTCTTGTTACATTTGGAATATGAAAGAAATCTACATCCAGTTTATCGCCCGCCAGATGGGCTGCCGCGAATGGCAGATCGAGAACTGTGCGGATCTGTTCGCGGAAGGCGACACCATCCCCTTCATCAGCCGCTACCGCAAGGAGAAAACCGGCAACATGGACGATGCCGAAGTCGCCGAGGTCAAACACTGGGTGGATGTCTTCGGAGAGATGGAAAAGCGCAAGGAGACCATCCTCAAGACCATCGCCGAAGCCGGAGCCCTGACGGAGGAACTGGAAGCGAAGATCACCGGGACGGTCAGCGCGACCGAGCTCGAGGACCTCTATCTCCCCTACCGGCCCAAACGCCGCACCCGCGCCACGGTCGCCCGCGAGCTGGGCCTCGAACCCCTGGCCGACGCGATGTGGAACAACCGCTGCCCGCGTCCCGCGGACGAAGCCCGCAAGTTCGTCAAGGGCAAGGTCGGCAGCGAGGACGAAGCCCTCGCCGGCGCCCGGGACATCATCGCCGAACGGCTGAGCGAAACCGCGCAGATCCGCGAAAACCTGCGCGCGATCTTCCGCCGGCGCCGCATCGAATCCAAGGTCACCAAGGCCGGGCGGGAGAACGGCGAAGCGGCCAAATACCGCAGCTATTTCAACTTTACGGCCCCGCTGGACCGCATCCCCTCGCACAACCTGCTGGCCATCCTGCGGGCCCAGAACGAAGGCTTCCTGAGCATCGGCATCGACGCTGACCCGGAGAAGTGCGAGAACAAGATCTACTACGACTACTGCCAGGAGCACCGCTACCCCGGCAACGACCTCGCCGCCCAGATCAAACTGTCCGTTTCCGACGCCTACAAGCGCCTGCTGGAACCTTCCGTATCGGGCGAAGTGCTGCGCGAAGCCAAGGAGAAAGCCGACATCGAGAGCATCCGCGTCTTCGGGGACAACCTGCGCCAGCTGTTGCTGGGCGCGCCCGTCGGGCAGAAGCGCACGATGGCCATCGACCCGGGATTCCGCAACGGCTGCAAGATCGCCTGCCTGGACGAACAGGGCGCGCTGCTCTGCCATACGATCATCTATCCGCATCCGCCGCAGAACGAAAAGATCCGCGCGATCACGGAGGTGCAGGCCCTGCTGGAGAAATACCGCATCCAGGCCATCGCCATCGGCAACGGCACGGCCAGCCGCGAGACCGAGGAATTCCTGCGCCGCATCCAGCTGCCGGAGGGCTGCAGTGTCTGGACCGTCAGCGAAGACGGCGCCTCCATCTACTCGGCCTCGGAAGTGGCCCGGGAGGAATTCCCGGACGAAGACGTCACCGTGCGCGGCGCCGTTTCCATCGGCCGGCGCCTGATGGACCCCCTGGCCGAACTCGTCAAGATCGACCCCAAGAACCTCGGCATCGGCCAGTACCAGCACGACGTGGACCAGGGCCTGCTGAAAGAGAAGCTGGACCAGACCGTCGAGTCCTGCGTGAACAGCGTCGGGGTGAACCTGAATACGGCCAGCCCGTACCTGCTGCGCTATGTCTCCGGCATCGGCCCCGCGCTGGCCGGCAACATCGTCGCCTACCGCAACGAACACGGCGGTTTCCGTTCGCGCAGCGAATTGAAGAAGGTGCCGCGCCTGGGAGACAAAGCCTTCGAGCAGTGCGCCGGATTCCTGCGCATCAAAGGCGCACGCAATCCTCTGGACGACTCCGCCGTCCACCCGGAATCCTACCCCATCGTGGACCGCATGGCGGCCGATCTGGGCGTCAGCGTCGGGGAACTGGTCGGCAACGACGCGCTGTGCAGCAAGATCCAGGCTGACCGCTACGTGGACGACCGCGTCGGACTTCCCACGGTGAACGACATCCTGCAGGAACTGCGCAAGCCGGGGCTGGATCCGCGCGCCCAGGCCTCCGAATTCCGTTTCGCCGACGACATCCACAGCCTGGACGACCTGCATCCGGGGATGGAGCTGCCCGGCATCGTCACCAACCTGACGAACTTCGGCGCCTTCGTGGACATCGGACTGCACGAGAACGGCCTGATCCACGTGTCCCGCATGGGCGTGCGTGGCCTCGCCGACCCCACCAAGGTCCTGAAACTCCACCAGCAGATCACCGTCAGCGTTGAGGACGTGGACCTGGAACGGGGAAGGATTTCTTTGAGGCTGGTGAAATGAAATATGTATTGATGAAACCATTCTTGACTTTGGCGGCGGTGGCCCTGGCCTGCATGACGGCATGCGGAGGAGATCCCATCCGGAAGGCCGTGGCCGACCAGCTGCGGCAGTACCCCGCATCCAGGGTACAGGACATTTACAAGAATTTCTGCCAGGACAACCTGGGGCCCGGCCATCTGGTGGCCAATCCCGAGGCGGCCCGGGCGTATCTGATGTCCGAACTGGAGACGTACCGGGAGGAACTGGCGGCCGGTTTGTACAAGAAACCCGAGCTGCGCTTCCTGCCCGTCGGCGACAAAGGGAACTACATCCGGGTGGACCTGTCCGTCGTGCTGGACGGCATGATCAGCGCAGAGGACCTTTTGGACGCACTGGTGCGCAGCGCCAATGACGGCCCGAAGGCGACGGAAGAAGCCTGGATAGCGAAATGGAACAGCGTCGCCGCCGTTCTGAGACGCGACTTCCCGGACATTCCGGACGCCTCCCGCGACCTTGCCGAGATCGACTCGCTGGTGGCCCAGGGCCATCTGGTCCTTCACCACAGCGACGCCTTCTCGCAGGCCTACAACCCCCACTACCGCATCATCTCACGCGACATACTCGCCTCCGGCCCCCTGGCCGGAAAGTGGTGAGGAATTGCAAATCGAAGGAAGAGGGCTAGACAGAAGACCGACATTGCCTTCCAGCCGTTTTACACCACCAGGTCTTGTGCGGCAACAGGGCACCGTGCTTACCATGCCCTGGCATCCGCAGGGTAAGCACGTTTTCCCGGTGTTTTCGTGCCTAGCCTATCGCTGTAAAGGAAGGGTAAGCACACTTGCCAGCCTGACTTCCAACACGAGGACCGGGATAAGATTCGTTAAAAAACATGCCGGACGATTCGACAAGACACTCGAAGAATGTCATTCTTGGACCGATGTGGACGAGAACGCTCCGGGCTCCGACTCCTCCCCCTCCGGACTCCCTTTCCGCTCGTACGCCAGCATCCGCGCGTCCTCGGCGCGGGAGCGCTGCGCGTCGTACTTCCGGTCCCAGGCGCGGTAATACTCCAGCTTCGGATCCTCGAACAGGCTCATCTGGATGGCATTCTCGTGCGTCAGCTTCGATACGCCCAGCCCGACCTGCCGGAGCGGCGTCCGCCCGTCCCAGATCTCGCCCAGCATCCGGCGCGCCTCGTTCAGGATGACGGCGGTGACGTCGGTCGGCTGGTACAGCGAAGTCTGCTTCTGCTGGACCGAGAAATCCCGGTGCTTGATGAACATCGACACCGTCGAAGCCCGGAAATTGTCCCGCCGGATGCGGTGCGCAACGATGCAGGCCACCTTGAACAGGGCGCGGTCAATGTCCCCGGGATCGGTGTAGTCCCGGGAAAAGGTCCGTTCGGCGCTGTAGCTCTTGGCTTCAGCCACTTCCGTCTCGACCGGCGAATCGTCGTGCCCGTTGGCGTTCTCGTGCAGCTGGGCGGCGAACTTCTGCCCCACCAGCGCCGTCAGGGAACCCATACCCAACTGCGCCAGATCCCCGATGGTACGGATGCCGTGCGCGGTCAGCCGCTCCTCCGTCTTCTTCCCCACCCACAGCAGGTCGCGCACGCCCAGCGGCCACATCTTCTCCGGCACCTCGCTCTCCCAGAGGGTATGGACCTTGTCGGGCTTCTCGAAATCCGAAGCCATCTTCGCCAGCAGTTTGTTCGATCCGACGCCGACATTGACGGTAAAGCCCAGGCTGTCCCGGATTTCATCCTTCAGCTGCGTCGCGACAGCGACCGGATCCTTCCCGGAACAGCGGAACGTCATGTCGATGAAGCATTCGTCGATGGAGAACTGCTGCAGCACGGGAGAATAGCGCCGGCAGATGGCGATGAAGCCCTCCGAACAGCGCTTGTACCACTCCCAGTCGCCCCGGACCAGCACCAGCGACGGGCAGGTGCGCAGCGCCATGGAAACCGGCTGCGCGGTCTTGATGCCCAGCTTCTTCGCCGGAATCGAAGCCGCGGTGATGATGCTGCGCCGGTCGTTCGGATCGCCGGACACGACCGACGGGACCAGCCGGATGTCGGGCTGGCCCTCCCGTACCATCTTCACGGCGCTCCAGGACAGGAACGCCGAGTTCACGTCGATATGGAAGATGATGCGGCGCATGGATTACTATCAACAATCAAATAAATTGATTACATTTGCGATGTTTTATTCCCGGTGACCTCTGGAGCAATCCAAGTTATCGGGTTTCGTTTTTATGTCTTGTGAATGCAGCCGCTATCTTTCAAATTGCTTGTTGGTATAGGTTACGCTGAAAGTTGTAGAAGGTACTCCTTGCTTGCTCAATTCCGCCCAGGGCATTAGTCCCTTCCAGAATGGTTCCGTACTTGTTCTGCATCAGTTTCGGGAGCCGGTCCGCTTCAAGTTCATCGATACCGGCCCTGACATAGACGGACACAAGGTATTGGATGAAGGCCACCTGTTCCGGAGTTTGCTGATCAGTGTAAAGCAGGGCATTATAGGCCCTGGACTCGCGATTAACAGGTTTCTTCTGGTATGCGATGTATTCCAGGACATCAAGCAGGTCGCAGTCATCGGCATCAATCAAACTCCGTATCTGCTTCAAGACATCCTCGCCATAGCCCTGGTCTGCCATCTGGTTAAGGAGTTCTCTTCTGGTTGTCGGCGATGACCACTTCTCACGAAGTTCAGCTTCATCAGCAAAGAACTCCGGCAGCTTCCCGAACAACATCTGCAAGAACTCTTCGGCACTGACCGGAACGCCATCCGGACCCCAGAACATATCGCTCTTGATGTGCTTGATACTCATTGTGTGTCCGGTTGAAAGACGGATTACCAGTTTCTCGGGCTTCTCCTCCTCGTCCTCTTCATCCCCCTTTTTGGGGTAATCCTTGCACTTTCTCTCTTCCAGTTGGTTCAAGCCCTCATCTCCACGGAGTTCATATCCCTCCACCAGTGGTTTGTCATCCACATCTTCTTCGCCATCCCAAACCGGGTCCTGGAAGTGCTCATACGCCTTCACAAAGTCATAGATGGTGAAGTAATACTTGCCATCATAAAGCCGGGTTCCACGACCAATTATCTGCTTGAACTCAATCATTGACCGGACGGGACGCATAAGCACGATATTCCGCACATTAAGGGCATCCACTCCCGTAGATAGCTTCTGTGAGGTAGTCAATATCGTGGGAATAGTCCTTTCGTTGTCCTGGAAGTCTTTCAGGTACTGCTCACCCAGTGCCCCGTCATTGGCAGCAACACGGACCGCATACTTGGGGTTTCCGTGATGGAACGTGTTTATCATATCACGGATTTTGGCAGCGTGGTCCTGGGTCGCACAGAACACCAGGGTCTTCTCGTTCTCGCCGATGTACTTCAAGAACTCCTGGACCCTTGCCTCATCCCTTTGCCGGATGGTGATATTCCCCTGGTAGAAGTCATTCTCCGTATAGACCTTGCCCTCTTCCACTTCACCGGACAGGATTTCGTCTTCCGGGGTGTAGATGTAATCGTCAATGTTGCTCTGCATCTTGCAATGCCGGAACGGGGTGAGGTATCCATCAGCAATGCCTTCCTTCAAGGAGTACTCATAGACCGGTTTCCCGAAGTATTCGTAGGTATTGGCGTTGGTGTCCCGTCTCGGTGTTGCAGTCATACCCAGCTGGACGGCACTATCAAAGTATTCCATAATGCCACGCCACCGGCTCTCGTCATTCGCACCCCCACGATGGCACTCGTCAATGATTACGAAGTCAAAGAAGTCCCTGGGGTACTGACCGAAGTTGCGTTTCCCCTCCTCGCCGCTATCAAATGTCTGGAAAATGGTGAAGAAGATGGATGCGTTGGTCGGGACTTTGCCGTTCTTGCGGACGCTTTCCGGGGTGATACGGCACAGAGCGTCATTTGCGAACCCGAAAAAGCCGTTGAAAGCCTGGTCTGCGAGGATATTCCGGTCTGCCAGGAAGAGGATACGGGGTCTGTTGCCTGTCTTCCTCACATTCCACCTCGTATGGAAGAGCTTGTATGCAATCTGGAAGGAGATGAAGGTCTTGCCGGTTCCCGTTGCCATTGTCAGCAGGATGCGGTTTTTCCCGGCAGCTACGGCGTTGAGGACCTTGTTGATGGCAATCTCCTGGTAATACCTGGGGACTTTTTGGCCGTCATTGAAAAGGGGCTGGGCGTAGAACTTGTCCCTCCATTCATCCACATCCCCGAAGGTCCGCTTCCAGAGTTCTTCCGGGGAAAGGTAGTCATCCACTTCGCCCTCCTCGCCGGTCTCCATATCAATCTGGTAGATGGTGTCGCCATTCGTAGCGTAGGTGAAGCGGATTTTCAGCTTCTCGGCGTATTCCTTTGCTTGCATCACGCCTTCACCAACCGGTTTCTCATCGCTCTTCGCTTCCACGACCGCCAGCTTGACACCCTTGTATTGCAGGATGTAGTCCGCCTTCATCGGTCTGGGCTTGATGGTCTGGCTTATCCTTCCCCGGGTGATGGGGACTTCCGTGAGGATATAACTATCAGCCGTAGTGCCCCAGCCGTTCTCTTTCAGCTTGGGGTCAATCTTGGTCAATCTGGTCTGGCTCTCGTTCATAAACTATTGATTTACAACTCTCCGTTGAATGCCTTGCGAAGAAGGGATTGCTTCAAGTCATCACAGAGAGCGAGGGTCTCCTGGTAGTTCTCTCGCAGGGACTGGCACTTGTTATCAAGGTCATTAAGATGAGCGATGATTGCTTGTTGTTCCTCGGTAGAAACCGGATACTGGATGTGCCATTGTTCTAATTCCCTTTTGGTGATTGCCTGTCTGGTTGCTCCATTCTCCGCCGTTTTCATAAGGAGTTCATTTTGACGAGGAGAAATCAATATGAAAACAAGCAATGCCGGGATTATGGTTTCTGGTATTAGCCGCAAAATGGATACGTGCTGATTTACTCTGGCAGGAATGACATCATCGGGGACCAAACAACACCGAGTTACAGAAGCCCCGGTAATGTTGAACAAAACATCTCCACTATGGATTTCCACATTATTCAGTGATGATGCTTGAATAGCGTTGATATGTGCCAAATCTTCATACCTAAACTCATTGTTATGAACATTTAGGCTTCGTATCAAACTGATGCCTTCTTTTTGATATGCTCGTTTTCCTCCAGAAGGTGTTGCTCCTGAACCAATTTTGGAGCAAATCTCACCAAGAGTTGTTTCCGTCCAATTCGCTTGTGGAGACAAGAGGATGTCCATAGACTTTCGGAATAGGTCCTTTGCCGCTTGAAGGGATTTCTCGGCATTGGCTTTCAGGGCATCAATCTTGGCGAACTCCTGGTCCAGAATACCCACGATACGCTGCTGCTCGGCGAGAGATGGGATTGGTATGCGTATCTGCAACAAATCTGTCTTCACGAGACTTGGGATAGTGGTTCCTTTGTTCATATCCTGGAAGTTGAACCCCTTGCAGAAGTAGAATAGGAACTTTGGAAGTACATTCTCCTTGGGAGAAAAGCCGAAAGCCGTATCT